>NZ_JBIVTR010000048.1:0-1240 GCF_044756785.1 Streptomyces sp. NPDC091649 | reverse complement strand
ATCCCGTCACCCGAATCACCCGCGAAACGAATGATCACCCGGCCCAGACGACGGACCTCCTTCCCACCCCCGCCCACGGCTCCCGTCGTACCTGGCAGGGGGGCTCGCTGACCCCCGAGGACGGCGTCATTGGCCTCATCGGCCTTCCCTGCCGCGCTACTGACCTGGCTCGTCACTGAACTGGACCTCCCTTGGGGCGGCGGTTCGGAACCGTCCGGCCAGCCGGCGATCCCAGAGGCCACCCTACGTCCGCGTAGGTGGCCCTCCAGGGACCGATCATATGGTGGACGCTGTTTTGAGACACCCTTGTGGTCGGGTTTGTCGCCTTTCGCGACCCCCGTGCGGCGGGGTGGCGGCGGTTGCACTGTGAGTCTTTGGTCCTAGGTCTCCCTCGACCCTTCCTTGATCAGAGGTGCCCGCCCCGCAACCGGCGGACACCCCCGGACCTGCGCAATGCTCCCGAAGCGCTCCCGAAGCGCTTCGCGATCGCTCCGGGGGTGCGTGCGGCGTGCCGCCTCCGGTGGCGTGCTCCGCCCCATGAATATCTGACAGGCTGTCAGATTGCTAGGAATTGAGGTAGGTCAGCACGGCGAGGACACGCCGGTGGTCCCCGTCGCTGGGCGAGAGCCCCAGCTTCTGGAAGATGTTGCTGACATGCTTCTCGACCGCCCCGTCGCTCACCACGAGCTGCCGGGCGACGGCGGAGTTCGTCCGGCCCTCGGCCATCAGACCGAGGACCTCGCGCTCGCGCGGCGTCAGCCCGGCCAGCACGTCCTGCTTGCGGCTGCGGCCCAGCAGCTGCGCCACCACCTCGGGGTCCAGCGCCGTCCCGCCCTGCGCCACCCGGACGACGGCGTCCACGAACTCGCGGACCTCGGCCACCCGGTCCTTCAGCAGATATCCCACCCCGCGACTGCTGCCCGCCAGCAGCTCCGTGGCGTACTGCTCCTCCACGTACTGGGAGAGGACCAGCACCCCGATGCCCGGGTAGTCCTTCCGCAACCGCACCGCCGCGCGTACTCCCTCGTCGGTGTGCGTCGGCGGCATCCGCACATCGGCGACCACCACATCGGGAAGCGCCTGCTGGGCGTCCAGCTCCGCCACGGTCTTGAGCAGCGCCTCCGCGTCCCCGACCCCCGCGACCACGTCATGCCCGAGATCCGTGAGCAGACGGGTGAGACCCTCCCGCAGCAGGACCGAATCCTCGGCGATGACCACGCGCACTCTGTTCTCCACGTTC
>NZ_JBIVTR010000047.1:0-1294 GCF_044756785.1 Streptomyces sp. NPDC091649 | reverse complement strand
GGTGTCACCGGGCCCGGGAGGTGCCGTCGGAGACGCTGATGAGAGGTCCGGCCACCGTCCGGTCCGGCGCAATGCCGGGCAGTTCGCGGGCGGCAGGTCTGCATAACGTGGATGCGCGCGTACGTCACCACCGCCGAGGCCAGCGCCGTGCATACCCCTTGGGGAGAGGGAGGAGGACGATGTTCGATACCACTGAGGTGGGTGTCTTTCTCGGCCTGGACGTCGGCAAGAGTGCTCATCACGGGCACGGGCTGACTTCGACCGGGAAGAAGGTCTTCGACAAGCAGCTGCCCAACAGCGAGCCGAAACTGCGGGCCGTCTTCGACAAGCTGGCCGCGAAGTTCGGCACGGTGCTGGTGATCGTGGACCAGCCCGCCTCCATCGGCGCCCTGCCACTGGCCGTCGCCCGCGACGCCGGCTGCAAGGTCGCCTACCTGCCCGGCCTGGCGATGCGCCGGATCGCCGACCTCTACCCCGGCGAGGCGAAGACCGACGCGCGTGACGCGGCGGTCATCGCGGACGCCGCCCGCACCCTGCCACATACGTTGCGCTCGCTCGAACTCACCGACGAGATCACCGCCGAGCTGACCGTCCTGACCGGCTTCGACCAGGACCTCGCCGCCGAAGCCACCCGCACCAGCAACCGGATACGCGGCCTGCTCACCCAGTTCCACCCCAGCCTGGAACGCGTTCTGGGACCCCGCCTGGACCACCAGGCCGTCACCTGGCTGCTGGAACGCTACGGGTCCCCGGCCGCACTGCGCAGAGCCGGCCGACGCAGACTCGTCGAACTCGTCCGCCCGAAGGCCCCACGCATGGCCGCCCGGCTGATCGACGACATCTTCGACGCCCTGGACGAACAGACCGTCACCGTTCCCGGCACCGGCACCCTCGACATCGTGATCCCGTCCCTGGCCCGCTCGCTCGCCGTCGTCCACGAACAGCGCCGGGCCCTGGAAACACAGATCAGCACCCTGCTGGAGGCCCACCCTCTTTCCCAGGTCCTGACCTCGATGCCGGGCGTCGGCGTCAGGACCGCCGCAGTACTGCTGACCACCGTCGGCGACGGCACCAGCTTCCCCACCGCCGCCCACCTCGCCTCCTACGCCGGCCTGGCCCCGACCACGAAGTCCTCGGGAACCTCGATCCACGGCGAACACGCACCCAGAGGCGGAAACCGCCAGCTGAAACGGGCCATGTTCCTGTCCGCCTTCGCCTGCATGAACGCCGACCCCGCCTCCCGGACCTACTACGACAAACAACGCGCCCGCGGGAAGACCCACACCCAAGCCCT
>NZ_JBIVTR010000046.1:0-1423 GCF_044756785.1 Streptomyces sp. NPDC091649 | reverse complement strand
AGGAGTCTCAATGACGAAGTCAAGCCGCCTGCGTGAGCGGCAGGACGGGGGTGAAGACTCGTCCGTCACGGAGCAGAGCCCAGAGCACGCTGGCTCGTCGGCGTGCGAGGGCGATGACGGCCTGGACGTGTTTGCAGCCCTCGCCGCGCTTCTTGAGGTAGAAGTCCCGGTTCGGTCCTTCGCGGATGATGCTGGTCTGCGCGGACATGTAGAACACCCTTCGCAGGCGGCGGCTGTAGCGCTTGGGCCGGTGGAGGTTGCCGGTCCTGCGTCCGGAGTCGCGTGGGACGGGCACCAACCCGGCCGCCGAGGCCAGGTGGCCGGCGTCGGTGTAGGCCGACAGGTCGCCGGCGGCGACGACGAACTCGGCCCCGAGTATCGGGCCCATCCCGGGCAGGGACTCGATGATCTCAGCCTGCGGGTGGCTGCGGAACGTCTCCCGGATCTGCTTGTCGATCCGCTTCAGCCGGTCGTCCAGGGCCAGGATTTGAGCTGCCAGGTCGGCGACGATCTGCGCGGCGACATCTTCCCCGGGCAGCGCGGTCTGCTGGGCCTGCGCGGCTTCCAGCGCGGTCGCGGCGACCGCGTCAGCACCCCGGACACTACGGTTGGCCAGCCAGGCCGTCAGCCGGGCCCTGCCGCGGCGACGGATCACAGCCGGCGTCTGGTAACCGGTCAGCAGCACCAACGCACCTTTGTGGGCCGAGTAGTCGAAGGCCCGCTCCAGTGCGGGGAAGATCCCGGTCAGCACGTCACGCAGACGGTTGATCATTCGCACCCGGTCGGCCACCAGGTCGGAGCGGTGGGCGGTCAGCAGCGCGAGGTCGGCGGCCAGCTGGGCGGGCACGTCGATGGTGGCGAAGTCACCGCGGTGGCGGGCAGTCTCGGCGATGACGTAGGCGTCGCGGGCGTCGGTCTTCGCTTCGCCCCGGTAGGCGCCGGACATGCGGTTGACCGTTCGGCCTGGCACGTAGACGGTCTGCTGGCCGTGGGCCGCGAGCAGGGCCAGCAGCAGCGCGGAGGATGTGCCGGAGATGTCCACGGCCCAGTGGACCCGGTCCGCCAGGTCCAGGATCTCGCCGAGCGCGGTCAGGATCGCCGACTCGTCGTTGTCGACCTTCTTCGACCACAGCGTCGCGCCGGTCTCATCGATCACAGCCGCCCAGTGGTGACCTTTGCCGGCATCGACACCGGCCCAGACCTGGTCCTTCCGCTTACTCACGTGCCCCTCCTCGACCCACACGGCATGCCGTCGGCCCGAGGAACACCCCGCTGTCATCTCCGTAATCAGCGACCGAAGCGCACATCTCAATCAGCAGCCAGGGCGCCCCGGAGAGCCGGACGGCCACTCCTTGGGAGCCACAAATGGCAAGACACCATCAGCCACATCCGGCCCTCCCGGGCCGCCTAACACCTTACGGAG
>NZ_JBIVTR010000045.1:0-1483 GCF_044756785.1 Streptomyces sp. NPDC091649 | reverse complement strand
CTCGAGTTCTAGCGGTCGTTGCAACACTGCTGGCTCAGACGGCGAGTAGATCACGTAGACGCTCGGCTGGTGTATTCCAGCCGAGCGTCTTGCGTGGACGACCGTTGAGCTCCTGGGCGACGTGTTCGAGATCCTCGGGACTGTGCCGGCTCAGGTCGGTGCCCTTGGGGAAGTACTGACGCAGCAGGCCGTTGGTGTTCTCGTTCGAGCCGCGCTGCCAGGGCGAGGCGGGATCGCAGAAGTAGACGGGCATCCCGGTGGCCATGGTGAACTGCTTGTGCCGCGCCATCTCGGCCCCCTGGTCCCAGGTGAGAGAGCCGCGCAGGTGCGGCGGCAGCGCCTGGACGGTGCGGACCAGACCGTCGCGGACAGCCGCAGCGTCGTGCGAGCTTCCGGGCAGATGGACCAGCATGGTGTAGCGGGTGGTCCGCTCGACCAGGGTGGCGATGGCGGACCGGCCGCGCTCGCCGACGATGAGATCGCCCTCCCAGTGACCGGGCACCGCCCTGTCCTCGATCTCAGGGGGACGGCTGCTGATCATCACCATCGGATCGTTGAAGCGAGGGGTGCGACGGCTGGGGTCGCGTCGCGGTTTGCGGCGCGTGCGGCCGGTGCGGACGGCTGCCTGGACTTCCCGCCTGAGACCGCCTCTGGCCTGCAAATACAGTGCCTGATAGATCGTCTCCACGCTCACCCGCATGCTCTGGTCGTCGGAATGACTCTTCCTCAGAGCGTGGCAGATCTGTTCCGGGGACCACCGCCGGCGCAGGCCATCCCGGACGAAAGCATGCAACGGGCTCTCACCCGCCAGCTTGCCTTCCTTCGGCCGGGGCCTGCGTGCGGCAGACGCCCTGTGCGCCGCGTAGGGCAGGTAGCCGACGGCCCCCGAATTGTTCCGCAACTCGCGCGAGATGGTGCTGGCAGGGCGCCCCAGGGCCCTCCCAATGGCTCGCAGTGACTGGCCGGCGTCGCGGAGGTCGCGTATCCGCTCCCGCTCGGCGAGCGACAGGAATCTCGGGTGCAGCTTCTTCTCAAGGGACTTGAGACCTACTGGCCGCACCCGTGCAGTGATGATCACATCGGACATGGTGACGGTTCCCGTCGTGTAGTTCACACGTCGGCCGTCTGGGTAGATCCGCCCGTTCCCGGACTTCCGAACGCCGTAGTCCCAGTCCTTGGCCGTGCGGCGGTTCACTCCGACCTGCTCGGCAGCCTCTCGCCTGGAGACCCCGCGGGCGCGGAGCCGCATGTACTCCTCGCGCCGCGGGTGCCCCAGGTGTCCGGTCGTCATGCCCGCCTGACGAGCCAGGCTGAACGCCGTATTCCGGTTCAGCCCCAGCTCACGGGCCACGACAGAGACGCTCCCCACGGCAGCCAGCCGGTCAAGGAAACGCCTCTTCAACGCCGGATCAAGCCTCTTACCGCCCACGGTCCTCGCAACTCCCATCGATCATGAGTGTTGCGAGGACCGCTAGAACCTAAG
>NZ_JBIVTR010000044.1:0-1708 GCF_044756785.1 Streptomyces sp. NPDC091649 | reverse complement strand
GAACTCGGCATCCAGGCGCCCGCGCTCGGTGGCTCGGTGCCGGGCCGCTTGGGCGACCAGGGCGCCCAGCTCAGCGCGGGCCTGCTCGTCGGGGCCGGGACTCATGGTGGCTCCAGGGGGAGGCGAGGGACGATGTGTCTGCCCCCAGCTCCTTTGGGAGCGGGTGGGAGGCCCGGGGCGGCCAGTGAGGTTGGTAGCCGGAGGCGGCCGCCCCGGCGCGGCGTCAGCAGCGGTAGCCGGCGCCGGCGACAGTGCTGATCCGCTCGTCCAGGCGGGCGGTGTGGCGCATGGTGATGTCGCCGCTGACGGTGCCGATGGCGATGCCGCCGTCGGAGGCCGGGTCGCGGTGAGGGTGACGTCGCCGGAGACGCTGCTGATCTTGCACGTGGTGCCGCTGTACGCGCCGATCAGGGCATCGCCGGAGACCGTGGAGACCTCGGCCCGCTCGCCGACCTGCTCCACCTCGGTGTCACCGGAGGTGGTCGCAAGGTAGAGCGTGCCGGCGCCCTGGGCGCGGACCTCACCGCTGACCGAGCGGACGCCCGGAATCTGCCGGTCGCCGTGGACGGTGAGGTCGGCGCTGGTGGTCCCCAGGCGGAGGCAGGACGTGGAGCTGGGCAGCTGTACGGCGACGTTGATGGAGCCGCAGTCCGTTCCGCCACTGCGGACGCGGGCGCCTTCCGTGACGACGACGCGGCCACCGGAAACGATCTTCCGGCCGCCGATACTGATCTCGCCGTTGTCCATCGTCATACCGGTCACGGACCCGTTGATCGTGCCGAAGTGCTGGGTGAGTACCGAGTCGCGGCCGAAGTTGTACGTGGAGCCAGAGCCGCCGTGGAAGGCCGGCCGGTCCTCGGCACGGGCCTCGGGGACGTCGACCCGGATGCACTGCATTCTCCGGTAGGGGCGCTCACGGTGGGTGGCGGCGGCCACCGCCTCGGCGAGCGGCACCTCGTCCTGGGCCGTGCTGAGCGTGATGACGGCGTGGGTGATGGTCGGGTCGACGGTGACCGTGACGGCGCCGACCGGGCTGATGATGCCGGCCCAGACGGCGCCGTCGGCGGTGGCGGTGAAGGTGCGCGTGGTGGTCAAGGCGGTGTGCTCCTTGGTCGGAGTGGAGTGTGCACCTTTCGGCTCCTGCGCGAGGTCGGCGGGGCCTTCGGGGTCGTCGGCCTGGTCCTCCTCGTCGCCCGGGCCGTGGATGGTGCAGCGCACGTCCGGGTCGGTCATCAGCTCGCCGGTCAGGGCGCACAGAAAGTCGGTGACGTTGCAGGCCGGGGCCCACACCTGGCCCTCGCACTCGTCATCGGCCGCGCATCCCACGAGGACCTCGAACCCGATGCCGCCCGCCCCGTCGACGTCGTTGCGCTGGGCGAGGACGATGCGGTCCGCTCCGAGCCGGATCTCCGCGACACGGTCGCCACCGGCGAGCTGTGAGCCATCGCGCCAACTCCACACCGGCAGAATCTCGGGGCCGAAGAACTCCGCTCCAAAGCGGCCGCCCAGCAGCGCGTACGGCCCAGCGACGTCTCGCGCGCGCAGGCCCTGCAACGCCTCGCCGCCGAACGCGCCGGGCTGGCCACCATCACCCCGACGGCGGCCGCGCCCCAGCGGCTTACTGACGGTTTCAAAATGAGGTTTTGAGTCGTCTCAAGCAGATGATGCTGCAGGCGAGTTGGAGAAGGCCGAGATGGAGGTCGGCGCG
>NZ_JBIVTR010000043.1:0-1987 GCF_044756785.1 Streptomyces sp. NPDC091649 | reverse complement strand
CCCGCGACGCCTTCGAGGGCCTGCGCCTCATGGACGCCCTCATCGGCGTCAAGCGCGGCGTCCCCGGCGCGGTGCTGCCCGAGCTCAAGCAGCGCCGCGTCCCCCTGCGCGAGACGGCCGTCCTCCAGGTCGAGGAGCCGGAGGGCTCCGTACGCTCCGACGTCGCCGCGGACAACGAGGTGCCCGAGCCGCCGTTCTGGGGCTCCCGCGTCGTCAAGGGCATCCCGCTCAAGGAATACGCCTCCTGGCTGGACGAGGACGCCCTGTTCAAGGGGCAGTGGGGCCTCAAGCAGGCCCGCACCGGCGACGGACCCTCGTACGAGGAGCTCGTGGAGAGCGAGGGGCGGCCCAGGCTGCGCATGTGGCTGGACCGGTTGCAGACCGACAACCTCCTGGAAGCGGCCGTCGTGCACGGCTACTTCCCCTGTGCCTCCAAGGGCGACGACCTGATCGTGCTCGATGAGGGCGGATCGGAGCGGACCCGCTTCTCCTTCCCCCGTCAGCGCCGGGGCCGGCGCCTGTGTCTGGCGGACTTCTTCCGCCCGGAGGAGTCCGGCGAGAGGGACGTGGTCGGCCTCCAGGTCGTCACCGTCGGCTCGAAGATCGGTGAGGCCACCGCCCGGCTGTTCGCCGCCGACTCCTACCGTGACTACCTCGAACTGCACGGGCTGTCCGTGCAGTTGGCCGAAGCGCTCGCCGAGTACTGGCACGCGCGGGTGCGCGCCGAACTCGGCATCGCCACCGGCGACCCGGGGTCCCTGGAGGCGATGTTCCGGACCGAGTACCAGGGTTGCCGCTACTCCCTCGGCTATCCCGCCTGCCCCGACCTGGAGGACCGGGCGAAGATCGCCGACCTCCTGCGGCCGGAGCGGATCGGCGTCCACCTCTCCGAGGAGTTCCAGCTCCACCCGGAGCAGTCCACCGACGCCATCGTCACCCACCACCCCGAAGCGAGCTACTTCAACGCCGGAGGCCGGCCGTGAACACGCTGCGTGAGGTCCTCGCGAGCGGGACGCCCTCGTTCTCCTTCGAGTTCTTTCCGCCGAAGACGGACAAGGGCACGCAGACCCTGTGGAACGCGATCCGCCGGATCGAGGCCCTCTCCCCGACGTTCGTGTCGGTCACCTACGGCGCCGGGGGCTCGTCACGGGACCGCACCGTGGAGGTGACCCAGCGGATCGCCCGGGACACCACCCTGCGCCCCGTCGCCCACCTCACCGCGGTCGGCCACTCGGTGGCGGAACTGCGCCACATCATCGGGCGGTACGCGGACGCGGGCGTCCGCGATGTGCTCGCGCTCCGCGGCGATCCCCCCGGAGATCCCAACGCCACGTGGGCAGCGCACCGCGACGGCCTCACCCACGCCCATGAACTGGTCTCCCTGGTAAGGGAGTCGGGCGACTTCAGCGTCGGTGTCGCGGCGTTCCCCGAGATGCATCCGCGGTCGGCGGACTGGGATACCGACATCCGGCACTTCGTCGCCAAATGCCGGGCAGGCGCCGACTACGCCATCACCCAGATGTTCTTCCACGTCGAGGACTACCTGCGCCTGCGGGACCGGATCGCGGCCGCCGGCTGCGACACCCCGATCATCCCCGAGATCATGCCCGCCACCGACGTACGGCAGATCCGCCGGTTCGCCGAACTCAGTGGCGCCGCCTTCCCCGAGGAGCTGGCCCACCGGCTCGAAGCGGCCCGCGACGACCCCGCCGCCGCCCACCGCGTCGGGGTCGACCACGCCACCGCCATGGCCGAACGGCTACTGGCCGAGGGCGCGCCCGGACTGCACTACATCACGCTCAACCGCTCCACGGCGACGCTCGAAATCCACCGCAACGTGACCAACTCAAGGAGTGCTCAGCATGGCCTCGCAGCCCACCAGTGACTTCACCGACTTCAAGGTCGCCGACCTCTCCCTCGCCGCTTTCGGGCGTAAGGAGATCACGCTGGCCGAGCACGAGATGCCCGGTCTGATGTCGATCCGCCG
>NZ_JBIVTR010000042.1:1245-2995 GCF_044756785.1 Streptomyces sp. NPDC091649 | reverse complement strand
CTTGCCGTCGCGTTCGAGGGCGGTGTCCAGCTGGTCTGACATCAGCGTGTCGTAGACCGGTCGTTGGACGCTGCGCAGCACTCCGATGGGGGTGTGGTGGAGGGTGTCGGCGTCGGCGAGGCGGGAGAGTGCGAACGCTGTGGTGGGTGATTCCGCGTGGGCGTCGTGGACGAGGATCTGGGAGCGGTTGTCCTTCGTGACGGTTGCGACGTGGAGGTCGCCGGTGGCCGGGTCGCGGATGACGCCTTTGGGCTCCTGGGAGCCGAAGAGGATCGGTTGCCCGTGTTCGAGGCGGATGACGGCTTCGGCGGCTTGTTCCTTGTCCTTGAGGACTTCGAAGGCGCCGTCGTTGAAGATGTTGCAGTTCTGGTAGATCTCCACCAGTGCTGTGCCCGAGTGCTCGGCGGCCGCGCGCAGCACGCTCGTGAGGTGTTTGCGGTCGGAGTCGACGGTGCGGGCCACGAAGGTGGCTTCCGCGCCGATGGCGAGGGACACCGGGTTGAAGGGGGCGTCGAGCGAGCCCATGGGGGTGGATTTGGTGATCTTGCCGAGTTCGGAGGTGGGGCTGTACTGGCCCTTCGTCAGTCCGTAGATCCGGTTGTTGAACAGGAGGATCTTGAGGTTGACGTTGCGGCGCAGGGCGTGGATGAGGTGGTTGCCGCCGATGGAGAGTGCGTCGCCGTCGCCGGTGACGACCCAGACCGACAGGTCGCGGCGGGAGGTGGCGAGTCCGGTGGCGATGGAGGGGGCGCGGCCGTGGATGGAGTGCATTCCGTAGGTGTTCATGTAGTACGGGAAGCGGGAGGAGCAGCCGATGCCGGAGACGAAGGTGATGTTCTCCTTGGCGAGGCCGAGTTCGGGCATGAAGCCCTGGACGGCGGCGAGGACGGCGTAGTCGCCGCAGCCGGGGCACCAGCGCACTTCCTGGTCGGACTTGAAGTCCTTCATGGACTGCTTCGCCTCGGCCTTGGGCACCAGTTGCAGCAGGTCGTTGTGCCGCAGTTCGTCGGTGTCAGGCATCGATGGCCTCCTTGAGAGCCGTGGCGAGCTGCTCCGCCTTGAACGGCATTCCGTTGACCTGGTTGTAGCTGTGGGCGTCCACCAGGTACTTCGCCCTCAGCAGCATCGCGAGCTGGCCGAGGTTCATCTCCGGCACGACGACCTTGTCGTAGTGCTTCAACACCTTTCCGAGGTTCTTGGGGAAGGGGTTGAGGTGGCGCAGGTGGGCCTGGGCGATCGGGGTGCCGGCGGCCCGCAGCCGGCGCACCGCGGCGGTGATCGGCCCGTACGTCGATCCCCAGCCCAGCACCAGGGTCGCTGCCCCGGCGGGGTCGTCGACGGTGAGGTCGGGGACCTGGATGTTGTCGATCTTGGCCTGGCGGGTGCGGACCATGTGGTCGTGGTTGGCCGGGTCGTAGGAGATGTTGCCGGTGCCGTCCTGCTTCTCGATCCCGCCGATGCGGTGCTCCAGGCCGGGCGTGCCGGGAATGGCCCAGGGGCGGGCCAGGGTCTGCGGGTCGCGTTTGTAGGGCCAGAAGACCTCGGTGCCGTCGGCCAGGGTGTGGTTGGGGCCGGTGGCGAAGGGCGTCCTGAGATCGGGCAGGGTTTCGGTGTCCGGGATGCGCCAGGGCTCGGAGCCGTTGGCGAGGTAGCCGTCGGAGAGCAGGAAGACCGGGGTGCGGTACGTCAGGGCGATGCGGGCGGCGTCGATCGCCGCGTCGAAGCAGTCGGCCGGGGTCCGCGGGGCGCG
>NZ_JBIVTR010000042.1:0-1149 GCF_044756785.1 Streptomyces sp. NPDC091649 | reverse complement strand
GACGACCGGCACCGGGGCCTCGCCGTTCCTGCCGAACATCGCCTGCAGCAGGTCGGCCTGCTCGGTCTTGGTCGGCAGCCCGGTGGACGGCCCGCCGCGCTGGATGTCGACGATCAGCAGCGGCAGCTCCAGAGAGACCGCCAGACCGATCGTCTCCGACTTCAGCGCCACTCCCGGCCCCGACGTCGTCGTGATGCCCAGCGCCCCGCCGAACGCCGCGCCCAGCGCCGCTCCGATCCCGGCGATCTCGTCCTCCGCCTGGAAGGTCCGCACCCCGAAGTTCTTGTGCCGCGACAGCTCGTGCAGGATGTCCGAGGCCGGGGTGATCGGATACGACCCCAGATAGACCGGCAGCTCCGCCAGCCGCCCGGCCGCGATCAGACCGTAGGACAGGGCCAGGTTCCCCGAGATGTTGCGGTAGGTCCCGGCCGGGAACGCCCCGGCGGCCGGGGCGACCTCGTAGGAGACGGCGAAGTCCTCGGTCGTCTCGCCGAAGTTCCACCCGGCCCGAAACGCCGCCACGTTCGCCTCCGCGATCCGCGGCTTCTTCGCGAACTTCTGCCGCAAGAACGCCTCCGTCGCCTCGGTCGGCCGGTGATACATCCACGACAGCAGACCCAGCGCGAACATGTTCTTGGACCGCTCGGCCTCCTTGCGGGGAAGCCCGAACTCCTTCAGCGCCTCCAGCGTCAGCGTCGTCAACGGCACCGGATGCACCCGGTACGCCGCCAGCGAGCCGTCCTCCAGCGGACTGGCCGTGTACCCGACCTTCGCCATCGGCCGCTTGGTGAACTCATCCGTGTTCACGATGATCTCCCCACCGCGCGGCACGTCGTCGATGTTCGCCCGCAACGCGGCCGGATTCATCGCGACCAGCACGTCGGGCGCATCACCCGGGGTCAGGATGTCGTGATCGGCGAAATGCAACTGGAACGAGGACACCCCCGGCAGCGTGCCCGCGGGAGCACGGATCTCCGCCGGGAAGTTCGGCAGCGTCGACAGATCATTCCCGAACGACGCCGTCTCCGAAGTGAACCGGTCACCCGTGAGCTGCATCCCGTCACCCGAATCACCCGCGAAACGAATGATCACCCGGCCCAGACGACGGACCTCCTTCCCACCCCCGCCCACGGCTCCCGTCGTACCTGG
>NZ_JBIVTR010000041.1:1881-3379 GCF_044756785.1 Streptomyces sp. NPDC091649 | reverse complement strand
GTGGTCAGTCCTCCGAGGGGGCGAGGCGCTTGAGTTCGGCCTCGGTCGACTTGAGCAGGTCGTTCCAGGACGCCTCGAATTTCTCGACGCCTTCGTCCTCCAGCACCTGTACGACCTCGTCGTAGGAGATGCCGAGGTTCTTGATGGTGTCGAGGTCGGTGCGGGCCTGGTCGTAGCCGCCGGCGACGGTGTTGCCGGTGATCTGGCCGTGGTCGGCCACCGCCTCCAGGGTCGCTTCGGGCATGGTGTTGACCGTGTTGGGGGCCACGAGGTCGTCGACGTAGAGAGTGTCCTTGAGGGACGGGTCCTTCACGCCGGTCGAGGCCCACAGCGGGCGCTGCTTGTTGGCCTGCGCCTTGTCCAGCGGGGCCCAGCGGTCGGAGGAGAAGACCTCCTCGTACGCCTCGTAGGCCAGGCGGGCGTTGGCGAGGGCGGACTTGCCCTTGGCCGCCTTCGCCGCCTCCGTACCGATGGCGTCGAGGCGCTTGTCGATCTCGGTGTCCACGCGGGAGACGAAGAACGAGGCGACCGAGTGGATCTTGGCCAGGTCCAGGCCCGCGGCCTTGGCCTTCTCCAGACCGGCGAGGTAGGCGTCCATGACCGCGCGGTAGCGCTCCAGGGAGAAGATCAGCGTCACGTTCACGCTGATGCCCCGGCCGATCGTCTCGGTGATCGCCGGGAGACCGGCCCTGGTCGCGGGGATCTTGATGAGGGTGTTGGGCCGGTCGACGAGCCAGGCGAGCTGCTTGGCCTCGGCGACGGTGGAGCGGGTGTTGTGGGCCAGGCGCGGGTCGACCTCGATGGAGACCCGCCCGTCCTGGCCGCCGGTGGCGTCGAAGACCGGGCGCAGGATGTCCGCGGCGTCACGGACGTCCGCCGTCGTGATCATGCGCAGGGCTTCCTCGACGGTGACCTTCCGGGCGGCGAGGTCGGTGAGCTGCTGCTCGTAACCGTCGCCCGAGGAGATCGCCTTCTGGAAGATCGACGGATTGGTCGTCACACCGACGACATGACTCTGATCGATCAGCTCCGCCAGATTCCCGGACGTGATCCGCTTGCGCGACAGGTCATCGAGCCAGATCGCCACGCCCTCCTCGGAGAGGCGCTTGAGTGCGTCTGTCATGAGTTGCATCTCCTACTAGTCGTATCTACCGGCGTCAGCGCGTGGCGGCTTCGAGAGATTCCCGCGCGGCCGCGGCCACGTTCTCGGCCGTGAAGCCGAACTCCCGGAAGAGGACCTTCGCGTCGGCCGAGGCCCCGAAGTGCTCCAGCGAAACAATCCGGCCCGCGTCCCCGACATACCGGTGCCAGGTCAGACCGATACCCGCCTCGACGGCGACCCGCGCCTTCACCGACGGCGGGAGCACGCTGTCCTTGTAACCCTGATCCTGCTCCTCGAACCACTCCACCGACGGCATCGAGACCACCCGGGCCGGCACACCGGCCGCCTGGAGCTCCTCACGCGCCTCCACGGCCAGGTGAACCTCGGAACCGGTCG
>NZ_JBIVTR010000041.1:0-1786 GCF_044756785.1 Streptomyces sp. NPDC091649 | reverse complement strand
GTCCCGATCAGCACCACCCGCGGCTCCGTGGCCTGCCCGGAGGGCCCCTCGGCCTCGAACAGGACATAGCCGCCCCTGGCGGCGTTCTCGTTCGCCTCGTACGTCGGCACGCCCTGCCGGGTCAGCGCCAGACCGTGCGGGGCACCCTCGCCGAACACCTTGGTGTAACGGCGCAGGATCTCCCCCCACACGATCGCCGTCTCGTTCGCGTCGGCCGGACGCACGATGTTCAGGCCCGGGATGGCGCGCAGCGCGGCCAGGTGCTCGACCGGCTGGTGGGTCGGGCCGTCCTCGCCCAGGCCGATCGAGTCGTGCGTCCACACGTACGTCACCGGCAGGTGCATCAGCGCGGACAGCCGCACCGCGTTACGCATGTAGTCGGAGAACACCAAAAACGTGCCCCCGTAGATACGGGTGTTGCCGTGCAGCGCGATGCCGTTCATCGCCGCCGCCATCGCGTGCTCACGGATACCGAAATGGATCGTGCGCCCGTACGGGTCGGCCTCCGGCAGCGGGTTGCCCACCGGGAGGAACGACGACGTCTTGTCGATCGTCGTGTTGTTCGACCCCGCCAGGTCCGCCGAGCCGCCCCACAGCTCGGGCACGATCTCCCCCAGCGCCTGGAGCACCTTGCCGGACGCGGCACGGGTGGCCAGGCCCTTGCCCGGCTCGAAGACGGGGAGCTTCTCCTCCCAGCCCGCCGGCAGCTCGCCCGCGGCGATCCGGTCGAAGGAGGCGGCCCGCTCCGGGTTGGCCGTGCGCCACGCGGCGAACGCCTTCTCCCACCCTGCGCGGGCCTCACGCCCCCGGTCCAGGGCCTGGCGGGTGTGGCCGATGACCTCCTCGGACACCTCGAAGGTCCGCTCCGGGTCGAAGCCCAGGACCCGCTTGGTCGCCGCGACCTCCTCCTCACCCAGCGCCGAACCGTGCGCGGCCTCGGTGTTCTGCGCGCTCGGAGCCGGCCAGGCGATGATCGAACGGGCCGCGATGAACGACGGACGCCCGGTCTCGGCCTTCGCCGCCAAAAGCGCCGCGTACAGACCCGCCGGGTCCAGGTCACCGCTGGGCAGCTGCTCGACACGCTGGACATGCCACCCGTAGGACTCGTACCGCTTGATCGTGTCCTCGGAGACCGCGGTCTGGGTGTCACCCTCGATGGAGATGTGGTTGTCGTCCCACAACAGGACCAGATTGCCCAGCTTCTGGTGCCCGGCCAGCGACGACGCCTCCGCCGAGATGCCCTCCTGAAGACAACCGTCACCCGCCACGACCCACACCATGTGATCGAACGGGGAAGTACCCGCCGCCGCCCCGGGGTCGAAGAGACCACGCTCGTAACGGGCGGCCATCGCCATGCCCACCGCGTTCGCCACACCCTGGCCCAACGGCCCGGTCGTCGTCTCCACACCCCTGGTGTGCCCGTACTCCGGGTGCCCCGGAGTCTTCGAGCCCCAGGTACGGAACGCCTTCAGGTCATCCAGCTCCAGCCCGTAACCGGCCAGATACAACTGAATGTACAAAGTCAGGCTGGAGTGGCCCGCGGACAGAACGAACCGGTCACGGCCGGTCCACTCCGCGTCCGCCGGATCGTGCCGCATCACCTTCTGGAACAGGGTGTACGCGGCAGGAGCCAGGCTCATCGCCGTGCCCGGGTGGCCGTTTCCGACTTTCTGTACGGCATCCGCGGCGAGAACACGAGCGGTGTCCACGGCCCGCTGATCCACATCGGTCCACTGGAAGTCTGCGGTGGTCGGCTTGATGCTCACCCTGAGTCAGGGCTCCTCTC
>NZ_JBIVTR010000040.1:0-3466 GCF_044756785.1 Streptomyces sp. NPDC091649 | reverse complement strand
CCACCCCCCAGGTCATGCCTTCGACAGGGGGCAACAGTCATGCCGGGCCCGGAGGCCAGCGGCCCTCTTGCAGGACCGCGAAAAACATAACGGGGCGATCACTCGCCGGCTGTCTCTGACGAGTGACGCTCCGGGCCGGTGCTGTTGGAAGGCAAGCAAGAAGGCCCCAGTCATTGACCAGGGCCTTCGTCGTGGAGCGGGTGGCGAGAATCGAACTCGCGCTCTGAGCTTGGGAATCAGCGGCTCTTGAGCGGTCGCAACCGCTCTGACCTGCATGTTTGTTCGAGACGCGCGAGGTTGGCATGGCCCCCCGGCGCCGTACCTGACCGCTGTTGTCCGCTCCGCTGGGCACGGATGGGGCACGCGACCTGGGGAGATCGGACGCCATGTCCGGAGGCGCCCGGCTCTCGCCCGCGGGGAGCCGGCCCCGCCACCAGCCTCCACGGCGGCCGGTCCCCGGAGGCATGGAATGCCCCGCGTCACTGCGGTTTTGCGCCGACAGGTGCCCACTCCTCCCCCGTCCATGAGATGACACCTGGAGCGCCCACGTCGGCCGAAGGATTTCTGACGCTGGTCACTCCGCTTCGCGTAGCAGTTCGATGACGGCGTTCTTCAGTTCGTCGTCCGACAGGTCGTCTGGCTCCTTGAACTGCGGGTCGATGGAGTAGTCCTCCAGCAGCGAGAAGACACGATCGAGAAGAGTTTCCAACGGATCGCGGACCCGCTCGCCCCGCTGCTGCGAACGACGACGTGCGTCCAGCCAACCGACGGCGAATTCCGCCCCCGTGCAGCGTCCGGCTGCTACATCTCTCATAAGTGCCAGCTGCTGGCCCGTGGCGGTGGCCTCAGGAACGTCCCTCGGGTACTTCCAGGCGATGTGTCCGGGAGGAAACGATCGCGCGGTCGACTCCAGAACGGGCCATTTCCGAGCTGCTGCCCGTGCGTAACGGGCGAAGCGAGCCCGCGCCTGGTCCACTCCCTCTGGCGCCGCTCCCACGAGGAACGCCGACGTGCCGGCGACCAAGGCGTAGCCCGGTCCGGAAAACAGGATCGCGCCATCCAGGTTCGCAGTGGCGAGCAGAAGAGGCGGGGGTAGCGCGACAAGGCCGGGATCGGTCGGCGGGAGACTGTCTGCAGGGGCGGCTGCCCCGGCGGAGGGGCGCATCACCAGGACGGTGTCGGCTCCTGCAGTCCGGCATCCTTCGGTGATACGCCTGACGAGAGAGCTGTCGGTGCGGCTCCCTGTCGGCACCGGGACGATCTTCTTCTCTCCTGCCGCGAGCCATTGTCCGCTGAAGGTGCCCTGACCGTCGAGAACAGTCATGGCGTCCCCAGCTCCGGCCTCGTTCGACTCGATCACCATAGGAACCCTTTATCGATGATGCTCTGAAATTGCTTGTCGCCCAGTTTATAACCTGACCAGAATTTTCCGGTGTCCGCGTGCAGCATGACCATCTTCTGAGTGGTCGGGTCGATGAAGCCGATCGCTTGCCCTTGGCCTCTGTAGTCGAAACGGTAAATCTTCGTGTCATCCGCTTTGATATGAGCGCGCATACTATCTTCGAACCTTTGGAGATTCGCCTTTTTGAGATTACCCGGCTCTTCCAGGAAATCTCCCGCATGTGCGTGGAACTTCTTGCTCATCACACTCTGGCTGGAGAAGTCGGCCTTTTCTTCCCACCCTCCTCGGGGGCAGGGTCCGAGCCCCAGCGGATCGGACCAGGTGTGGGGGTTGTGGACGTAGGTACGGGGGTTGGGCGCGGGCGAGAGGCCGAGAGGGTCGGCTGTGAGGTAGCGCGCGGTCTGCGGATCGTAGTGCCGATGGTGGTTGTAGTGCAGGCCGCTCTCCGGGTCGTAGTACTGGCCGGGAAAGCGGAGCGGCGTGTAGGTCGTGCTGTCTCTCGTCCATGTCGTGCTGCCCCAGAGAGCCGCGCGGGACTGCCACCCCACGTTCCCGGTCTCATCGATGAGTTCGGTGGGGGTGCCGATCAGGTCGGTGGCGATCGCGAAGAATCGCTCGTCGACTACGTCCTGCCGCGTGATCGAGGAAAGGATGCGTTCGGTCTGGGCGAGAGGTCGAATGCCGTCGTGATCCCAGGTGAGGGTGACCGGACGAGGAAGCTCCGGAGACAACGTGGTCTGCTCGCAGAGCGTGGTGCCATCCCAGGAGAAGCGGATCTCCTCACCCAGGGGGTCGCCCGTGTCGGTCAGCCGGACTTTGCTTGTGCGGCGGCCAAGGGGGTCATAGCGGTAGCGCCATGTGATGCCGTCCGGGGTGGTCACCGCCGTCAGGCGGTCTTCGACGTCCCACGTGTACCGCCAGGTGTCGGGCTTGCGGGACAGCCGTGTCTTCCGGCGGACGGTGACCCGGCCCAGAGCATCGTGCTCGAACCGGATCGTGCCGGCGCGAATGATCTCCGTGCCGGTGTAAGAACGAGGTCCCGTAGCCTCCTGGCCGGGATGGGAGGCAGTCCAGGACGCCGAGGTCTGATTTCCGTCGGCATCGTAGGAGTAGCTCTCGGCCCACCGGTCCGCCGTAACGGACACGACCCGGCCGACAGCGTCGAGGGTGAAGCGCGACATGCCGCGCAGTGTGTCGTCGATCGCCGTGAGCCGGTCGTCGGCGTCGTAGGTGTAGGACCGGCGATTCACTGTGTCTTCGCCACTGAAGATGTGCTGTGTGACCAACCTGCCAGCACCGTCCCACGCCGAGTTGAAGGTCAGCTCGGGGCCGAAAGCGCGCGCTAGTTCGCGGCCCGCCAGGTCGTGGGTGAACGCGATGGTCCGGTTGCCGCTGATCAGCTCGGTGAGCCGGTCGGAGGCGTCGTAGGCGTACCTGGTGCGCTGACCGGTGGGTGTCACTCGCTGGGTCCGGCGGCCCAGCGCATCGTAGGTATGGGTGGTGACTCGGCCGTCGGCTACCTCTGCTTTCACACGGCCGATTCGGTTGTACTGATAGAGCAGTTCGCTCTCCGGCCCCACAGCATGGAGCAGGCGCCCCGCCCGGTCGTAGGAGAAGGTCGTCACCGCGCCCGCCGCATCCTTGCGGGTCACTCGGCCGCACGAGTCACGTTCGTACGTGATGGACTCACCCAGCGGGTTGGTGCGCGTGACTACCTGTCCGGCAGCGTCCGACTCGTAGGTGAGCGTGCGGCCGTCGAAGTCCGTCTCCGAAACGAGCCGCCCCGCAGGGTCGCGTGTGTACGACCACACCGAGCCCAGCGGGTAGTGAGTTGGCAGGCTGAGCCGGTCGAAGACGACGCGCTCCTCGCTGCCATCGGGATGGAGGACCGTGGTCTGTCTCCCCTCCTCGTCGTACTGGTGAGTTGTGGCATGACCGAGTGGGTCGGTGAGCGTGAGCAGCCTTCCGCGGGTCTGTCAAACGAGCGGTGTAACTCGGGTTGTTGAGGGCTACTGGCGGGCTGCAGAGAGTCGGCCGTCAAAGGTGATATCGAAGGCGTTCAAG
>NZ_JBIVTR010000039.1:0-3631 GCF_044756785.1 Streptomyces sp. NPDC091649 | reverse complement strand
TCGGCGTCCGGCTCACGACCCTGCGTCCCGAGCAGGCGGCGTACATCGGCGTCCCGGTCGAGGGCCCGTACAAGCCCGACCACTACCGCTACTGAGTCATCCGCGGCCACTGATCCGCCCTCGGCGTCCGAAAGGCCGGCCTTCCGGACGCCGAGCGGCGGCAGAGCCCTCAGCAGCAGATCGCGAGCAGGCCCCCGCACCCCCGTGCCGGGGGCCTGCTCCCGTTACCGCCCCCGCACAGCCCGAGGAACCCGAAGGACCCCATGCCCCGCGGCAGGTATTCGCTCCACGACCTTCACGATCGCACCCCCCTCGGCGAAGAACACTTCCACTGCGCCCCCGGCCCCTCCGGCTGGCGCTACGTATCCCAGACCACATCACCCTCCGGAGACCACCTCGGCTCCGTCGACCTCGCTCTGGACGAGCTGGGCCGGCCCATCCGCCTCGAACTCCATGCCGCGAGCTGGCAGGTGCGAGGAGCGGCGCTGGAAGGGGTCACCTGGGTCCGGACCGACCCCACCGGGGGCCACGCCACCGAAGGCAACGTCCGCGCCCACGCCTTCGCCGGCACGTCTCCCGCGTTCCTCATCGCCATGACCCGGCTCCTGCGCCTCACCCCCGATTCCCCCACGACCCGCGTCCGCGTGGTCACCTTCACGGACCCGGTCCTCGCACCCAGGACCGTCGACCAGTCCTGGGCCCTGGTGAACAGTGAAGCGCACGCCACTGACAACGGCCCCCTGATCGTGGACGCGTACCAGGTCAGCGCCCTGGACACCGGGGAGCAGCACACCATCCACATCGCCGGTGACGTGGTCCTCGCGGCACCCGGCATCGAACTCGAACACCTGGAAACGCCGCCGTCCCCCCGTGTCTCCGGCGCCCCGGCAGACCAGGAGACACAGCCCGAATCCGGGCCCGACACCACCTGAGGGCTGCCCGCGACCCGGCGGACGCGGGACGACGGACGACGGCTATCGGCACCCCGGCCGCGTCGTCGGCACCCGGAACGCAGCCAGTACGCGGACGTTCCTCCACCTCGTGATGCCCCCGGTCCGGCACCCCGTCCGGGTGCCACGCGCTGATCCGCCGGCGGCGAGGGGGCAGCCCTTACCCGGGCGGCGCGAACCCTGCCGGGGAATCCCCTTCGTACCGCTGCTCAGGCGCACCAACGGCGCCGCCCCCCGACCCGGAACCGCCCGCAGCGGATCCTCCGCCGACAGTGCCGACGCCCCCGGGCCCTCCGGCCCCGACTGCTCCGGGACCACCGGACACCCCGGCGTGCCCACCGGCCCCGCCGGGCGCCGCATACCCGGAGCGCCCGCCAGGCACGCCCGGGACCGTCGACCCGGAAGGCATGGACGGCACGGACCCCGCGGCCCGGGGCCCGGCGAACAAACGCCGCGCGTCCCGTGCCTGCCGCTCATGCACCACCGCGGCCAGGAACGCTGCCGCGGGAACGCCCTCCGGCGCGGCGGCACCCGTCCGCGCGACCAGTTCACCGGCCAGCCGTTCCGCGATCGAGCGACCCACGCCGGGATCCAACTGCTGCATCCGCGTCAGGTACTGCCGTACCGCGAGCCAGAGGCCGTCAGGCACGGCCGACAGATCCAACTGGGCGAACCGGCCGACCAGCCAGGGCGGGGGAGGAGGCACGGCGACGGACCTGCCGGTCGCCGCGACCCGCTCCCGGATCACCAGCGTCCCGGCGAACACGTCACCGATCCGGCGACCCCGCGCCGACACCAGGGAGGCGATGGAGGCCAGGGCGCCGAAGGTCAGGAGAATCTCGACGAGCCCCATGGCGCCGCGCACGAGCGCGTGCCGGAACCGGATAGGCCCGCCGTCGTCGCGCACCACCCGCAGTCCGCAGGCAAGTTTTCCCAATGAACGGCCATGGCTCAGCGTCTCCACCGCGACCGGCCCACCGATCAGGACCAGCAGGAACGAGGCCACCCCGATGGCCGCGACGGCTGCCTCGTCCAAGGAGACGGAAGCGATGCCCAATACCACCGAAACCAGGATGAAGACGGCGAATATCACCGCCAGATCGATCGCCGAGGCCAACGCCCGGCTCGGCAGCCGTGCGGGCCTCAACCCCAGAACGACCGCGTCCCCGGTCACCAGCTCACTCATCGGGCCCCACCCTTCGCCGACCTTCTCTGCCCCAGCCGGCCCCAGTCTGCCAAGCTGACCGCCAGCGCGCCGCAGCAGCACGACCCCGTACGCCCCCTTGCCAGGAGCAACAGACGCCCATGGACCTCGACGTCTTCGTCACCGCCCACCGCACGGAGTGGGACCGCCTCGAACACCTCCTGCGCCGAGGGCGTCGCCTCACGGGCGCGGAAGCGGACGAACTCGTCGTCCTCTACCAACGCACGGCGACCCACCTCTCGCTGATCCAGTCGAGCAGCCCCGACCCGCTTCTCACCGGACGGCTCACCCAGCTCGTCGCACGCGCCCGGTCGACGGTGACCGGTACCCGCAAGGCGTCCTGGCGGGACGCGGCCCGGTTCCTCACCGCGGGATTCCCCGCCGCCGTCTACCGCTCGCGCCACTGGTGGATCCCCACCGCCGTGCTCTCGACCGCGCTGGCGGCACTGCTGGGCTGGTGGATCGGCACGCACCCCGACGTCCAGGCCGCGATCGCCGCACCCGACGACCTCCGCGCGATGACCCGGCCGGGAGGCGAGTACGAGACCTACTACTCCAGCCACCCGGCGGCGTCGTTCGCGGCACAGGTATGGACGAACAACGCGCAGGCCGCAGCCATGTGTCTGGTCCTCGGGGCGTTTCTCTGCATACCCGTGATCTGGATCCTGTTCCTCAACATGCTCAACCTGGGTGTCGGCATAGGTCTCATGTCCTCGGCAGGCCGCCTCGACGTCTTCCTCGGCCTGGTGCTTCCCCATGGTCTGCTCGAACTGACCGCGGTGTTCGTCGCCGCCGGCACGGGACTGCGCCTCGGCTGGACCGTGATCGACCCGGGCCCCCTCTCACGCCGGACCGCCCTGGCCCAGCAGGGCCGCGCCGCACTGGGCATGGCCATCGGCCTGGCGCTGGTCCTGTTCGTCTCCGGACTCATCGAGGGCTTCGTGACCCCGTCAGGGCTCCCGACCTGGGCTCGGATCACCATTGGCATCGCCGCTGAGCTGGCCTTTCTCGCATACGTCTACATCCTCGGCGGCCGTGCGGCACGGGCGGGCGACACAGGTGACCTCACGGCGGTCGAACGCAGCGCCGAACTTCCCACCGCAGCCTGACCGCCGATGTGCTTTCACCCCTGCTGAGCTGCTAGTGTCCTCCTCGCCCACAAAAACCGTTGACACGGCAGATGTGGGGAGGTAGATTTGAACGGTTGCCTCGGGCTGGACAAGTTCGAGTTAAGCGCATAAGATCGACTTCGCTCATGCGGGAGTGTTTGCTGACTCCGCTGAGCCGCATGATTTCCCTTCATCTCGAATCACAGGGTCGTTCGTTTCGGCCCATGAGATTCTGATAAAGTCGGAATCCGCCGAAAGGCAAGGCCACTCCATAGGCCACCGGAAATCGAATTCGGACCGGAAACGGAACGAAAAAGAGTCTGGTAAAGTTGGAACCGCCGGAAAGGGAAACGCGAAAGCGAAGGACC
>NZ_JBIVTR010000038.1:1515-3280 GCF_044756785.1 Streptomyces sp. NPDC091649 | reverse complement strand
TTTGAGAACTGCACAGTGGACGCGAGCATCTGTGGCCAAGTTTTTAAGGGCGCACGGTGGATGCCTTGGCACCAGGAACCGATGAAGGACGTGGGAGGCCACGATAGTCCCCGGGGAGCTGTCAACCAAGCTTTGATCCGGGGGTTTCCGAATGGGGAAACCCGGCAGTCGTCATGGGCTGTCACCCGCTGCTGAACACATAGGCAGTGTGGAGGGAACGAGGGGAAGTGAAACATCTCAGTACCCTCAGGAAGAGAAAACAACCGTGATTCCGGGAGTAGTGGCGAGCGAAACTGGATGAGGCCAAACCGTATGCGTGTGATACCCGGCAGGGGTTGCGCATGCGGGGTTGTGGGATCTCTCTTTCATAGTCTGCCGGCTGTGAGACGAGTCAGAAACCGTTGATGTAGGCGAAGGACATGCGAAAGGTCCGGCGTAGAGGGTAAGACCCCCGTAGCTGAAACATCAACGGCTCGTTTGAGAGACACCCAAGTAGCACGGGGCCCGAGAAATCCCGTGTGAATCTGGCGGGACCACCCGCTAAGCCTAAATATTCCCTGGTGACCGATAGCGGATAGTACCGTGAGGGAATGGTGAAAAGTACCGCGGGAGCGGAGTGAAATAGTACCTGAAACCGTGTGCCTACAAGCCGTGGGAGCGTCGCTGGCAGTACTTGTGCTGTCAGTCGTGACTGCGTGCCTTTTGAAGAATGAGCCTGCGAGTTAGCGGTGTGTAGCGAGGTTAACCCGTGTGGGGAAGCCGTAGCGAAAGCGAGTCCGAACAGGGCGATTGAGTTGCACGCTCTAGACCCGAAGCGGAGTGATCTAGCCATGGGCAGGTTGAAGCGGAGGTAAGACTTCGTGGAGGACCGAACCCACCAGGGTTGAAAACCTGGGGGATGACCTGTGGTTAGGGGTGAAAGGCCAATCAAACTCCGTGATAGCTGGTTCTCCCCGAAATGCATTTAGGTGCAGCGTCGTGTGTTTCTTGCCGGAGGTAGAGCACTGGATAGGCGATGGGCCCTACCGGGTTACTGACCTTAGCCAAACTCCGAATGCCGGTAAGTGAGAGCGCGGCAGTGAGACTGTGGGGGATAAGCTCCATGGTCGAGAGGGAAACAGCCCAGAGCATCGACTAAGGCCCCTAAGCGTACGCTAAGTGGGAAAGGATGTGGAGTCGCAGAGACAACCAGGAGGTTGGCTTAGAAGCAGCCACCCTTGAAAGAGTGCGTAATAGCTCACTGGTCAAGTGATTCCGCGCCGACAATGTAGCGGGGCTCAAGCGTACCGCCGAAGTCGTGTCATTCATACGCATAGGGCCAACGCCCGTATGGATGGGTAGGGGAGCGTCGTGTGCCGGGTGAAGCAGCCGCGGAAGCGAGTTGTGGACGGTTCACGAGTGAGAATGCAGGCATGAGTAGCGATACACACGTGAGAAACGTGTGCGCCGATTGACTAAGGGTTCCTGGGTCAAGCTGATCTGCCCAGGGTAAGTCGGGACCTAAGGCGAGGCCGACAGGCGTAGTCGATGGACAACCGGTTGATATTCCGGTACCCGCTTTGAAACGCCCAGTACTGAATCAGGCGATGCTAAGTCCGTGAAGCCGGCCCGATCTCTTCGGAGTTGAGGGTAGTGGTGGAGCCGATGAACCAGACTTGTAGTAGGTAAGCGATGGGGTGACGCAGGAAGGTAGTCCAGCCCGGGCGGTGGTTGTCCCGGGGTAAGGGTGTAGCCCGTGTGGTAGGTAAATCCGTCACACATGGTA
>NZ_JBIVTR010000038.1:0-1424 GCF_044756785.1 Streptomyces sp. NPDC091649 | reverse complement strand
ACATATAAGGGTGAGACCTGATGCCGAGCCGATTGTGGTGAAGTGGATGATCCTATGCTGTCGAGAAAAGCCTCTAGCGAGTTTCATGGCGGCCCGTACCCTAAACCGACTCAGGTGGTCAGGTAGAGAATACCGAGGCGTTCGGGTGAACTATGGTTAAGGAACTCGGCAAAATGCCCCCGTAACTTCGGGAGAAGGGGGGCCATCACTGGTGATAGCACTTGCTGCTTGAGCTGGGGGTGGCCGCAGAGACCAGCGAGAAGCGACTGTTTACTAAAAACACAGGTCCGTGCGAAGCCGTAAGGCGATGTATACGGACTGACGCCTGCCCGGTGCTGGAACGTTAAGGGGACCGGTTAGCTGCTTTTCGGAGTGGCGAAGCTGAGAACTTAAGCGCCAGTAAACGGCGGTGGTAACTATAACCATCCTAAGGTAGCGAAATTCCTTGTCGGGTAAGTTCCGACCTGCACGAATGGCGTAACGACTTCTCGACTGTCTCAACCATAGGCCCGGTGAAATTGCACTACGAGTAAAGATGCTCGTTTCGCGCAGCAGGACGGAAAGACCCCGGGACCTTTACTATAGTTTGATATTGGTGTTCGGTTCGGCTTGTGTAGGATAGGTGGGAGACTTTGAAGCGGCCACGCCAGTGGTTGTGGAGTCGTCGTTGAAATACCACTCTGGTCGTGCTGGATGTCTAACCTGGGTCCGTGATCCGGATCAGGGACAGTGTCTGATGGGTAGTTTAACTGGGGCGGTTGCCTCCTAAAGAGTAACGGAGGCGCCCAAAGGTTCCCTCAGCCTGGTTGGCAATCAGGTGTTGAGTGTAAGTGCACAAGGGAGCTTGACTGTGAGACCGACGGGTCGAGCAGGGACGAAAGTCGGGACTAGTGATCCGGCAGTGGCTTGTGGAAGCGCTGTCGCTCAACGGATAAAAGGTACCCCGGGGATAACAGGCTGATCTTCCCCAAGAGTCCATATCGACGGGATGGTTTGGCACCTCGATGTCGGCTCGTCGCATCCTGGGGCTGGAGTCGGTCCCAAGGGTTGGGCTGTTCGCCCATTAAAGCGGTACGCGAGCTGGGTTTAGAACGTCGTGAGACAGTTCGGTCCCTATCCGCTGCGCGCGCAGGAATATTGAGAAGGGCTGTCCCTAGTACGAGAGGACCGGGACGGACGAACCTCTGGTGTGCCAGTTGTCCTGCCAAGGGCATGGCTGGTTGGCTACGTTCGGAAAGGATAACCGCTGAAAGCATCTAAGCGGGAAGCCTGCTTCGAGATGAGTATTCCCACCCTCTTGAAGGGTTAAGGCTCCCAGTAGACGACTGGGTTGATAGGCCAGATGTGGAAGCCCTGTAAGGGGTGGAGCTGACTGGTACTAATAGGCCGAGGGCTTGTCCTCAGTTGCTCGCGTCCACTGTGTT
>NZ_JBIVTR010000037.1:0-6748 GCF_044756785.1 Streptomyces sp. NPDC091649 | reverse complement strand
CCGCTACGACAAAACCCGCGAATCCTACGAAGCAGCACTCACCATCGCGTCACTCCTGATGTGGATATGACCCTTTGAAGACAGGCCCTAGGGCCTGTTGGGAGAGCCAGCGGCTGCCGCTCTCACGGCTACTGGTGCTCGTCACCGGGGCAGCCAGTTCGCTGAAGGTGGCCGTCTGCGGACCGGCGGGCCGCCAGCCGGCGCACTGCCATCTTCGGACGATGGCCCGTCAACGGGCCCCTGTTCCGCATCCTCAGCCTGGCCGACTACAAGGACCGGGTGCGGAAGCTGGTGCCTGCGGAGCCGTCCAGGACACCGGTCAGTTGTATGGGCGAGCCCGCTTGTCCGACCGGTACCCGACCGTCGAGGCTCGGTGCATGAACGTATGGCTGCGGGCCGACGAAGCGGTCATGTTCGCCGGTATCGACCACCCCCTCGTCGCCACAGCAATCGACGATGTCAAGATGACAGGCGGCGCCGCACGGAGCACATGCGCATGTCGGTCACGGTGTGCCGGACACCAGTCCGACCCGGTAGGCGAGGACGACGGCCTGGACGCGGTCGCGCAGGCCGAGTTTCGCCAGAATGCGCGACACGTAGGTCTTGACGGTCTCAGGCGTGATGTACATGGATGCGGCGATTTCCGCATTCGACAGCCCCTCGGCGATCAGTTGGAGCACTTCCAGCTCGCGGGGTGTCAGCGCACACACGACGTCCCGTCTGGCCGGCCTGGAGGTGTCGGCCGGTCGCAGATGCTGGGCGAAGTGGCCGATGAGGTGGCGAGTGACGGCTGGGGCCAGCAGGGCCTCACCCCGGGCGACGGTCCGGATACCGTTGACCAGCTCCGCCGGAGGCGCGTCTTTGAGAAGGAATCCGCTCGCTCCGGCGCGCAACGCTTCGTAGACGTAGGCGTCGACGTTGAATGTGGTGACGACCATTACCTTCGGTGCGTCTTCGGTATCGGGACCGGCCAGTTGTCGCGTCGCCTGGATGCCGTCGAGCAGGGGCATTCGGATGTCCATCACAATCACGTCGGGACGCAGCCGCCGCGCGGCCTGGACCGCCTCGTGACCGTTCTCGGCCTCCCCGACGACCTGCATGTCGGGCTGCGCGGAGAAGATGGTGACGTAGCCGGTCCGCACCAGCGCCTGATCATCGCAGACGAGCACACGGATCGGTGGCGGCGTATCGCTCACGAGATCACTCCTGTAGGGGCTTGGACGGTATCGTGGCACGGACCTCGAACCCGCCTCCGGGCCGGAGACCGGCCTCCAGTTCGCCATTGAGCATCCGCACCCGTGCGCGCAGCCCGGCCAGCCCCCGTCCGCCCGCGGGGCCCGACTTCCGCGTGACCGGTGCGGCGGTGGGTCCGTCGGTGGTCACCACGATCTCGACGTGCTCGTCGCCGTGCCGTAGCAGGACCCGTGTCGGCTTCCCGGTCGCGTACTTCAAGGCGTTGGTGAGCGCCTCCTGCACCACCCGGTAAGCGGCCAGCTCCACGTCCACGCCCTGCGGCCGCCGCGCACCCTCCTCGCCGAACTCGACCGGCTGACCCGACCTGCGGGTCTGCTCGACCAGGTCCCCCACGCGCCCCAGGGCGGGCGTCCGGCCCACGTCCGTCGGGTCAACGGATGCCGACTCGCCAGTCGCCTCCAGGACGCCGAGCAGGTACCGCAGTTCCGTCAGTGCGCGGCGGCCGGTATCGCTCACGGCCGTCAGTCCCTCGCCGGCGCGTTCCGGCGCGGACGTGAGCACGAACTGCGCCGCGTCGGCTTGGACCACCATGGCCGTCACGTGGTGGGTGACCACGTCGTGCAGCTCGCGGGCGATCCGCGCCCGCTCGGCGGCCGTGGCCGCCTCGGCGGCCAGCCGCCGCCGCTTCGCCTCTTCCGTCCGCCGCGTACGCACCGTGCTCCCCACCAGCCAGGCTGTGGCCGGAGCCAGCGAGAACGCTAGGTAGTCCGGTAGCGAAGTCGGTGAGCCCAGACAGCTCAGGACGATGGCCAGCACGGCGTACCCCGCAATCGCCACGACGACGGCACCGTGGCGGAAGCGGACCTGGTGGGCCCCGACGGAATACAGGGC
This sequence comes from Streptomyces sp. NPDC091649, assembly GCF_044756785.1. Lineage (NCBI taxonomy): Bacteria > Bacillati > Actinomycetota > Actinomycetes > Kitasatosporales > Streptomycetaceae > Streptomyces > Streptomyces sp. NPDC091649. The sequence goes on along the minus strand of NZ_JBIVTR010000037.1, from coordinate 4,663 downwards.
CAGAAACAGACCCATGCTCGCAAACGTTGTCGCGAAGCCCAGCGCCTGGTGCGCGGCGAACGCGCCTGCGATGACGGCCAGACAGGCTGCGGGCCACCTGCGGCGGACCGCCAGGGGCACGGTCTGGGCCAGGACCAGCCCGACGCTCAGCAGGTTCGCGGGCCGCTCCGGCAGATCGCCGATCTGCGCACCGATCTGGGACAGGGTCGGCACGAAGGCCAGCAGGGTGAACGCCAGGGCGAGGACACCGTCCTTGAGGAGGGCATCCCGTTCCTGCCACCGGTCGAGCGACGTCCGGAGCAGTGGGAGGCTGCTCCACGTTGCCTGACGGGACATCACTTCACTTTCCTCCAGCCGTACGGTCTCAACGGAGCGCACTTCGACGCGACTTGATGCCACCGCTCCGGTGGGCGCGGAAAAGCATCAAAACGGCGATGCCCACACCCATGAGGACGGGCATGATCGATGCCTCCAGACCGAAGCTGCCACCGGTCAGGAGGGTGGAGCCATGGATGTCGACGGTGAACAGGCCCTTGGGGGCGTGTCCCGAGACCGGGATGCCGAGCAGCTGCTCCGTGGTGTTCCAGGCGAAGTGCAGCCCCACGACGAACCAGATGTTACGCCGCCACAAAAACGCGGCCCCGAGCAGGACACCGGCCTCCAGGGCGATCGCCAGTCCGCTCCACGCGCTCGCTCCCGGGGCGCCCAGGTGGGCGACACCGAAGAACAGCGAGGTGATCACGATGGCGGCCCGGCTACCCCACAGCTGCTCAAGAGCCTGCAGGGCAAGACCACGGAACAGCAACTCCTCGGTGACCGCAGCGCCGATCTGCACCACGACCGCGGTCCAGCCGACCGACACGAAGCCGTCACCCGCCCACGTGAACGAGTAGCCTCCGAACGCCGTGATCAGGAGGGCGGAGACAAGAATGAAGCCCAGGCCGATCCCGCCGCCAAGCAGGACCTCCCGAGCGGCCCCGGACCGGGCGATCTCCGGCGTGGGGCGTCGTGCCTCACGCATGACACAGCAGTACACGGCCACCGCGGCAACCGCGCCCAGTATCGGCACGGGCCCGGGACCGGTCGCCGTCAGCCCCGAAACCAGACCGACGCCGACCATTCCCGCCAGCATCCAGCCGAGCGGAGACCGGACGATCCGACCGAAACGGCCGTCACCCCCGTCGCGGCCCTTGCCCGGGCCGGAGCCTGCGCTGTGTCGTGTGACGGATGTCGTGCCCATGGCGGCCTCCCCGGTGTGGTCGCCCTTGCGGCGACCTGACGACCACACTAGGAATCCGCTGACATCCGCAAGTCACCCGTGCATGGACAGCTCCTGTAGCTCTCACGGGGGATGCGTCACCCGCCCGGGCCCGTTCCGCCACGGGATACGGCCGAAGCGCGAATGGGGCTGGACGCCGTAAAAGTCGACCGCATTTCCTTCAGCGACCGTCCTCGGGTACTCCCAGGCACTCCGCAGTGCCCAGGCGGCCCGACGCGGCCGAGGCCGTGTGCCACCCCGTCCGGGCGAGACCGAAAGGGGCCCAAGCCGCGTACACGAGGAAGTGCATCCGCGCCATCGGTGTGCTTCTCCATGCCAATCGCTTCGATACACGCATTCGGGCCGCGGCCGCCCGTTCGCTCGAGCAGCCCGGCACCGACGTAGGTGCTCGTGTAGTCGATGACCTCACTGCCGACGAACCATTCCGTCATGCTGGCCCTCTCCATCACCCTCACTCGTGACCGGACGTCGAACGACGAGTACAACCGCTCGACCACCCGCACTGCGGTGCCGTCGCGGCGCGACAGGGCGTGACGGTGTGCGCGACGTGCCGAACCGGATAGTCGCGGAGGAGACTACTCAACCTTCGATGACACACGCTCAAGGTTCGGTGACACAAGGACACCGTCCGGACGGGCGGCGTGGTCAGGACGGCGCACGTCCGGGTGAGCAGACCGTGCAGGATCGCGGTGCCCGGGTCGTTCGTGAGCAGCCGCACGGCACCCGTGACGGCGAAGGCCACCGCCAGGAGCCGGACCTGCTGATCCGGCGTGAGGCAGACCGACTCCGGGATCACGCAGGGGACGGTGGTCATGGTCTCCATCGTCGCCGCGTCCACGCCGCCGGTGCCGTCGACGACCGCCCCGTCCAGGCCCATGTGGTCGCACTCCTCCGGCTCCGGACCACCCATCGCGGCCTCGATCGCGAGAGGCAGGTCCTCCGCGAGCCAGGCAGCGACCGGGCCGGGGCCCGAGCCCGGAAGGGATCGGGCCCATACCGCCGAACGGCGGCCGGCCTCCGCACCCACAGCCAGCACGGTGGCCTCCCCGCCCACGGTTCATACGGAGCATCGTCGCCGGGGGCGGGCAGGTACGAGGTCGTCATACCCGGGACACTGGCGTCCCAGTCGTACGGACACGGGTCGGAGCCTCGGAGCGAGCGCGGGGCCGGGCAGGCCGAGAGTCGAGGCGGGCACCGCAGGCCAGGGCGACCTTGACCCGGTGCGCCACCGTCCGAATCCTGCGCCGCACCGACCCGCCCCATGCCCCGACCCCGGCGACCAGCGGACCGGATCACCTCATCGTGACGCACGCCTTCGTGGCGAGGCCCCGGAACTGGGCGCGGAGCTTCTGCCGCAGGGGGACTTCGGGCCGGTGTACCCGCCCCGGCCCCACGACGACTCCACGTGGCTACCCACCCGGGCCGCCCTCTTCCACCCGCCCCGCAGAACCGTTGTCCTGACATGACGCTCACCGCCCAGGTGCTGACTCTCACTTCCGCGCCGGATCGCGTTCTCGCTCTGGAGTCTGAGAGCTCGTAACACGATCTTGTTGAAGTGTGCTGGTTGGCCGTGACCGGTGTGATGATTCGGCCGTTCGTGGTGGTGTGAGTACCCGGCCGTGGATTGTGGACGACGACTTGTGCGCGCTGGTCGAGCCGTTGCTGCCGCCGTGGCCGGAGCGGTCGCCTGGGCCGCGGTCGGTGTGGGACCGGCTCTGTCTCCAGGGCATCCTGTTCGTGCTCTACAACGACATAGCCTGGCAACTACCGCCGTTAGGGCTGGGGTTCGGCTCCGGCCAGGCTTGCTGGCGTGCTTCCGTGCCTGCGCAAAAGTCCTATGCGTGCCGCGCACCCGCGCGCTTCAAGTCGCCGGGGACGCATGATCGAGGCCGCTGTCGCCTGTGCCGCGAGAACGGCCGGGTGTGGTGCCACTACCAGGCCGGGCTTGAAGCCACAGGCCAGGGGCGTCGGTGCTCCGCACTGTGAAGATCGCGACGCGGCAGTCACGAGTGATGGGGCACAGCTACGCGTTGGGTGGGTTGGCTGTGTTCGCCGTGGGTGCCTGGTCGAACTCGTTGCGGTTGCGGACGATGTCACTCTGGTGGCCACGGACCCAGCGCACGAGTTCGTCCACTGCCTCGCTCAGTGACCGCCCGAGCGGCGTCAGGGCATATTCGACCCTCGGAGGTACTTCCCGGTATGCGGTCCTGGCCACCAGCCCGTCGCGGGTGAGGGCGCGCAGCGTCTGGCTGAGCATCCGCTGGGAGATGCCGACGACCTGCTCATGCACCGCGGTGAAGCGCAGCGGTCCGGACGCCAGGGCGGTGATGGTCAGCAGCGTCCACTTGTCACCCACTCCTGCCAGCACGTCTCGGACGAGCTCGATTGTCTGCGCGCATGTCGGCGCTGCCCCGCGCTGTTCGAGTTCAGTACCAGGGGAGCGTGCCATGGCTCTTTGTTCCTCACGTGTCACTAGCTGACTTCAAAGTGCGTATCGGGGAGCCGGATTAAATCCGGTGGTCGCACGTTTCTTACTGATCGTAACTGACCTGCGGCCATTTGCTCCTGGCCGCGACAGCGGGAGGAACGGCATGGTCCGGCACGATACGTTCACCATCTCGCGGCACCTCGAGGTGTCGCCTGATGAGGTCTTCCTGGCGTTCGCCGACACCGCGATCAGGCGGCGGTGGTTCCGGCTTCCCGGCAGCGGGGCTTCGTACGAGCACGACTTCCGTGTGGGCGGTGGTGAGACGGCGCGCAGCACCTTCAACGGCCTGGACACGGCGCCCGAGCTGCTGGAGAACCGGTCGCGGTACATCGACATCGCCGTTGACCAGCGAATTGTCTACGGCTATGAGGCCATCGTCGACGGGGAACCGCGATGGACCTCGCTGGTCACCGTCCGGCTCGACGCCGATACGGGCGGGACCCGCCTCAAGTGGACCGAACAGGTGACATTTCTCAGGTACACCGGGGATGGCAGCACGGACCTGGCACACCTGCGCGGCGCAAGCGTGCTGCGGCTGAACGGCCTCGCCGCGGCCCTGCAATGGACCCAGCACCAGTGGCGGCGCTGAAGGACGTCGTGCTGCCTCGGGGGGGGCGATCCGCACCTCACAACGATTCCTACTGCGCAACCATCGGATGATCAACAACGGATCACGCATGACGAAGATCGGAATCATCATTGACAGCACCCCCGTTATGTTTTTCGCGGTCCTGCAAGAGGGCCGCTGGCCTCCGGGCCCGGCATGACTGTTGCCCCCTGTCGAAGGCATGACCTGGGGGGGGTGTCACCGGGCCCGGGAGGTGCCGTCGGAGACGCTGATGAGAGGTCCGGCCACCGTCCGGTCCGGCGCAATGCCGGGCAGTTCGCGGGCGGCA
>NZ_JBIVTR010000036.1:0-7500 GCF_044756785.1 Streptomyces sp. NPDC091649 | reverse complement strand
CCGTTTCCGTCTGCGGAAGCAGCCCCGACAGAACGTCCCACTCTTCGTCCGAGAGCTCATGTCGCCGCACCATGCGTCATATGATGCCCCATCGAAAGCCTTTGAAGACAGACCCTAGCGGGCCGCGCGGATGCCGGACGGAGGTGCCTGCCGAGCCACCGACGCCGTTGGATGTCAAGAACGCCGCTCTGCGAATCTCGGCTCCAAGCGCTTCCGGCGCGGCAGTCACTCCGCCGTAGCGGCCACCAGTACCTGGAGGAGTACTTCCGAATGTGATCGTCCTATGCCGTGACGGCCCCGCCGGTTTCAGCGGGCCAGGAGTACCAGCGTGAGTACGGCGAGGGCGGGGATGGTCTGCACGAAGAGGATCTTGCGGGACGTTGTCGCGGCGCCGTACAGCCCGGCGACGGCAACGCAGGCCAGGAAAAAGACTCGCACTTGGAAGCCGATCGGATCGGAGGCGAAAGCACCCCACAGAAGTCCGGCTGCCAGGAACCCGTTGTACAGGCCCTGGTTGGCGGCCATTGCCTTGGTCGAGACCGCGAACTTCTCTGTTGTCCCGAAAGCGGCCCGGGCCCGGGAACTGGTCCACAGGAACATCTCCAGAACCAGGATGTAGACATGCAGGAGGGCGGGCGCGACAACTCCAACTATGGCAATAATGGACATGGTGGACACATTATGTCACGGCCTGAGCCGACTATCGCTCACGCCGATACCAGCAGTTTTCCGGCGCAGCCGATCCGCGTTCAAGGCGTTTCGGCGACATAGGGGCCCAGCGGTTCGCCTGAAGACACAGAGAGGGCATCCAAGATCATTCCGTGAAGAGCGAAGACCCGGACACCCTCGTCGCCGGACTGTACGTGAAGATCGGCGACGAGATCGGAAGGACCCGATGGCTGGGCAGGCCACCGAAGTTGCGCGATTCCGAACTCGTTTGTCTGGCTGTCGCGCAGGCTCTGCTGGGCTTCGTATCTGAGGCCCGCGGGCTGCGCTTCGCCCGCAGCGACCTGGCCGCGATGTTCCCGTACCTGCCCGAACGGCCCGGAGGCAACAGGCGGCTGCGGGCCGCGATGCCGCTGGTCAAGAAGGTGATATGCCCCTTTGTGGCGGATGCGGGCTTCTGGTTCGACAACCACTGGATTATCCACTCCACACCGGTGCCGTGCGGCATGTCGCGGCGCACCGTGAAGCAGTCGGACATGGCCGCCTGGGCCGATATGGGTGCTGTGCCTCGCACGCCCGGTTCTACTGGGGCCTGCGCCTGTTCCTGGTCTGCACCCCGACCGGGATGCCGATCACTTGGGCCCTGGCCAGTCCGAAGATCGGCGAGCGGGAGGTACTGGCCGCCATGCCGGCCCGCGAACCCGATCTGACGACGGCAGGCCATGCCTGCTCCTGACCGCCGACAAGGGCTTCGCTTCCAAGGAGTTCGAGGCCGATCTCGCCTTCCAGGGCGCGGAGCTGCTCCGCCCGTCGTTCAAGCGGGAAAGGCGCTGCAAGGGCGAGTCGGCGCGGCAATTGATCGAGTCGGTCAACGACACGTTGAAGGGCCGGCTCGGCCTGGAACAGCACGGCGGCCGCACCTTCGAGGGCGTCATCGTCCGCTTCGCCCACAGCATGCTCGCCATGGCCTCGGTCATCTGGCGCCACCACAAGACTGGAGTCCCGGTCCTGCGGTCGCTGACTGCGTTCGATCCTTGAGCACATTCGGAACTACTCGTCCACAACAACCCAAGAGCGCGGGTCGTTACCGCGACGAGTGCCCATGGCATCTGCGGAGCATGCGTCGTTCCCAGCCGATACCGCGGCAGGTGGACATTTGATGCCGTGCCGCCGTTACCTGACCTCTACCTCCCCATACTCCATACGGATGCGAAGGGCGTTTCCCTTGCTCAGCCACCGTCGGCGTTGGGTAGGGGTGAGGAGACGGAGCGGACCGCCGAGATGCCGGAAGGAGGACAGCCGTGACGAAAAGTGACTCATACCAAGGTGCGCGTCCCAGCCGGCGCGTCTTTGTGCGGGGAGCCGCAGGGGTCGTGGGGGCTGCAGGTCTGACCGGCACGATGGCGGCAGGAGCTGCTTCCGGCATGCCGGAAGCAGGCTCGGAGAATGAGAGAGTGCCGTTCCACGGTGCGCACCAGGCGGGGATCCTCACCCGGCAGCAGTCGTTCGGAGGCTTTGTCGCCTTCGACGTGCTCGCGCACGACCGAGCCGGGCTGGCGGCGCTCTTCAAACAGCTGACCGCGCGGTGCCGCACCCTGACTGCGGGTGTCACGCCCAAGGACCCAGACGTAGCGGCGGTCCGTGGCCCGGAGGACCGGCTCACCGTCACCGTCGGAGTGGGCGCCTCACTGTTCGACGGACGGTACGGGCTGGCGGGGGCGCTGCCGCCCGGACTCACCCGGATGCCGGAGTTTCCGGGGGACCGGCTCGATCCGGGCAGCTGTCACGGCGATCTCTTGGTGCAGGTCTGCGCCCAGCACCCGGACGCCGTCCTCCATGTCGTACGGGATCTGGCCCGGGAGACCAGGGGACTGCTGCGGACTCGGTGGCGGACCGACGGCTTCCTGAACCCGCCGCGCCCCGAGGGCTCCCCACGGTCGTTCGTCGGCTTCAAGGACGGCACCGCGCACCCGGACACGGCCTCGGCCCGGGAAATGGACCGGCTGGTCTGGGTCGGACCAGAGGGACCGGGCTGGGCCCGCGGCGGCACCTACCAGGTTCTGCGCACCATCCGGCTGCGGGCCGAGGCATGGGACAGGGTCCCCCTCGGCGAGCAGGAACGCATTTTCGGGCGGCGCAAGTCGACCGGGGCGCCGCTCGACGGACGCAAGGAGAGCGACCTACCTGACTACGGACGGGACCCGGAGGGGCGGGTCACACCACTGGACTCCCATGTCCGCCGGGCCAATCCGCGGACCCCCGGGAGCGAGAGCTCGGTGCTGCTGCGCCGGAGCTACAACGTCGACCGTGGCCTCGCGCCCGACGGGACGCTTGATGTGGGGCTGATCTTCTGCTGCTACCAGCGGGACATCGCCCGGCAGTTCGCGACCGTGCAGAAGCGACTGAAAGGTGAGCGGTTCGCCGACTTCAGCACCACAACGGGCGGCGGCTACTTCCTCGCGCTGCCAGGGGTGGCCGACGCCGCGGACTGGTACGGCTCCACTCTGCTCGACTCCTGAGCCCGGGGCACCACGTCCCCCGTCTGAGTCAGCCACAGTGAGTTTCCGTCGACTTGAAGTCGCAGGTCAAAGGCTGGGGTGATCGGCTTTCGGGGTGCCCGTGCTGGTTTTGGGCCTGAGTCTAGGGAGAAGATCGTCTGACAGAGGTCGGGATTGTCTTCGAAACCGAGGTCAGTCCGCGGCGGCGCTCTGGCCTGTGTACCTGGGATAGGGGGCACAGTCCGCTGCTGGCCAGCGCATGACATTCTGGGCCAGTGCTCCTGAACGATCTCTCCAGCAGCGTCGACCTCCGCCCAGTGCGCTATCAGTTCGGCGCGGTCCGCGGTGACTCGTACGACGACAACTGGCTGGTCATTGATGGCAGGGTGATGACTCCTGAGGGAAGCTGGTCCTTCGCCGAGCCATGTCTGCTCACCGATGAGGCCCGTCAGGTGTCCGGGTGGCTGCGCGCGGTGACCGCGGGGACGGTGGCCGTCACCGAACCTGATGCCGAAGGTGAACTGTCGCCGGACACGTGGTTCATCGAGCCGGTCATGGCTTTCAGCCTCGCCGATCGAAGCGAGGAAGGGGCCGCAGCGATTCGCGTTCATCTGTCTTTGGAGGCAGCGCCCCCGTGGCAACAGGGTGATGACGGGGCTGACATCTACCAGTTCGTCGTTGAGGTCAGGATGGATGCCGCGGCGCTGCTGCACGCGGCTGACCAGTGGGACCTCGCTCTGGCTTCTTTTCCGCCGCGCTGATCACCGTTCATATGCGACAACCCGCCTCACGTTCTCGCGAGATCTGTCTCCACCGGAGCCGCCACCTCACCTGACACCCCCAATACAACCGATTCGTACCCGCAGGTGCCAGGCGGTCTTTTACGATCCGGTGCATGCTGGATCCCGAGCTACTGGAACGCATCACCGCGCGCCGCATGGAACTGGACGAACTCGAAGAAAAGCTGGCCACACAGCCGGCGGAAGTGCGAGCCGAGCGAGACGAACTCGCCACCTCTGACCCGCGTTCTTGAACGGATGACCGGGCAGTTCGCCGAGGAACGCGCCTCCGTTGGGCCGACACCCGGGCAGGTGGGCGGCGGCCGGACGGTGATGCTGATCCCGCACCGCGAACCGGGCGTGGAGGAGGACTCGCTCCCGTGGGACTACCAGCGCATCATCACCGGCAGGCCGCTGGACCGGATGGGGTTGGCGAGCGCGGGTGACACGGTCGCCGCCCGCTGGCGGGACGATCCGCAGGAGGCAGTCGCCCTGGTGCTGGAGCTGACGGCCGGCGGGGAGCTGGCGGTCGATGAGGTCCTGGAGGCGGCGGTGGACGCCGTGGCGGTGTGCGGGCTGCTGACGCTGAGCGAGGCCCGTACCGTCGCAGTGTCCGAGCCGAGCAGGGCGGCCGAGACTATCTGTCGGCCGTGCCGCATTTCGCTCGCGGTCACTCTGGCCAGCGCGGACCTCGACTGAGTGGTCCGCCCCCGCGCCCGAGACGGCGAGGGCGGACGCCTGTTCAGCCGATCACGAATCGACGAATGATCACCGCCGCTCTGGCTGCCGTCCTGACCCCGGTGGCCGCTGTTCCCGCCACGTCCGCGCCCATGGCGGTGCGCGCCTACGTCGACACCCGGGTCCGTGACTGCGCGGGGGCGGGCTTCGGATGCTGCCCCGGCGTCGTGGTCCACGGTACAAGCGCGACTTCTCCTTCCGGGGGGAGAGGGGCTGGGTGTGCGCCTCCCGGGAGGGTGTCCGGTCCGGTACAGCCCGCTGGCTCGTCAAGGCGCCCGGTGGCACGTGGAAGATCGGCGGGAAGTGGAAGAGAGCGGCCCGGGTGGGCAGCCAGGTGGAGAAGTCGTGGGGCCGGGACGGGCACACCGGCCCGAAGCACCCCCACGGCACCAAGCTCCGCGTCCAGTTCCGGGGCCTCGCCACGAAGGCGTGTGTCACGCTGAAGCGATCCGGCCCGCCGGTCGTCGAGGTCCGGGGTACGGGGCGGGTCGGTGCGACGCAGCATCGAGGGATGGAGCATCCGGTCAAGTCCGCCCCGGCCCCCCGCGGTTCCGGTCCTGCCGGACAGGCCCGGCTGGTGGTTCGAGACCAAGCCCGACGGCTCTCCAGACACTTCGACAATGTCTCACCCTGGGGCGTGGCGATACCTCCATAGCGGAGTCCTGGCCGCAGTTTGAGGCGTCGGCAGTCTTCCTGCGAACTTCTCTCACATCCTCCCATCCAGCGGCTCGAACTGGCATCATCCCGGGATGACTTCACCGATATCAGAGTCGTGGACCCGCATAGAGGCTTGGCTTGCCCGTCACACGCCTCGTACATTTGCTGCTCTTGGCCCGCCGGCGGAGCGTTCGGCGATCGCCGTGGCCGAACAGGCCATCGGACAGCCGTTCCCCGAGCCCTTGGTGGAGTCCTTGCTGCGGCACAACGGCATGGGCCACTTCGACCTGCTGCCACCGTTCTGGTCTTTGCTCGATGTGGAGGGGATCACCAGAGCCTGGCAGGTACGCACGGAGATCTACGGAGATGAAGTAGCGGGAGTCGATGAAGGTGACCCAAACGGGGAGCACGGGCCGTGGTGGCATGGGCAGTGGATCCCCTTCGCTTTTGACGGCGGGGGAGACTACCTCATCGTGGACCAGCGTTCCTCCCGTCACCGGGGACGCATCGGCGATGCCGACCATGAAACAGGATGCTTTTTCCGGCACCACCCGATGTGGGCGTCGCTCCAGGCTCTCCTGGATGCGACGGCCAACGCTCTGGAGACCGGCGAGGCGGTGGACGGCTACCTGCCTGCCGTAGTCGATGAGGACGAGCTGGACTGGGAATTCTGATTTTCAGGCCCCTGCGAGGGCCCGGGGGCCGTTCGGACAGACGGGTTGCCGGGTCGGCCTTGCTGCTGGGCGGCGAGGTGGGCCTGCCGGGAATGCAGCGCCGTGAGCCGAACCAGACCTCGGTCGACAACGGTGTCTCATGAGACACCGCTGAGTCCGGAGAACGACGGACACCGCACCGCGCTGCGCCGCACCGAGGACGCGGTGGTCCTCTACGCCCGGTCCGGCCGTGTCGTCACGTCGCACTGGATGGACCTTGCCGTTCCGGCGATGCGGCTGCGGCCGGGGACGACGTTGGACGGTGAGGCGGTGACCTGGCGGGACGGGCGCCTGGATTTCGGGGCGGTCCAGGCCCGTGCCGCCTGCTCGACTGCGTTTTCTGGTTGATGTGCTGGGGTTCGCGCAGGTGGTTGCGGCGCGGGACGAGCACGGCGGTGTGGGACATGCCGAGCTGCGGTGGCCCGGGGGTGGTGCGCTGGTGTTCGGGTTCGACCCGGCATACGGACACGGTGCACGGGGTGATGCGGGCGGGTACCAGCGCGGTCTACGTAGTGAGCGATGACGTGGACGCGGTGCACCGGCGGGTCGTTGCGGCTGAGGGTGAAGTGCTGGAACCGCCGCACGAGACCCGGTTCGGGTCGGGTGCTGCGGCGTTCGTGTGCACGGTGCGGGATCCCGAGGGCAACCTGTGGACCTTCGGCACCTACCGGGGACCTTCGCCGGAGTAGAGCCCGGGGAACATCCGGGGCCCCGGCGCTGATGCCGGGGCCCCGGGCTGTGAGGTTTGGGCGGTCAGTGGCTGGCGAGTTCACCGGTGAGCTTGCCGTGGAGGTCGGCGCGCGGGTCGTTCAGACCGATGATTTCCACGGTCTTGCCGCGTTGCTTGTACTTGGTCTCCATGGCGTCGAGGGCGGCGACGGAGGAGGCGTCCCAGATGTGGGCGGCGGAGAGGTCGATGATGATCCGGTTGGGGTCGTCGGTTGTAGTCGAACTGTCCGACGAGGTCGTTGGAGGAGGCGAAGGACAGCTCGCCGGTCACGAAGTACACGACACTGCTGCCGTCGGGGTCGGTGACGGCGCGGACGCGGGCGAGGTGGGCGACGCGTCCCGACTGCCTCGATGCCGCCCCGTCGGCCGACAGCGGGGAACGCGAAGCGCTCCTGGGACGCATGGGCGTCTACGAGCAGGCCGCCGCCCGGAAGATCGAGGACCTGCGCACCCAGCTGACCCGCGCGGAAGACTTCGCCGCCATACCCTCCGCACCCACCTCGAACACACTCCCGCCTCGGAGACGCCCCCGGCGAGAACACCGCTGCCCGAGCTGCGGATAAACCAGAGGGTCAAGCGCCGACGGCCTCCGTCGGCGTGGCCATCTGCCCTCACGCGGTACGGTTAACTGATCGTTTCAGAATGAAGTTTGTTGCAACCCTTGGCAGGTGGTTCACATGTCGGCAGGATCTGCTGGGTGTCTGCTGATCTTGTGTCTGA
>NZ_JBIVTR010000035.1:0-12996 GCF_044756785.1 Streptomyces sp. NPDC091649 | reverse complement strand
ACGCCGCACAGGCCGCGTACGACATCCGGGTGGTCGACAGCCCGGCCACGCTCCAGGAAGCCCGGGAACGGGCGCTCCAGGCCGCCGACGACCTGATCGACACCGCCAGGGACGCGCTCGCCGAGTGGCGGGCGGGTCCCCGAAACGGGAGATCGGCGGCGAGAGACCGCCGGGGCGGCTTCTCGGACAAAGGAACGGGAGCAGCCTATTACAGCCCTACGCCCACAGTGGACCAGGCCGAGCCAGAGCTCGCCTTGACAGTGTTTCCGAAGCACGCGGTCTTAAGTCCCGGGTTGAGGTCGGACCGATTACACCACCCAGAGCTGCCGAAATTCGAACCGACACCGCCTTCGATCTGCACCTGTCGGCCCTGCTGGTTGTTCACGATCACCACAGCCTGACGATAGGTGCCTGTGTCGTTCTTGACGATGCATACCTGCGTGAAGACCGAAGTGTTCGGCACGCGCTGGGTGTCCCCGCAGCTCCAGTTTGAATTCGTGCTGAACGACTGCCAGTACGGTGCCGCCACGGCCGGACCCGCAGCCAGCACCCCTGCCCCGATCGTCATCGCGGCGACAGCAAATCCCTTTTGTACAAGCTTCATAACGTCCCCTCCCACTGCGCATCACTGCGCACACAGCAGTCACCCCACCCCTGGAGGTGATCACCCAGTTACACTAAGGCATCGAACGCACGTTTGCCGATCTTTCGCGATGAGCTGTATCTGCGCGACGAAAGTCGTCTCAATGAGAATGAAGGCTGTCCCGAGCCGTACTCCAGGGGATCTGGACCCACCCGGGCGGTCACGACGGCCTGGTGAGCACGGTGTCAGGGCGGCACACCCCGCAGGACGGGACACCGTCGGCTCCACGCCCCGATCCTGCGCCGCACCGAACCGCACCGCACCCCGGCCCCGCGCCGATCGGCGGGACCCTGCTGAAACTGCCCCCTCCGCACGCCGCCGGTGACAGCCTGACCGGATGACCGAGAACACGCGGCGGATCTACGTGTGAACGGGCACCTCCATGCCAGTCCTCGGACTTCGGGACTGGCACCCAACAACAGCAGTTTGGTCACCTCGTGGCAGCCGTGAGCACGACAGCCAGGCAGCGTGAGCAAGGACAGGCGTGGCCATCATGCTGACTCCCACCGGCTGTCACCAGGGCGCCCACTCACAACCGCCAACAGCAGATGGAGGACTTCTTCGGCGACGCCAAGTGCGACCACAAGCCGGCGGCGGGAGGAAGGGCTGGTCGGCGCAGTACTTCATGCGCCGAAGGTGGTCGACACGCCCGGGATTCAACAGCCCAAAACCACTAGATGTAGTGGCTGGATCGGGTTCAGATCCCACATGTTGTGGTTCTAGGTTCATTCGCGGGTGGACCTTCGTCTAAGCTGGGCCCTGCTTCCGCGAGTTGACCTCTCTTGGACTGTACCGGAATCGGTGCGGGCTCTCCCCGAGGGCTACTTGGGGTCAACGAAGGGAGGCACGGTGAACTCTGATGATCCGTGTGCCCACTGCGCTCATCTGTCGGTCCGACAGGCGGTGCTGGACTGGGTTCCGGTGATCTTGGTGATCGCCGATGTGGTGCTGTGGTTCGCTCGGTGATCACCGAGCGGGAGGCGAACCCGGACGTACGGTGCGGACTCACTGAGCCCGGCCGATTCGTAGACGGCCGGGCTCAGTAACCGCAGTACCTGCGGAGAGGGCCGACTACCGGTTGCACCCGGTGGGAGGCCCTCTTTGCTCTTAGCGGCGTCTCTCTTTACAACTTTCCGCTGCCACGATCGTACGACACTCGAGTGTCGCCACCCCCGCCGCGGACCCACTTTGCACCCACTTACGCGGCACTCTTGGCACACTTTCCCAACACTCCGACCCTGGGGGGACATTCCCCGAGCAGCTCCACCAAGGCGGGCCTGGGCAGGAAGGACGGGCCGGTCGACCGGGCGAGAATCTGCCCGGTGAACTCCCGGTACCGGACCGACCCGCGCGCCGACCAACGCCGCGTACTGATGACGACGATCCGCTGCCGGCCCACGTGTGCCGGGCTCGCCGCTGAGCGTCTTCCCTTCGTTCAGTCCGTCGCCGGACAGGAGCCTCTCCCGCCGCTCGCCCGTACGGGTCACTGAGCGCCGATCTCCGCCCCGGACGGCCCGGAATGCCCCGGGACGGGAGATCGCCGCTCAGAACGGCGCTGGGGCCGCCTCTGGGGCCTCTTGTGCCTTGGCCGCCTCCACGGCGGCGTCCCGGACCGCCTCCCACTCGCGGAGGACGCGGTCGCGGTCGCGCTGGGAGGCGACGCGGCAGCGGGCGCAGAGCGGGTCTCCGGGGAGGGCTGCGCGGCCGCAGGGTCCGCCGTGGCCGGGGCAGGTGCCGTTGTCGTCGGTCGCGGTGACGGGCAGTGCGGCGGCGATTCGGGCGTAGCGGGCCTGTTCCTGGCAGGTGGCGCAGTGGTCGCCGGTGCGGGTGCGGACGGTGCAGGTGTATCCGTCGTGGCCGGGGCAGAGCGGCCAGCCGAGGTGGAGGGCGCACCGGGTCTCACCGACGACGGCGAGGGTCGGGCAGAGGCCGTCGTCGGCCTCGCAGCCGGGGTTCAGGTCGATCCCGCGCCGGAGCTGGTCCTGCTGGCGCTCCAGCTCGGCGTACGGCGTCGCGGTGGGCGTGGGGGCGTCGTCCCAGCGGCGCCCCTCCCCCGGTGCCGTACGGTCCGGGCTAGGTGCCTGGTGCGGTACGACGGCCGCGCCGGCTGCGGAGCCTGGGACCGGCATCGAGGCGGCGACCTTGAGACGGCCGGAGATCACCGCGCCGACGGTTTTGTGCAGCGGGTCGGGCAGCGGGCGCGTGATCACTTCCCACAGCAGCGGCGCCGGCCACCCCGCTTCCAGGAGGCCGGTCACTATGAGGCCCTGGTCCCGGAGCGTCGGCCCGGTGAGCAGCAGCTCGGGGTGGGCCGCGCCGATCGCGAGCAGCAGCTCGACCCCGGGCGAGGCGTCCACCCGCACCGGACCACCGGTCGGGGCACCCCCCGCCGTTGCTGCCGTCTTTGCCTTCGGCCCGGAACCCGGGGTGGCGTCACCAGTGACGCCACCCCCCTGTCCGCCGTTCCCGGCCGGTACGGGCCCCTCCTCCTGGTCCTCCTCGATGCCGCCGCCCCGTCCGTCCGTCCGCGCCTCGCGCGGGTCCTCTACCTGCACGGACGGACGGACGGAGGCAGGTAGCACGTCTGAGCGGGAGGACTGAGCGGGAGGACTGAGCGGGGGAACGCGATCTTCGAGGTCAGCGCCCAGGTGCGGGTCAGAAATCTGACCAGGCGGGTCAGAAATCTGACCCAGCGGGTTA
This sequence comes from Streptomyces sp. NPDC091649, assembly GCF_044756785.1. Lineage (NCBI taxonomy): Bacteria > Bacillati > Actinomycetota > Actinomycetes > Kitasatosporales > Streptomycetaceae > Streptomyces > Streptomyces sp. NPDC091649. The sequence goes on along the minus strand of NZ_JBIVTR010000035.1, from coordinate 9,653 downwards.
GAAATCTGACCCACCCCCCCCGGGTTAGAAATCTGACCCGCACTCCGGGCCGCCTTCTCCGCCCGCTTCGCAGCGGCCAGCTCCAACTCGCGCGCACGTGCCCGCCGGGCCGAGAACTCGGCTGCTTCCCGGATCTCATCGAGGACATCGAACACGTTGCGCGGGCCCTGGTAGCTCTTGACCGGCATCAGATTGATGCGGATGCGCAGACCGCGCCCGGCCGCCAGCGCGCGGGACGACGTAGTCAGCCGGTGGCCCTCCGGCGTCGTCACCAGACCGATCTTCGTGAGCTCCCGCAAGAGATTCCGGATGCGGGACACGCTCGACGGCTCGGGCCTCTCCCCCGGCCCGACCGGCTTCTTGGGCAACAGGTGGCACAGCTCCCACAGAGTGAGCTTGCGCACCGGGCCCCGCTTCTCGATCACCAGGGCACGCATGATCATGTACAGGCGAATCGCGGAATCGCTCAGCTCCGGGGAAACGCCGATCCAGTCCCGGACCTGCGACGCGTGCCACCCGTCGTCATCCACGGGTGGGTGCAACTCGACTTGCTGCCCGTCCTCCGCGCTCGACGGGTGGTCTTCCTTCTTGCTGCCGGACATCCGGCGTCCTTTCACGGGCCGCGAGGTACACCACGCACTGCGTGGGTACACTCGACGGAGACCTAGCGAGGTCGCCCGCCGCCACTCCGGGACTGCGAATCCCTAGTGGAGCCACGGCGGGCTTTAACTTTTAGTACACGGAACACTACGCCGCGTCGGTAGCGCTCCTTCATCTGGTGGCCGCGCTCCGAGTTGTCCGTATCAGCCCCGCTGTCTTGGCGGGACCTTGCGCCAACTCTTGATCAGACCAGCAGCGGCGGCGCGGGCCGTGACGAATGGGCCGAACTTATTCCCATCAGTTCTCACCGCGTACCAGTCGTGAAGGATTCCCGGGGACGTGGTGTGAGTCTCCCCCACGATATTCCCATCGTGAGATACAAGGTTGGGTCCGCTTCGATCTTCCCCTACGGACGCGTAATGGAGTCCTTTACGCGCCCGTAAAGTTGCCGCCACCTCTTCGCGGTGCAGCTTCTTGAGCGCGGCTTCATATTCGGCGCTCGCCAAATCCACCGCTTCCGGGCAACCAGTTTCTTGGTTGGTCATGGCTAGCCCTCCGTAGCGGGTGGTAGCAGGGGAAGATCTTCATAGCTCAGCTTGATTCGGTCGGCGGCGGCGACCGCTCGTAGGACTTCGAGCGGTCGCCCGTTCGTGTCCCTGGTGACGCGTTCTACGGCCAGAACCGAGACGCGCCCGCCCACCCGGAGCTGAACCGCTTCTTCCGTCGTGGGCATCCGTACGCTCACGGTTTCGCTTGCGGATGCCCGGCGGTGTCCAGCAGCGGCGAGCTTTCGATAGATGCCGCCCTCGATCTTTTCCGTGGTGTCGATGCCGGCGGCGACTGCGATGTGGCTGGGGTACCAGGCGTGTTGGACTTGAACGAGGTCATCGGGCCGAATCACGGCGTGCCGCAGCCTATAGATCACGCTGTCGCCAGGACTTAGTTCGAGCAGAGTCGCCAAGTCCTCGGGTGCCTCCATAGCGTCCACGTGCATCAGCTGCATGTGGCCGTCGAGCCCTGCGGCGGCCGTGGCGGTTTCCCACGGGCCTCCGACCCCTCCGGGCGTGAGCGCGCTCCGATACCGACTGAGCGGCAGCGTTACCGGTGTCCTGTGTCGGACGCGAGTGCCGCCCTTCTTGGCCGTGAACACCAGACCTTGGTCGACAAGTTCGGCGATTGCCTTCGTGACTGTCGCCTTCGACACGCCGTGCACGCTCATCAGCTCAACGTTCGTTGGCAGTTTGCTCCCTGAGGGGAACACGCCCGCGTCGATGCGATGTCGCAGGTCGGCGGCGATGTCTCCAGAGCTGGTCATGGCTCGGTCCCTCCTCTCTGGCGCGGTGGTCTATCTGCTGAGCCACCTTATCGCCTAGTCCTTATTGACAGTACGCCCTCGGGGGTGCATTCTCAATAACGCCTAGGCATTAAACGGTCTCGCGGCCGGTGATGCAGCAGGCAACGTTCCGACCTGCGAAAACGCAGATGCCCGGCCTGGTGCGGCTAACACCAGGCCGGGCAGCGGGAGAGGTGCTTCTACAGCTCTCCCGCATGTCGGACCAACCCAGCGAGGGACGAGGCACCGACGTGTTGATGGTTGCAGAGCGGATGGTCCGCCGGTTACGGGCCACGCTGGCGGAGGAGATCGACCGCCAGGAGCGTGAAGACGGCTGGGAGCCGGAGCCGGAGGCGGCGGTCGTGGTGACGCGGACGATCCTCCCGGTGGGGCCGAGTTGGGTGGAGCGGGAGCCGGTGGAGCTCCCGGCGCTGTCGCTGCCGGACGGGTACATCGTGGTGGGCGCTGACGAGGTGCGGGCGCAGCGGCTGATGGTCGAGGCGATCGGCCGGTTCGGGTCGGGCCGGGTCGGGGGTGCGCTGTGACGCTCTCGACGAGTGCGGCCGCGCTGGTCGCGGACCGTGGCCCTGCCGGTGTTCCGGCCTGCGCGGGCATGGACCCGGACATCTTCCACCCCTACCCGTCGGAGCCGCGCAACGGCCCGACGCAGGCGGAGCGGGAGGCGCTGGCGGTTTGCGCGGGGTGCCCGGTGCGGGACTGGTGTCTGGAGCGGGACCTCACGGAGTGCCCGACGACGTATCAGGTCGTGGGTGTGCGGGGCGGGATGCGGCAGGCCGACCGGCGGGCGCTGCACGTCCAGCGGTTCGGTGTGCGGCCCCCCAACGGGGCGGAGGCGGGCCGATGAGCACCGACGTGGCAGACCTTCTCGCCTCTATCGATGATGTGCTGGAGGCCGGCCCGGTGGCTGCTCCTGCCGCCCCCGCCCCCGCCCCCGCTCCCGTCGCCCCGTCGCCCGCCGTCGTTGTGGAGCCTGCGGAGCGGGAGGAGCAGCCGCGCCGGAGCACGGTGACGGACGTGCCTTTCACTCCGGTGGCTCCGAGGATCGCTCAGCGTCTCGCCGGGCTCGACCCCGTGTCCGTCACGGACCGGGAGCGCCTGGACGCCAGGATCGTCAAGCACGAGGCGCGGCTCCAGCAGTACCGGGAGCCTGTTCCGGTGGTGGAGCCTCCGGACGCGCCGGAGCCCTCGCCGCCGGTGGAGCCTCCGGCTCCGTCGGAGCCCTCACCGCCGGTGGAGTCCCCGGACGTCGACAAGGCGGGTACGACGGGAGGGCGGGCGAGGCTGCGCCGCGCGAAGCGGGCCCCCGCTGTCCCGGCCGCCGGAGCGGCCCCGGTGGCGGCCGCCCCGGAGGAGGGGGCCAAACCGCGGTGGCGGTGGCTCGCGTTCAACGGCGCGGCGGCCGGGGCCGGTCACCTGGCGCTCTGGTCGCTGACCGGTGACCCGATGGCGGGCGCGGACCTGATGGGCCGGATGACCGTGTCCGTGCCCCAGCTCGCCGCCGGCGGCCTCACCGTCGGCGCGGTCTACGGCGGGTGGCAGGCGGGCGGGTTCCTTACCGGTCTGCCCGGCCGTCTCGGCCTGGTCGCCCGCCCGCTGGCGGCCGTGGTCGGCGGTCTGTGGGGCCAGGGGACCGCACCGCTCGTGCGGGACGTCCTGGACGCCGTCGAGCCGTGGGGAACGCTCCTGTCCCCCCTCCTGGCCGTCGCCCCCCTCGCGGCCGCGTGCTGGTACGGCATCGACCGCCGCGCCGCCGCCGCGCAGTTGATCCGGCCCGTGCGCTGGGCCCTGCGCATCCCCCTGGCGACCGTCGTCGTCTCCTCCCTCCTCTACGCCCCCGGAGCCCTCCTGTGAGCATGTCTGTCTCTCTCCTCGCCGCGACGGACACCGTGATCGCGGCCGGGCCGGTCCTCGGATCGGTCGGCATCTCCGGACTGACCCTCGCCACCGGCCTCCTGCTTCTCTTCGGACTGCGCGGCTCGGACCGCGTCAAGCTCGACCGCGACAAGGCGGGCGGTTTCGGCATCGCGTTCGGGACGCTCGCCGTCGCGGCTGGGGACCTGTGGGGCTCGGTCGTGAAGGGGATCAGCGAGGTTCCGACGTCCCTGATCCAGGGGTCGGGCATGGGCAACATCGGCATGGGCGGCGTCGCGCTCGCCCTCACCATCCTCACGTTCGTCCCGAAGTGGCAGAAGCTCATCTGGCCCGCGTTCTTCGGGATCAGCGCCGGGGTGATCTACGGCCAGGCCGGGGGGATCTGGGGCATCGGCGTCGGCCTGGTCCTCAAGCTCGCGTCGATTGTGGGTGCCCTGTGAGCGCCGACATGGTGGCCGCGCACACGGCCGACGACGCGGCGGCCGACGTGGCGGCCGACACCCCCACCGAGGTCCGCGACGCGGTGGTGGAGAGCGGCACCGGCACGGTGGTGGACATTGCCACCGGCACCCCCGTGGACACCGCCGCCGACGCGGTGGAGACCACACCGGCGGCCGGGGGCGTGGCGGCCGGGACGCTGCGTCAGGTGTTCGCCGTGCTGCCGCTGCGCCGCGCCGTCCCCGATCTGGTGTCCGGCTCATGGGTGCTGGCGGGCATGGGCTGCGGGTGCGTGGCCCGCGCGCTGCGGTGGGCGTGGGACCAGGCGTCCGACGACCCCGAAGCCGCAGCCGCTCTCGCCGCGTACACCAAGCGGGCGCAGGCGGTGGAGAAGGTGGAGGGGGAGGAGGAGCGGGCGGCGGCGCTGGCGGCGCTGGCGGCGCTGGGGGCGGCCCCGTCCGGGCGGCGCCCGGCCCTGGAGGCGCTGGCCTACCTCGCGCTCGGAGGGATGCTCGCCGCCGGTGCGGTCGCCACCCTCGCCGCGGTGACCGCGCCGTACCTGGCGGCGCTGGCCGAGTGGCGGCTGGGCCTCCTCGCCGCCGGGGGACTGGGCTGGTCGGTCGCCGCCTGGTCGGTCGCTCCTCCCCCGCCGACCCCGAAGACGCCCGCCGACACCGAGGCCGACGGCGACGTCCAGGACGGCGCGGCCGACGACCAGGACCCGGAGGAGGCGCGGGGAACGGCGCTCCTGTGGCATCTCGTGGCCGCTCTGTCCGGTGCGGAGTCCGCCGGCCGCGCCGGGCTCCACCTCGATGTCGTCCTCGACTCCGCGATCGAGGCCGGGCTGCTGCCCGCGACCACCGAACAGGCCGAGTGGCGCACCTGGGTGGAGTCCTGCGGCATCCCCGTCGAGGACAAGGTCGGCTACCGGATCGCGGGCAAACCCACCACCCGCGTCGGGGTCCGGATCGACGCCGCGACCACCGCCCTGGGCATGACCCCCACCGCGCTCCTGGCCGCCCGCCCCCAGACCCCCGCCGGGGGAGGCCCCGCCACCCCCGCCCGGCCGGTCGGGGAGAGGCACCTCCCGGCCCCCGCCGAGACCGCCCCCGCCACCCCCGAGCAGCCTCCCGTCCAGACCCCTGCCGGGGCCCCGGTTCCGGCCGCTCTGCGCCTCCTGCCCGGGGGCCGTCAGCACCCCGTTCAGACCCTCTCCCCGACCGCTCCCCAAGGGTCGGCCCAAGAAGCCCGATAGACCGCCCTATCACCGCTGTGACCAGGGTTTCTATCACCCGCCCTAACGCCCCCTGACACCCCCCTGACGCCCTTTCCTATCGGCCGCAGGACACCCGAACCACCGATCCCAAAAGGGGTCGGGACACCGAGAAAAGGATGATCCACATGGGCATCACGATCCGCTGGAAGAACCCCGGCGACCCCGTGGCCATGGCCTACGAGGTCAACGCCGCCTACCAGCTCCGCATCAGGCTCCAGGACCCCAACGGCAACGGAATCACCACCCCCGAGGCCCTGGTCGCGGAGGAGATGGCCGACGCGATGGACGCCGATTACGTGCGCATCCACGGCTACCCCTACATCAACCACATCGTCGTCTGACCGGCGGCTGCCTGTCCCTCCCCGTGACCAGACCACGGGAAGGGGCGGGGAGCCGCCGGACGGCAGCCCCGCACGCACCGAAGCGCCTCCATCGACTTGGCGGAAGAAGAGGCGCTCCGGTTCCACCTTCGAGAGATGGAGCCCCAATCGTGGCACTCAACGACAAGAAGATCAGCACCGTCCCCGGAACCCGTCCCGACGCCCGGCACGAGACGACCTACCAGGGCTCGCGCGGCGGTCACTTCCCCGCTCCGGCCAAGCCGGTCCCCGGCTCGAAGGGCGGCAAGTAGATGACGTGCTGCGGACAGCCCATGCAGCCCAGCGGCCCCCAGCTCGTATGCGGACGGTGCGGCGCGTGGATCCAGACCGGGGTGACTGCATGAGCACTCGTACCCGTATCCGCCGCCGACTCGTCCGCCTGCCGGTGCTGCGCCACCTCTACCAGTGCGCGAAATGCCAGGCATGGACCGAGTCCCCGGTCTGCCCGGTCTGCCCCAGCTGACCGCCCCTCACCGCGCCCCGGGCGGACCGGCTGTCCGCCCGGGGCGCACTTGCAGCGTTCCGCCGCACCTGACGTACGGAGACCCGATGAGCCAGACGACGTACACCCCGCTCCCGCCCGCTCCGGTTCCGTCCGGTCCCGCTCCGGATCGGCGGGCCGGTGCTCCGGCTACACCCGGAAGGGGGCAGACTGCCGGGATGACCGACACGCTGACGGACACCCAGACCCCGGCCACCCGGGGGGCCATGGCCCCGGCCGCTCCGGAGGCGGCCCCGGCCACTCCGGCGGCCAGCCCGGCCGCTCCGGCAGTCACGGACCACGCTCCGCCCGCACCGCGCAAGGGCGGCCGGGGTGGGCCGGGGGTGGCCGCCACCCCCCTGTCCACGGCCGGGGCCGCCGGCCGCCCGGCCCCGGCCACCGTGGCCGCCCCCCCGGCCGGGATCGGCGCCCGCGCGGTCGGCTGGCTCCTCCTGGCCGTCGCCGCGATCGGCATGCCGCTCGTCGGCGTCATCGGGTTCGCCGCCTCCTACAGCACCCTGGAGCGGTTCGCCCTCGGTCACGGGTTCAGCGCCACGCTCGCCTTCTGGTTCCCCATCGGGATCGACGCCAGCATCGTGGCGCTCCTGGCCCTCGATCTCGTCATGGTCCGCCGGGGAAGCCCCTGGCCCGTCCTGCGGTTCTCCGCGCACGCAATGACGCTGGCCACCGTCGTGTTCAACGCCGCTGACGGCCTCTCCGAGAAGCCGGACGCGAGCATCTGGGACGGCCTGGCCGCCGACCCGCTGCGCGCCCTGTCGCACGCGGTGATGCCCGTGCTGTTCGTCCTCGGGGTCGAGGCGGCCCGCCGGCTGCTGATGCACACGGCGCGGATCGAGGACGGCACCGCCTCCGACCGTATCCCGCTGCACCGCTGGGTGCTCTCCCCGGTCCGCACCGGCAAGCTCTACCGGCGCATGCGCCTGGCCACCGTGCGGTCCTACGACGAGATGGTGGAGCGCGAGCAGGCACTCGCCGGATACGAGGTCTGGCTGCGCCACAAGCACGGAGGCGACCTCTCCAGGGCGACCGAGGAGGAGCGCCTGCCGATGACGATGGCCCCCCGCGGCTACACCGTCGAGGAGGCGCTCGCCCTCCCGGCGAAGTGGGCGGCCGAGGCGGCGGAGCGCCAGGAGAAGGAGGCGGAGCGCAAGCGGGCGAAGGCGGAGCAGGAGCGGCTGCGGCGCAAGGCGGACCGCATCGCGACCCTGACGGACGAGGCCGACATCGAGGAGGCCGGGCACCAGGTGACCGCCCGCACCGGTACGGCGAAGGCTCAGGCGGAGGCCGTCAAGGCGGAGGCGGAGGCCAGGACGGCGGCGGCGAAGGCGCGGGCGGAGCAGCATCGCCGGACGGCGGAGCGCCAGGCCGTCGAGGAGACGGCGGCGCTGGAGTCGGCGGAGGCGGCGGCGGCGAAGCGCCGCGCGGCCGATGACCTCCTGGAGGCGGAGCGAGCGCAGGCGGAAGCGATCCAGCTCCGGGCGCAGAACGCGCAGGCGGCCGTCGAGGCGGAGCGCCGGGAGCAGCAGGCGGAGCGGATCGCCGACGACCGGAAGGCTGCTGCTGCGAAGGCGGCGCAGGACGAGCGGGACGCAGTTGCCGCAGCTCTGGAAGCGACCCGGCTGCGCGCGGAAGCCGCCCGTATCGAGGCCGCCGCCATCGAGCACGAGGACTACGCCCGGCTCTCCCCCCGCGAGCGCAACGAGCGGAGGGTCGCCCGGATGCTGCTGGAGGCGTCCGGGGGAGAAGGCGTCACCCTGGAATCGGTGCCGCTGGCCGACATCCAGGAGGCGCTGGGCGTCGGACGCACCACCGCATCCGAGCTGCGCTCGGCAGCGCTGACCCTGCTCCAGAACGGCTACAGCCCCAACAGCTGATGCCGCACCACATGCCGGAGAGCGGCCCCCATCACGGGGTGCCGCCCTCCGGCACGTCGGTGGGTCAGGTACGCCGCCACCACCGTGACTGCTCCCCGCCTGCGGCCTCCGGCTCCTGCCTCTCCGGGGCGGGGTGAAGACCGCTCTGCGCCTGCCCGGGAACGGCTGGCCCCAGCTCGGGGCGCTCCGGTGCGGGCATCAGCGCCCGTACCGTCTGCTGCAAGTCCGCGATATGCGCAGTCTGCGCGGCGAGCTGCTCCGCCCGGACGCCGAGCTGTTCCCTGAGGTGACCGGCCTCCACTTCGGCCAGCCGTCGCCCGTGCTCGGCCTCGGCCACCGCCAGGGCGTGCTCGTGCCGCATCCGCTCCAGTTCGGCCCGCAGCCCGGCCACGTCGCCCTGGACGTCTCCGTGCTCCTGGCGGTAGTTCCCGCCGTGCTCGGCAGAGGAATCCGCGGCGGGGGTATCGGGGCCAGCGGGCGCGTTCAGCCGAAACCCGGCGGCGAGGAGATCGGGGACAGGGATCAGCCACCCTCGCGCCGGGTCTTGGACCGCGCCGGGCAGGTCCCCGGCCTCACGGCGTCGGCGGATCGTCGTACGGCTCACACCGCACGCGGCGGCGGCCTCCCGCTGGTTCAGCATCGGGCGCGTCATCCCCCTATCCTCCCCTGCGGTGCAGCACGAATCGACAGCCGACCCACCTACCCGTGGCAGCGTGGCGATCTCCGGGCACGCCGGTCGAGCAGCCGGGAAGAGGTGCTCCGTAGCCCAGGACGACGTGCCGCAGCAACCGCTCGTGAGCCCTTCAAGAGACGGCGCCATAGATTCCGCTTAATTCGTCTAATCATGGGATGTCTAGACCTCTTGACTCTTCCTCCCTCAAGGAGATTGGCTCAAGATGTGTTGCACATCACATGGCGAAGGATGTGGCAAAAGCCGCGAAAGGTATTTTGGGTGTTACTTGATGCTTCCCTCAGGGCTGAAGTAGACCGTGCGTCCCCTTAAATGACTGGCCATCAGATTTTTTCTGCCAGGCAGTCTGAGACCTCGCTGAGGCTTCGATCCCTCGATCACCGCCTCCGTTTCGCAACACACCGGGCTACCTACCTCATGAGGAGGCCGCCCGGGGTGGCAGCCCAGCTCAGCCAAAATCCACCCCACCTATTGGATCTACCAAGCAGCGATCAGAGGCACAGACGAAGAATCGCCAAGCCGCTTCCCTCGATACGAGGAAGCTCAGGCCGCAACAGCTGGCTTCCCCCCCCGCTTGCGTTTGTTTGTTGGTGTGTCGTGCTTTCCGCGCCAGTTCACGGGTTTGCCTGGGGCGGTGCTTCGAGGGTTGGAGTGCCAGCTGGGGGA
>NZ_JBIVTR010000034.1:0-17250 GCF_044756785.1 Streptomyces sp. NPDC091649 | reverse complement strand
CATCAGACACAAGATCAGCAGACACCCAGCAGATCCTGCCGACATGTGAACCACCTGCCAAGGGTTGCAACAAACTTCATTCTGAAACGATCAGTAACTGGCTCCCCCCCTTCTCATGCCTGAAAAAGGCGTCCACGGTCCGCGTGACGCGCTCCGGCGGGCAGGGACACGCGGCCCGTGCGGGAACGGTGACGGCCCACCCGGCCCACACCAACCAACCGCCCCGGGGCCACACCAACAACCACCACCACACCGCACCGCGCACACCACCAACACCACCAACACCCCCACCACCCACAACGAAGCGACGACCACCCACTGGGTGAACCCTCGCCGGACAGCGCACGAGCAACGCGCGACGCGACGGAGGCGCGCGCCGGGATGCCTCGAAACAGCCGGGTGTCGGACGACGGCCGGACGGTCCGCGAGGCGCGCGCGGAGGGGCCGGATCGAAAGCTGCCGTCGCGTACCGCCGCGCCGCAGAAGCTGCTCCCCTGAGCTGCTCCCCTGAGGGGCCGGCGGATCATCGCGCAAGCACGTAGAAGGGACGCCACGGCAGGACGTGCGCGTGCCCTTCCCCGTCCGGTGATCGACACCGAACCGAACGTCTGACGCTGGCTGCCGTCCTCGCAGCCCTCTAGGGTCTCTACGGCATTGCCCGGGGGTGGTGGGACGCCTCCCCCGGCGAGCGCCGCCGACCGATCCGGGCCTACCGGCGCATCGCACCGTACGTACGCCACCACTACGTCACGCAGCACTTCGGCGTGCCCGCCCGGGAGCACGAACAGGCGGTCCGGAAACACGGTGCCAACGCCGGTGACGACGGGGCCGACGTTGTCCTCGACGACGTCGGGCTGACGGTGCGAACGTGGCCGCTGAGGGCCTGCTCGGCTACCCCGTCACCCGGTGCACCGAGGACAACGAAGGGGTGACGTACTCCCGTCAGCAAGGGCTGGTCTCTTGCTGGGATGCGCGGTGCCCGATCTTGGCTTTTGAGCTAGGTTCGCGATTCGGCGATGGCTACACCAGGGGGCACAGTGTTGGACGGTTCGGGAGACGCGCAGCGGAGTGGCGAGGGGAGCTCACAGCCGCCTCCGGGACCCGGGGAAGCACCTGCCTCGCCAACGGTTCCGGTGGCGCCCGTTCGTCCCGCGCCTCCGGCTCCCGAGGTGCCGCCGGACTCTCGTCTCCAGCGGGTGCGCCGACGGTACCGAGGCACCTCAACAACCGACAGGATTGCGCTGTGGGCACTGGTGGTCACCGCGATCGGTCTTGCCTCGCCGGCAGCCGTCTCTGCCTGGCAGAAAGTCTTTCCCGCGGCCTCGGCAACGCTGTTCGTCGAGCCGAACGAGCAGGCATGTCTGAACCGCTGGTACGTCCCCAGCAGCGATCCCTCGATCAGCAGCCAAGTGGCCCAGGCAAATCCTGATCAGCTTGCGCGGTGGGCGCGGGAAGGACGAGCCGTCCATGCGGGGATTCTGGAGGCTGCCGTGACCGTGCACGGCGACGCCGGTTCGTCCGTCGAGGTCCGCGACATCTCGGTCACGGTGACACGCCGCGAAAAGTCCGCTCCGGGCACTGTCACAGGACCGCCCGGGTGCGGCAGCGGACCCGATGAACCCTCGTACCTCGCGGTCGATCTGGACACTCTCCCGTTGAACCAGCCCATTCCCGCCGCCTATCTGCTGCGAAGCCCGCAACAGAAGGCGGCTCGTCAGCTCGAAGCGGACCTCGGCCAGTCCGTGAGCCTTCCCCATACCGTCGAGGAAGGCGATTTCTACTCGCTCTTCCTCATCGGACGAACCAAGCTCTACGACACCCACTGGCGGGCCACCATCACCTGGTGGGACGGAAAAGACATCCACCGCCGCACCCTCTCCGGCCGCGACGGCAAGGACCTCCGCGTCGTCCCCACGAGCGACCACTGATTCCCGCTGACTCATTGATGACTCAGGCACCACGGGTGTATGGCACCGAGCACGACAGTCCTGCGACCGGGCCGCAGCCCGGCCACACATATCACGAGCTGACCGGCGGGCCGCTGGATGAGCAGCTGATCGAGGTGACCGGCTGGACGGACGAGCAGATCACCAACGGCGCGTACCTGATCACGCCGCACAGCGCGTACGGGCCGGGCGGGTGGCTCTGTGCACGAGAACCGGGTTTTGGCACAGATCTTGGGGAGCCGTCGCGGAGCGCTACCTCGGCGTTCTCTGTGGGAAGTCGAACTCGTGTGAGACGGCGTACGCCATGTCGCTGACAGCCGGCAGTGACACTCCCTCAAATCCCTCCCGTTCGCCGCTGTGGTCGGCAGTGGACGGTAATGGTGCTGGTGACGGTCAGGCGCTTCGTCTGCGGGTCGGACGACTGCCCACGCCGGACGTTCGCCGAGCCGCTCTCAACGGCTGACTGTCCCGCACTCACGGTTCACCACGCGGCTCCACCGCGCCCTGGGGCGGGTGGGGCTCGCTCTGGCGGGGCGGGCCGGCGCTCGGCTGGCTGCCCAGCTCTGCCATCCGCGACGCCCCGCGGCCGGTAGGGCTTGGGCGGCGCCCTTGGCGACGATGCCCTCGCCCCCGGGCAGGCGACCACGGCTTCGTCCGGTGGAACATCGGGTCTCATGAGATGGCGAACACCCCGGGGCCTTTTCGCCTGCGGCAGGCCGGGCAGCAGGTCCGCATGTGTGGGGGCGCAGGAGGAAGGACAGCGGTGTCGGTCGTGTCGGGCCAGAGCAGAGCTTCTGGTGAAGACCGGGCCGTTCGGGCTCCGTCACGCTGCTGCTTCCCAGCAGCCCACAGGTGGCCCGATCCGATCCGCCGACCGAAGTCCACTCGGGCGGCGTCTGCCGTTCAGGGCACTTCTGGCTTGTTTTCGTGTCTTACCTGACTTTTACGAAGATTCATGGCACTTCTTAGGCGATCAGGTGATCAGTATGACAATCATCCCGCCTTGAAGGAGTCTTCATGCGCATCTCCAGTTCCGTCCGCTCCCACAGCGTCCGCAGCACGGGCGCCAAGGTGGCCGTCGCAGTCGCGGTCGCCGGCGCCACCCTGGCCGGAGCACCCGCCGCCTACGCCCTCCCCGGTGACAGCGGTGACATCGACATCCGATCGGTCAGCTGGCACTCACGCGGTGACCGCGACGGGGTCGAGGTCTGCAAGTTCGTGCTGGCGGCGAGCAACTTCGAGTCGTTCCCCTCGGTCCCCTGGACGATCACTGAGCAGCCCCCGACCGTACCGCCGGGCAACACCCTGCTGGGCACCCTCCCGCTCATCAACGGCAGTGCGCGCAGTGAGCCGTACCTGCTCCCGGAGGGCACATACCAGCTGGTGTGGGTGGTGCCGGCGGGCCCGAAGCAAAAGAGCTTCAAGGTCGAGTGCCCCGACCGCGGTCACGGCGGCGGCAAGCCTCACAAGCCGCAGCAGCCCATTGGCGCGGTCCCTGCAGGCGGTGGCGGCGTCCCGGACATGGAACCCATCAGCTCCGAAAGCGACTCGAACGCCGGAACCTCCGCCGCGTTGGCCGCCGGGGCCGCCGGAGCCGCGGGCCTGCTCATGATGCGCCGGTCTGCACGTCGCCGTGCCCGTGGCGAGGCGTAACGCCCGCTGCCGACGGCGACGAGGACCGACGCGCGCGTGCCGTCTCACCATGACGCTGTGCGTGATGTCTTCTCTGGTGGCTGGCATCGTCTGGGTGTCCTCGGGCTCCTCCGAAGACACCCAGACGGTCACCGCCGCCCGCGGCAGCGACGCCGCGGGCGGCGGGGGGGAGCCGTTCCAACGGGCACCGCATAAACCGGAGAAGCACGTGCCCGTCTCGCACGCCCCCCTGGCGCCCTCCCGCCCACTGAAGGTCGCCATTCCCGCCATCTTCATCGAGGCGGCGGTCACCGGACTCGGCCTCGACTCCAAGGGCCGGCTCGAAGCCCCACCGTTGAGCAAGCCCAAGCTGACGGGCTGGTACGAGAGGGGACCGTCGCCCGGTGAGGACGGCACGGCCCTGCTCGTGGGCCACCGGGACACCAGGACCGGTCCCGCCGTCTTCCTCAACCTCAACGCACTGCGCCGGGGCGACAAGGTCAACGTGGTGCGCGCGGATCACAAAACCGCAGTATTCACGGTGGATAAGGTGAAGACGTACACGAAGGACAAGTTCCCCAACGACAAGGTGTACGGGGATACCGGGCGGCCTGAACTCCGCCTGCTGACCTGCGGCGGGCGTTTCGACGAGAAGGCGGGCTATGCGGCGAATGTTGTGGTCTTCGCCCACCTCACGTCCCTGAAGAAGGCGGCCTGAACGCCGCGGTCGGGCTCGGCCGGTACCTCGTTCCCGAGGTACCGGCCGCCCTTACCACTGAGAGGTCGTATTCACCTGACCCGCCCGCCTATTGGCAGATTCTCGGCGTGTTGGGGTGCGGTTCAGGCGGGGGTGTTGTGGCGGGCGGACCAGGTGAAAACGACCTCTGAGAACGATCCATGATGGACGACGCTGCCCCTACCGGCGTAGAGCGAGCGTCGATCGGGTTGCGGCGAGCACGGAGGCCAGGGCGAGAGCGGCGAGGAGCAGGCTCATCTGTCCCCAGGGAATGCTGAGCTCGAAGTCGGGGATCTGGGTGGCCAGAGCCACGGTCGGGACGATGGCGATGAAGAGCCCGAGGAGAGTGGCGGTTCCCAGAAGCAGGGCGTACTGCCAGAGAATGATGTGGCGGCCCCAGGACGGCGGGATGCCCAGCGCGATGAGACTGTCGATGTAGGTCTTCAGCGCTCGGGTCTGGCCGCGGAGCGCGGTGAGGACGGTGGTGAGCGCAAGCAGGGCCAAGGCTGCGGCGGAGACGTAGAGCGCGGTGTCCGGGACCGGTGGTTCTGGCTCGACATGGATGTAGGCGGCGCGCGCGTCGATCGCGTGGTCCTGGAGGATCTGTTGCACGCGCGTGTCCTGGCCGTCGTCGGCGTCGGCGACCATGATCGGGCCCCGCACGGCGATGGGGAGGTCGAGGCGGCGGGCGGTGTCGACGAGGAGGATCCCGTCCGTGCCGGCGCGCCAGCCCGTGCGTGCCAGTTCCAGTGGTTTGGAGGGCAGGGGAGGGGTTTCGCTGAGGATGCGGTCGTCCTCAGTCACCACAAGCCGGGTCGGCTGTCCTTCGGGGGGCGGGGCGTTGTCGCGGTCCCCCCAGACCAGGAGGCCGCCGCGGTCGAGCAGCGCACGCTGGTCGGCGGTAAGGGGGCGGCCGGTCAGGACGGGGACGTCGTCGGGTGAGTCGACGGCTAGGATGCCGCCGTTGTTGCCTTGGCGGGTTGTGCTGGGGACGGGGCCGGTTTCGTCCACGGACTCCTTCGAGAGGCGGTGGAATTCCGCCTGGGGAAGATCTTCGAGAACGTTGCTCTCCTTGAGCACGGTGAGCATCCGCTCGGGTGGTGCGAAGGCGCTGCCGGCCCGGTGCGCCAGGAGTACCTGGCCGGGCAGGACTCCGGTTGCACGGTGTTCTCGCTGCTGCGGATCAGGGTGTCGAGAAGGGCGAGCATGCCCAGGCCGGCGCCGATGATCACGGTAAGGACGGCGAGGGCGGCCTGGGCCCGCCGTCGGTCGGCCCGCAGTTGACGGCGGGCCAGCCTGCGGCGGGCGTCATGCTCCGTGAGCAGACGGGTCGCGAGTCCGAAGAACTCCGGCAACGTCAGCACCACCGCGGCCGTGATCAGGGCGGTCAGGAACATGCCCTCGGACGGGGTGTCGAGGCGTGTCGCCGTGTAGACCATGCAGACGCACCAGACGCCCAGCGCGCCCAGCTGGCGGACATCGCGGACAACCGTCGCGGCACTCTTCTTGCGGAGGTTCTTCGCCTGCGGCTGGTGTGCCGGTGACGTGGTGGTGGGGTGAGGCTGCTCGCTGCGGGTCCGGCGGGCCAGGAGCAGCCCCGCGCCGGTCAGCACTCCGGTTGCCGCGACCAGAGCGAGGAGCTGCGTAGCAGCGTCGGTCATTCCGTCGACATCTCCCACCGGCCGGTCTTGCAGGTACGCCAGGAGCGGTCGTAGGGCCCAGCCGGTGGCAACTCCGGCGGCGGCACCGGCGGTAGCTGCCGCCAGGCACCATGCCACGCAGGCGAAGCTCACGGCCGCTACCGACGTCCCCGGGGTCGGTCACAACGATCTCGCCCGGCTGCTGCGGCCAGCGCCCGGCCGTCAACTCGTACACACCTGGGTAAGGGTTGGGATTCCACTGCCCTTCCAGCAGGGTCACGTTCCGTGCCGGAGTGACGGCGAGCTGCACGTCGAGCGCGGTGAGGAAGGCGGCGGACTCGTTCGCACCGGCCCGCTGCGCCGCCCCGGCCATGGCCGGGGCCGGCGTCTCACTGCCGGGGGAAGCGTCATCTCAGCGCTCGCGAGCGCGTCGAAACGGCCCAAGTCGCGATCGGCCTCCTGAGCACCTGAGAGCGGCAACGTCGACAACGCGATGAACATGGCCATCGTGAACAGGCCCGCCACGAACACCATTGAAGAGGCACCCACCCACTGGCCCCGGCGAGACGACGGCCGGCGCCTCGTGAGAATGCCCAGCACAGCGACACGAGAGTCAGCAGACGACCCGGCCGCCCTCCCGCGGCGCGGCGGCCGCCCCTACCGCCGCCTGTGACCATGGCTTCTGCGTCCCCCGCTCGGTACTCCCGGGCCGTACACCGGGCCCCGGGGGACCCGCAGTGGCCGGAACGGCACGGCACCGGGGCGTCCGACCGGCATGATGTACGCAAAATGCCGCCGACTGGAGCACCGGGCCGGCGACGAGTGTGAGGGGCGCGTGTGAACAGGGACGCCGAACGAAAACCGCGGACAACCGCGCGCGGTGGGGTGCGAGGCTGGCCGCACGAGGTCACGGGCCAGGTGGCGGTCGGCTTCGGAGCACTGGCGGGCCTCTGCACGACGTTCGCCGTGGCACTTTCCCTGCTGCTCGCCGACGGCCTGTCCTGGGGTCTGGCACTGACCTGGCTCCTGTTCCTCGCGGCTGGGCCCGCCCTGGCGACGCTGTTGTTCAGCCGGCCGGAGGACGGACGCCGTCCGGTGCGGGCCATCGGCCAAGGGCTGCTGTCGGTGGTATTCCAAGCGGTCTGGGCCGCGCCGTTCGTCAGCATCCTCAGCGTCGTCGTGCGGGCTGATTCGCCGTTCTGGCCGCCTCTCCTCCTGTGGCTGCTCAACAGCGCGTACTGCGCGTACTGGGTCACCCACGTCAGCAGGGAACGGCCCGGCGGCTCCGCCGGTCGGCACCAGCGTCCCGCGCGGCCCTCCAAACCGTCCCCGCCCCCGCCTTCGCCCCGGCTCCGGACGACGCAGGAGGAGCGGGCGATCACCGAGTTCGGCGAGCTGCTCACGGCGCACCCCTTCGACGCGAGCCTCCCGGGAGTGGAGTACGTCGAGGTGGCGGACCATTCGCTCGCGCTGGACGCGTACGACCGCGCGAAGGCGGCCGCCGCCGGCGACGTCCTCGGCATCCTCGCCGAGGGGAGGGCCGCGCTGGCCCGGCTGGACGCCCGGATGGGGCTGGACACTCTCCTGTCGAGAACGTGCTGCTTCTTCGATCACCGCCACGGCCCAGCGGTGATCGGCGTCGACTGGGCACCGCGAGGAGGCGTCCCGCGTCGCGTCGAGGTGTGCCGCGCCGATGCCGTACGGCTGGCCGACGAGCAACAGTGAGCCCGGTCGCGACCGCTCCCGGCCAAGAGAAACCAGCCGACCTCCTGCCAGAACTCGGCATCCAGGCGCCCGCGCTCGGTGGCTCGGTGCCGGGCCGCTTGGGCGACCAGGGCGCCCAGCTCAGCGCGGGCCTGCTCGTCGGGGCACGAACCCCAACGGGACACCGCGCACCGCGCGGTCCTTCATCACCTGGAACACCAGTGCTTTCCAGGACGCGTTGATCATCGACACGAACCTGGCGCTGTGGAACTTCCGCTCGGGAAACACCGACTGCTCAGCTCAGAGCTGGACCATCAGAGACACCAGCGCGTCGTCGACGTCGTCGCGGTGGACGAACCAGCCGACCTGGACCCAGTACCACTCCTCCACGCAGACACGTGGTAACCCCGGCTGCACGGGTGCCCAGCCTGACGGGTGGATCAACGCCGACGTCGACACGCTGGTGCAGACCTGGGCCTCCGCCAAGGCGACCCGCGGCCCCATGGGCCTGCGCGCGGCCAACGACAGCACCGCAGCCTGGAAGCGGGTCAACTCCGCGAACAACGCATCCAACCAGCCCAAGCTCAGCGTCACCTACAACTACCGGCCGCTGGACGGCACAGCCCAGCAAGCAGGACCTCCGTTCCGGTCCCACAACGACGTGTGGGGCGTCAACACCCTCACGCCGACGCTGAGGGGCAAGTTCGAGGACGCGGACGGTGACCTGGTGAGCGGCACCTTCCAGGTCTACGACGCGGCGACCAACACGCCGATCAGCACGCCGGCCGGAGAAGGACTGCTCGTCTCCGCCTCCGTAGCCCCCGGCTCCTGGGCAACGGTGCAGGTCCCCGCCGGGCAGCTCGTGGACGGCAAGATGTACAAGTTCCGCACCAACGCCTACGACGGCACCCACTACAACCTCAACTGGTCCCCGTGGCGCACATTCGTCGTCGAGACCGCGGCCGCCGGCACCCCAACCACCCTGCAGCCCGGCGATTCCTACACCATCAATGACCCCGCCCTGATCGCCAACCCCGCCAGAGTGGAAGAAGTCCTCTACCGCGACGGCAATCTGAAAGCACTCGGCGTGTTCCCCCGCGGCGGCCCCTCCACCCGGGAAACTGCTGAGACAAGAGCGGCATGGGAGCGTACCTACACCGTTCCGAGTACAAGGTTCATCCGTGGCCGCAAGCCAGAGACTTCTGGCCTCGACAAATACGAATACATCGCCAGCGTCGATGAGTGCGTAAATGCCGACGACTCGGACAACCAGGCCGGCTACATCAAGAACCGCTTCTCCTACTGCCAAGAGACCTTGACGGTCATGCCAGCCATCAAGTGCGGAATATGACCGCCGGGATGCCACCTGCAGGGCACCTTCATCTCGCGAAACACGCTCATCGGAAAGGGTGCTATAGGCGGCCTGCTGGGCGGTACAGCCACGAGATACGCGGATTTCGACTACAACGTGGACGTCTTCCTTTCTACCGGAGACTTCAGCAAGGTCGGCGCAAAGCTGGAAGCCACCTTGCAGTGCGAGGGAAGTTGGGCTGCCGGCGCTCCGGCGGAAGCCAAGGACGAGGACGCTTGCGAAACTGGAGTCTCCCCCGGCCGTAGCGATTCACCCAGCCAGTGGAAGCTCGACGGCGACACGAAATTCGACCTCTGGTCGACGGCACCGAGGGTTCCCGATGTTGCCAATGGTGACCAGATCGCTACGGGATTGTTCACCCCCGTACTCAAGTTCACACTCCCCGGCTATAGCCAGGCCCTCCCCACGGAGGGCGAAGAAGGGGAAGTTCGTTTCGACAGCGCCGCCTACAACAGGCGCGCGAAGCTGGGCTCAGTATTCCCCGATGCCACACCCGCCCTGCGCTACGACCGAAGCGATACAAGTAATCCCTCTGCTCCTGTAGAGCCATATCTTGGAGTGGCTGCCGTTTGCCGACCATGTCGGCGACGCGCTGGAGAACCCCGGCAGCACTTACCCGACAAAGGCTGACAAGAGCCTTCCTGGGGGAGATCCATTGCGGCCAATGCACCGTCTCGCGAAGGCGGCCGGAGCATACGAGCTCAACCGAGCCAACGAAAACTCCAAGCAGAAGGACAGGACTTGCACCAGTGCCGGCATGCCCGGCAAGCCCGGCCCTGATGACGCATTCGACTGCGACGAGTTCCCCATGGCCTCCACCTATGAGGGCGCGGCGCGCGCACAGTTCGAAGGAACGGAGTACACGGATGCATTCTCCGTTCGTTATATGGATCGGATCGAGAACCAGGAGGCTGGGCGCCGCCTGAATGCCTGGTACGACAACGACCGGATCTTGAATCACGATCCCTTCATTCTCGTTGTCGGCGACTGCGACTGACGGCACGGCACACCGGCAAGCTAATGGACTGTGGGGCCGAACCAGTTCGGCCCCACAGTCCATCATTCCCTCTATGTATAGGCAAGTGTGCGCCACATCTGCACAAGGCAGTACTGATCTTTACCTTTCAATTCTTTCTCCTGGCCTGGCGGCACAGGCAATGCGCGCGCTCCTCCAATCGGCGACAGGAAAGGCCCTCGATCCCCATTGAACATCCACTGCCAACGCATCTCGTACAGCCCAGCCGAGGGAAGAATTAAAGGGATGTCCTGAACCCCGCCATCAATGGTGTGAATCCCGATCTCCCCGGTGGGAAGCTCTACTTCCGCTTCTTCCCGACCGAACCAATTGGCATGACTTTCCGGGGGTTTGCCGGACCAGCTCTCCAGACGCACGGCTGATTCAATGACTGCTGATGGCACTTGGAGATAGACCAGCCCAGGGACGGAGAGAAGCCACTGCGCATCACCTGGATCCAGCCCATACGGCTCGATACTCATGTCCATCAATCCGAATAGGCGGTAGCTGGGACTGACCACCATTTCGTGGCTGTCCAGAATTTTGCTCAAAGTACACCTCTTTGACAGCTCGACCTCATGCTCCGACAGTGACTCGACCGTACAAGGCACCGGCAGGGCGGTCGAGCTGGACCGCAGTCACCCTTCGCCGATGCCCTGTCCCGGATGGTCGCTGAGCGCGGCTGGGCTACACCGACGGCCGCGACGGCGGGCAGCGTCATCGACCAGTGGCCGGCCATCGCCCCCAAGCTCGCCGGGAAGGCCGAGGCCGCCCGGTACGACGCCGCCACCCGAACCCTGCACCTGCGCCCCGTCACTCCTGCCTACCGCACCCAGCTGACGCTCCACCAGAAGCAGATCACTGCCAAGGTCAACGACAGCGTCGGCCCGGACACCGTCCGGGAGCTGGAGATCCTGCGACCTGCCGCACTGAACACCCGGCCCCACCACGCCCCGCCTGCGCCCCGTGATGCCCGGACGCCTGTACCCGCCGCCGCTCCGCAGCCCGTTACCGCGCCCGGGGAGCCTGCGAGGCAAGAGGCGCCGGAGGGACATCGCGAGGCCATCGCCGCCCACCGCGCCACCTGGAACACCACCCGGTCGCGCACTCGGCCCGAGGTCCAGGCGGCGGCCGAACGGCAGCTCCGTGAACGGCTTCGGGAGCCCGAGGGGCACTTCGCCGACGGCCGCCAGGCCCTCGATGAACTCCGCTCCAAAGCGGCCTCCCAGCAGCAGGTGCGGCCCAGCGACGCATCCCGGGCGCGGGCCCTGCAACGCCTCGCCGCCGAACGCGCCGGGCTGGCCACCATCACTCCGACGGCCGCGCCTCAGCGGCTGGACCGTACGGCGTGAGGGGGCGGTATTCGATCCGCCCGGCGTGGGCGGCGTTTTCCTGGATGCGGGTGGAGTACTGGCCAGGGGTGCGGCCTCCCTCACCAGCTCCGCTGGCCCGCCCGGCTCAGTCGGCCTGCAGGCCGTCCCGGAGCCCGGTGAAGTCGACGTCCAGGTGCGGCTCGTAGGCGTCGGGGACGACGCCGAGTTCGTGGGTGGAGTACTCGCCGAACCGCGGATGTTCTCCGTGATGTACGAGGAGATCTCCGCGAAGTCCTCCGGTTCGATCTTAAGAACGTGGCGTCCAGGACCCGGACCGTCTCCAGGTCGGTGTACGCCGACCAGGGCTGCCGGTCGGAGGCTTCGAGGTCGTGGCGCAGCAGGCCCGCCCGTGCGTGCCGGACGGGCCGGGCCCAGCGGAACGCCGTGCCGTCGGCGGGACGGACGCTCATCACCAGCTCCCGCAGGAGGCCGGTCACGTCGTGCTCGGGCAGGCGGGCGGCCCACTCCCGGGCCAAGACCCCCGTCAGCTCGGGCGGCGTCCGCCGCTCGGCGCGGGCGCGGCTGCACTCGGACCGGTAGGCCCGGTAGCCGGCGTACCCGAGGTCGACAGTGTCCCTCAGCAGCTCCTCGATCACCGGGACCCATTGGCCGTCCCGGGCCCGCTGCGGGAGGTGAGCGGCCCAGCTGGCCACGAAACGGCGCGGAACGTCCGCGTGCTCGTCTCCGGGGCGGGCCGGGACCAGAACGTGCCGGAGCAGCTTCCGGACGCCTCCCGGA
The DNA here is from genome assembly GCF_044756785.1 of Streptomyces sp. NPDC091649. NCBI lineage: Bacteria > Bacillati > Actinomycetota > Actinomycetes > Kitasatosporales > Streptomycetaceae > Streptomyces > Streptomyces sp. NPDC091649. The sequence goes on along the minus strand of NZ_JBIVTR010000034.1, from coordinate 5,094 downwards.
GCCAGAACTCCGGCGTCGGCCAGGCGCAGCAGCGCACCCAGAACCGAGGGCCCGGCAGCGGCCAGGCCGACAGCCTGATCTGCCAACCACTCCCCTGCGATCTCGGGGGCGGTGTGGGCCAGGTGCTCGAGGAACGGGGCGGCCGGCCACACGCCGTTCTCCTCGTCGGCGAGCAGCAGGTGCCCGGCGTGCTCATCCAGGACGCCCAGTCAGGCCGGGGACGGGCCGGAGCGGAAGAAGAACGCCTCCATCCGCGGGTCCGTCCACCGGGCGAGCTCCGCCGCGTCGTGCGGGCCGGGGTCGGTGAGAGCGGCCAGCTCCAGGACCCGGGCGGCGCGGCCGGGCAGCGGCACCGGCAACTCGCGCGCAATGTGAAGGAGTTCGGTGTACAGGCGGGCGGGCCGGGATTCCTCGGTACCGGAGCCGTGCAGGGTGGCCGACGCCTTCGAGTACACATCCCCCCACGGGGCCAGGGCTTCGTCCTGCGAGGCGCCCAGCCGCAGTCCCGTCAGCCGCTAGGCGATCCACCGCGCCTGACGGTGCCTCTGACCGCCGGGTTTCTCGATCTCGCCTCGCAGCGTCTCGGCCGCCTGGGCGACCGGCTCCCAGGCTCGGGGGCCCGCCGGGGCTTGGTGCAGGGGGGCCCGTACGCCCGGCAGGTTGGGGGCCGAAGGCGTCCACCGCCGCCAGCAGGTCCTTCGCCGCCGACTTCATGCCGACGGGATTCTTCGGGGCCCCGGACAGTTTCAGCAGGGCGTCGATCGCGCTGCGCACGCACGCCTCGACGATCTCCCCGGCCTGCTCCAGGCCGCCCGGCTCCGGACAGGATGCAATGGGCGTCCCGCAGCAGGCCCAGCGCCCGGGCGCGTCCTCGCCCTGCACCCCGAGGGCGGCGACCAAGACCGCATCCGCTACCGGCAGTTCCTGTACGGGCCGTGCTCCACCGCTCGGCGGCATCTCCCTGTTCACCGGTGCACCGTATGACGAACGAGCCGGCGCCCGGAGGCGAACCAGGTGAACGCCAACCGACCGTAGCGGCTCCTCGGACATGGAGATCCTCTACGTCGGCCAACGGGCGGACCACCTCCAGGGCGAAGGCGGAAACGTGCGGGACCGGCTCGCCGCCGTCCGGCTGACCATCACCGGACGCGTCCGCCCGCTCGACTCCCTCACCATGAAGCTACTGCTGGACTGGCTGGAGCACCGGCGAAACCGGTGGCCGAACACAGCGAACCTCCACCTGCTGATCAACGACCAGACCGCCAACACGACCGGCCGCGCCAGCAACCACTGGATCAGCGCTCCGATGCGCGGACAGGACGCGACACTGGAGCGGCTCCGCGTCGACCGCCAACTCGAAGAGGCCATGGTCAAAGGCGCCGACCCTCTACCTCGCTGAGGTCTTCGGCCTCGACGAGAAGACTGCGATCAGCTACGCGAGTTCCGCTCGCGCTCTCATGGAACGGCCCCTGGACACCGACCCCGCAACTTCACCACGAACCCACTGATCAACTCCTTGACACTGGGGGCACCGACCTCTCGGGGCCACGCCCGACAGCCCTCACTTCCGCGAACTCACGGAGGCGAGGGGTCAGCGGGTGGGTGGGACGAACTCGGGCTGGTCGAGCAGGCGCAGCCAGCTTCCATCAGGCTGGCGCCGGACGACCTGCGCCCGGGCACCGGCCCCGTCCTTCGGAGGAGTCGAAGTGAGGGCGATGTCGCCACTGATCAGAGTCGGCAGCGGTTGTTCCTGCTCGAAACAGGGACGGTTGGCCAGCACCTTCTCCCACAGCGCACGAATCGCCTCCCGGCCCACCGTCTGGTCGCCGGGTGGGTAGGCCATTACCGCACCCTCTTCGTAAAGTGCGGCGACCCCGGCCGCGTCACCGGCGTTGGATCGTTCGACAAAAAAGCGGGTGATGTCCTCGGGCCGCATGGCCTTCTCGTAGTCCGGCATGGATTCCTCCTGACGTCGGGCTTTGACGCTTCCCAGCGTGGCCGCCGACTGGCCAAAACGCCAACAGATGAATCTTCTGGAAACTAGAATCTGCAGTCATGGAGCTGAGGCAGCTGGAATACTTCGTCGCGGTCGCCGAGGAGCAGAACTTCACCCGGGCAGCCGAGCGGGTGCACATCAGCCAGTCCGGTGTCAGCGCCCAGATCCGCCAGCTGGAACGGGAACTCGGAGCCGAGCTGTTCGACCGGTCGGCCCGCACCGTCACCCTCACCGTCGCGGGAAAGGCCGCACTCGAACACGCCCGCGTCGCACTAGCCGCCGCTGGGGCAGTCGGCCAGGCGGTGGGTGAGGTGACCGACCTGATCCGGGGGCACCTCACCGTCGGGATGGTCATCGGCTGCACCCTCACCCCGCTATTCGACGCCCTCGCCGCATTCCATCGGGCACATCCCGGTGTGGAGATCTCGCTGCTGGAGGACAGCTCCGACCGGCTCATCGACGGGGTGCGCACCGGCACCGTCGATCTGGCACTCATCGGGGCAGCAACCGCCACACCCGACGGACTGGACGCGCTGATCATCATCAGCGAGCGGCTCGTCGCGGCGGTCCCGGCCGGGCACCCTTTGGCGAAACAGCGGCGGGTCACGCTGCGCGACCTGATCGCCTACCCGATCGTGTGCATGCCGCCAGGCACCGGCCTGCGCACGGTATTCGACCAGGCATGCGCCGCACAGAGCCTCCAACCCGCGATCACTCTGCAGGCCAGCGCCGCGGACGCCATTGCCGACCTCGCCGCCCGCGGGCTCGCCGTCGCCGTCCTCAGCGACTCCATGGCCGCGAGCTACCGCGACCGGCTCACCGCCCACACCATCGATGATGTCGATACACCCGCATTGCTCGCCCTGATCTGGAAGAACACGTACAGCCCGGGGATGCGAGAACTGCTCGTGCACAGCCGGCAAGCATTCACCAAGCCCGACCCCGCGACTTCACCGCTCACCCACGGGCCTACCTCTGACATCAGGGCGACAGATCCTTGAGTTCCCACCGAAGTGCCTTCAGTTTTCGCGAACTCGCGGGCCTCCTGGGGCTGAGGAACATCCGTGTCAGATCGTGCGCTGCGGGTTCGACGTCCCTGGTGAGCGGCTGACAGTGCATCGGTGGTGGGGTCGGTCTGAAGTTGTTCCACGGATATCGCCCTACTATTTGCGGGACGGCTGCCCGCGAACTGCGGGAACGGCCGTCAGGCCGTGCGTGAAGCGGCCTCGTTATCTGCGGCATGAGGGAAGCGGTGACCGCAGTTGTACAACTGCCCGCCGGGAAGGTGCTGACTGTCCGCGCAGCGGCCGATGTGTTCCTCGACTCGGTCGGCAACCCGAACACGGTCCGCGACTACGGGACCGGGGTGGGCAAGGCCGCCGAGCGGCTCGGCGAGGGCCGGCCGCTGGGTTCGTCGTGGCCGACAAGATCGGCGAGGCCCTGGAGCTGCTGTGGGGCCCTGCCGCAGTGAATACTTGGAACACCCGGCGTACGTCGGTGCTCTCGTGGTTGGGCTGGTGTGGTGAGCGTGGGTACGACGGCCCGGCGGTCCCGGTCTGGGCGAAGCGGCTCACCCCGCCGGACTCCGAGTCTCCCGCGCGCTCGAAGATGGCGATCGACCGGCTGATCGCGCGGCGGGAGGTGCACCTGCGGGAGAAGGCGTTGTGGCGGATGCTCTACGAGACCACTGCCCGCGCGGAGGAGGTCCTGGGCGTCAACATCGAGGATCTGGACCTCGCGGGGCGCCGGGCCCAGGTGAAGGCCAAGGGTGCTCGTCCCCGTACGCGTCGCCGCGGCGCCGTCCGCGCGGACTTCGTGCTGGAGACGGTCTACTGGGACGCGGGTACACGGCCCCAGATGCAGACGACGCGCCCGTCCAGGAGGAGGTGGAGGTGGGCGCCTGCGTAAGCGGGACCGGACGGACAGCAGGCCGCTGGGGGTGAGCGCCACGGCGAAGGCCGGCGCGCTGTCGGCACGAAGGGCAGGTGGGCGGCGATCGCGTCTGTCAACTGCGCCACCGTGCGGCCTTGTTCGCGCTCTACGCTGACAAGGTGACATACATGAGCTGGTCGGACCTGCTGCGGCGGGGCACGGCGGACCCGCGGACCCCACCTTGACCTTCGCCCGCAAAAAGTGGGCCCAGCCGGGAAAGTTCGTGTGGGGTGGCCCCCCCGGGAATCGGTCACGGCCCCACCGGGAAGGAGTACCCGCTCTGCACCACGGTGTACTTCAAGGACGCCGACGACCTGCTCAAACCCTATGCACCGAGCATGGACGGGATGACGGAGGCCGACGACTGGTACGTCGGAATCTCCGGCCGGCCACCCGAGTAGCCGCGAGGGGGCGCGCGTTCGGAGCGGCGGGTGGCGTCAGGGGACTTCTCCGGAATCCCGGAACACCGGCGTGCCGTGCCGGTTCCCGTCGCGCTGGGGCGTCAGCCGTTCCCAGTCACGGCCCATCGCCGATGCCATGGAAAGGTAGCCGCGCTGCTGATCGACGACGTCTTCGACGACAGACCGCCCTGGTCCCGGGAACCGGCACCCTCGACATCGTGATCCCGTTCCTGGCCGCCTCGCTCACCGCGGTCCACGACCAGCGCCGGGCACTGGAAGCCCAGAACAGCAGCCTGCTGGAGGCCCACCCTCTTCACCCGGTCCTGACCTCGATGCCGGGCATCGGAGTCAGGACCGCCGCAGTCCTGCTGGTCACCGTCGGAGACGGGACCGCCTTTCCCAGTGCCGCCCACCTCGCCTCCTACGCCGGCCTCGCCCCCACGACGAAGTCCTCGGCGACCTCGGTCCACGGTGAGCCCCCCAGAGGCGGAAACCGGCAGCTCAAACGCGCCATGTTCCTCTCCGCCTTCGCCTGCATGAACGTCGACCCGGCCTCCCGCACCTACGGCGACCGGCAAAGAGCACGCGGAAAGACCCACACCCAGGCCCTCCTCCGACTCGCCCGCCAACGCACCAGCGTCCTGTTCGCCATGCTCCGCGACGGCACCTTCTAGGGCCTGTCTTCAAAGGGTCATATCCACATCAGGAGTGACGCGATGGTGAGTGCTGCTTCGTAGGATTCGCGGGTTTTGTCGTAGCGGGTGG
>NZ_JBIVTR010000033.1:0-18586 GCF_044756785.1 Streptomyces sp. NPDC091649 | reverse complement strand
GGCTTCGCCGGGCTGGCTTCGCCGGGCTGGCTTCGCCGGGCTGGCTTCGCCGGGCTGGCTTCGCCGGGCTGGCTTCGCCGGGCTGGCTAGGGGAGGGTGACGGTGCATCATCGGTGCGACCGGGTGGGATCACGAACCGTGGGCCACCACCTCCCGGGGCCTGGCCCTCGTGGCGGCCCGTCAGGAGGGGGTGTGCGACCGGGCGTGAGGGCTTCGGGGGAAGCCGGGCCGGTGGCCCGGCGGGATGCTTCGGAACAGGGGCCGGATGGACTCTGGAACCAGCCTCCGCCGCTGCTGCATCAACTGATGCAGCATGTTGTTTTGGCGAAACCGGGCCACACCCCCGGGGCATCCTTCGATCGCAGTGCATCAACCTGAGTGCCTGTGTAGTGATTGGGGATCTGCACCACACCCTCGGGGCCCGGAGCGTCAAAGTGATGCGCGGGTGGAATCACGAATGAACAGGCATCACCGGCCGCTGCCTGTTGCCTATTTGGAGCACGCAACAGGCAACGTGTCCGTAGAGGATTTTTCAGGGGCATGGTGAATTCACACCACCGAGGGAATTCATCATGCTGGTTGCTGTGATCGCTGTTCTGGGAACGCTCGCCGGGTCTTTCGTGACGGGTGCTCTCCAGCATCTCGCACAGAGCGCGCAGCGTGCTGCTCAGGAATTGTCTGCGCGCCGTACGGCGGGACTGGATGCGGTGGCGGATTTATCGGCCGCGCTGGCGGACCACCGGCGGGCGATGGCCGTGCGGGAGGAAATCCGGTTGGCCGGCGGGGACTGGAGCACGGCACGCGGCGAGAGCCACGTGACACGATCCGCGGTGACCGGTCCACTCCTTCGAGTGCGCCTCCTGCTGCCCGAGCTGGCCTGTACGGCGCAGCACGCCGCACAGGCCGCGTACGACATCCGGGTGGTCGACAGCCCGGCCACGCTCCAGGAAGCCCGGGAACGGGCGCTCCAGGCCGCCGACGACCTGGTGGCCGCCGCCGGGACCGCACTCGCCGTGTAAGGCGTGGGAGGCTGCCCGGTGCCCGGGGCGGGCGGCCGGCGTGTGGCGCCGGATACCGAACGCCCGCCCCGGGCCCCGTGGTCGAGGCCACGCCTCGTGCGTGCGCCCGCCGGCCCCCCGCCGCCGGGAAGGGTGCGGAGCCTCGTCCCGTGTCCGGGAACGAGGTGTCGGCGTCCCGGGACCGCTGATCCACCGGCCCCGGCCTGCGGAGACACGGCACCCCGCGCCCGGGGGAACGCAACCTGTTGGGCAACCAGATGAGCACCTTGATGCGCAACTGGCTGGACGACCAGATGGGCAACCAGATACGCAACCGACCGGCCCTCGGTCCCGGCCGCCGACGCCCGCGACGTCACCGGTACCGGGTGTACGTCAACGGGATGACGTACACCGACGGCCGCCAGGCGCAGCCAGGAGCTTCTGGCCGCTGACCCAATTCCTGACCCGCCCAGCTCGTGGCCCTGCGGGCGAGCACGGCGGGCTGCTCCTGGCGGTGAAGAGCGCGGCCGCGCTCCAGGAAGCCCGGGAGAGGGCGCTCCAGGCCGCCGACGACCTGACCACCGCCGCCGGGACGGCGCTCGCCGCATGAGCGCCAGCCCCACAGGGCGCGGGGAGCACATGACGATCCCCGCCGCCGAAGGCATCGCGGGACCAGCCCCGCATGCGCGGGGAGCACTCTTCGTGACCTGCGACGCTACCGCCCCTCCCACCAGTTTCCCTCCACCCTCCGGGTTGGCGCGGCGGCGTCTCACCGCCGCCGGGACGGCGCTCGCCGCGTGAGGACGGCTTGCCCTACAACTTGCCCTACAACGTGCCTTACAACTTGCTCTGCAACTTGCCTCACGACTTGCCCTGCAACTTGCCCCCAGACCGGCGGCGCGGCGTCCTGACCTGCACGGTCAAGGGGTAAAGCCGCGCCGACTACTTCTCTGAGAGGCCCCTAAGGGTCTGGGAGAACGAGGAGGACCGCCCACGCCCGGAACCCCGCACACAGCCCTACCGCCCATAACGCGACCGCGACTGCGGCGGGCGGCCGCCGACCGGGCCCCGGCGGGGGCGTGGCCGGTGTGGGAGGCTGCCCGGTGCCCGGGGCGGGCGGCCGGCGTGTGGCACCGGATACCGAACGCCCGCCCCGGGCTCCTGCGAGGTCGCGCCTCGTGCGTGCACGACACGCGCGCGCCCGAAGCTGGACTACGCGTTCACGGAGTCGGCGGCTCTAAGACGAGGTGCAGTGCCCCACTCGCGGCCCGGATGAAGTCGTTGAGAGCGTGTTGAAACGGGGTGATGTTTTCAGGCACGGGTTCGTGCGGCTGGCAGAGAATGGCCAGTATTCCTCTCGGTATCTCGCAGGTGCTGAAGAGATCGCGCAACTCCTGCAACACATCCGTTGAGCTGTCTTCCATGGCGGAAGTACCGATGGTGAGCCAAAATCCCTGAGCGACTGGGACCAATTCCCAGATGCGCGCGACCTCGCGCGGATGAGCGTAAGATCGGGAATTGATCTCCCACATGGCGGCCGTTCGGAGTGCGTATTCTTGATCCGTCAGCACCACGAGGCTGGCGGAAATTTGAAGGATCTTGGTCGCGTCGGTAACTTTATCGGGGCCTTCCAGCCGCACTACCCAAGCTCTGTGTGACATGTCCGTCTCTAAAGCTTTCAATGCAGCAATGCGACTCTGTGTTTCTTCAAGCTGAAGCACGCCCCCGCCGAACTTGCTGCGGGCGGTATCGGTGTAGCTGAGAACTGCTTGGAGGAAGGCTGCATATGCATCTCGCTGGACGCCACGCCGCCACTGCTGATGTTCGTTCTGGCCCTGTGCTCGCACGCCATCAAGTGATGCCCGGTAGCTCGCATCTGCTTGAGCCAGTCCGGCGCGCGCAGTTTCTTCCGCTCCGCGTAGCGCCCCCCGCAGCTGCCAACGACCGAGGACGAGAGTTGTCGGTATGCCGACGCAGGCGACGGCAGCTGCGGCCAACGCCCCGATTCCTTGAAGATCCATGAGTCACATGATCTACGCCTGGAGCGTCTAGGGGTCTCAAAAGCTCCGCCCGATGCGACACGAAGCCGACGCGTCGCACGGACGCCCACTGCGGACGCCGCGAAAGTGAGCTCAGGTGGGTGCGATTGCAGGTATACGGCTCGGCTGCGGGGGCGTCGTTGGCAGGATGCCCTCATCACTGATTGGGGGGGCATGGTCAAGGGGCCGTACAGCCACGGTAAAACGAGGGCGGAGGTTGCGAGTGAGCTGCGCGTGTACTTGGTGCGCATCAACCGGCGCCGCAGCAGATTCCGGTGTGCTGAGCAGAGGTACTTGCAGGAGGTCCGCCGGCACGTCGTGGATGCGGTGACTTCGGGGATCAACGTCGAGGAGGTGGCCGCCGCGGCCGGCTACACCACAAAGACCGTCGCGCGATGGGTGGCGAAGCGAAGCCTCGAGGCGCGTGGCTTACCTGTTGAGAGGGCGCAGGAGCAGCTTGTGCGGATCGGGGAGCGTCGGCGTCGTATGTCGCAGACGGAGTTGAAGACCTCGGCCAGGGCGCGGTCGTCGGTGCGGCGCGCTATGGAGGTGGGGCTTTCCGCCCGGGAGTTCGCTGACATCACCGGGTACACCACCAAGACGGTTGACAGGTGGTTCGAGTCGGCTCTGCATGCTCTGGAGCAGGCGGCGCGGCAGCGGGAGGTCGCGCAGGCGCGGCGTGGAAAGCGCAGGCGGCCGCCGCAGCACCTGTCGCCGGCCCAGCGTGCCGAGTGGCTTGCGCAGAGGGAACGGAGGCGTTCGGCTGTCATGCAGAAGAACGGCTTCCGGGTGAAGCCGGTGCGCTCTCCGAAGGCTGGACTGGGGGTTGGTGAGGTGGCGCGGCTGCCGAGAACACCCTAGAAGGAGACCTCGAAACCGGGCCGGAAGCACAGGGGGAAGTGATCTGCATCACAGGCACCTCCCGCGCGCGCGGACGCGCGCACGCGCAACGGTCATGCTAATTGCTACCGGCAGGTAAGTCGTGCGACGGAGCCCCGAGCTGACGGTTCGTTTGGGGCTACTGTCACATCCACTTCCGCAGCGATGCGTGGTCCCGATCCGTCAGTAGTGCGGCCGGCCACTGCCCGTTGTTGCGGAGGTGCCGACACGTCACATGACCGATTGGGAGGTGTTCTTTTGCTCATGCCTACCGGCTCCGAGGAGAACAAGGAGAACCTTGCGTCCGAAGACGCAACGGGCCGGGAGGACCGCAGGAGGCGGCAGGGCCTCGTCAGCATGACGCTTCTCGCGCTGCTGATCGGCTTTGCAACCGGAGCCGGCGAGCAACTCGCTGAACTGCTCGCGAAGGTTCTGGGCGCCTAACAGCAGCGAGCCCCCTCGTGTCTCACCACTCGGGGGCCCACCTGCGGTGTCCTTCACTGGTGGCGGAACCCGTCTTCTCATTCCACTGACGGCGGGTTTCGCCACGCTGGCACACGCTACGGAAGTGTAGGAGCGAAGAGAAGACTCTCGTACCCCGCCCTGAGCGGATTCGTGTAGCTGAACCCAACTGACAGCCCGTACAGCCCACGCTGAGGCGCGCAACCCGGGGAAAGGCGCGGGGCTGCCAGATCGGCGCCCAGAGGCCCGCTAGAGGCTCTGTCCACCCCGACCCCGGGGCGCAGCGGCCGGTGGCCGCCGCAACCCCCACCAGGCCAAGCGCAGCGCCCTCATTCCGAAGACCGCCACCACCCCACCACCCACCACCACGGGCTGGAATGGCAGCAGAAGAGGAAGTCCGGCCACTCACCACGCGCTCTGACCTGCGGTGGTGAGTGAAACTCACCACGGCGCGGCGTTGGTGCGGTGGTCAGTTGAGGACTTGGACCTCGGCGACGCGGGCGGTCCCCCCGCCCCAGGGAGAAGGGAAACACCTCTGCTCCGGCTGTAGCGGAGAGAGGTGTCGGCGTCGCCGGGCCGCTGACCCGCGGTGCCCGGCCTGCGACAACACCCCGCCGCGGAATCGAGGAACACAACCTGTTGAGCAACCAGATGGGCAACCTGCTGAGCAACTGGACGGACAACCTGATGCACAACCAGGTGCGCAACCGCCAGGCCGGTTCGGCCGGTCGGGCGCGGGGGCCGGTCCGGCGCGCGGGGCCGGTCCTCGGTCCCGGCCGCCATCGCCCCGTACGTCACCGGCTGCCCGGGTACGTCTCGCAGATGACGTACCGGGGGCCGGCCGGACAGACCTATGCCAGTTGGGCCGCTGGCCCAATCCCTGACCCGGACGAGTCACAGCCCGGCGGTCCCGGGGTGTCACCGGACCGCGATCGGGACGACGACGGCCGCGATGACGGTCATGCCGCCGAGCCCGACGAGCATCGGGGTTGCCGCCTTCGGGTAGCGGTGCGCGAGGTCGACGAGCAGGACCACGACCAGGACGACGACGAGGACCAGGAGCACGGCGACGAGCAGGGCGAGCGAGGACATGACGGTGTTCTCCTTCGAGTACGAGAGGGCGCTCCGGGGGAGCGCGGGGCCTACAGTCCGCGCCGTCGGCCGGTCGTTCCAGTTCTCGCGAAAATCCGGTCCGGGCCTCTCCTGGGGGCCGGTGACGGGGTGTCGGGCAGAATTCGCGAGGCCTTGACATCGGGGTTCAGGCGCGTCGATCGCCCGGCGGTCGCCGGGCAGGGCAGCACCATGCGACGCGGCGGGGCAAGCCGCGCAAGGGGCTCCCCCGCCTTATATATGGAGGGGTGCGAGGCACATGTGACGGCCCACTTGGTTTCAGTTGCGTCGATCGCCTGACCAGGGGGAGAGAATCGTCGGGTGACCACCCGCCGCCCGCTGGGCACCGGACCCGTACCCGCCGTCGACGACCAAGAGGTGCCGCCCGGCATACCCGTACCGCGCGCCGTGCTCGCGGCGGAGCGTCTACAAGGAGCAGCCGCGGCCCCGGCCGTGTCCCGGCCTGCCGGGCGACGCCCGCTCAGCACCGGCCCCACCACCGCCGGGTGACGGTCGGGGGTCGCCCGACCGGCCCGGCGGGCGTGGCGGGCGGTGCAGGCCGGGGCGGGGAGGATAGAGGGATGACGCGTCCGATGCTGACTCAGCGGGAGGCTGTTACCGCGTGCGGTGTGAGCCGTACGACGATCCGCCGGCGCCGTGAGGCGGGGGATCTGCCCGGGGCGGTCCAGGACGAGGCGCGGAGGTAGCCGCAGGGTGTCACTGCTCCTGGTCGTCCTTGCTGTCGCTCTTGCAGGGGCGGTGCAGGTCGAGGGCGAGCTGGGTGAGAGCGGCCAGGGTGCCGAGGGCTGCGAGGGCGGTGTTGAGGTGGTCGAGCATGAGGTTCCTCCCGGGTGAGTGCCGCAGGGGGCTGGTGTCCGGCGGCTGTTGGGAGGTGACTGTGGGGGTGTATTGGATCGTCTGGGAGTCATCGGCCGGACAACGCAGGTAAGTTCCGGACCGGGGGCTTTTTGTCCAGGACGGGCCGGACAACACAGACAGCCCAAGGGGCGGGGGTCACATGACACCGAAGGCCGGCGGCGGCAGGCCGTGGGGGCCGATCCGCGGCGAGAACGCCGCGGCACGCCAGCTTGCCGAGATGCTGCGCCGCCACGTGGACGAGAGCGGGAAAACCCTCGCCGTGCTGGGCGGTGAGATCAGCATGAGCAAGGCCCAGACCGGGGTCTACCTCGCCGGGAAGGTGCCGACTCAGGCGTTCATCGTCGCGCTGGTCAAAGCCACGGTCCGCCCCGAACTGCGTCAGCGCCGCCAGGACGAAGCCCTCGCCCTGCGCGAACAGACCCTGCGCCCCGCTCCCCGCACCACCCCGGGCGCACCCGCCCCGGCCGGACCGGGTGCGGGGTATGCGGTCGAGCTCGCCGCGGCGCACGCCCGGCAGATCGAGACGTACGACCGGCTGACCCGGACGCTGGAGCAGCGGGCGGAGGTCGAGCGGGCGAAGAACAACTCCGACAAGCTCGTCATGGTCCTGCTGAACATGATCCACCAGCTCGACCGAAGGGTCACCGACCTTGTCGAGGAACGCGACCAGCTCCTTGCCCAGCCCCAGGGCGAGGCTCTGGAGGATGCTGAACGGAAGCTGGCCCGGGCCGAGGAGCAGGAGCAGCGGGCCCGGGCGGAGCTGCGGCGGGCGGAGGAGAAACAGCGCCAGGCCGAAGACCTCGAAGCCCGCGTCACGGACCAGCTCCGCCAGCTCACCGACGAACTCGACCGCCTCCGCGCCGGCGACACCACCTCACCCGTCCCGGCTCTGCCGGCCCTGGCCGGCGAACCGCAGGAACACCACGCTTCCGCGGATCCGGTCGGGGACGACATCGACGCCGCCCTCGCCCACGCCAGCCAGGTCAACGACGAAGACAACACCACCCTCAACCGCGTCACCAGCGAGCTCAACGAACCGACAGCCGAGGTTGTCCAGGACAACCCACCAGACAACCGCTCGCACCCGGAGGGCCACCCCGTGAGCGCGACTCCCCCTCTTCCCGGCGTGGCGGATGAAGGCCAGGAGACAGTGCGCGCGCTGCTGCGGGGCAGCCCGGCGCGCGGGCTGTTCGTCCGCTTTCTGGCCGAGGCGACCCAGTGGGAGAACGTCAAGGTGCACGGCATCAAGCGCCAGAACGCGCAGCCGGGCGCTCCGCTCGACTACAGCCGCTACCTCCGGCTGCGTCGGCAGGGCTCACAGCTGGGCGGCTTCGCCTACGTCTACGCGGAGCGCAGCAGCATCAACCTCCGGCTCAACCACACCAGGGAACAACTCGACGCGATAGGAGCTACGCAAGCTCGCACCCTTGTTACCGGGCACCGTGCGTACCGCGTCAGCATCGACCTGACCGACGAAACCAGCCTGACCCAAGCACTCCACCTCGCCGAGCTGGCCTACGCCGCGACCTGAGTTCACCGCGTCGGTTCTCCAGGCCGGAAATGAGAAGACTCCCCCGCGCAGGCGGCTCCAGGGCGCCAGCCGCGTTTCCGGGTCTTGGTCGAGTAGCGCGGTGCAGGAGCGGCGGTCGGGACCAGCTGGTGCGCTATGCCGGGCCTCGGCCAGATCTGCCTGGTGTGCGGGGTCATTCGGTGGTGGGTCTTGTTCTCGTTGGTCCAGACGGTGCCCTGGACCCGTACGCGGTTGCCATTGGTGCGTTCGGTCGGCAGGGGCTTGATGACCTTGTCGTAGCCGATGTTGTCCTCGCTGGTGTCGAAGCAGAATGCGTCACCGGCTCCGGTCGGCAGGGGTTCGTTGCCCATGCCTTCGGTTATCTCGGCCTTGCAGTTCTCCAGGGTCGGCTTCGCGCCAGAGGGACACCCTCTACACCTTCTCTACGGCCTGGCACGATGCAGGGCCCGGCCGAACGGCCGGGCCCTGCATCGTTTCTGATTGGCGGGCTCACGCCCTCGGAGAGAAAAAGTTGGCGCTTGCCGCTCACAGCCGGACTATGACAAAGGTGCCGGCTGGGCAGGCGCCGCCGTCGGAACACCCGGCTGGGCAGGCGCCGCCGTCGGAACACCCGGCTGGGCAGGCGCCGCCGTCGGAAGGAGTGTCGACGGAGCCACCGTCTGCGTCATGGCGGAGGGGTCCTTGTCCATGAGGAGCAAGAACACGGTCACCACTGTCAGCGCGACCATCAGAGCTGGCCCGAACTTCTCGTCTCGACGTGCTGCCCAGAACGCGGCTGCGGCGAGCGCAAGGCCGAAGATGATTAGCATCATCGGGCACCGCCGACAGACGGCTGGGCAGAGGTAGTCGCGGGGAGCGACGGGCGCCCGTGTGACCTGGGCTGGCTGGGGTTTGACTGGGTCATAATTCCTCTTCTCGGTAGATGTGCCCCCGCTTCAGGGCGCGCGGGGGTAGGGCAGTGGCGATACGGGAGGGACAGACGCCCCGACCTGATCAGCGGGGCGGCGGCAGAAGGCGTCCTCCTGATCCCGGGCGGGAGGGAGGTCCACCGTTGAGGGCTTCGTTCGTGACTTGAGCACGGTGGGCAGGAGCAGGCGGGTCTGCCGACCACCGCTCTGCTGGAAGGCATGATCGCTACCAGCAAGACGGACTGCGGTGACGCGAACCCAGAAGGGATGAAAAAGGTCCAAATGCCTCCATATACGCAAAAACCCCCCGGCGGCCACCGGAGGGCACTTGGTCTTCATTCAATTAGGCAAACACAAATGGGTCCAGACACACCTGTGGCGATGAAAGACCCAACTTTTCAGGGTAGGCGAAACCGCCCCCCTTACTAAGTCCAGTCTAGTGGCTGACTGATAGGGCGTCAAGCGCCGTTCGTGCTTGGGAAGTTACGGTGATCTGTTCCCTTCCAGTGTACCGCTGGCACCACCCGAGGGCCCCTAGCCGGAACCTGCGGGCACGACCGGATACGACAATGTGGCCGTGCGGGGAGCTGCGGCCACAGGCGGCCGTCTCGGCCTCCGCGAGCCGACGGTTCAACTCTGCCTGACACGGCCGTCCGGCGGGGTGGCTGCGCGCCCCCTCGAGGGTCTGGCAGGCTGTGGCTGGTCCGAGTAGCCGCGCCATGCGGTGAAACCAACGGGCAACTGAGAGGCCACCGGATGACTCAATCGACAGCCGTACATCAGGTCACAGGGACTGCGGGCCGCACCGGCCGGTCCGCGAAGGTGATTGTCGTCATCCAGCAGAAGGGCGGTGCGGGCAAGTCGACGATCGCGGTGAACACCGCGGCGTGCGCGGGTCGCTCAGCGGTGCTGACCAACGCGGACGAGTCCGTCGGCTCCCCCGTCGTCGCGGCCGGCATCGACGTCCAGGGCACCCTGGAGAAGTGGTGCGCGACCGTACGCGAGGCGGAGCTGCCGTTCGACTATGTCGTCACCAAGAGCAAGCTCGGCATCCTCCCCGGGATCGTCGAGGACCCCGAGCGGCGCCGCATCATCGTGGACACCCCCGGCTTCCTGGACGTCGACCCCGACGCCGAGTGGGGTACGGACCCGCTGGGCGACAGCCGGACGGCGGACGCTCTGCGCGAGGTCCTGGAGGTGGCGGACCTGGCGATCGTGCCGGTCACTCCGTCGAAAATCACGTGGGACGAGTGCGAGTTCACGATCGAGCGCGTCCTCAAGCCGCGGGGCATTCCCTTCCTGGTCGTGATCAACATGCACGACCCCGGCAAGGACCGGGACGAGAAGCAGCTGAACAAGGTGAAGAAGTGGATCGACGAGCGGAACTACCCGCGCGTGGCCGCTCCGATCCGCCGCTACACGATCCACGAGAACGCCTACGAGAACGGCACGCTCGTCACCGAGTACAAGATGAGTGGCACCGCGCTGAACGCCCGCGAGGACTTCATGCGCGTCGCCCTGACGATGGAACAGATGCTCTGATGGGACGACAGATCGAAACGGGCGGGCCGCAGGGCCCCGGCAAGCCGGACACGGCGGCGGCCCTGGCGCGCGCCATCGACCAGCTGCCGACGAAGCAGCTGTCCGACACCCCGGTACTGATCGCTCAGGAGCGTGAGCTCCTGGTGCGGTGCGAGGCCGCGCTGGAGAACCTGCGGATCGCGTACTGGGCGGCGGGCAAGGCGCTGCAGGTGGTGCGGGACGGCCGGCTGTACCGGGCGACGCATCCGTCCTTCGAGGGCTATTGCAACGAGTTGTGGGACATCACGCCGCAGTACGCGAACCAGCTGATCAAGACGTGGAAGATCACGGAGAAGCTGTTCGAATTGGTTCACGAGAAATCGAACGATCTGGAAACTGTAGTTTCTAAGAAGCTGGGCATCGCCCAGGCCAGGGAGCTGGTCTCCCTCACCGAGGAGCACAGCGTCGACGCCGCCGCCCTGCTCTACCTGGCCCTGATCCAGGTGAAGCGGCTGGCCGTCACGTCCGACATGGTGAAGGGCGCCGTCCAGGCGCTCCCGCCCGAGGCGGCCGGGAAGAAAAAGGCCACCGAGGAGGCCGTGCTGGCGTACCTGGCCAGCATCGAGGACCAGCCGGCACTGCCTTCGGCGAGGGATCCGTACAAGGCGCTGGCCCGCGTCACAAAGAAGCTCAGCCCTGACGCGGTCCAGGCGGCGATGGAACTCAACCCGTCCGGCACACGCGTGATGGTCCGCGAGCTGATCGAAGCGCTGTCGGTGTCGGCCGGCCTCGAGGTGGAGATCAAGTCGTCCGCAGCTGAATCGACGGCCGCCTGACGGCTCCGGCCCCGGTGCCGAGGGAAACGAAGGTGTGGTCCGGGGCGCTCGATGCGCCCCGGACCACACCTTCGGTCGGCAGTAACGAAGTGATGAACTCCCCCTGCCGCCAGCCCGCGTGGGTCACGCTCATCGCGTGCTAGATCCCAGGCGTCGCTCTCCGGAGCAGCAAGGACGTCATACCCCGAACCTCTGGCCGGTGTGGCTGGTCGCGCCCGTCAGTCTGGTCCTCGTCGCAGTGCTCGCGTACGGGCTGTACCACGGGGTGGATGTCTTCCTCACCGCGGAGAACCCGGGCAAGAAGCCGGTCAGCGGTCAGGACAACGTCAAGACCACGGTCACCGCCCTGACCCTGGTCGGTGCCGTGCTCGCCGGCCTGTACGCCTACCGCAAGCAGCTCCTCGACGAGGGCGCCTCCCACCGGGCGGACGCGACCCAGCTGGCCGAGCGGTACACCAAGGCCGCCGAACAACTCGGGCACGACCAGGCCGCGGTCCGCCTGGCCGGGGTGTACGCGATGGCACGCCTGGCCGACGACTGGCAGGAACAGCGGCAGGTATGCATCAACGTGCTCTGCGCCTACCTACGGATGCCCTACGAGACCGACACCGACGCGGAGGGCTACATGAAGGGGGAGCGGGAGGTCCGTTTCACCATCATCGGGACCATCCGCGATCGCCTCCAGGACCCTGACGCGGCTGCGACCTGGTGCGGTCATGACCTGGACTTCACCGGAGCCGTTTTCGACGGTGGCGACTTCGCAGGCGCGAGGTTCACCGGCGGCACGGTCCGTTTCAGCAGAGCGACGTTCTCTAACGGGGCTGTCGACTTCGACGGTGCGACGTTCTCCGGTGGAACAGTCAGCTTCGGCGGAGCAACCTTCTCCGGCGGTTTCGTCGACTTCAGCACCGCGACGTTCTCCGGTAGTAGGGTCAGCTTCAGCCACGCGATGTTCTCAGGTAGCAGGGTTTATTTCGGCGCCGCGACGTTCTCCGGTGGAACGATCAACTTCATCCGCACGGCATTCTCCAGCGGCATGGTCGACTTCGACGTCGCGGAGTTCTCCGGCAGCAGGGTCAGCTTCAACTTCGCGGCTTTCTCCGGCAGCAACCTCGACTTCACCGGCACCGTGTTCTCCGGCGGCACAGTCAGCTTCAACTCCGCGACGTTCTCCGGCGGCACGGTCGACTTCGACAGCGCCACAGTCCGTTCCGCTTGCACGATCGTTTGGGGTCCTCTGCCGCCGATCCCCGCGAACCAGCCTTGATACGCCGGGGAGGCTCCGGGGGCGATCTACGCCCCCCGGAGCCTCCCCCTGTGCTGTCATCCAGCCAGACGGTTTCCTCGGCCTGGCCGGGGCGGCGGGTGTGGTGGTGAGGTCGGGATCATGCTCAGGATAGCCCTGGGCGATGAGCTGGAGGCGCTTGGAGAAGCGTCGGGATTCGGACGTGCTTGGCCGTTCCGAACCGAAGCTGGAACGCTGCTGAAAGACTTGTTGCGTCAGTCAGCCGGCGATTCGGGGGATGTGGAGCTGTGACCAAGGAGCGCAAGGGGTACTACCGGGCAGCTCACTATGTGAAGCCCTCCTCTGCCTCGAGCCGGTGGAAGAAGCCATCCGCAGGCGCGATCCTGCTGATCGGCGTCGTTGCCATCGCCGGGTGGAACACCCTTACCGGAAACAACTCGGACAGCACACAGAACACTCCTCGGCCCCACCCCTCTGGAGCTTCGGCTTCGGCCGACTCTGGTCAGTGACCACGGCCGCGCCAAAGAGCGGATAGCCGATGCCGTGCTTTCCCGGACGCAGCAGTGTCTTCACCGGGCCTTCTGGTACCCGTCTCCTGAATCAGGGCTGCGTCGCGGCGCAGTTCCTGCCAGGTACTGTGCCATTTCTGGACCTGGTCATCAGGAACGCCACAGGCTGACAGGTAGGCGGCTGTGGTGCTCCACGTGGCGGGAAGCGTGTCGCGGTTGACCAATTTGCTGATGGTTCCCGCGGACAGGCGTCCGTCTGAGCGGCGGCTGACCTCTTGCTGAGTCAGTCCACTTACCTCTCGCGCACCCGCGAGGCACGTGAAGAAGCCCGTGACGGTGCGGATCGCGGTTGGGTCAGGCCATAGGCGGTGGGCTGGCTCGGGGTTGGCACCAGCTGGGACCGGGCCGGCGGCGAGGCGGTCTGCGTGGTTTCGCACGAGCGCCACTCGGGCACCGCTGTTGCGATTCCTGGCCTGGGGAACAGGATGCCCGCGCGCTTCCAGGGTCAGGCGCAGGTGGTGGTAGACGGTCTCCAGGTCGAGCACGGGCGGGCCGCCGGGGATGCCGTTACGCAGGGTCTCCAGGAGGGCGCCGGTGAAGGCGGTGTGGGTGTCGCCGACCGGGGCCAGGGCGGTGCGGGTCTCGGCGGAAGCTGCGAGCAGAAAGGTGCCTTCGACTGCGGCGTGGTCGGCAAGCCCTTGCGAGGCGCTCATCCTGCCGAGGGCAAGGCCGCTGTAGCAGCAGTCGAGGAGGACGATGTGCCGCTGCGCTCGTGAGTTCAGGAGGATCTGGCGCAGCCAGTCGTAGTTCAGGCTGGTTTCGATCCGGTCCGGCTGTGTGTGCGGCATGGCCAGTGTGAGGGCGTCGTGGGGGTCGATGAGGCCGTGGCCTGCGTAGTAGACGATCAGGGTGTCGGTGGCCTCTGCCGCCGCCTGGCGCAGTGGATTCATCACGGTCGCGGGGTCGGGCGGGTTCTCTACAACGGTCACGTGCGGGGCGGGCATCCGCAGGGACAGCGGGCCGCTCAGGAGCTCGGCGAGGGCGGTCAGGTTGTTCGAGGCGGCCGGTAGCTGTTCGAGGTAGTCGTAGCGGCTCGTGCCGATGATGACTGCCCTTGACGCCCCGGGGTCAGGCAGGACGCTCACGCGTCACGGTCCTCGCCGGCTGCGGCGTTCAGCGCTGTGGTCGCCCGTTCGATCTCCTCGGGCGAGCAGTCGGTGAGGATGATGACCGTGTCACCGTGGCGGATCTCCACCCGCGGTCGCTGCGGCCGGGTCTGCCGCCACGCAGCCAAGGCCAGTACGAACGATGCCGCGCTCCACCCATTGCCCGTCACCAACTGCAGCACGTCGAGTGCCGTGCCCATCTCCCCCGGCTGCGGTGTGCTCCCCCGCACCTCAGTCTCTGCGGACCTGCGCACATCCGGATCCGAGCGCAGCCATCCCTGCAACGACCGCAGCTCCCCCGCACCCGACTCCAAGCGCACCTCTAACCGCATCCAGATCTCCTCGCGTACGGCATAGCCGCCCCGTTGACGACTGCCGATGACTATCGTCCCCCACCAGCCCAGCGCTTGAGGCAAACCCGGCAACATCGCGGACACGGCAAACGCGGGGGCTGCGATCCGATGAGCGCCGGGTCTCCGCCCAGCGCACGCACCGGTCCGAGGATCACCGACAACACCCTGATCCGGATCGCGATCGATCTCCTCCTGGTCCAGGCGAGGACCTCCTCGGCCGGCTACGGGGGGCGAGGAGGCCGACGACCTGGACGGTGTCGGCGAACACGTGACGCGCCTAGCCGCGTACGGATGAACATGCAGAGCACGAGACTGAGTCGCCTGTCCGGACTCAATCCTGGCCCAGCTCCTCGCCTGGCGGGATGAAGGCGTCGGCACTGTCGGCATCGTCAACATGCCCGCGAGCGTCCATCGTGATGGCCGTTGCCCGGCCCTGCGAGCCGGCCAGCGTCGCTCCGTCCTCTGCGGGTTGGCCGGGCAGGCCCCGGGCGGTGGTCCGGGCCTGGCTCGGCAGCGCCTCGGCGTGCGCGGCGAGGGCGCGGATTTCGGGCGCGGGTACAGGGGCTGCGGATCGGCGCTCGACTCGGCGATGCGGGGCGACAGCGAAGAGGGCGACATCTAGTCAGATGTCGCCCTCTTCTGGGCGCAAACGATGGCGATGAGCCCGTACCTGGGGCCGACGAGGCGGCGGATTCCTTCGCACTGTCAAGTGCTTTGTAGAAGGCCCGCACTGTTGCCTCTCACGCGTGTTCGCTACGCCTTGGCCCCCGTCCCAGCGGGCCGACATACCTGGCCGCCCCGTTCCGGGTGGGTGCTTCAACGTGCTCTCAAGATAGCACAGTCCGAGGTTGTACGTATAGAGAGTAGCTTTTACAGCGTTGCTCCCCCAGCGTGAAACCCTGCCGATGGGTACTTTGAAGTCCTTACCCCTACGCTTACAGCGGCTTTATTGGTAGCCTTAGATGCAGGATTAATAGATTGACTATTTGGTAAGGAGTGCTCTGTCGTGTCGGATTCAGAGCTGGGTCCTGTCGCGGCCCAGCGGTCAGCCGCCCAGCAGGTCAGAGCACTCACCCGCGCCAAGAGCGCCGCCGTGAGGTTTCGCTTTATCGCCCGCGCGGAGCCGAACGACGCGCCGCCGCCGCTCGCGCGGCTGCTACGCGGGAGCGGCGGCAAGGGCGGTGCAGCGCGGCTGAAGCTGTACCTGTCGATGCTCTGGATGGCGCGCAATGAGGACCGGCCGGTGTTCCAGTACCCAGCGCAGGAGTGGGCGCTGCTCCTGGGGTACGGAAGCACACCCAGCGCTGCCCGCCGGGTTCAGGACGGGTTTCGCTGGCTCTCCGAAGAAGCCTTCGTCGAGTTGGAGCGGCGCCAGGGGGCTCCGTCGGCGGTCCGTCTGCTGAGCGATGCCGGCACCGGAACGCCCTACATGGCTCCCGGTCTCGCCATCAAGCGCGCACCAAAGGCTGAGCGCGAGGAGCACCTGTACGTCCAGCTGAATGCGGCCTTGTGGACCAACGGGTGGATCGTCGAGCTCACCGGGGCTGCGGTGGCCATGTATCTGGTGCTTCTGCATGAGATGCGTGGAGAGGAGAAGCAGGTCTGGTTCTCCCCCCGGATGGGGCGGGAGCGCTACGACCTCAGCGACGAGACCCGACGCAAGGGGCTGAAGGAGCTCGAAGAACGCGGGCTGGTCAAGGTGACTAAGCGCGCCCTGCACCAGGGCTTGTTCAGCGATCCCGTGCGTACCCGGTACGTCTACGACCTCAATCCCGACGTGTTCCAGCTCCTGACGCCAGAGGACGAAGCCGTCGGCCAAGCTCGACCGCGGTTCAGTCAGCCCTACAACCCCAGCGAGGAGTGGGGAAGCTAGAGGCATACGCGACGAGATTTCTCTGGGGAGGTAACCGCCCCCGCAGATGTCGATCCCGCTCGTGCTTTGCCACATGTCGTTGCCGCGGCTATAGCAGCCCCGACCGCCCTTCGCCTGCCGAGCAGCGCAACTTCGACACCGACCTGTCAGCAACGGCAGGCCCAGGGCGGGATAGCGCCACCGAGAGAAAAAGCCTCCCTACCCCCGGAGGGGTCCGAAGCGCTCACCGAGCGCTCCGAGCGGACGGACCGGTCACAGGGTCAGAACCCGACCACTGGCTCGCGGGATCCTCGGTAGACCCGCGGCCTGGCCCCTCGCCCTGCGCCTTGCGCGGACGCGACGTGCTCACGGTGCAGGCACCCGTCTACCCATTCGTCACCCACCGGGGACCAGTGGATGAACTTCAACATCAAAAAGCGGAATCTTCTGCCATTCGGCGCCCATCGCCTTCTCTAACTCATCGCCTGATATCTGAGAAGAGTTGAAGCCCATCTGGGGCTCCAGCCGGTCACACGACCTGCCTCTATCAACCCTCTGCTCTGCTAACGTCTAAATCGCCCCGCCAGGCGGGGAAATAAATAGACCACCGGAGGGAGGTGGAAGATGTCCGGCATGGAAGGCTCGTCCGAGCAGACCGCGCCGGGCCGTTCGAAGCGCAAGCGCGCCGCTGAGACGGTAACCCTGGTCGCATGCATCCTGCAGGCCGTGTACTGGGGTATCAAGCTCACTGGAGTGCTCTAAAAGCGCAGGTGGGCCCGGCTGTTGACGCAGCCGAGCCCACCGAGGCCCAGGCAGTCGGGCCCCACGCCCTCCCCTTGCACAGGGAGCGTGGGGCCCGCTTTCGCATTCGGGCCCTTCGGTCACCACAATTAAGTAGCGACTTATACAGGATACACACCACCCCATAAACCG
This sequence comes from Streptomyces sp. NPDC091649, assembly GCF_044756785.1. NCBI lineage: Bacteria > Bacillati > Actinomycetota > Actinomycetes > Kitasatosporales > Streptomycetaceae > Streptomyces > Streptomyces sp. NPDC091649. The sequence goes on along the minus strand of NZ_JBIVTR010000033.1, from coordinate 1,364 downwards.
AAAACACCCACACGGAAAATTCCAACAGACAACAACTCAAGACGTCACGCCATTCCAATTGGAATCCATCCACTGAAGTACCCCGTGCCTCATTCTTCAAAATGGACGCTTGCGTTTGTTTGTTGGTGTGTCGTGCTTTCCGCGCCAGTTCACGGGTTTGCCTGGGGCGGTGCTTCGAGGGTTGGAGTGCCAGCTGGGGGATAGGTGTGCGAGTCCGTGCGTCGTCTTCACCGAGTGGGTGTTCAGCGGCTTGTGGGGCACGGTGGTCCTTCGGCGGCGACCTCAACATGACCGCGGACCGCGGACTGCGGACCGCGGGCCGGCGGGCCGGCGGGCCGGCGGGCCGGCGGGCCGGTCCGCGGCCCGGTAGACCGAGACCGGTAGACCGAGACCGAGTGCCGCCGACCGTGAGGCGGGCTGGGAACGGTATCGGGAGAACGCCAGCAACCACGGAGAGTGATGGAATCTCTTCGCTGGCAGGCATGCCCCACCGTCCGGACAGAGCGTCTCCGGACACCGGGACACCGTCCCTCCGGACACCAGGGCACGGCAGCTGGACAACCTCTCCCACCGTTGCGCGAGCCGTTTCCGCGGCGTTGCGCGGAGCGTTTCCGCACCGTTGCGCGAGCCGTTTCCGCGGCGTTGCGCGGAGCGTTTCCGCACCGTTGCGCGAGCCGTTTCCGCACCGTTGCGCGGAGCGTTTCCGCACCGTTGCGCGAGCCGTACGCGTACCCGCAGCCGTACGCGTACCCGCAGCCGTACGCGTACCCGCAGCCGTACGGGTACGCGTACGCGGACCAGAACGGCAGCAGCAGTGCCCACGGCGGTGCCATGGCACCTGATAGCAAGCAGTGGGTGGGGGCGCCCCAGGATGCCCAGAGTCCAGTTCCCCTTGGGCGAAAAGGGCCTACGAGTGCTGGCTCCAGGATGTCGTGGGCTCATTCAGATGCGTTGCCCTGGCCAGGGAACCATCTGCTTGTGGCACCCTGCTGCTGCCGTTCTGGTCCGCGTACGCGTACCCGTACGGCTGCGGGTACGCGTACGGCTCGCGCAACGGTGCGGAAACGCTCCGCGCAACGGTGCGGAAACGGCTCGCGCAACGGTGCGGAAACGCTCCGCGCAACGCCGCGGAAACGGCTCGCGCAACGGTGCGGAAACGCTCCGCGCAACGCCGCGGAAACGGCTCGCGCAACGGTGGGAGAGGTTGTCCAGCTGCCGTGCCCTGGTGTCCGGAGGGACGGTGTCCCGGTGTCCGGAGACGTTCTGTCCGGACGGTGTCCCGGTGTCCGGAGACGCTCTGTCCGGACGGTGGGGCATGCCTGCCAGCGAAGAGATTCCATCACTCTCCGTGGTTGCTGGCGTTC
>NZ_JBIVTR010000032.1:0-21330 GCF_044756785.1 Streptomyces sp. NPDC091649 | reverse complement strand
CCCCGCACACCCACCGCCACCCTCGCCGCATGAACGAGACCACCACCCACGAAACCGGCAGCGCGGGATTGACGAACGACATAGAGGCACCCCCCTTCTTCACCCGGAGCATACGACCGCAGGCGTCAAGGCTGGGTACCAGAGAGCCGAGGCAGCGGGTGCATACTCCAGTATGCTTAGACTCATGTCCTCAACGACTCGCATCACAGTCACGCTCCCCAGCGACCAGGTGGCGGAGCTCCGCAAGCTCACGGACAACGTCTCCGGCTACGTGGCCGAAGCCGTAGCCCGCCAGATCCGGCACCAGCTCCTGGGCGACGACCTCCGCCGGCATGAAGAGGAGCACGGCCCCTTCAGCGACGAGGAGCTCGCCGAGGCGCGCGGGAAGATCTTCGACTCCGCCGGCACCTCCACGGGCGCGGATGCCGCGTGAGCGAGCGCATCGAGACCGTCGTCCTGGACTCGGAGGGGCTCTCCGCCTGGATCACCCAGGAGCGCAAGCTTCTCGCGATGCTTCAGGTCTTCCACGACATGGGAGCCGACCTGGTGATCGGGGCCAACACCATCGTGGAAGTCAGCCACTCACGCACCAACATGCCTCGCCTGAACTGGGCCCTGTCCCGCGTCAAGGTGGAGCCCGTCACCGAGCAGGCGGCGAAAGCAGCAGCGGAACTCCTCAAAGGTGCCGGACTGCACGGGCACAAGTACGCCATCGACGCCACAGTCGCCGAGGTCGCCCTCCGCCAGCCGAAACCCGTCGCCCTCCTGACCTCCGACAGCGACGACATGACCAAACTCTGCGGAAACCAGGTCCGCATCATCGCTCTCTGACACACCAGCCCACCCCGAGCACGCGCCCTGGCAGGGTCTGCTGTATCGCCCTCCCGTGCCCCATCCGTGCCCAGCAGGGCGGACAACAGCAGTCAGGTACAGCCTCCAGAGACCACGGCGCCCCCTGCTTCCTCGCAGGAAAGCGAAGGTCAGAGCTCTTCCGGAGGCCCAAGCGCCGCTGATTCCCAAGCTCAGAGCGCGAGTTCGATTCTCGTCACCCGCTCCACTTAGAAGCCCCAGGCCAGCCGCCCCGGGCTTCCTTGTTGGCTCGGAGCGGAGTGCGGATGTCGCCTACCGGCTTCCCCACACAGGGCGTCCGCCATCGCCCCTTTCTCACCGCTGTGGCAGCGCGGTGAGAAAGTCCAGGACGAGTGGGCTTGCGACGGTGCGGAACTCTTCGAAATAGGCGTGGCGCGCTCCGGGGATCATGTGCAGCCGGGCGCCCGGGACGCGGTTCGCGAGCAGGGGGGCGTTGGCGGCGGGATTGAGCAGGTCGTCGCCGCCGTGCACGACGAGAGTGGGTGCTCTGACCCCGGGCAGGAGCTGCCAGGCGTCGTGCTGATTGCTGGCCACCAGGTGGCGGCGTCGGGCGTGGGCGGGCATCCCCGGGTCGCCGAGTGTCCGGTAGGGGCCCGTGCGGGTCGCCAGCCAGGCCGGGGTGTACATCAGCTCGAGAAGGGCTTGCCGCGCTGCCCCCGGTCGTGCCTGTACCAGCGACCTGCTCACGGCACTGTCGCGTTCGATGCCGTGCAGTCCACCGGGTGACGTGCAGCCGAGAACCAGGGCGCGCACCCAGTGCGGGTGGCGGGCTGCGAGTTGCTGGGCCACGCGTCCGCCCATGGACGTGCCGTAGACGTCGGCCCGGTCGACCCCGAGGTCGTCAAGCACCGCGATCACGTCCTGGGCGAAGAGCTCGGTGCTGTAGGGCTTGTCGGGCTTATCGCTCTCCCCCGTGCCGCGGTAATCGAGGGTGAGGGTGCTGCGGGCCGCGTGGAAGTCGTCGCGTACCGCGTCCCACCAATGGTGGTTGTTCGCCTGGCCCGCCAGCAGGACCAGTGGCGTCCCCTCGCCCTGGACCTGGTAGGCGATCCGGACCCCGTCAGGCGTCGTCGTGTGCGGCATTCGACTTCTTCCTTTCCGCAGGCCGGATTCAGCCCGCGTCATGGCGACGAGAGCGCCCAGGCGGCCCTTTGCCGACCGGGGGCACCCATCATCATTCAATACGGCAAGGACTGGGTGATCAGAGCGTTCACCGCTCTGCTTCGCTTCTCCGTGCCGCCTGCGGAGCAATCGAGGCGAACCGGCGGTGCAGCCGCCGCAGCAGCCGTTCGGTCGGCACGATGACCACCTCCCATCGCCGACGGGGCACGCCCGAGCGTCATCCCCGGCGTGGAATCGAGCCGGACGTGTATGAACAGCACGTGGGCTGCCCGCAGGTCGGCCGGCTCCAGCAACTCCGCGTTATCAGCGGGGAAGAGCTGGCCACACGGGGGCGACGAGAAAGCCATCGACACCGAGCTCCTGAACGACGGCGGACCAGCCGGGGCCCCGCCCTCCGCGAGATGCTGTCGGCACTGCGCTACGAGTTCGGAGAGCGCCTTCAACGGGCCGGCCGACAGCGCCCCGCGTCATGGAGGCGAAGTCCGGTCACCCAACGGTATGGAGTGCCAGCACAGTCTCTGTTCCTCATCCATTGCGGGTGTGTAGTCGTTCAGGGGCTGGTTGGTCTCACATGGTGGGCGGCGGCGGGCTCAAGGGAGTCGACTCCTCCGCACTCAAGGGGCTCGTGTTGGTGAACCCGCACGTCTTGGGGCATCGGCCGGGCAGAATGCAGTTCTGCACTTCCGCTACCCCCTCGGGGCCCGCGCCTTCCGGCACTACAAGCGCGGCTTCGACTACGCATGGGAGCAAGGCCGGGGCTACCTGAGAATCGTCCTGCACACGGAAGGGCTCATCCAGGGGCAGGAGCCGTGGAGGTAGCAACGGCCCTATCATTCGCCTCAAGCAATGAGCGACTACGGGGGCTGACAGGGATGGCTGTGCGCTTGGTGGCATCGGTGCTGGTCATATGGGTAGTGCTAATCGTGCTCTTGCTCGCACCATCGGCCCTACCAGCGCAGTGGCACTACTACATCTACTCGCCGGCGAGTGTGGGCCTGTGGGCGCTGGCCATGCTCGTTGCACCCCCGGTGATCTGCGCCGTCAAGTGGCAGTGGATCAAGTCAGGCAGCAGGTAGGCCCAGCCTCGGTGAGCCGGACTTGCGCTTGCGCCTCCGGTCACCAGTCACGCGAGGCTGGAGCCATGGCCCGCGTCCAAGTCCGACCATCCCGACGGTGACGCATCCACCCGGCAGGAATGGAAAGCGCTCTGGAAAGAACATCCAGAGATTTCGGACCCCGCCAAGGGGCCGCACCTGTAGGGGCCGCACCTGTACGGATTTCCCGACAGAATGCTCGACGGGCTGGGGGATGCTGTCGTTCCCGGGATCAGGACGCGTGGTCCAAGAAGGGCGACCCTCCTCAGATGATGCACACCTGCGACAGCTTGGCCGCCGAACTCCAGAGAATCCAGAGTCGCCCGAGTGCCGCTGCCGCGCCCCCTGTTCTCTCCCTCTTCGTCGTCGACGTCCAAGGGGACGCCGCCGAGTACGCACGGCGCCTGCGGTCGGTGATCTCACCCGCCGTGCGGCTGGGCGGCAGGGCGGATTTCGAGCAGGAGAGTCTCCCGGTCGACGGCGTTCCGGACTGGTTCGCCGCTGTGAGTTCCCAGGCGCCCGAGCAGGCCCCGCAGTTCGCACGGGCCGGGCGCGACCGCTATGCGGAGCACACCGGGGGCGGCCGGCCGTGGGAGCTGCAGGACTGGTTGTACCGCTTCGACCCCGACGAGGACTCCCGTGGCTGGGAGTGGTGGGACGCCACCCCGGTCGGGCCGTCCCGCGTCCATATCTGGGCGGACAGTTGGGGCGAATCCTCCTTCGGGTGCCAGGAGCTGCTCTGGGCCGCTTGCACAGCGGGCGCAGTCCGCATCGACGGCCCCGCAGTTCACACGTCCGCCGTGTGGTCGGCGGAGCGGGATGCCACGCGCTGAGGCGGTCACCCGCCTACGCTGCCTCGCAGCGGCACGGGCAGGGACAGGGGCAGGGGCAGGTCCCGAACCCATGGTCTTCCGGCAGGGTCTCGGTGAGCCGTACGCCGTCCTCCTCCACCTCGACCTGGACGGGGAGCCGGTGCGTATCCAGAAGGGGATGCTTCGTTTCGAGCCGATCCCGAAGCGCCGACGCTTCAGGCTCCGCGTCCGATCAGACCGCTGCGCCAGGCCCAGGACGCGATCTCCACGCGGTTTCTTGCTCCGAGCTTGGACTGCACGTTGGTGAGGTGCGTTTTGACCGTTCCCACGGTGATGGACAGGGCCGCGGCGATCTCGGCGTTGGTCATGCCGTCGGCCAGCAACACGACTACCTGCTTCTCCCGCGGCGAGAGCTTGGTGGCGGGCTCCGGACCGTGGGGCGCCCTTCGGAGCTGCTTCAGGAGCCGCACGGTGATCGAAGGGCTGACCAGCGAGTCACCGACCGCAGCCGCACGGACCGCCTCGGCCAGCAAACGCGGACCGGAGTCCTTGAGGATGAATCCGCTGGCCCCCGCCGCCACCGCGCGGGCCAAGTAGTCCTCATCGTCGAAGGTCGTCACCATCACGACCTGCGGCCGGTGCACGGCAAGGGGCCGGGTGAGGTGACGCAGAGCGTCCAGACCGTCCAGGCGGGGCATCCGGATATCCATGAGAACGACGTCCGGTCGGTGCAGTTCGGCCATCTCCAGGGCTTGGAGGCCGTCCTGTGCCTGGGCGACGATGTGGATGTCGTCCTCGGCGGAGAGAATCATGGACATGCCTGTGCGGACGATCTCCTGGTCGTCGGCGAGCAGCACCCGGATCACGGGCCGTCCCTCCACGCGCTCTCCAAGGGGATTCGGGCGTACACCCGCCAGCGCCCACCGCCGTCGGGGCCCGCCCGAAAGACGCCGCCTTCGGCGGTGACGCGTTCCTCAAGTCCGACGAGACCGTACCCCACCGCCGTCGGCGCCCCGGCCACGGGCAGATCGTTGGTGACCTCGACCTCAACGGATCGAGGGAGCGCTCGGAGCATCACGGAGACGCGCCGGGAGTCCGGCGCGTGCTTGCGCACATTCGTCAGGGCCTCCATGGTGACCCGGTGCACGGCCGCCATGGGCGCTGTCGGCAGCCTGTCGACGGGGCCCTCCTCCTCGAACCGCACAGGTCCGCCGCCCCGCAGCGCGAAGGTCGCCACCAGGGCTCGCAGATGTTCCGCTTCGCCCGCGGGTACGAGCGGGGCCGCCGTCCGGAGCCCGCTCACCATGTGCCGCAGAGCCCGGAGTGCCTCCGAGGCCGCCCCTTCGATCTGCCCCAGCGCCGAAACCGTCACCTGCGGATCGGACGCCGCGACCACCTGGGCCCCCTGGGCCTGCACGACGATGCCCGTCACATGGTGCGCGACGAAGTCGTGCAGGTCCCGGGCGAAGGTGAGCCGCTGCTCCAGGCGGACCTGCTCAGCGTGACGCCGCCGGTCAGCAGCTGCCAGTCGGGCCACGAGCGCCCCGGTCAACCCCGCACAGACGGCGAACGTACAGAGCAGCGCCAGGACAAGGCTGTTCTCCGTCGCCTCCACTGCCACCGGGCGCAGAACCGCGGCCAGACCCAACAGGAGGGACGCCCCCACGGCAGGCAGGGCGGCACCGCGCCGGACAGTGAGGACCAGCACCACGATGAGTGCCGTGATCTCGAACAGGGTGTAGGCGTCGGCATGCCGCGCCGGCGCCTCCGGCGACCCGGCGGCGGCATGCATCCACGCACTGCACCCGAGGGATACGGCGCCCGCCAGTGCGCCGGCCCCCGCCACGAGCCGCGGATCGCTTCGCCACCGGCGCACCGCCCCGACCGAGAGGGCAAGAACGGGCGCCGCCGCCGAGAGGAGGGCCTGGGGTGCGAGGACGGACCCGTAGACACCGGTGCGGTGGTCGGCGGCGAGCGCCGACGCCAGGGCCGCCCCGACGAGAACGACGCCGAGGCGGAACAGGGCACGACGCATCCGGGAGGAGCGTCTGCCGAAGTGCGGGGAATCCATACGGGCAGCGTAGGTACCCGGGGTCGGGAGCCCCTCCGCCGAAAGTCATAGCGGTCCGCGCCGGCTCCGTCCTTCGGTAGATCCGCCCTGCCGCCTCAGCGGGCGACGATCGCTCAGGACGATCGGTACGCGAGCCCCAGGAGCACCCATGAACTTCCAGATCCACATTCCCACCGCCGCGATCCTCGGCCCCGCGCTCGCCGCCTTCGCCCTCGTGGCGCTGGTACGCCACCGACGCGCCGTCCCCGGCTGGCGAGGCGGCTCGCTGCTGCTGCGCACCGGCACCGCGCTCTACGCCGCAGCGGTCGCCTCACTCACCTTGTTCCCTCTGTGGATCTACGGCGGGGACTATCGGAACCAGGCAGAGTGGATCGGGCAGATTCAGCCGATCCCGCTGCTCCTCGCCGACATCACCATGGTCCCCAATGTGGTCATGTTCATGCCGCTCGGCTTCATCCTGCCGCTTCTCCTCCCCCGGCTCGACCGCAGCCGCACCGTCCTGGCCTGCGCCCTCGTCAGCCTGGGCATCGAGGCCGTCCAACTGCTCCAGTACATCGTCTTCGCCAACGGTCGCGCCGTCGATGTCAACGACCTGATCGCCAACGCCATCGGCGGTCTCCTCGGCTACACGGTCCTGCGCGCCGCGCAGCACGGGACCGCCACCCGCAGGGTGCTGGACAAGGTGTCTCCGCCGTCCGCAACCGTTTGACCGCGATCTCGCGGGCCGGGTGACCGTGGCTCTCCCGGCCGGTCGCACCGCTGCGCTCGATGGCTCCGGCCAGCCATCAGACAGCGAGGCGGGCACGGGTGTCGTGGGCGCGCCGGCGGTCAGGGCTTTGCTGTTCGTCGCCCATCAGCACGTGTTGGGTGGCCCGGGGGACGGATCGCAGTTGAGACAGGCAGCCGGACAGGGTTCGTGCGGGCGGTGGCGTCGGTCCATGATCGCGGCGACGCAGGGCCGTACGGACGCGGACGGCGTCGAACGGAACGGCTCGGGGCCCGGAAGCGCCGAAGAACGGCCTGGCCACCGCCGCCCTGACGCTGGGCGTCATCGGCCTGGGCACCTCGGTGGTCTTCCCCTGGGGCATGTCCGGCGCCCTCCTCGACAGGGACGAGCACCGCCGTGCACGACGAGGAAGAACCCGCGCGCCCCCTGCTCGCCGCCGGCCGTTCCTCTCCACCGCCGCCGACGGCCTGGAGCCGGCGCCCCGAGGTGGCGTCCGCCGGCCCATGTCGGGCATCGTCCGTAGTCCGTCCAGACCTTGTTCGTACGGGTGCGAGAGGAGAACAGGTGTGCGCTGCAACCCTTGGATGAGGGAGATTCTGCGGGCGGCGGACGTAACCGGTCTGAGCGATCAGGACATCCCTCCCCTGTTCCGCGAAGTCGTCGGACGCGGATGGTCCGTGACTCCGGGCGGCGGCCGTGTACTGAGCGACCTCCGTCCGGAGGCGCCCGGCCGCTACGTCGACCGGCTCGCGGAGGAGACAACGGTCAACGGGAGGGGAATGACCGACTACGACCTCCCGGCCGCACCGGACGAACGTACGCCCCTCCTCGTCCGGCGCTGTCTGGCGTACGTGTGCGCCTGCCTCCGGAAGGCACAGGAGGAGTTCGGCGACACCGACGTGCAGGCGTACGTCTCCCTCTCCTTCGCCGAGACCGACGAGGGCCCGCTCACCTCGAACGTCACCTTCTGCACCCCGCTCCCCGGCGTCCGCCCCTACATTCCGCGACTGGAGGACGTCAAAGGCACCGCTGTCGCGGAGATCTCCGTGGAGGACTGCTCCGCATGGTCCGCATGGGCGTGACCCCGGCAGCACTGGGCCCCGCCCGCCGGCCCCCGCCCGTGTCGCCGTACCCCGCCCGTGTTCCGGCCGTGTCGCCGCCTGTTCAGGCCGTCCCGTTCAGGCCGTCCCCGTTCATGCCGTCCCGAGCAGCGACGCGGCGGCCGCACGGGCGTGACCGGCCACGGCCGGGTCGCCGCTGATGCCCGCGGTCACGATGGCACCTTCAGCGAGGAGGAAGACGGGTTCGGCCACCGAAGTACCGGTGGCGCGGACCCACGAGGTGATCTGGTCGTGGAAGGCCCGCTTGTGCGAACGGACTTCGGCAAGCACCGCATCGGACGACGCGCCGAGTTCACCGTGGACGTTGACCCAGGCACAGCCGCGAAAACCCGGCTGTGCGAACCACTGGCCAAGCCAGTCGAAGACCGCGAGCACCCGCTCGCGAGGGTCCGCGGCCTGGTCCACGTGGGCGGCGAGGTCCCCGCGCCACCGCTGGTCCCGCCGCCTGAGCACCGCCACGAGGAGGTCCTCCTTCGTGGCGAAGAATCGGTAGATCCGCTTCAGCGGCAGCCCGGAAGCCGTGCGCACCTGGTCCATGCCCACGGCCTGGACGCCCCGCCCGTAGAACAGTTCCTCCGCCGCGTCGAGCAACGCCTCGCGGTCCAGACGGTGTCGCTCCTCGGGAATCGGGGCCGGCATCCAGGTCTCCTTGACGTTGAGAACGGTCGTTCTATACCTTAGCCTCTCGATGGAGAACGAACGTTCTCGACGCGAGGAGGCCGTGATGCCGGAAGCCCGCCAGCCCTGCCCGCCGTTCATGCACGAGACAGCCCGGCAGAAGGTCCAGGCCGCCGAGGACGCGTGGAACACCCGCGATCCCCAGCGGGTGGCGCTGGCCTACACACCGGACTCGGCCTGGCGGAACCGGGACACCTTCGTCAACGGCCGCGAGGAGATCGTCGCCTTCCTGACGCGGAAGTGGGAACGCGAACAGGAGTACGCGCTGCGCAAGGACCTGTGGGCGTTCCACGAGGACCGCATCGCCGTCCGCTTCCAGTACGAGTGGCACGACACGGGCGGCCAGTGGTGGCGCAGTCACGGCAATGAGCTGTGGGAGTTCGACGAGCACGGCCTCATGCGACGCCGCGAGGCCAGCATCAATGACATCGCCATCTCCGAGGCCGACCGGCGTATCCACGGACCTCGGACCGAGGGGCGGGGGCGGCACGGGGTCGACCTCCCTCTCCGATAGCCGCCTCCCCGGCCGAGCTGCCCTCGCCCTCCCTCCACCCCGTCAGGGACGACGCACGGTTCCCTCGCCGCGCAGGGGAGTCAGGTCCCATCGCAGCCTCTGTTCCTCGTTCACCTCCGGCCTGTAGCCGTTGATGGGACGGCCCGTCTCCAGGGATGTGGCGACCCTTTCCATCAGCACCGGCAGGGACGCCCACATCCCGTGTCCACCGCGCGTGACGCCGTCTGTGGCCTCGGCCTCGTGAACGCGTCCCCGGTCGGCCTCCGGGCGGTCGTCCAGTACGAGGTAGCCCCCGCCGAGTTCCCGCGCGATGGGAATCAGCTGCGGACGCCCGTAGAGGATGCGGCTGAACCCGGTCTTCACGAAGTCGTCGTCCACCTCGTCCCCTTCTCGTCCGCCGTGGTCCGGTCGTAGAAGCCGCTGACGATCTTCCATTCAGCCGCCGTCCGGCGTGCGCTCAGCAGACTGTAGAACCCGGGGAGAGCGCACTCCACCCGTCGAGGAGCCCGTCGTGCCGCAGCAGCGACATCGCCAACGGCTTCGGGAGCGGCCTGCCGATGACGCGTTCGGTCGCGGCGATGTCCGCCGGGTCCGCGGGCGGCGCCAGCGCTGCGCGGGTCACCGGCGCGTGCTCGGCCAGCCAGTTCTCGACGCGCGCCCACGACTCACTGACCGGTGCTGTCACGTACCGGATCGTCCCACCCGGCTCTGACAGCCCCCGGGGACAACCCGGCCCCCCGCTCGGAGTCCCGGGAGCCCCGCGCCGCGCCCGGACCGGCGGGTGCCGGCCCGTCCTTCTTCGCCTTCGGCTTCACCTTCGGCTTCGCCGGACGCTCCGGGCTCTTCTTCGCCGGGCTAGCCCCGGCCTTCCCTCGCCGCTCGCCCGCCAGCAGCTTCTCGCAGTACTCCGGTACGGCCTCCCGGCCGCCCGCCGCCCTCTCCAGCCGCTCCGCCGCCCCCTCTCCGAGCGCCTTGCCCCGCCCCTTCGCCGCCGCCAGGTGGGCGCGGCAGTGCGCGGCGGTGTCCTGCGCCGTGCCCGGGTGCTCTCCCGGCGGCCCGGGAGAGGCCGGGGGGACGGGCTTCTCCCGGGCCCGAGGCGCCCGTTCCGTGGTGCCGGGCGCCTGTTTCTTGTCCCGAGGGGCCTCTTCCTCTTCCCGAGGGGCCACTTCTCCTTCGCGAGGGGGCTGTTCCATGTCACGAGGAGCCGGCTCGGTACCCGGAGGGGTCTGTTCGCTGTCCCGAGGAGTCCGCTCCGGGCGGTCGTCCCGAACCGATTCCCCGTCCGCTCCCGGTACCGCGGGCGCGGGCCGCCCGGGCTTCGGCTCCGCGCCACCCCGGAACGGCAGGGGGATCGCGCCCTCCCCCGCCGCCACCGCGACCCCGCCGAGCGCCGCCGCCGCGACGAGCCCCGCCAGCAGCACCTTGAGCGACCGCGCCCAGCGACGCTCGTCGGCGGACCGCCAGTCGTCCCGGCCTCGGCGACGCCACCGCGACGCCGGCGCGTGCGCACCGTCCGCACGCGCCGCGCGGAAGGCGCGGAGCGCCCGCTCCTCGGCAGCCGGGTCCAGGGCGTTCGGGCGGCCCGCCGCGTCGAACAGCGCAGCCAGCTCAGCGGGGTGGGGGTCTTCCCGTTCGGGATTCATGTCTCATCCTTCAGCGTGCTCCGCGCCCCGGGCCTCGCCTCGCCCGCTCCGGCCCCGGTGAACCGCCCCGCCAGTGCCTTCAGCCCCCGGTGCGTCGCGGTGCGCACGGCCCCGGGGCGCTTGCCCAGCACCCGTGCGCTCGCCGGCCCGTCGAGCCCGACGATCACGCGCAGCAGTACGGCCTCCGCCTGGTCGCGCGGAAGGCTGCCGATCAGCTCAAGGGCCTGCTCCGTGGAGAGCTTCTCCAAAACCGCGGCGGCCGTGTCGTGTCCGCCCGGCATTTCCAGAACGCCCGGTTCCAGTAACGCCGTCCGCGGTCTCCGTTTCTGTCTGCGCAGGTGGTCCAGGGCGCGATGACGGGCGATCGTCGCCGTCCACCCCCGGAAGCCCGCGCCGTCGCCGCGGAAGCGGCCCAGGTCGCGCGCGATCTCCAGCCAGGCGTCGGAGGTCACGTCTTCGGCGTCGTCGCCGACGAGCCCCCGGACGTAGCCGATCAGCCCCGGCTGCACCAGCCGGTACGCGATCGCGAACCCTTCGTCGTCCCCCTGCTGAGCTCGCTCAACAGCAGTGCCGAGCTCCGCGTCGTACGCCCCCACACTTCCCTCTCCCCGTCCGGCCCGCCCCTTTCCGTCTCTGCGTTCGGAGGCGAGGAAACGTCACTGGGGAAGCGTCTGCCCCCAAAACGGTCCTGGGGAGCGTCACACGGACCACGGCACTCGGGATACAGCACGTCGAGTCGAATGGGAACGGCTGCTTTCGGCCTTCCAGCGGAGCAGGAGGCGGAGCAGGAGGCGGAGCAGGAGGGCGACGAAGAGCAGGGAGGAAGAGCAGGAGGTGGAGGAAGGGGCGGGCGGAGGCCAGATGTCATGGGGCCGCCACCGGTACGTCACGAGCACCGCCGGACCGGACCGGCAGACCGGACCCGCAGACCGGACCCTTCGGCCCGGACCGGCAGACCGTGCCCTTCGGCCCGTGCCCCTTCGGGTCGCGCCTCTTCGCGCCGGGCCCGCCGGGCCCGCCGGCACCGCGGAGGCGTCGGTTCGGTCGGGCCGGTCCCGGTCGGCCGGCCGGCCGCTACAGTTGCCGTCGAAGGCGGTTGGGGGGCGGCTGTGGACTTCGGAGTGCTGGGCCCGCTGACCGTGTGGCGGGGCGGCGTACCGCTGGAACTCGGCACGCCGAAAGGGCGGTTGCTCCTGGCGGTCCTCCTGAGCCGGCCGGGCCGGCCGGTCCCCGACGACGCCCTGGTGGAGGCGGTCTGGGGCGAGGAGCGGCCCAAGAGCGCCACCAAGAACGTGCAGACCTACGTCCACCGGCTCCGGCACCGCCTGGGGGAACCGGGACGCATCATCCGGGAGGGCCGGGGCTACCGGCTGCGCGCCGACCGCGACGAGCTGGACTCGGCACGGTTCGAGGACCTGGCGGTCGCGGCCCGGGCGGCGCTGGCCGCCGGGGAGCCCGGCCGGTCGCGCCACCTCTTCGACGAGGCCCTGGGCCTCTGGCGGGGGCCCGCGTTCGCCGGCGTCGCGGACGTCCCGGCGCTGGGCCCGGAGGCCACGCGCCTGGACGAGCTGCGGCTCGGCGTACGGGAGGAGCGGGTCGATGTCGGTCTCCGGCTCGGCCTGCACAGCGAGCTTCTCGGGGAGCTGACCGCGCTGACGACGGAGCATCCGTTCCGCGAGCGGCTGTGGGCCCAGCTCATGCTCGCGCTGTATCGCTGCGGCCGGCGGACGGACGCGCTGCTGGCCTATCTCCGGGTCCGTGACGTCCTGGCCGAGGAGACCGGCCTGGAACCGGGGCCCGGGTTGCGGGAACTGCACCGGGCCGTCCTCGCCGAGGACCCCGCGCTGGGCCGGGCGGTCGCGGCGGGCGAGCGGGGGCGGCCGGACGCCGCCGGGGAGCCGGGGCGGCAAGACGCCGCCGGCGCCCGGATGCTGCCTCCGGCGCTCGGTGACTTCAGCGGGCAGCAGGCCGAGCTGGCGGAGATCGAGGCGGTGCTCGGCGCGGGTCACGCGTCCCACGAACCGGCCGCGACGGTGACGGTCTCGGGCCCCGGCGGCGTCGGCAAGACCGCCCTCGCGGTGCAGGCCGCGCACCGGCTCCGGCCGGCGTACCCGGACGGTCAGCTGTTCGCGGCGCTGGCCGGCGCCCGTACGCAGCCGGTCGCACCGGCCACGGTGCTCGGCCGCTTCCTGCGTGCGCTGGGAGTTCCCGCCACGGCGGTGCCGGACGATCCGGAGGAGCGGGTGGACCTCTACCGGAGCCTGCTGGCTGAACGCCGGATTCTGGTGGTGCTCGACGACGCGCTGAACGAGGAGCAGTTGGCCCCGCTCCTGCCGGCGAGCGGCACGTGCGGGGTGATCGTCACCGGACGGGTGCGGCTGGGCGGGCTCGGCGGCGCGCACCGGGTCGAGCTCCGCGAGATGTCCGAGGCCGACAGTGTGGTCATGCTGCTCGGCAGTACGGGCGGACGCCTGGCCTCGGCGTCCCGGGCCGAGCTGTCCGATCTGGTCCGGCTGTGCGCGCGGCTGCCGCTCGCGCTGCGGATCGCCGGGTCGCTCCTGGTGTCACGACCGCACTGGCAGCCGGCGGATCTCCGGTCCCGGCTGGCCGACGAACAGCATCGGCTGGACGCGCTGCGCTACCGCGATCTCGAAGTACGGGCCAGTTTCGGGCTGAGTTACGAGGGGCTCCGCCCCGGGGCGCGGCGGCTGTTCCGGCTCCTCGGTCTGCTGGAGGCGCCCGATTTCCCGCTCTGGGCCGCGGCCGCCGCCGTGGACACCGGGCTGCGGGAGGCCCAGGAACTCCTCGACGAACTGGTCGACGTCCATCTGCTCGACGTCACCGGAACATCGCACGGGCAGGCGCGTTACGGCTTCCACGACCTGATCCGCGCGTACGCGAGGGAACGCGCGGAGGCCGAGGAGGAGGCGGCGGCCGGGGAGGAGGCCGTCGTCCGCGTCCTCTGCGCGCTCCTGGCGTTCACGGACATCGCCGACCGCGACCACATGGGGCAGAACATGTTCCAGCGGGACGCCGACCGGTGGCGGCCGGAGCGGGTGGAGGCGAGTCTGCCGCCGTCGGTGCCGCCGATGGACCTGCTGGACGCGGAACGTCTGCCCCTGGTGGCGGGTGTGCGGCAGGCAGCGGGACTGGGCGAGGACGAGCTCTGCTGGGAACTGGCCGTGGGCGGGCACGCGCTGTTCGAGACGGAGCGGTACTTCGACGAATGGCAGGAGTGCTACGAGACGGCGATGGGCCTGGCCGAGGAGGCGGGAAACCTGCGGGGCCGGGCCCGGCTGCTCATCTCGATGGCCGGGCTGCTCTACACCCGGCGCCGGTACGGTCCGGCCGAGGAGTCCAACACCGAGGCCATGCGGCTGTTCGAGCGGATCGGGGACCGGCGGGGCTATCTGGAGGCCCTGAGCAACGCGCCGTTCTTCCTCGTGCCCAACGGCCGTCTGTCCGAGGCGATCACGGCGGGCCGCGAGGCCCACGAACGGCTCGCCGCCGGCGGGCAGGCGGCGGCGGCACTGCACGCGTACTCACAGGTCGGCCTGGCCCATCTCCAGGCGGGCCGGCCGGAACGCGCGGCAGCGGTCCTGGCGGAGATCGTCGCCGGGGCGAGGAAGCAGGGGATCCGGACCCTGATCGCGCGGGACACCTACTGGCTGGGCCAGGCGCAGCTCGCGCTCGGCCGGCACCTGGAGGCCGAGGAGTCGTTCGCGGAGCTGACCGAGTGCACCCGGAGCATCGGGTCGTCGGGCGCGTTCTACACCGCTCACGCCTGGGGCTGCCTGCATCTGGCCCGGGGCGAGTACGCCGAGGCGCGCCGCCTTTTCCTCGAAGCGGTCGAGGTCGCACGGAGCCTCCATGACCCCATGTTCGAGACCCGTGTCCTCGTGGACCTGCTCGATGCCCGCCTGTACGGCCGCCACGAGTTGGCGGCCGCGATCGGTCAGGCGGAACACGCGGTCGGGGTGGCCCGCGGAATCCACTACCCCTATCTGCTCGCGGGTGTGCTGGACAAGCTCGCCCGGCTGCGGGCCGCGGTGGGAGACGCCGGCGCCGCGGGACGGCTGGCCGACGAGGCGGCCGGACTGCGGGACACGATCCGCTGAGCCCTGCCGTGCGGCCCGTGTTCCCCGCGTGTGCCCGCCGTATTCCGGCATGTGACACAGTGCGCGACTACGGCGGGACCCGGTCGTCGACGACGGACGCCGTCGGGAAGCCACCCCGGCCAGGCCGGCCCGGTGCTGGTCCTTTCCCGCAACAATCGAACGTTCGAAGCTGCCGCAGCGGGCAGCTCTCGTAACCAGTGAGGTAGTAGCAGTGCACAAGCGACGTATCGTGTTCGCGGCCGCCGTGGCCACCATGGCGCTCGGCCTTTCGGCCTGCAACGGCGACGACGGTGAGCCCGCGGCGAAGGAAACGGAATCACCGTCGGCCGCCGCCCCGGCCCCGTCCGAGCCGAGCGGCGAGAGCCCGTCCGCCGACAGCGGCGACGCGGGCGGCGAGGACGGCGCCGCTCCGGCCGCGGGCGACGTCACCGCCCCGGGAACGAAGCTCAAGGTCGGCGACCGGGCCGTCCTGCCGTTCGAGTACACGAGTGACAAGAAGGGCACCATCGCCATCACCGTCACGGCGATCGAGAAGGGCGCCGAGGCCGACATGGCCGCCTTCGGTGACAAGGCGAAGGGCATGACGCCCTACTTCATCAAGATGAAGGTGGAGAACGTCGGCGGCACCGACCTGTCGTACGCCTCGCTCAAGCTGGACGGTGAGCTGGAAGGCGGCGCGGGCACGGGCGTCGTGCTGATCGGCGACCTGCCGGGCAAGTGCGACCGGGAGACCGCGCCCCGCGAGTTCACCACCAAGGGCGCGTCGTACGAGACCTGCTCGCTCACCGCCACGAAGAGCGCGCCCATCGCGGCCGCCGCGTTCGACGAGGGTGACGCGTACAGCGACAGCCCGGTCCTCTGGACCAACTGAGGCGCACCGGACCGCCGTCCGGGCGCGGCGGCCGGCCGGGGCGCGGGCACACCGCGGCCCGGGCACGGACGCCGGCCCGGGCGCTCCGGTCGGCCCGGGGCCTCCGGTCGCTCCGGTCGGCCCGGGCACTCCGGTCGGCCCGGGCCCTCCGGCGGCACACGGGTCAGCGGCCGGCGCCCTCGGCGAGGGTGTGGGCGACCAGGGCGTTGGCGTGTCCGTGGCCCAGGCCGTGTTCGGACTTGAGCCAGGCGACCAGTTCCATGTGCCGGGTCAGCGGGGAGGAGCGGACGAGGTCCTTCCACTCGGAGACCGGGCGTCCGTACTTCTTCTCGATCGAGGGGAAATAGCTGGCAGGGCCCTTGGCGGCGTCGGTCATGGCGTGCCTTTCCGGTCCGGTTGCGGTGTCGCTCGGTATGACCGCCGGCGGACAGGAAAGTCATCGCCCCACGCGGTGAATCAGGTCACATTCCGCCCCGGCGCGCTCCCCCTCGACGAGAGGCGCCGCCGTGGACCGCACCGGCGCGCGACGCCGGCGGGCGGGCGGCCGGGAGGCGCACGGCGTCCGCGCGCTCCGGTGAGCCGGTGAGCCGGTGGGCGGCTTCCTGCACGGCCGAAGCACCGGAGGCAGACTCCGTTCTTTGCTCAGGCTTTACCCTCCTCGGGGCCGATCCCGGGATGCCCACGCGGTGCGAGCGTGTTGGGGCCGGGTGGACACCACCCTCGGCCAGGACAGGACACCGACGTGACAGACGTGACGACCGACGTGACAGCAGACGTGACAGCAGACGGGACGACAGGCGTAGCAGCAGACGTGACGACAGGCGTGACAGCTACGGGGGGCACGGCGGCCCCGGCGGACGCCGCCGGCATATCCGCCGCCCGCACGGCGGAGACCCTCTCCCGCCCGTTCACCGTCCGGGGGCTCACCGCCCGGAACCGGATCGCGATGGCGCCCATGACCCGGCAGTTCTCCCCGGACGGCGTCCCGGGACAGGACGTGGCGGACTACTACACGCGGCGGGCCGCCGGTGACGTCGGGCTGATCATCACCGAGGGCACCTACGTCGACCACGCGTCCGCCGGGACCAGCGACCAGGTCCCGCGCTTCCACGGCGAGGCCGCGCTCGCGGGCTGGGCGCACGTCGCGGACTCCGTGCACCGGGCGGGCGGCGCGATCATCCCGCAGCTCTGGCACGTGGGCGTCACCCGCGCCGAAGGGGCCGGACCCGTCCCGGACGCCGAACCGGTCGGCCCCTCCGGGCTGGACCTGAGCGGTGCGCCCAAGGGGCGCGCCATGACACGGAAGGACCTCGACGACGTCATCGCCGCCTTCGCCGACGCGGCGGCAGCCGCCGAGCGCCTCGGCTTCGACGGCGTCGAACTGCACGGCGCACACGGCTACTTGATCGACCAGTTCCTGTGGTCCGGCAGCAACCGGCGTACCGACGCCTACGGTGGCGACCTGGTCGCCCGGACCCGTTTCGCGGCCGAGATCGTGGCAGCCTGCCGCGCCGCCGTGTCCGACGCCTTCCCGCTCTTCTTCCGGATGTCCCAGTGGAAGATGGACGCCTACGAGGCGAAGCTCGCCGGGACGCCCCAGGAGCTGGACGCCCTGCTCACGCCACTGGCCGAGGCAGGGGTCGACGTCTTCCACGCGTCCACCCGCCGCTACTGGCTGCCGGAGTTCGAGGAATCTGACCTGAACCTGGCCGGATGGGTGAAGAAGATCAGCGGCAGGCCGACCCTCACCGTCGGCTCGGTCGGCCTGGACGGTGACTTCTTCGGCGCCTTCCAGGGCAACGACTCACGGGTCACCGGCATCGAGCAGCTGCTGGACCGGATGGAGCGCGACGAGTTCGACATGGTCGCCGTCGGGCGGGCCCTGATCGCCGACCCCGAGTGGGCGGCGAAGACCCTGGGCGGGCGCACCGCGGACATCACTCCGTTCTCCGCGGAGATGCTGACGACCTTGCGCTGACTTCCGCGCCGCCCGCCTCGCCGCCCGCCTCCCCGGCTTCCGCACCGGCTTCCGCGCCGGTCTCCTCCCCGGCTTCCGCGCCGATCGCCTCGCCCGCTCCGCCGGAGGCGCCGTGCACGGTCGTGCCGGCCGGGCCCGCCGCCGCCCGTGCGCTGCCGGCGGCGGCGGACCGGGCCGCCGCCGCCGGGAGGCCCGCGCGGATGGCGGTGATCAGGGCGCGGCTGGCCTCGTGGGCCGCGGCGCTGCCCTCGGCGGGGGTGGTGCCCGCGCGCTGGTGCAGCACCACCCCGAGGACCAGGCGGGAGACTCCGGCGACCTCCTGCGTGGTGGCCCAGACGAGGTTGCCGCCCGCCGGGGTGGAGGAGCCGGTCTTGAGGCCGATGACCCCGTCGCGCCCGAGCAGCTTGTTGGTGTTCTGGAGGGTCACCCCGACGCCGGGGGCCGTGACGGAGGCCGTCGCCACGATCTGCCGGAAGGCCGGCTCCCTCATGGCGGCGCGGGCCAGCCGCAGTTGGTCCGCCGACGTGCTCCGCGTACTCGCCTCCATCCCGCTCACCCCGGTGTACGTGGTGGCGCGCATGCCGAGCCGGGCGGCGGCCCGGTTCATCTTGGCGACGAACGCCTTCTCGTCGCCCGCGTCCCAACGGGCCAACAGCCGAGCCACGTTGTTGCCCGAAGGCACCATCATCAGCTCCAGCAGCCGGCGTTGGGTGTACTCCCGCCCGGCGAGCACGGGGGCGGTCGTCTCGACGGAGGAGTACGACTCGTCGGCGGCCCGCCGGTCGGCGACCACGGTCGCGCCGGGGGCGTCCGCCCGCATCGGGTGGCCCTTCAGGATCACGTAGGCCGTCATGACCTTGGTGACGCTGGCGATCGGGACGGGCCGCTGCTCGCCCCGGGTGCCCAGGCTGCCGAGCCCCTCGACCGCCACACTGGCCTGGCCCTCGCGCGGCCAGGGCAGCCGCATCGACCCGGCGAGCGGTGCCGCCTCCTCCGCCGGCCCCTGGGCGGCGGCTGGCCCGGCCGCGGGCCCACCGCCGTCGATCGCGTACCACCCTCCGGCAGCGGCCGCCAGCACCACGGCGGCGGTCAGCGGTACGAGGACCGAGCGGCGGATGCGGAGGCGGGGGTGGAGGCGGAAGGGAGCGCGGAAGCGGACGCCGCTCCCCGGTCCGGCGGCGGGGCCGCTCCCCGGGAGGGCGGGGCCGCCTCCCGCGACGCGGGCGGGGCCACTCCCGGCGACGGGGACGGAGCTGCCCTCTCGAACGCGGGCGGGGCCGCCTTCCGGACCGGTGGCGGGCTCGGGAGCGGGGTCGAGGGTGGAGACCCGGCCGGGGCTGGGGACAGGGTCGAAGCTGGGGCCGGGGACGGGGGCGGGGACGGGGTCGGGGTCGGGGGTGGCGGACATGGGCTCCTCCAGGTGACACATGCGGTTTCCCGTACCGGTGTCACCTTCGAGGAGTCGTCCTTCCGGACCCGTACAGCACCGTTTCCGCCTCCGCGAGAGTGTGTTTCGATTCCGTGTCAGGCCGGCCGCGGGGTCAGGCAGAGGGTCGCGATCGCTCCCCCGCCCGGGGCGTTGGCGAACGTCAGCCGGGCTCCGAGCACTTCGGACTGGCCCTGGGCGACCGTCAGGCCGAGGCCGTGCCCCCGGCCGCGTTCGCTCGCGCCGGTGCGGAAGCGCTGCGGTCCCCGCTCCAGCAGGTCGGGCGGGAAGCCGGGGCCGTGGTCGCGCACGGTGATCCGCACCCCGGTGACGGTCACCACGACGGGGGCCGCGCCGTGCCGGTGGGCGTTGGTGACGAGGTTGACCACGATCCGCTCCACCCGGCGCGGGTCCGTCTCCACCATCTCGGCCGCCTCGACGGTGACCCGCGTGGCCGTGCCCGTACGCCGCACCACGTCGGCGACCAGTTCGCCCAGCGGCACCGGATCGAGGCGGGCCCGCTCCGCGCCCGCGTCGAGGCGGGAGATCTCCAGCAGGTCCTCGACCAGGGCGTTCAGGGCCCGCAGCCGGTCCCGTACGAGACCGGTCGCCTCGTCGCCCTCCGGCAGCAGCCCGGCGGCGGTGACCAGGCCCATGAGCGGCGTGCGCAGTTCGTGCGCGACGTCGGCGGTGAAGCGCCGCTCGTTCTCCAGCTTGCGTTGGAGGGCGGCGGCCATGCCGTCGACGGCCGCCGACATCTCGGTGATCTCGTCGCGGGCCCGCCCGCCCGCGCCGATACGGGCGTCCAGGTCGCCCTCGGCGATCCGGCGGGCGGTCCGGGCCCCGTGGCGCAGCCGCCGGTTGATCGGTTCGGTGGCGAGCGCGGCGAGCGGGACGACGAACAGGAGGGCGGCCAGCACGGATTTGACGATGCTGCGGTCCAGGAGCTGAAGGGTGCGGACCTCGGTGCTCATGTCGTCCCGGACGACCAGGAACCGGTCGCCGCCGACCGTCACGGCACCCCACATCCAGTACCAGTTGGGCGGATCGGCGTCGTACCAGGTGGCGTAACCGCCCTCGGTGTCCGGCCGGTCGGCGAGGTCGCGCGCCAGCGGCTCCGGCAGCTCCGCCCCGGACCGTACGTCGATGCCGGCCGGGGCCTCCCCCGTACGCGCGAACTCCCGCTCGGCGGCGATCAGCCGGGTGAGGGTGCGGTCGGTGCCGACGCGCATCCCGCGTTCCCGGGTCGCGTCGTGCACCAGGAAGCCGATGACGGCCGCGACCGCGCAGCACGCGGCGGCGGCGAGGGCGGCGATCTTCCAGCGCAGGGCGCGGGGGTTGAGGAACTCCACGGCGGCACCCGGCCGCTCAGCCGCGGACGAGCTTGTAGCCGAAGCCGCGGACGGTCTCGATCCGCCCGCTGCCGATCTTCCTGCGCAGCCGGAGCACACACAGGTCCACGACCCGGGTGTCGCCCTCCCAGCCGTAGTCCCACACCTCGCGCAGCAGCCGGCGACGGTCGAGGACCGAGCCGGGCGAAGCTGCGAACTCCAGCAGCAGCCGCAGTTCGGTGGGGGTCAGCGATACGGTCTCGCCGGCCCGGCGCACCTCCATGCCGAGCGTGTCCACACTGAGGTCACCGAAGACCAGGACATGGCCGGGCACCGCGCCGGACCTTCCGGGACCCGGCTCCCCGGGGTCCGGGCGGAAGGTGGCGCGACGCAGCAGGGCGCGGATCCGGGCGACCATGACGGCGGTGTCGACGGGTTTGACGACGTAGTCGTCGGCCCCCGCTTCCAGGCCCGCGACGACGTCGAGGGCGTCGCCGCGCGCGGACATCATCAGGACCGGGACGGAGCTCTCCTCGCGGATCCGGTGGCAGAGGCCGATGCCGTCCAGCTCCGGCAGCATCACGTCGAGGATCAGCAGGTCGTACGCGGCCGCGCGGAAGCTCTCCAGGCCGCTGAGCCCGTCGGCGGCTACCGCGACTCGATAGCCGTAGCGTTCCAGGGCCAGCTGGACGGCGCGGCGGATGGTGGCGTCGTCCTCGACCACGAGCACGCTGACGGGGGCCGGGCCCCGGGCTTCGGACACGCTGCCTACCTGGGCGTTCGAGGTCATCGGTCGCTCGCATCGTAGTCGTGGGGAGGGCGGATGGGCTTGAGCGCGGAGGGCGTCCGCAGCTCTCGGCTAACTGATCGTTTCAGAATGAAGTTTGTTGCAACCCTTGGCAGGTGGTTCACATGTCGGCAGGATCTGCTGGGTGTCTGCTGATCTTGTGTCTG
>NZ_JBIVTR010000031.1:3003-23494 GCF_044756785.1 Streptomyces sp. NPDC091649 | reverse complement strand
GCCATAGCCACCCGCTACGACAAAACCCGCGAATCCTACGAAGCAGCACTCACCATCGCGTCACTCCTGATGTGGATATGACCCTTTGAAGACAGACCCTAACGGCCTAATGCCCCCAAAGGGCACGTAGATTCCCACGCTTCCTCTGGGCCGTACGGTGACTTGTCGTCGTCGCCCCGCGTCACAACGCCCCAGTTCGGGATTCCGGCCACGGTCCCGGTGCTCCTTCCTGGAGCCGGTCACCCACTGGGTCCGAGGTCGCTCTGTGCCTCGTCATGCGGATGCACCCGTCCGTGCGGGGGCTCTCCCACGCGCGGAGTCCGGAGCTCTGTCCCAGTCCGTGCTCCCACTGGTCCTGATCCGGTGTGCGGACACCGACAAGCGCGTACGGAGCCTCGCACGCGCGGCCTTCGACCTCGCGCTCGCCTGCGGGGACGAGGCCCCGCCGCAGCAACTAGCGACCCCGGCGGCGCTGGTGGACATGCGGCGACGATCCGGCACGTGGGTGCGGAAGGCCCGTCCTCGGGCGCCTCGACGGACTGCCCGACAAGGCGCTGGCGCAGCTGCCATCGGGCAGCGGCCGGGAGGCTCGGATCGGGGGCCTGTACGCCGGGGCCGCGTACGGGCGACCCAGCATGACAAGGGCCCTGGCGATCGCCGAGAGCGATCCCGACAACGGTGTGCGCCGCCAGCTGGTCCGGCCTCATTTACGCCAGAACAGGTGGTGCGTCACGCCGCTCGGGCTGGGCACGACGTCCTGGTGGAACCGGTCGAGCAGCTCGTCGGGGGACTCCCACAGCCGGGCCCCGGAGCCGAGCTTCGTCTGCACGACCGCCACATGCAAGGTGTCGAGGAGGTCGGCATCGAGGAACTGCCGGATGACGGTGGCCCCACCGCCAAGCCGGACGTCCTGCCCTTGCGCTGCCTCCTTCGCCTGGGCGAGCACCGTGGCCGGGTCGCCCTCGACGAAGTGGAACGTGGTGTCGGAGAGCGTGAACGACGGACGCTTGTGGTGCGTCATGACGAACACCGGCGTGTGGAACGGGGGTTTGTCGCCCCACCATCCCTGCCACTCGTGGTCCTGCCAGGGCCCGCGCTGCGGCCCGAACTTGTTGCGGCCCATGATCTCGGTGCCGATGTTACGGGCGTAGTCCCGCGTAAAGTAGTCGTCCAGACCCCGGCCCCCGGGTTCGGAGCGGTTGACGGGTGGGTGGTCGGTGGCAAAGGCCCAGGCGAGCAAGCTCGCCGGATCGGCATGACCGAACGGCTTCTCGAGGCTCTGGCCCTCGCCGGCGCCGAACCCGTCGCTCGAGACGGTGAAGTTCTGGACCCGCAGTAGCTGGCTCATATCGCTCCTCCTGCTTCGCACTTTCTGATTACCTGACGAACCGTAGACCAGCCGGGCCGGGGAAACTCATCGCCGCATCGTGCAGTTCTCATCGAGCTCCCCGCAGCCGCGTGCGCGGCGACGTCACTCCCCCTCGTGCCGGACACTGCCCGATCCCGATCTCCAGCCAGATCAGCGACCCGCGAAATGCGGGGCCAACGTGCTCTCCTGCGGGCGTGTGACTGTGAAGCTGGACCGAGCCAGCTGAGATTCCATTCCACGCGGTCGCTACGCCAAGGGTCTGTCCGGCGCATCATGCATGTCCGATTCGTTCAAGAGGACAGTGGCCGCGGTCCCTTACCGTCACCGCCATGAACAACATCGGCAAGGGCTCACGCCATCTCAGTACCTGTATTGACCGCACCGTCAACGATGTCTACGCCTATGCATCGGACCCGGCCAACCTGCCCGCGTGGGCCCATGGCCTGGGAGAATCCATCGAAAAGATCGAAGAGCATTGGGTCGCGGAGTTCTCCCCCATGGGACGGGTCGTGATCACCTTCGCGCCGCAGAACGAGCTGGGTGTGCTCGACCATGACGTCACGCTGTCCTCTGGGGAGACCGTCTACAACCCGGTCCGCGTGATCGCCGACGGCGCAGGGAGCGAGGTAGTGTTCACCCTCCGTCGTCGGCCGGAGATGAGCGACGCCGAGTTCGAGCGTGACGCCGGCATGGTCGCTGCCGACCTGGCCCGCCTCAAGGAGCTGATGGAGTCCGGCTGAGGTCCTTCGCTGGTTCCTACGTATCCACGTGATCGCCTCGGAACCGGATCGTTGGCAGGTCATGGGCGGGGAGAACTGATGAATGACGTTACCTGGAGCGCTCAACCCCGACTGCCGGTCGTCCGACTTCGATGGCAAACAATCCAAGTTCGATGACACGGGACACGGGTGGGGGCAGAGTTCTCCCCCGTCGGCGCCGGACTCTGTCCACGGGTCCGCAGTTCGAGGGTGTCTTCGGGGTCGCCGCGATCAGCGGAGCGACCCGTCGTTGGGGAGCTGTGATGCCCGAGAACACCGTCACCGCGCCTCTCGCCCCGGTGGAGCCGGAGGACGTCGTCGACGCCTTCGCCTACATCCGGGGGTCGCAGGCCGACGGACATCGCGACCGCCCGCGCGGTCGCCAGCGACACGGGCCAGGAGCTGCACCGGCTGCTCCTGGACGTCGCCGCACGCGTCTTCATCCCGGTTACCGCCGCGGACGGCTGCGACGGGGAGCCGTGCGCGGCCTCTTTCCTGGCAGGGCACTCGGCCGGCTCCTGCTGGAGCTCCTCTGCCACGAAGTCGCTGGACCAAGGCTGGTGTGACCGGTTCTCGGGGTGCTCACGCGCCGGTCACACCGGGCTCTGCCCGCCGCGTGGCGACACCGGCGAGACAGTCGCCGCCGAGCGCGACCGCGAGCGCGAGGTCCAGCACCGTCCTACCGGGATCGTGCACGGGCCGGGTCAGGTCCATCGGCATGTGGGTCCGGGGCTCGGGTCGGCCGGTCTTCTTTCGCAGGGCACGGCACAGGGCGGCGCTCCTGCCGGGGCTCTTTCGAACACCGCCGCGCGAGTGAACTTCTGACCCGTGCCGGGCCGGTGGGCTCAGCCCGGCACGGGGTGGTCATGCCGCTGTCCAAGGTCAGGTCCGTCCGTCGAAGCGGAACAACGCCTTCCGAGGGGCCCTGACCACATATGCGAACGTGCATGCGAAAGTGACCGCGTGAAGATCACCATTCTGCGCGGCGCACTGTTCGCCGGCACCCTTGCACTGCTCGGGGGAGTACTCACGGCGCTCCCGGCGAGCGCCGTCGGCTACGAAGCCTGCCCCGAGAACAGCCTCTGCCTGTACAGCGGTCCGGACGGCACGAACGACGCGGGCGACACCGTCCATGCCTTCGACCGGGCCGAGAACAGCGCATCCCAGTCGTACGGAAGCTGGAACAACCGGGCCGAGTCGCTCATGAACAACTCCTCGTCCTGGGCCTGCCTGTACGTGGAGACCCGCTACGGCGGCAAGATCCAGGCGATCGCGCCCAAGACCTCGAAGAAGACGGCCGAGGGCAACCTCGCCACGCTGGCCCCCAACCTCGGCGGCCGGCTGTCCTCCCACAAGCTCGCGCCTTCCCAGGGGCACTGCTTCACCGGCTTCGAACGCTGCGAAGAGGGCTTCCTGTGCTTCTTCCAGCAGCCCAGCGGCCGGGGCCCGGTGTTCCAGACCCAGATCGACTACAACGCCTACCACCCGGACTACTGGGCCAAGAAAATCCAGTCGGTTTACAACCGCACTGGGAAGTCGGCCTGCTTCTTCGACAAGGCGTCCTCGCAGATCACTGCGGCGGACAAGCCCTTCCGGGTCCTGCCCGGAGACTCCACCACCGTCGCCGGCGCCCATGCCGACACGTTCGTCTCCCACAAGCTGCGCGACAAGGCGGACTGCTCGTCATGACCCTCACGACCATCGGGCGCCGCGGAGCGCTCGCCGCCACCACCGCCCTGACCTCGGTCCTGCTGCTGCTCCCCCCGGGCGCCTCCAGCGTCTCGGCCGCCGGAATCTTCCCCGAAGTCCCGGGCTGGTCGAAGCTGGAGACCCAGTACGAGCAGCTGGACCCGGGCGTGGAGCTCTTCCGCTACCGGGAGACGGCCCCCGCCGCCCTGCGCGCGGACATGCCGCCTCGTGAGATGAACGTCCTGCGCGTCGACCCGGCCGTCAGCGCCGTGCGGATCGAGAGTGCGTACGGCAGGCAGGCGGGCAAGGCCGAGAAGGTCGTCGACCAGCTGAACCAGTACGCCGCTGCGCAGCGGCCGCTGGCCGGGATCAACGGGAGCTACTTCACGCCCGAGGGCACGCACCACGCGCGCCCGGACACGCCCGAGTCCGTTCAGACCTTCGGGACGGTGGCCCACGACGGCGTCCTGCTGGGCGCTGCCTGCACGTCGGGAAAGCGGCGCTCGCTCATCCTCCAGCACGGCATTCCGTACGTGACCACGCTGGCGACTGATCTCTCCGTGACCGGCAGCGTCCCGCCGTCCGGCGGAGGCTCCGCCGTGCACAGGATCGACGACATCAACCGCAATCCCGGAGGCGCCATGACCTGCGCCCGGGACGACGAGGACGGTATCGGGGACCAGAGGGAGAAGGACCTCTCGGACGGGATACGGGACGGTTACTACTACGTGGAGGTGGACGGCGTGCGCGAGAGGGTGAAGGCCGAACCCGGGATCACCTACAAGGACGGCGGGAAGTCGGTGACCGTCCTCCAGGACCCGGCGGAGATCATCCTGTTCAACGACCGCTACGGGATGGTCACACCGACCCCCGGCATGAATCCCAAGATCGGCTCGGACAACCAGGCGGGCTTCGAGGTGCTGGTCGACGCGGACGGCACCCTCACCCGCCCGGCAGACTGGACCACGCGCGGCGGGCACCTGGTTCCCCGGGGCAAGCACATCCTCCAGGCCATCGGCACGGGACCCACGGCCTGGCTCAAGGGGATGTTCGACGCGAAGGCCAAGCTCACCATCGACCAGAAGGTGACCGACCTCGACGACGACAACCGCGCCATCGCGCTGGACGAGTCCGTGGACATCCTCTCCGGAGGGCATCTCCTCATGAGGGACGGCGTCTTCTATGCGCCCCGCTCTTGCAGCAGCCACCGTACGGAGGGAACCGGGGCCGACGCGATCTGTCGGGACTCGCGCACGACGCTGGGCGTAGACGACCAGGGGCGCACGGTCATCGTGACGATCACCGGCCCGCGCGTGGAGCCCACGGACGAGCAACTGGCCAAGGCCCAGTACGACGGAGCCTTCATCGACGAGGCCGCGATCGTGTTGCAGGGCCTCAAGGTCCAGGACGCCATCAACCTCGACGGTGGCGGCTCGACGACACTGCTCACGTACGACGCGTCCGACTCGGACAACTACAAGCGTCACACTGGTCTGACCGACCTGAAGCACCGGCCGGTCTTCGACTCCGTCTACGTGGGCGTAGGCGGCTTGGCCGTCACCCCGGGCAGCTGACGAGGGCCGCCGCCAGCCGTGCGGGACTGAACACGGCGGAGACCTCCGTGCGGCGGGACCTGTTCAGGGACTCGCCACACGGAGGTCTGCGTCTTCCACCGCGGGTCTCCAGCCTCAGCTTGTCCTGCCTTCCAGACATGGGCCTGAGGCGGTCGTTCGTAGGATCGTCGGGCCCAGGGGTTCTGGGTACGGATATCGACTCGTCGCCGTTGGACGGCTCGAAAGACTTGACCGCCCGAAGCCCTGAGGCGACTCGACTTTGTCCGCGAGGACCGCGGTGGGCGTCGTTCGGGGTCTGCCGACCGGTCGAGGCACCCGAATTACCGTCATCACGTCCGGGGATGTCGGGGCGTCACCAGCCTGGCCGGGGTGATGACGAAGCCCAGCGGGCCGCAGCGGCTGTCGCCCACCAGGTGGATCTTCGTTGTCAGCCCGCACGAGACCGCCCCAGTGCATGATGGCCCGGTTCCTCGATCAAGGCCCCCTTTTTGCGGGCCCCGGCCGAGTGCTGGTGAGCACGAACGACCGTGGAGTCGACTGCGACGACCCGGTCCAGACCGCCCTCGGCATCAGCCTGGGCGAGGAGGTTCGTCAAGACCCTTTTCCAGGTGCCGTCAGCCGTCAGCTGCCCACTTCCGCAGCCTGTTGTGGACGCCCTTCCACCGACCGAAGTGCTCAGGCAGGCCATCCAGGGAATCTCGGTGCGGTACTCGAACGCGATCGCGTCGATCACCTGCCGGTGATCGCGCCACCGCCCGCCACGCCTCGGGGCCGGATCCGGCAGCAACGGCCTCGATCCGCGCCCACTACGCATCACTCAACGACATGCCCCAACGGACGACTCGCATCCGCAGAGGCAACGGCCGCCCGCCGTACCGGTCAGAGGGGCCGCAGTACCTGATCAGGCTCTGCGGAAGCAGCCCCGGCGTACTCAGCGAAGTCCACGTTGCCGAGCGCCAGGTCCACCTGGACGCCGTGCACCGCGGCGGGCAGGGCTCGAAACTCCCGGGGCTCCGGTGACTCGATGAGTTCCTGGTAAAAGACGGGGTCAAGGCCACTCACGTCTTCCCAGACGGTCGACAGAGCCAGCAACGCCCGCGCCGGCGACTTCATCGTGCCGCGGTCAGCGAGGAAGACGACGATCAGGTCCTCATCCACCACGGCGGCAAAAACCTCGTCGGCCGTTGCTCCTGACCAAGCAGGCGCATCGACCAGCTGCACTGCTGCGGCAAACTCACCGCCTGGCCCCCACGGCCGGCGCAACTCCCCAACCACCGCGTTCCACGCCTCGTCGTCGCTGAAGTCGGTCCTGAGGACGAGAACGTCGAACAAGTCTCGTCCGATCTCAGGCAGCACTCGCTCAAGGTTCTCCGGCAACGTCATGCCCAGGACTCTCCCACCCTCCACTGACGACCAGCTCCTGCGGGAGCGATCCAGAACGTCCTGGTTGAGTCTGGTGCTGGTGCGTGTGACCACAAGACGCGGAACGGTCTCGCAGTGGAGCTGCCAGGGCGTTTCGGCAAGGTCGCCAGTGCGCCAGACGCTGTACGGCAGACGGCAATCCGACGCGCAGGAAATGTTCCGCCGTGTCCGCAGGCCGTGAAGGCCCGCCCAGGTCCTGCCAGAAGTGCCTGTGCGTCCGGATCGCGGTCCGCCGCTCCTACTCCTGCTCGCGATAGTCCCGTTCGGTACGCCCTGCGGACGTCGGAGCCTGGTCTCCCGGGGGCGGACACTGCGGTACAGGCGGGACGCTGAGCATCCTGCGGAGCTCTCCCCGGTGGCGGATCTGTGCCTCGCGTTCTGCCGGGTGTCGAACCGGGCGGCGTCCAGGGCGGCTGCGGCGGCGTCGGCTTTCATGCCCCTGGCGCGGCGCCGTACCCAGCGGCGGCCGGTGCGGGCCGGATCGAGCGGCTCGCGGGGCACGGCGACGCGCGGGGCGACCGTACGGCGGCCGATGTTCCGGGGCGGCCAGGACGGCAGGGTCGCGGTCGTCTTCGGCCTCGCGTTCATGGGTGGGGGATCAGGGCGGGTCGCCGTCAGGGCGCGGTACGACGGCCCGCTGAATGGTGCCGAAGCCCGGCAGTTGTCGCCGGCAGAGCTGGTTGAGCTGGTGTATGAGACCGGGCGAAGCAGCCTGATTGTCGTCAGTGAGGCACAGGGCTTGTCACAGAGCTTTTTCAGCGTTGACGCTCCAGGGTGAGGATGGCTGCGGCGATGGCGGTCATGCGGTTGGGGCTGCACCGGGCCCGGCGGAAGATCCGCCAGGACTTCAGCCTTGCGATGCTGCGTTCGACCGGTGCCCGTGCCGCTGACAGCGCCCGGTTGATCGTCTGCTGGGTCGTGGTGAGGTCCCGGTTCGGGAGGCGTCTGATCGGTGTGGTCACCCAGGGGCCGGCGCCGATGTAGGCGCGGTCGGCGAGGATGGGGACGCCCTGGCGTTCGCAGATCCGGATGATGCGGTGGGTGCGGGCCGCGGTCAGGTCATGGGTGCGGCCGGGCAGCGCTGGCGAGACCCACAGCAGGTTGCCGGTGGGATCGGTCACGACCTGCACGTTGACGCCGTGACGGCGGTGCTTCTGGGAGAAGTCGGCCCGGCTGTCGCCGACGCGGTCGCACTCGGCGAGGGTTCCGTCGAGCAGGACGTGGTCGGGATCGGTCTCGCGCAGGACCCGCAGCAGTCCGGGAGCCCGGCCGGACAGGTGTTGGACGACGGCCTGGACGTAGGCGTGGGCGGTGCCGACGGATATGCCGAAGCCGGCGGCGATCTGCGTGAGCGTGTCGTGGCGGCGGAGGTAGACCAGGCCGACGAGGGCACGCTGGTGGGGCGGAAGCTTGCAGCGGCGGTCACCCTCACGGGTGACGATGAGCATGGATACCCACTCGACCAGAGGGTGCGGCAGGTCGAGTGCGGCAGGATGGGGAACCAACAGGGCTCCTGTGCAGATGGGTTGAGACTTCGAACACCTCCCTCAACGGCACGGGAGCCCTGTGCGTTGCGGTCCTCATCCTGACTCGCCCTGGGTCACTCGATCAGTGGCCACTCTGAAAGAGCTCACAGGTCCTCGTTCGGGACCACCGTGATCGACCGGAAACGGCCTCTCAGTATCCCCAGCTGGCGTAGATAAAGACGTTCTCGCCGTTGTCCCTGGCTCCGACGCACACGTCACGCCAGTCGAGCAGCCAGCCGCTGGAGCGGCAGCTCTCCTGCTGGAGGCCCAGTTCGTGGATGATCTCCGGGCGGGACAGACCGTTCCCGCTGGTGACCGTCGCGGCGCGCCAGCAGCCGCCGGAACCGCAGCTTATGCCTTCGTCAACCACGTTGATGCCCGGCGGCAATGAGGGGAGGGTCTTGGACGGCGGGGCTTCCGAGCCTTCGCTGATCATCAGCGCATACAGGAGACCGACCACGAGGGTGAGGGCGAACTGCATCCCGAGGAAGCCGATCGCTCCGTTGCGGCGGGGAATCCATCCCGGGGGTGGGGAGTTCTCGTGCCGGCCTTCCAGTCCCACACCGCAGGCGATGAGCAGAGGCGCCAGGGCCGTGAACACGAGATGGGCGTCAGGTCTGGGAGCCTGGACCCAGCCCTGCTGGACACTGATCAGCAACCCGGCTCCGGCGAGCAGCGTGCCGCCGATCGCGAAGCCGACAGGGCGGGTGCGGGCGATCGTCATCCAGACGACGGCGGGCGCGACAGCGAAAAGTATCCCCAGGACGATCAGCATGTAAGGGGGGACGTGCGGCCCGGAGCACCCGGTTCCGCACGGCCCGGGCTCGCCTCAGGCCCGCAGCCGGTCGTTCATGCCGGGCAGTGCGGCGAAGCGTCGCTGCCAAAGCCTCACCTGTGCGCCCCTACGGCCCTGCCGGTGACCGGTGACAACGAGCCTGCCTATGTGACAGCTATCGCGCTTCGGCTCGGACAAGGGTTATACCGGCCCGACGTTTCGCGGTGTCAGAACCGGAATTGTATGGACTGGACGTCCGTGAATTCCGCGCTCCACCGGGGTGGCCCGGAGGCGCTTCTGCGGGGTCGTCAGCTTCCCGGCGCGGTATAGCGGCTCCACCGTGCGGCGCGAGACGCCCAGGCGCACCGCCAGGGCCTTCGTAGAACCCTTGGCCCGCGTGAGGGGCCGGCTGCTGCTCGTGATCGCCCATACCTCCAGGAACCACGGTTCACCTGTGGACAGAGGTAGCCGAACACCGTACGCGCAGCAAGTTCGGGACGATGCGGGTGAAGCTCGTCGGTGCCTTCCGACGGCTCCGTGACGACTGGGGGACGAATGCTGATGCGACCTGGAAGACGTGCGATGAGGCGCTCGAACTCCTGAAAAGCGTGACGGAGCAGGGCTGAACGACGTACAGAAATCCCTCCCTCCCTCATCTACCGCCAGGAGGAACCGGAAATGCCTCCTGCCGCACGGTGCAGATCAAGGCGAGGCATGCAGCTGTGAATCCGTACGGCCAGTGGACGCCGGCGGCGGCCAAGAAGCTGTTGGGGGTGTTCGCCGGCCGGTCCGTCCCGGCTCGGATGCGCGGCGAGCGTTACTCCTGCATCGTGTTCGGCGACGACACGGCCGACCGTCTCTCTCAGCTGCTGAATAGGGAACTCAACGAGCTGCGGACGTACTTCGTGGAACAGCGCGTGGGCCAGGCCCAATTGTTCCGGGCCCGCGCGTTGTTCGGGGGCTCCGTCTACAGGTCGAACTCCAGGTGCTCGATGTCGGTGAAGCGGACCTCGTCCAGGGTGCCGGCGCGGCGGCCGCCGTCCTGGAAGTAGACGTCCCTGAGCGCTTCGGCCGCGATCTCCCGGAGGCGGGCGTCGCCGGCGCCCTGCTCCTGGGCGTCGAAGAGGCGGGCGGCGTACAGCGGGGGCAGGGCGACGGTCAGATGCCGGACACGGTCCTGGTCCGTCGTCCCGATCGGCGCGGTGTAGCCGAGGCGGGCGCGGGTGTCGATGATGATGCCGCCCGTGGACGCGGCCTTGGCCTTGGCCCTGGCCCGGATCTGCGGCTGCCACCGGGCCTTCACCTCGCGTTCCATGCGCGCGGCGAGGTCGGGGCGGGGCTTTTTGATCTGGTCCTTCACGTACCGCTCGACGGTGCGCTGGGAGACCCGCAGCATCCGGGCGACCGCCCTGGTACCCCCGAGCTGCTTGACCAGATACCGCATCTGCGCCCCCGCGCTCTTCGGTGCCGGGCGGGTGAACGCCTTGCGCACCGCCTTCTCCAGGCCGTCCCCGATCAGGCTCATCGTGGCCTTCTCCTACTCTCCGTTGTCGACGTCGGTGACGGTGCCGTCCTTGATGGACCGGGCGAGGTTGAGCTCCGGGGTGTTGAACCGCTCGCGGACTTCCTCGCCCCACAGCACGCTCTGGGTGCCTTCGTGCTTGACCAGACCGGGGTTGACGCCGAGCTTGAATCCCCCGGGCAGCGGCTTGCCCTCCCGGTAGGGCAGGAAGTCCAGCGGGCTCTCCCCGTCGGCGGCGTAGACGACGCAGTCGGACAGGACCGCGATCGGGTACTGCCCGGTGAACGCCGCGTGCTTGACGATCTTGCGGTGCAGGTTGGTCCGGGTGCGGGAGATGACCGCCGCCCGGATGTCGGGCCGCCACGTCGGGCGGGACAGGGCGCGCCACGGCTCGCCCGGCCGCCAGCCCTCTCCGCGGGGGCGCTCGCGCAGCTTGCCCAGGCCGCCCTTGACCGTCGCCTTGATCGCCGTGATGACGATTCCCAGCTCCGGGTCGCGTTCCTTGTAGCCGTCCATCGCCGTGAGGAAGCCGGCGGGCGGCAGGTCGGCGTCGACGCCGAGGTCGGCCATCGTGGCGAGGTAGGCGTCACGGAGCCGGTTGTACCAGGCGTCCAGGTAGCGGCCGTTGTCGTACCGGACCCATGCCTCGGTCGGCGCGACGTCGTAGCCGAGCTCCACCGCGTACGCCACGGTGGGCGTCGCGTACCAGGCCGGCCCTTTTGGGCGGTCGCCCTTCGGCGTGAACGGGCTCGGCAGCAGGCTGCCGTCCAGCTCGACCCACTCCTTGCCGGCCTTCACGCGGGACAGGTCGACGTGGGACAGGTCCACCAGCCACGAGCCGGGCAGCTTCGCGTCGAACACCGGGTTCGTGACATGCGTCGGGGCCCCGAGGCCGACGGTCAGCCCGTTCGCGCCGGCGGCGAACGCCATGTTGACGTCGATGCCGACCAGGTTGCGGCGCATGCACTCCGCGTCGGTGAGCGGCCGTGCCCAGTCGTACGCCTCCTCGAACAGCTTCTCCGCCGGGCCCCGCAGGTGGAAGCGGGGCAGGTCCTTGAGGACGGGGTGGCCGTCGGGGACCTCGCACGGCGGCCAGGCCGTCAGGTCGATCGGTTCCTTGCCCAGGCTGCCGGGGTTGTGTTCGGAGTGCCGCTTGCCGTTCTCGTCCGGCCCGGAGGCCCGGGTCGGCGGGTGCAGCGCGGTCATCAGCTCCAGGCCGGTGACGGCGGTGGAGCCGCGCGGCGTCATCACCCGGGTCGCGTACACACCCATGACGCGGGCGAGTTCGGCCGGCGGAAGCTGTCCGGCGGCGCCCCAGTGCCGGGTATCGAGTGCGTTCCACGCTGGGATGCACAGCTGCACGCAGGCCCGCTCCGCCCCCTGTGCGGGCTTGTAGATCCGCGCCCACGCGCCGAAGCCCCTCTTGGTCAGCTGCCACTGCGCGCGCGCGAGCTGCTTGATGACCTTGTGGCTCTCCGGGATCCGTCCGGCGTCCTTCTCCTCGTCCGTGAGGCCGGTGGGAAGGCCGTAGCGCTCCAGGGCGGCCTCGGTGAGCACGAGCAGCGGGTCGGCCGGCCGTCCCGGGCCGGACAGCTTCGGCTGCCCGAGCTTGGCCTCCTTGAGGGTCCAGTCGACCAGGGACGGCAGGGACTTGGCGGGCACGTCCAGGACCAGGCCGCCGACGCAGTACGCCACGGCCTTCCCGTCCTCGGCATCGACGACGGCCAGCGGACCGTTCTCGAACCGCGGGTCGCTCTCACCCGCGGGGGCTCCGGCCGGAGCCGCCGTCTTCGCACCCGGGCGGCGCGACGTCGGCGCCGTCGGCCTGGTGGTGCGTGCCGGACGCGGCACGGTCGCCGGAGCAGTGGCGGCAGGAGCAGGGGCGGAGGCCCGGGTGTTCTCGGTCGCCGTCATGTCCGCAGCCCCGGACGCCGGACCCGTGGGCAGCGGCCGCCCTTCCGCCGGGTCGGGTGCGGCGGCGGGCGTGGCCGGCACCGGGGCGTCGGGGGCGGGCGCGGCCGGGCGGGCGGGGTAGAGCTCCGCGAGCTTGTCCAGCAGCCGGGCGTAGGCGTCGCGCTCCGGCGGGCGGGGCTCGGTCTTACCGGACTCCCACCCGGACACGGTGGCCCGGCGGACCTTCAGCGCGGTGGCGACTTCGTCGATCGTCAGGCCGTGCGCGGCACGCAGACGCTTGCGCTCCGCCGGGGGCGGCAGCGTGGCACGGGACGCGAGCAGTGCGTCGACCGCGTCGAACAACTCGGACATGGAGCACCTCCTGACCAACATCCTACCCATGAAACGCACAATGTGCGTACTTTTGGCGTACGAATCCCGTACGATGTTTGTACTCAGGGGCGACCCTCATCGACAAGGTCCCCCGGGCGAATGAGGGATGGGAGAGCGTACTGGGCCAGCACCGCCCGTCCAGCGACAACGCCCAGTGGTGGGACTGGGTCAAGGTGTCCTGAGCCATTCCCGACCCCCCACCCGGCCCGCACAGTCACGGCCGGCAGAGCGCCCGCGCAGCGGTCGGAGCAGACAGCCCCGTGCCGATCACCGCGACGGCCGCCGCCGTACGGGCCCGCGTCGGTCAGCGGATCCGCACGACGGTGAGCGTGCCGTGACGGCCCGACCTGGCCGACCCGACCCGGCCAGCGCCTCGACCACCGGCCCGGTGTCGGGCCCGGTGCACTCCCCTCGTCCGTGCGGTGCTCCCCCGTGGCCGGCGCGCCGGCCGGCGGCCGCACGGATACAGGCGGCGGGCGCGGTGGCCAGGGCGGCGGCCATCGCCCCGCAGACGGCCGCGCAGCGCAGGCCGCGGTCCGGCACGCCGGGGCCGGCGAGGACCGCGGACTCGGCGCGGGTGTGCCGCACGGGCGGGGCGCGCTCTGCGGCGGCGACGACCCCGAGCGCGGTGTTGCCGAACGCCGGAAACATTGCGAGCCCACGTTCGGCCATGGTGCGGGGGCCGGGAGCATCGCGGGCCCGCGTTCGGCCGCGGTGCGGAGGCCGGGAGCATCGCGGGCCCGCGTTCGGCCGCGGTGCGGGGCCGGCGGTGGCGGATCGGGTTCCGAGCCGCGTTCCCTTCTCGCCGTTGTCGCGCCGCGCGGTCGCCTCCGAGCCGCCTCCCCCGTGAGGAGCAGGGGCGGCCGCGGCGGTTCGCGTCCGTCCGGTCGGTCCGGCACAGGGGCCGGGCCGGCTTGCCCCGGTCCCTGTGCCGGCGTCGGGGCCGTCGGTGCGAGGAGCTCCGTGTCGCCGGCCCTCGCGGCGGGGCGCCCGACCGGTCGAAGGCGGCGGCCGCGCGCGGGTGGCCGGTCTGTGTCAGGAGCCGCAGGGCCGGCACACCCTTGCCCATTCGGCTTACCGAGTCCGCGGCGGTTCCGGTGTCGCCGCCGACGCGGCCGGTGGTTGTTCCGTTCCGGTGGACAGACCCCTGTTCCACATTTGATCTTTTATGCAGATCAGGTTGATTATCGGAGCGCACGGGACCGGACGTGGGCCTTGGTTCCGGTGCCGTACTCATTCCCACCTTCGTCGACTTGGCAAAGTGGTCGGGGGTTCGCGTCCGGCTCGGCGGGGCGCGGCCCGTGGGCCGTTCCGGCCTGCGCGGCCGTCGCACCCCCGATGAACAGGCAGGATGTCGGGGCTGCTCGCCCCCGACCGCGCCCGGGGGCGGAGCGGCGGCGCGTCCGGAGCCCTTGTTGATGTCGCAGAACTGCCAGAAGGTGGCTCCCGTCCCTGCTGCAATAGTGATCACATTTCTTTGTGACGCCCCACAACAGGACGGGTTTCGTGTCCACAGCAACGACTACTTCCATTGATTCCGCCGAGCCGCCGACCCGGTCACCACTCGTCTCGTGGCTGGCCGTGATTTCGGTGATGCTGGGGATCTTCTCGATCGTCACCACCGAAATCCTGCCGATCGGATTGCTGACCTCCATCGGGTCGAGTTTCACCATTTCCGATGGAATGGCCGGCCTGATGATGACCATGCCGGGCTTCCTGGCGGCCGTCTCGGCACCCGTGGTCACCGTGGCCACCGGGCGCGTCGACCGGCGGCTCATGCTGGGGGCGTTCATCCTCCTGCTCGCGCTGGCGAACTTTCTCGCTGCGGCCGCCTCCAGCTACTGGCTGGTCCTGGTGTCCCGCGTGATGGTCGGCATCACCATCGGGGGGTTCTGGTCGATCGGTGCGGGGCTGGCCGGTCGGCTGGTGCCCGCTCGATCCGTCGGCCGGGCCACCGCGGTCATCTTCTCCGCGGTACCGCTCGGCTCCGTGCTCGGCGTGCCCCTGGGGACCTTCATCGGGGACGTCGCCGGCTGGCGGACCGCTTTCCTGGTCATGGGAGTTCTCACGCTCGCGGTCTTCGTCCTGCTGATCCTCGTGGTCCCGCCGCTTCCCGCCCAGGAGCCGACTCGTCTGCGCGTACTCACCGGGATGCTGAAAAGCGTCAACACCCGTTACGCGCTGGTGATCACTTTCCTCGTCGTCCTGGCCCACTTCGGTGCCTACACCTACGTCACCCCGTTCCTGGAGCAGGTGACGCACGTGGGCGCCGGGGTCATCACGGTCTTCCTGCTCGTCTACGGGGCGGCCGGCATCGTCGGCAACTTCCTGGGGGGATCTGCCGTGGCCCGCTACCCGAGGGCGACCTTCGCGGTGGCCGCGGCGATGATCGCCGGGGCGACCCTTCTGCTTCCTGTTCTCGGCGGGGGCCGGGCCGGAGCCGTTGCCCTGCTGATCCTGTGGGGCGTCGCGTACGGCGCCGTGCCGGTCTGTTCCCAGACCTGGTTCGCCAAGGCGTGCCCTGATTCCCCCGAGGCGTCCTCGGTGCTCTTCACGGCTTCGTTCCAGTTCACCATCTCGATGGGGGCCCTGGCCGGAGGCGTGGTCGTCGACCGTTCCTCCCCGTCCATGGTCATGGCGCTCGCCGGTACGGCCGCGGTCCTCACCGTGGCCGCCATCGGCCTCCACTACACCCGGAAGATCACCTGGCCCGGTCCGGTGCACCAACCGTAGGACCCGGCCCTCTCCTCCGGGCTCCCCGCCCGGGGTCCGGTCCGCCGCGACGTGTCCTGGCCGCGGCGGGCCGGATCAGCGACCGGCGCCACCCCTTTCGTCCCGGGGACACAGATGTCCGCACGAGACCGGCGTCCGCCGTCCCTTCCGTTTCCGCTGTTTCGTTCTTCGACCGAAGGAGTACGTCGCTTATGTGCGGCATTGCGGGCTGGATAGATTTCACGCGCGACCTCGGACAGGAGCGCACTGTCGTCGACGCCATGACGCGAACCATGGCCTGCCGCGGACCGGACGACGAAGGGGTGTGGATCGACCGGCACGCCGCCATCGGCCACCGCCGGCTGTCGGTCATCGACCTGGAGGGCGGCCGTCAGCCGATGACGGCCGAGGAGAACGGCCGCACGCTCGCCGTCCTCACGTTCAGCGGTGAGATCTACAACTACCGGGAGCTCAGGTCGGATCTCGCCACCCGCGGGCATCACTTCCGTACCCGCAGCGACACCGAGGTGGTGCTGCGGGGGTACCTGGAATGGGGCGAGGGGGTCGTCGACAAGCTCAACGGCATGTTCGCCTTCGCCGTATGGGACGTCCGCACCCAGGAACTGCTCCTGGTGCGCGACCGGATGGGCGTCAAGCCCCTGTACTACTACCCCACGGCCGACGGTGTCCTGTTCGGCTCCGAACCCAAGACCATCCTGGCGCACCCGGGCATCCCCCGCCGGATCAACACCGACGGCCTGCGGGAACTCCTGGACATGGTCAAGACCCCTGAGCACGCCATCTTCACCGGCATGCACGAGGTGCGGCCCGGGCACACGATCCGCGTCCGCCGGGAAGGTCTCGTCAAGCGCTGCTACTGGGCCCTGGAGGCCAAGGAGCACACGGACACCCTGCAGCAGACCATCGACACGGTCCGCGGCCTCCTCGAGGACACCGTGAGCCGCCAGCTCATATCCGATGTGCCCTTGTGCAGCCTGCTCTCCGGCGGGCTGGACTCCTCCGCCGTCACCGCCCTGGCCGCCAAGGCACTGGCGGCCGAGGGCGCGGGGCCGGTCCGTTCCTTCTCCGTCGACTTCGTCGGCGCGGAGGAGAACTTCGTCCCCGACCCGCTGCGCAGCACACCCGACGCCCCGTTCGTCCGGGATCTCGCCCAGCACGTGGCCGCCGAGCACAAGGAGATCCTGCTCAACAGCGACGACCTGAGCGACCCGGGGGTCCGCGCGGCCGTTCTCGCCGCCACCGACCTGCCTCCCATGTGGTACGGGGACCTGTGGCCCTCCCTGTACCTCCTCTTCAAGGCGGTACGGGAACGCTCCACGGTCGCCCTGTCCGGCGAGTCCGCCGATGAGCTCTTCGGCGGATACAGCTGGTTCCACGACCCCGAGGTCCTCACCGCCGAGACGTTCCCCTGGCTCACCACGACCCCGGGCCCGTTCTACGACGGAACACCGCTGTTCGACAACGGTCTCCTGGGCACGCTCGACATTCCCGGCTACCGGCGGTCGAGCTACGGCGACGCGATCGCCGAAGTCCCGGTCCTGCCCGGTGAGAAGGGGCTGGAGAAGCGCATGAGGGAGATCAGCTATCTCAATCTCACCCGCTTCCTCAACACCCTCCTGGACCGCAAGGACAGGATGAGCATGGCCGTCGGGCTGGAGGTGCGCGTCCCGTTCTGCGACCACCGCCTCGTCGAGTACGTGTTCAACGCCCCCTGGGCCATGAAGACCTTCGACGGCCGCGAGAAGAGCCTGCTGCGTGCGGCCACGCGCGATGTGCTGCCCGAGTCCATCGCGAAGCGGGTGAAGGCCCCTTACCCCAGCACCCAGGACTCGGGGTACGAGAAGAAGCTCCGTGACCGGCTCGCCGAGGTCATCGGGCAGGGCGACGCACCGATCCTGCCGCTGCTCGACCTGCAGCGGACCCGCGGCCGCCTGGACGGCAGCATCAGCGCCGCCAGCACGCAGATCACCCGCATCGACCTGGAGGTCCCGCTCTGGCTCAATGCGTGGATGGAGAAGTACGACGTCGCGCTCGACCTGTAGGACCGCGTCGCGGTCCGTGGCCGGCGGCTCCGGCCGCCCGTGCCCCCGGCGGTCCTTCCCTCCCTCGCGGAGGGCCGCCGGGTTCCGCCCTGCCGGCACCGTCCTCCTCGTGTAAGGAACCTTCGATGGCTTCCTCGTACGGTCCCCGCCCGCCCACCGACCCCCCGATACCCGTGCCCGAAGCCGACTGGCCCGGACGGGTGTCGGAACTGGCCGGTCACCTCGACGGCATCCTGGCCGGCCTGCGGGGACTGGATCTCGACGGTGTGGCGCCGGCGTCGGCGTTCCGTCCCTCGGGCGCGGCCTGCCGCACCGGCCGGGAGAGGCCCGATGCAGCCCTGTGAGCTGACCGTCAAGGCCGCTGCGGCCGCCATCGGCCGGCGCGAACTGTCCCCCGTCGAACTCGTCGAGTCCGTACTGGACAGGGCCGAGGAGACCGAAGGGCGGCTCAGTGCCTACGCCGTCGTGGAGGGGGAGCGGGCGAGGAAGGCGGCGGCTCGGGCGGAGCTGGAGATCCGGGAGGGCGGCCACCGCGGCCCTCTGCACGGCATTCCCTACGGTCTCAAGGACGTCATCGACTCGGCCGGGGTGCCGGCCTCGGCCGGTTCCCGGGCGCGGGAGGGGCACGTACCGGTCCGGGACAGCGAGACGGCCGCACGGCTGCGACGTGCGGGCGCCGTGCTGGTCGGCAAGACGCACACCCACGAGTTCGCCTACGGCCTGCTCACCCCGCAGACGTTCAACCCCTGGCGGGCGGACCGGACGGCCGGCGGGTCCAGTGGGGGTTCCGCCGTCGCGGTCGCGGCCGGGTCGGCCCTCTTCGCGCTCGGCACGGACACGGGGGGCTCCATACGCGTCCCGGCCGCCCTGAACGGTGTCGTCGGCCTCAAACCCACCTATGGGCTGGTCTCCTGCGAGGGCGTGGCGCCCCTGTCGTGGTCCCTGGACACGGTCGGTCCGCTGACCCGCACCGCACAGGACGCCGCTCTCGTCCTGCGTGTCCTCGCCGGCCCCGGCCCGGCCGTTACCGGCCCGCCCGCGGCGCCCGGCGAACAGCGCGAGGATCTGCGGGGCCTGCGTGTGGGGGTTCCCGAGGCGTTCTTCTTCGACCACGTCGATCCCGAGGTGGACAGGGCGGTCCGGCAGTCCATCGACGACCTCCGGGAGCTCGGCGCGAGGACCGTGTCTGTGGTCGCGCCGCTGACCGAGCACATGGAAGCCACCCACTGGGGACTCATGGCTCCGGAGGCGTCGTCCGTGCACGAGGACGGGCTGCGGAGGGCACCGCATCTCTACGGGGCCGATGTACGGCTGCTGCTGGAGGCCGGTGTTCACATCCGGGCCCTGGACTACCTCCGGGCCCAGCGGTCGCGCACCGTGATCCACCGGGCCTGGCTCCGTCTGTTCGACGACGTCGACGTGATCGCGGCCCCTACGGTCCCGCTGCCCGCGGTCCCCCGCGACCAGGACACGGTCTGCTGGCCGGACGGCTTCACCGAGTCGGTCACCTCCGCGTACGTCAGGCTCTGCGCGCCCGGCAACGTCACGGGATTTCCCACGCTCTCCCTGCCCGTCGCCCGGGACACCGACGGATTGCCCATCGGCATGCAGCTGATGGCCCGCCCGTTCGACGAGGCGGCCCTCCTGCGCATCGGGGCCGTCTTCGAGCGGTCCCGCGCGGGCCCGGGCCGGCCGCCCGTGCCCGTGCCCCGCCCCCGGCGGGCGGGCGGCACCGCATAGGGGCCGCACCGCAGACCGTCTCCGTACTGCCGCTACGCTCCCGTCGGCCGGATGCCGACCACGGAAAGGTACTCGCCTGTGCACACCGGACCATCCCCCCTGTCCGCCCGAACGGCGGACGCCTTCTACCACGACCTGGGAGGTGGCCGTTTCGCGAGCGCGGCGGCCACCGCAGGGCCCTGGAGCGCCAAGACCCAGCACGGCGGGCCGCCCTCCGCCCTCATGGGCCGTGCCATGGAGCAGCACGAGCCGAGGCCGGGTATGCGTATCGCCCGGGTCACCGTGGAGCTGTTGCGTCCGGTGCCCGTCGCCGATCTCCAGCTGCGGGTGCGGACCGTCCGCTCGGGCGGCAGCACGGAGATCCTGGAAGGTGAGATGACCTCCGCCGGCAAGCCGGTGCTCGTGGCCCGCGCCTGGCGGCTGGTGGCCAGCCCGCCCGACACCCCGTTTCTGTGCCACGGGCCGGCAGCGCCGGCCCGGCCGGGTCCGCAGGCGGCGCACGCGATGGCCGGCGCCCACCTCGACGGGTACATCGCCGCCATGGAGTGGCGCTTCGAGCACGGCAGGGGCTTCGACACACCGGGTCCCGGCACCGCATGGGCACGCCAGCGCATCCGGCTGGTCGGCGGGGCTGCGGACACCCCGCTCACCCGGGCCCTGACCCTGGCCGACAGCAGTTGGGCCGTGGCTTTCGAACTCGACCACCACGCGGGGCTCGTCATCAACACCGACATCACGCTCGCCCTGCACCGTGACCCGGTCGGCGAGTGGCTGTGCCTGCGCTCCGACACCGCGGCGAGCCCCGCCGGTTCGGGTCTGGCGCTCGGCCAGCTCGACGACGCGACGGGCGACTGCGGCCGGGTCCTGCAGACCCTGCTGGTCACCGAACGCCGAACGGGCGGTTGAGCGGGGCCTTATGACGCGGCCGGGGGCCGCGCGCCCCGGGGGGGGGGGGGCGGGCGGGGGGGGCGGGCGGGGGGGGGGGCGCCCCCGCCCCCGCCCCCCCCCCCGGGCCGGCCACCCGGGGGGCCCGGCCCGGCGGGCGCGGCCGGCGG
>NZ_JBIVTR010000031.1:0-2993 GCF_044756785.1 Streptomyces sp. NPDC091649 | reverse complement strand
GGGGCCCGGCCCCGCGCGCCGCGGCGCGCCGGGCGGGGCCGCCCCGCCCCGCCGGGGGGGGGCGGCGGCGGTGGGGGCGCCCCCCCCCCCCCCCCGGGGGGGGGGCGGGCCGCCCCCGGCCGCGTCATAGGGCTCTGTCTCAGCCGGGCCAGTCGACCAACAGGCTTCGCGGTCCGCGGAAGGAGACGTTGGCCGGGAAGTCGAAGTCCTGATCCGCCACCATCTGCAGGTCCGGCACCCGTTGGGCCAGCAGATCGAGCGCGATGCGTGCTTCCATCCGGGCCATCGGGGCGCCGATGCAGTAGTGGATGCCCTTGCCGAAGGCCAGATGGCGCCGGGCGTCGCCCCGGAAGATGTCGAAGGTCTCCGGCTCTTCGAAGTGGCCGGGATCCCGGTTGGCCGCGCCGAGGAGGATCAGGACCTTCGCCTGGGCGGGGATCTCCACTCC
Source organism: Streptomyces sp. NPDC091649 (assembly GCF_044756785.1). Lineage (NCBI taxonomy): Bacteria > Bacillati > Actinomycetota > Actinomycetes > Kitasatosporales > Streptomycetaceae > Streptomyces > Streptomyces sp. NPDC091649. Next base: position 2,545 of record NZ_JBIVTR010000031.1, on the reverse strand, counting down.
CCCGACGTCGACCGCCCGTGTGGTGATGCGCCGCCATGCGGGGATGCTGCTGTCGAAGCGCAGCAGTTCCTCGATCGCCTTGGGGATCAGAGAACGGTCCGCGCACAGCGCGGCCCACTGCTCGGGGCTGGACAGCAGCTGGCGTATCGCGTTGCCGGTGAAGCTCGTCGTGGTCTCGTGGCCGGCGAAACTCAGCCCGTAGGCGACGTTGGTGATGTCGGCGAGGGACAGGGAGTCCGGGTCGGCCCGGTGGATCCGCACGAGATCGCTGGTGAAGTCGTCCACCGGCTCCGCCGCCCTCTTGGCGACGAAGTCCTCGCAGTACTTCCAGTAGTGGGTCATGTTCGTCGCGATCTCACGCTGTTCGTCAGCGTCCGGACGGCCCCAACTGAACGCGATGCGGTTGCCGCACCAGCTCTTGAGCAGGTCCATGTCCTCGTCGGGGAAGCCGATGAACGTGAAGATCATGTACGCGGGCAGCGGGTAGGTCAGCGCCCCCACCAGGTCGACCCGGCCCGGCTCGATGGCGTCCACCAGCTCCGTCGCCTTGGCCCACACCTTCGGCTCCAGGGTGGCGATACGGCGTGGGGAGAAGCCCGTCATGTTGTGCTTGCGGATACGCGTGTGGCGGGGCGGATCGCAGTCCGACATCACCGGGTAGGCGTGGAACCCCTCCTTGAGGATGCCCTGTGCCTCCGGGGACATCGGAAAGACGGGGCGCTGCCCCACAGCCGCGGAAAAGGTGCCCGGGTCCTTGAGGACCGCTTCGACGTCGTCGTACCGAGTGATCACCCACATGTCGATGGCCGAGGCGTAAAAGGCCGGGGCCTCCTCCCGTACCGCGGAGTGGATCGGATAAGGATCAGCGATATACGGTTCACCCAGCGGGTCGAAACTGTGATGTACCGGGCATGATGCCGCCGCGTTGGTCGATGTCATGGCACAACCTCCTGGACTCGGTCATGCAATTGTCTTGTTTTTCACCGGACTTGAAAACCTCATAATGGTGAAGTGCGTAATAGAATTCACTCATGACCGACAGAATCAGTCTGCGTCAGCTGCACTACTTCGTCTCCTGTGCGGAAGCCGGAACCATGACCGGAGCGGCACGCCGTCTGTATGTGTCCCAGGGCGCGGTGTCCGTCGCGATCGCACAGCTCGAGTCCCGTGTGGGAGTGCAGCTGATGCTGCGCTCCAAGGCCACGGGGCTGACCCTTACCGAAGCCGGACGGCTCCTGCTGCCGGAAGCACGTGCCCTGCTCGCCCGCGCCGACGAACTGCAGACCGGTATGCGGGACATCGGCCAGGCGCCGGCGGGGCGGCTGGTCATCGGCTGCTTCACCACCATGGCGCCCTTCCTGATTCCCCGGCTCCTGGAGGAGTTCCAGACCCTCCATCCGCGAGTGACCCTCGACTTCGTGGAGGGCTCGCTCACCGATCTGCAGGGGCTGCTGCGCGAGGGGCGGTGCGAGCTGGCCGTGCTCTACGGCGTGGACATCCAGCCCGGGATCGAGTTCGACACGCTTTACGAGACGCGGCCCCACGTGCTCCTTCCGTCCGGGCATCCGCTGGCGGACAAGGAGAGGGTCGGGCTCACCGACCTCGTCGGCCACGACATGATCGCGCTCGACGTGCCGCCCAGCCTGAGCTACTTCAGCGACGTGCTCGCCTCCGCCGGAGTCACCCCGGCCGTACGGCACCGCACGGAGAGCTTCGAGATGGTCCGCAGTCTCGTCGCCCGGGGCGCCGGCTACTCCCTCCTGATCCAGCGGCCCGAGCCCGACGTCAGCTACGAGGGACGTGAGTTGGCGGTCCGGGGCATCACGGACACGGTGCGCCCTCTCCCCGTGGTGCTGGCCCGCCCGGCGGGCATCCGGCTCACCCGCCGGGCCACTGCCCTCACCGCGTTCTGTCATGCAAATATCGCCGCCTACGCGGAAGCGGTCTGAGGAGGTGAGGTGTGAGGTGCCCGGCGGCTGTCCGCGGGCTTTCGGGGAATCCGCGGGAGCCGTCCCGGCTTCTCTTATGGATCAGGCAGGGCCCTGAACCGGCTCCGCCTCGATTACCGCGTGGTCCTTGGGCAGCATGTCGTGCTCCCGTGAACTGCCGGGAGAACCCAGGTCGTCAAAGATCTCGCGGTCCGCCGCACGGTAGGAAATCATGGATTCGGGAACATCGTCTTCGTAAAAGACCGCCTCCACCGGGCAGACCGGTTCGCAGGCTCCGCAGTCGACGCACTCGTCGGGGTGGATGTACAGCTTTCGCGGTCCTTCGTAAATGCAGTCGACCGGGCATTCTTCGATACATGCCTTGTCCTTGATGTCGACGCAGGGCTGTGCGATCACATAGGTCATGGTTCACTCCAGAATCTATGGGCCGGATGGCTGTGGCGTATGCCGGTCGGTCACGGTCCAGGTGTCGCCGGCGCCGAGGAGGCCGGTCAGGTCGCTCTTGCCGTCGCGTTCGAGGGCGGTGTCCAGCTGGTCTGACATCAGCGTGTCGTAGACCGGTCGTTGGACGCTGCGCAGCACTCCGATGGGGGTGT
>NZ_JBIVTR010000030.1:0-23695 GCF_044756785.1 Streptomyces sp. NPDC091649 | reverse complement strand
CGAGATACGCGCCGACCTCCATCTCGGCCTTCTCCAACTCGCCTGCAGCATCATCTGCTTGAGACGACTCAAAACCTCATTTTGAAACCGTCAGTTAGTGCGTAATAGGTGCAGTAACCGCCGAACGGCCAAAACACCCCGACATCCACGACACCGGAATGAGAGGTATCCGAATGGCCACCGAACAACGAACCCATCGATGTGAACGACACCAGACCGAGACACGGGACAAACGGCTCTACGTCACGTTCAGCGCGACGGAACTCGCGGTCGTCAAAGCCGCCGCCGGCCGCGAACAGATGGCCCCGGCCGCGTGGGCCGCACGCCAGCTGATGGCGGTCGCTCAGCACACCCTGATCCCTCTGTCCGCCGACACCGGCGACGTGCTGCGCGAGCTGATCCGCTCCCGGATCCACCTCCAGGAAACCGTGACCGCCCTGCACACCCTGACCACCCCCACCGCACCTTTCCCGGTCGCTTTCGACGCTCCCGCCAACCGCCCTTGCGCCCCCACGCCGAGCGCTCCCGCCAACTGCTCTTGTGCCCCCACGCCGAGCGCTCCCGCCAACTGCTCTTGTGCCCCCACGCCGAGCGCTCCCGCCAACTGCTCTTGTGCCCCCACGCCGAGCGCCTCCGCGCTCCCGCTGCCCGACGCGGTCCGCACGGTCCTGGACGAGGCCCTCAACGCGATCCGCAGGGTGGACGAGGCGACGGTCCAGGTGATGCGGGAGAGGCGCCCGCGCTCGTGATGCCGAAGAAGGCCCCCGGCGGGGCCACCACCGCCGGTCTCCTCGACTACCTCTACGGCCCCGGCACCCACGAAGAGCACACCGACCCTCACCTCATCGCCGCCTGGGCCCCCGGCCTGCCGTGCCCGGCCCGCGCCCCGGACCGCATCACCCTGTCCGCTCTCGGCCTCCTGCTGGACGCCCCCCTCGACGCGCTGCCCGGCCCGCGTCCCGCCGAGCACGTGTGGCACATCTCGGTCCGTAACGCCCCCGACGACCGGACCCTCACCGACACCGAGTGGGCGGCCGTCGCCGCCGAGATGGTGCACGCCGCCGGCATCGCCCCGCACGGCGACGCGCACGCCTGCCGGTGGGTGGCGGTCCGTCACGCCGCCGACCACATCCACATCGTGGCGACCCTCGCCCGCCAGGACGGCCGCCACCCCCGCATCCGCGGCGACATCCCCCACATGCACACCGCCGCCCGCGCCTTCGAGAGCGCCTGGAACCTGGAGCCGATGTCCCCGCTCGACCGCACCGCGCGCCGGGCCCCGGCCACGGGGGAGAAGGAGAAGGCCACCCGCCGCGGCCTTCGGGAACCCGCCCGCGAGAGCCTCCAGCGCACCGTCCGCGAGGCCGCCGCCCGCGCCACCGATGACACCGACTTCCTGTCCCGGCTGCGCGATGCCGGCCTGCGCGTCCGCGAGCACCACGACACCACCACCGGGGCCCTCGACGGGTACGCGGTCGCGCTCCCCGGCGACCGCGCCGACCACGGCTCCCGCCCCGTCTGGTTCTCCGGCAGGACCCTCGCCTACGACCTCTCCCTGCCCCGCGTCCGCGAACGCTTCCACACGCCCATCGGCCCCTCCGACATCACCCGCGCGCACACCCGCGTCCGCGAAGCCGCGACCCTCCTCGCCCGCGCCGGCCGCACCCAGGGCGCCGGGGACGTCGCCGCCCTGGGCGATCTCCTGACCGTGGCCGCCGCGACGTCCCCGGCCCTCGTACGCGACCAGGTCCGCGCCGCCGCCGCCGCGTTCGAGCAGGCCGCCCGCGCCCCCGGCGCCCGCACCCTCCAAGGCACCGCCCGCGCCCACTTCAAGGCATCCTCCCGCGCCCTCGAACACGCCCCGAGGACAGCCCGCGGCGGCGGCGCACCCGCCGTCCTGAACCTCCTGATCGCCCTCGTCGAAGCCGTCGAGGCGGCCACCGCCTGGCACCGCGCACAAAACCACCGCGCCCAGACGACAGCCGCCGCCCGGGCCGCCGTCCTGCTCCGCGAAGCCGCCGCCCTCACCGGCGCCCCACCACCCTCCCGGACCCCTCGGACGCCGTCCCGGGCCGCGCCGCGCACCGTACGGGTGACGCCCGCCCCGGCACGTGGCCCCGCCCCGCCCCCGCCCGTTACCGCAGTACCGCACCCACCCCCCACCGGACCGCACCCGAGGCCCGGGCCGCACCCGGGGCGCTCGCGCTGACCACGCCCACGACGAAGGAGACCCCGCCCCATGACCACCCCCGCCCCCGCGCCCGCCCAGCTGCAGGGCGAGCCGTTCTCCGAAGCCCTGTCCGAGGCGGCACAGGCCGCCGCGATGTCCGTCCGGCTGATCCTCACGATCGCCGACGCGGTCCGCCGCGCCGCCCAGAAACACCACGACGGCCAGGAGCAGGACCTCCCCGACGACTACGGCAGGATCGCGCAGGACTGGTGGGCCGCCGACGAGCTCGGCAAACACCTGCCCGCCAACCTCCTCTCCCACCTCGCGGGCAGCCCCGACTGGCCGCTGATGGCCCGCCGGCTCATGTCCCTCGGCCACGCCGGCGTCGACCTCGCGGCGTTTCTGCCGAACCTGGGCACCATGGCCTCCAGCGTCGAGCGGGCCATCGCCCAGAACGCCGCCCGCACGAAGGCGGAAGGCACCGACCACTGGGCCGACCTCCTGCGCGCGACCCTGCCCCAGGGCCTGGTCCGCGACGCGATCCTCTCCTCACCGGCCTGGCCCGACATCGCCACCACCATGGGCCGCCTCCACGACCAGGGCGTCGACGTCGCCCGCGTCCTCACCGACGCCCACGCCGCCGGCCTCGGCGTCGACCAGGCCGTCGCCGCCGCCCGGGCCGCCAAGCCGGACGCGCTCCAGCAACCAGCCCCCGCACCCGCCCCCGCAGTTGCAGCCCCCGCACCCGCGCCACGCGCTCCGACTACACCCGCCCCCGCCCAGGCCCCCGCCCCGCCGGTAAGCACCGACGCGAAACGCGTCCGAGGACCGCTGACCGAAGGCTTGACGATCCCCCGCGACCTCGACCTCGGCGACCGGGCCCGCGCCCTTCACCAGCTCGACGTCACCCCCGGCGCTCACCGCACCCTGGTGACCAGGGTCAACCAGACCCTCCCCGAGCGGGATGCCACCCTCCTGGTGAGCTCCCGCCTGTGGCCCGTCCTCGCTCACCGGATGCACCGCATGGCCCAGCAGGGCGTGCCCTTCGCCGCGCACCTCGCCCGCCTCGCACCCGACACCGCCGCCTGGCGCACCGGCCCGCCCACCGAGACGACCAAACGCCTGGTGATCGCCACCCACCACGCACTCACCACACCCCTCGACCAGCCCCTGCCCACCAGCCCCCGCGTCTCCACCACCGCAGCCCGCTCCCGCTCCACCACCACCCCGGACACGGCCCCGCCGAAGCACCCCACCCCCGCCGAGCCCGCCACCCCCGCCCACCGACAGCAGAACGTCCCCGCACGACGCGAGGGACGCGGACGATAACCTCCGGCCCGGCCGCCGCCACTGTGACGGTTCTGGTGGCACCGCGTGCGTGATCCGGGAGACGATGCCGCTGTGATCAACCGGGATATCTCCTTACGTCTGGCAGCCGGGCACGCCCGCCGTGTCACCCAGCTCGCCGACGCGGCAGCACGCCGGGGCGGACAGGTACCGGAAGACCCGGGCATCACCGAACTCGCCGACCTCCTCGAAACCGCCGCCGCCGACACCCCCAACCACCCCGACGACCCCGGACACAACCCCAGGACCCTCCTGACCGGTGCCGTCGAGGACCTGCGGGCAGCCGCCCGGCTCGGCGGCCTGCTTCCCGCGGTGACCCTGTGGCACCTGCAACGCGCCATAGACCAGGAACACGCCGCGCACCGGCAGCCCGCCCCCGCCCCACGCCAACGACGCGGACGATAGGGCGGCAGCGGCACCCCCCGGGCGAGCCGGCGGGCGCTACAGCTGTACGGCGGCCGCCGGCCCGCACCTCCACCCCCACCCTCCGCACCGCGCCGCACGGAACCATCGCGAACAGCCGTAACCACGCCCACCCCGAGCGGGCCCACCCACACACGGCCGCCCGCGCCAGCACGCCCCGGCGGCCTGCTCCCGTTCGCGATCCCGCCCGTACGCCAGTGCGATGCACGCCCAGACCCCGCAGCACGCCTGGGCCGCCCGGCCTGACGCCGCCGCCCGGGCGGCGTCAGACCGACCGCCCGCCAAGCAGGGCGGGTGGGAGGGGCAGTCCGGGGGCAGCGCGAGCGCCTGGTCGAGCTCGGTGTCCGGCCGCCGGAGAAGCCGGCCGTCGAGGCGAAGGGGCGGCCGCGGGCCGGGGCGTTCGAGCGAGGGCTCGCCGCGCTCGCCCAGTACGTCGAGCGGGAGAGGACGGTGGTCGCCGGACGGTGAGGCAGCGCTCGCTGTCCTCGGGCCCGGGCTCGTACGCGCCAGCCACGGCGGTTGCCGCTGTTTCGATCTCGACAGCGGCCTGCGAGGCCGCGCCCATCATGTGCCGTGCGGAGGTAGGGGGCCGATCGGGGGAGCGAACAGGTTGCGCTGGGCTGAGGCGTGCCGGTTTCCGTGGTCGCGGTGCGCCCACGAGGCCGTCGTCAGAGGCGGTGGCGATCGGGAAGGTGCCGAGTGCACGTGATCTCGCAGGAGATCTCCGGAGACCAGGCCGTGAGCAGGCGTCTTCTCGGCGCCCGAGTGACCGCCACCATCACGAGCCTAGGGCCGTGGCATGCCAGGCATCCCTCTACTGCCGGGACGCAGGTCTCAGTCGTCCCGCAGCCTCCCATGTGGGACTGCATTCCCGCAGTTCAGAGGCTGAAGCGTCCCAAGTACTTCCATTCTTCCCGGGACTACTTGTCCAGCTTGCGCGGCCCCTCCAGGCTCATCGCGCAAGCCGTTCAAGCGACCTCCCGCACCATGAATGGAGCCCCTGCAGTGAACCTCGACCGGATCACAGGCCGCATTGCCACCATCGCGACGACCACGTTCCTGACCCTCGCCGGGCTCGTTGCGACCGCCACCCCCGCCAGCGCCGCCATCGTCAACTGCAAAGACGGTTACCTCACAGGCTTTACTTCCTCCTGCTCCCGGATCACCGCCGATGGCGATCCCGGTGGCGTTTCCGGGGCGGTACGCCTGACCACCACCAACGGCAATGGCTACCTGCGCGCCGAATTCCAGGCCAAGGGCGAGCACGTGTACCTCTACAACACCACCGGCCAGTCAGCTAAGGAGTACCTCCTCAGCTACACCCTGCGCCGCTACGTCAACGGCAGCTGGACGACCGTCCAAAAGGACACCCTCGGTCAGGGAACCCGCCACATCAACCTGAGCATCGGCGAAAACATCCCGGTCAGGATTTTCCTGTGTGCCTCCGGCTATGGCTGCGCCACCGCTACCGGCCTGAAGGCGTGACCGGAGCCATACAAGCCGTCCTGTGACCCGACGACCGGCGGTCCGGATCTCTCTGTCCGGCCCGCTGCTCGTACGGTTGCTACCGCCCGGCCGTTCGGGTGCGGATGATGCGCCGGCTGGTGCGCGGTGCGGTGGGCATGGGCCAGGACGACGGCGGCCTGACGCCCGCGCCCCGCACCTATGGCCCGGTTGGGGCTCAATCGTCGTCGGGTGCGCTGCCGATCCACGCGATCGGCCCGGCGTCCGGGGTGATGCCCCAGTGCGGCGCCCGGCCCTCATGCCCGGCGGTGAGTACGCAGATCCGCCCCCACCGCCCGTGCTCCCCCGCACAGACCCCGGCGAGCAGGGCCACATCGCCCGTACGAACCGCGTACGCGAACCGGTCCTGGAACGCCTGGAACCCGCCTCGGAGCTCCGCCCCGGCACGACGCTCCTCCTCCTCGACCAGGGCCCCGCTCCGCCGCACCTCCGGGTCATCCAGCACCGCAGTGAGCACCGCCTCGGCCTCCGCCCACGCCCGCCGCCGGACATGCCCGGCGACCGCCGCACGGACCCGCGCCTCCTCGACGCCGTCGCCGCTCACGCCGCCTCCGCCTCCGCCCACTCCAGCCCCAGAACGGCCAGCCGCTGAAGCTGCTCACCGGTCAGCGTCGCCCGCCGGCTCTTCACATTCGACAGCCACACACCGAGCCTCACCGACGTCCCGTCCGGCAACTCCTCCGACCAGGACCGTCCCACCACCACCGTCCCCTCCCGCTCGACATACTGGGCGAGCGCGGCGACACCTCGCTCGAACGCCCCGCCCCGCGCACCGCCCGCCCGCCGCGACCGCGCCTTCACCCCGACGGCCTCGACGGCCGACTTCTCCGGCGGCCGGACACCGAGCTGGACCAGGCGCTCGCGCTGCCCTGCGGACAGTCCCTCCCACCCGTCCTGCTGGGCGGCCAGCCACCCGCCGACGTCGAGCCCGTTCACCATCGCCCCGGGCTCCACGTACCCGACCACGCCCCCAGCGGCCACAAGGCCCACCAGGGCGGCGTAGTGCCGCTGCCAGTCCACCGGCCACGCGGGGTTCCAGTCCGGGTCGATCGCGGCCAACGCCGCCGCCCGCCGCTGCGCCCGCTCCACGTCCTTGCCGAGCCCGTTCTTCTTCCGGGCGTTGGCCAGCCACTGCCCAATGGGCCGGTCCATGATCATCGCCGTGACCGGAGCGGCGAGGGTTCCGTACGCCACGGCGTACGCACGGGCCGCGCCGAGGTTCTCCTCCCACGCAGCGTCCGCCGGGTCCCACACAAGGTCCAGCGCTTCCAGGTCCTCGGCCCGCTCGGGCAGCATCGTCCCGGCCCGCATCGCCCTCCGCTGATCGGACAGCCACCGCCCCAGCGGAAACCCGCCCTCACCCCGCCCGCCCCCGCCCTCCACGTGGTGGTACGGCACCGCGAGATCACCCTCCCGCTCCCGGTAGGCGACCGCCGCCCGGTGCCCCGCCCGCCAGTTCGCGTGCTCCGGCTCGATCAGGTTGTACTCCACCAACCTGGCCACCAACGCCGGATCACGATGCACCCCGAACCGCAGCAGCAACCGCTGCTCCTCCTCGTCATCACCCTCCGGTGCCGGTCCGAGCCACGACGACACCGGCTTCGTCCGATGCAGATCCTCCGAAGGAATCGCGAGCATTTCCACCGCACGCTCATCATGCGCACGCAACCCGGAAAGAACCTTCAAAAGAGGACGGTACGAAGCCGAATACGGCATATCCTCCGGAGTCTCATCCGGCCCAAGAAATACCGGCACGATCAACGTCGCCAATTTATCCTGACCCGGCTTCTGCCGAAGCGCCCGACCAATAGCCTGAACAATATCCACCGCCGACCCCTTCGGATCGATAAGAGCGACAGAATCCACACTCGGGCAGTCGACGCCCTCACCGAGAACCCGGCAATTCGACATCACCGCCCGCCCGACCCTCGCCCCGAACCGGTACAGCTCCTGCGTCCGCGCCTCCGGCTCGTGCTCACCCGACAGCCACCCCGACCACACCTGACCCGGATGCCGCTCCGGATCCGCCGCGTGCAACCGCCCCGCCACCCGCCCCAGCCCCACCGAGAACGCCCTCGCCTCGACCGTCCGATGGTGGAAGGTGATGCACCGCTCCAACCCGTGCTCCGCCATCGCCTCCAGCAACGCCGCCTGGAGCACCGCGAGCCGCTCACCCCGCACGTGCTCCTCGAACCGCTCCTCCCCGTACAGCTTCTCCAGCGTCAGCCGCTCATCCCGCAGCTCCACCACCACGATCTGATACCGCGCCAGCAACCCCCGCGCGATCGCGTCCGACAGATCCAAAGCCCACAGAACCGGCCCGTAGATCCGCTCGTCCGACATCGAGCAGGCCATCTCCTTCGGCAGCCGGTCCACCGGCCTGCGCCCATCACCCGGCGCCTCCACCTCACCCGGCGCCACCGCCCCACCCTTCCGGCTCCAGCGGGGCCGGGGCCGCTCCATCCAGATCCGCGGCGTCGCCGTCAGATACAGCCGGCGCATCGCGGGAAGCTGCTCCTGGTCGTGGACGACCGCCCACGCCTTCCCGAGCGAGCCGCTGGTCCGGTGGGCCTCGTCCGTTTTACCGAGTCTGGGAGTGATCGGAATGTTCCTGAGCTGCTCCGATACGTCGCAGACATGTACGCGACGCATGGATCGAGGCGACACTCCCAGGTGCCGAAGACGCGCTCATGCCGTCGTTGTTCAGCTTTTAGATCCGGTCGGAGGGCCAGCCAGTGTGACGGATGGTAACCGTCCCGTGGGTGCTTGAGTACCGAGGGTGGTGATCGGCAGGGTGAGTGCTGTTCGCTGTATGTCTGGGCAGGCGGGTTTCGTCGGCCCCAGCCTTGTAGCGACGGGCGCCGTGCTTATGGGATCTGTGCGGTGGCTCGGCGGACGCGTGCGCTGTTGTCGGTGCGGAGCCGCTCGGTGATGGCTTCGTACTCAAGGCGTTCGGCCGGGGGGAGTTCGGCGAGGGTGCGGGCCAGGTTGTGTCGGACGCTGGTGTTGGAGTCCTCGGCGAAAGTGCGTGCGAGGGACGGATCTCGGTGAACGGCGCGGCCCCAGCAGATCACGGCGGTCTGCCGCATGAACGGTGAGGGATGGGTGGCCGTCAGGGACGTCGGCGCGGGGGACAGGCGGTCGAGCGCGAGCATGGTCTGTGCCTGCAGCCAGCCATGGCCTGGTTTTTGTTCGGGATGGGTCAGGTGTGGGAGCAGGCGCTGTTCGACGCGGATGGCTTGTTCGGCGGTGGTGGCGAGGACGGCGGTCGTGTGCAGGATCTCTGCGGGCAGACGCCAGTCTCCTCCAGCGTTGATCTTGTAGCGGCTCAGGGGGTGCTGGGTGCGTCGGTCGAAGGCGTTGGCCGGGTGCTCTGTGAGAACTTGGTACAGGTCCATGAGTCGTTCGAACGTGTCGTTTCGCACGGGCGCCAGCAGGGTTTCAGCGAGGATGGACAGTGCGCGAACGGCCTCGGAGCGTCGTTCGGCGATGTCGTTGTGGTCTTCGGCCCACAACAGCAGGTGTGCTGCGACGCGTTCGCGCAAGAGACTGTTCGGCTCGCCTGTGCCCCTGCTGCTCTGGTCGCCGGAACACGCTGAGAGGTATGCCGCGCACTGCTGCGCGGTGGTGCCCATGGCATAGAAGGGGCGGACGGTCCCCACCGGTTCGGCCAGCACGGTGTCGGCCAGTTCCCGCGCGGTCTCGGCTACAGACGGGTCGTCCACCTGCCAGTCGGCCAGGAGGGCCGTGGCCCCACGGTGCCCTTGCTGCGCCCGTTCGCGTACCACTGGCACAGCCGTCGGCAGGTGGGCATGGAGGCTGACAAGCAGACCCTCAGCGCCTTTTATGTCGAGCTTCCATGCATCCAGCAGGGCTTGAGCGGCCTGGTCGGCCACGGGCAGTTGGGCCTTAATGCACGCACCCAGGAAAGCCAGCATCTGCTCATCGGTGAACCGGGAGATGTTCGGCTCTCTGGGGATCGATTCGACCAACAACGGCAGTACCTGTTGCGCTGACGGGGCTGGCAGTCGCTCATCGAGCGCTGCAAGCGCTCCGAGAGCCTCCTTGACCGGTTGGATGCCTGTCAGACCTGTCTGCGCGCCTGTGGTGACGATCTCCGTCAGGCGGGCGGCGATGCTCGCGACGACGTCATCAGGAATGAGATCCGCCTGCTGGCCGATCACCGCTGCGGCCGCGCTGCATATCCACCGTGCACGCACCTTCAGGAGGTCGCGTACATCGAGGAACTCGAGAAGCGGTTCGGCGGCGGAACGTGCGTCTTTCCTGCGGCCGGCAAGGACGAACTGACGCACGGCGTGTTTTCCTTCTCCGGCGCGGTCGAAGACTTCGCCGTAGCGCTGGTGGGAGAGGTTCTCGTCGGTCAACGCACCGGAGATCCGGTCCTGCCACAGCCACTGGTGCGAGGCCCGCGAGGCATCCGGCAGTCTGTCGTCGACCAGGGCTTCCAGCGCACTGACGGCCGGGTTGAAGGAGAGGTCGATGAGTCGCATACCCCTGGCACCGACCGTGCGGGCCGAGAGCATGGCCTGGGACGATTCCCTGAATCCGACGTTGTACTGGTCGGACAGAAAGGAAATGGACCGTAGGGCGTGCCGGGCGTCGCCTCCCAGGCCCTCTCGGGTAGCGGCCAGTACAGCGCGCCGGTAGACCTCGATGGCCTCGCTTCCGAGGTCTGCAAGGGCCAGGGCGCGCCCGCGGCGCATGTGTACCAAGACCGCGGAGCGTTCCGGTATGCGGCCGCCCAGAGCGCGCCGGTCGAGGTCGGCATAGGCCTCTTCTGGGCTTTGGCCGGCTCGTATGGCCAGGTCCGCCAGACAGCACTCCAGCCGAATCCGCAGAAGCCCTGTCTGAGAGAGGTGACAACCTCGGAAGCCAGATCAGTCAGCCCCGCCGGGTGATCGTCGGGGTGTTCATCGACAACGATCTGCTCGATTACCGCCAGAACCAGGCGGGCTGCCAGGGGATCGCCCGCCTGCACCACAGCTGCAAGCACGGTTGTGACCGGCGCGAGGTCGTATCCGTACTCGAACCAGTCCGCCAGCGCCTTCAAGACCACGTGGATGTCGGATGCCGTGCTGCCGGCGTCGGAAGCCAGGCGCTCCAGGCGCTGATCCACGAACATGCGATCGCCGGTCTCGTACCGGTCGAGCATCAACTTGGCCGCGACGGTGAATGCCGCGTCGGCTTGTCCTGCGGACGCCAGCAGGTCGCGCTGCCGAGTGCGTAGCTGGTCGGCATGCCCGGTAAACGAGGCATGTTCAAGTGCATCCGCCAGATCGCCGAAGAGCTCGGCAGCCGGCCCCGGCTCCGTCTCCGCGAGTTGCTGAGCGCGGTGCAGGGCGTCTGCCAGGCCCAGGTGCTCAAGCGGGTCGTTCAACAGCGCGTAGCCATGCGGCAGGGTCGGAACCGGAAGCGTCTCCACCCCGCAGAAGGCCTTGGCCCATTCTGGACCGAAGACGCCAGCGACAAGGTACGGGCGTTCCCTCAGGGACCGCGAGAGGGCGCCTGAGTCGTACAAGTCGATGCCTATATCGCCCTGGTACTTCTCCTGCAGGGCGACGAGTTCGTTTTCCACGGCAGTGTCATCGACGACGCACCCCGTTGCCAGGACGAAACGCACGGCGTCGAACCGTCGCTCGGACCATCCCTCAGCAGGCGTCGTAGTGCGGGGCGGACCGGTGAAGTCGGTGACCGCTGCACGGAGTGCGGGCGCCGACAGGGAAACGATCCTGCGCACCTGGTAGACGTGTGTCTGTCCGTTGCGCCAGCCGATGAGGTCGAGTCCACCCTGGTCCTGCCCGGAGCGGCCGTAGCCACGGATGTCGTTCATCCCGTCGATAAGCCACATGACCTCGCCGACCAAGCGCTCGAACACCGGCGGGGACAGCTTGCCGAAGGGCAACGTTTCGGGGGCCGAGAGGGGTGGACTGAGGGGCAGCTGACTTCGTCGACTGACGAGCGCACCGATACGGATCTCTTCCAAGGGTGATTCAGCAGCCATCTAGCTCTCCCTGCGACCCGCGGTGCTTGTGTGCAGTAGAGACGGATGGTATCGGGACGGACCGCCATAGATCTGCGGCACTGTTTTGCGATCAGATCGCCGTCCGGAGTTGGGTGTGCCCGGGGGATGGCGGGCGGAGGCCGCCGATCGAGGACGCAAGGTCTGCTTGGCGCAGGGCCGAGATACGTGTGACAGCGTCAGCCGCCACCAGAAGTTGAGTACACCCGTCCGGTTGTCAGTGGCAGGTGGCACTCTTTGAGCATGGCCTTCCGGGGAACGTGTTCATATCGAAGGCATTCCGACGTACACGGGCGGTGCTCCATGAGTGGTGGTCGGGTGATACGCGTGCATCGCAAAGACCTGCCGTCCCCTGACGGCTGCCGCTGGTGTGGCGACGAACCGGGTCACCACGGGTCTCAGTGGGTGGCTTCGGCCGGTCTGCATACGTGGGAGGCGCCGACGCCGCAGCAGCGGCTGATGCGTATGAAGGCGCGGCGCGCGGCGCGTCAGGCCGGGGCGGCTACCAAAGATGCGGCCCCGCGTCCTGCGCGCGACTGACGAGAGCATCGAAGACCGTGGACAGGGCGGCGGGGATGCGGTCCTTTGTGAGGTGGGCGGCGATGCCGACCATGAGGTCTTCCTTGTTTTTCGGTCCCTCAGGGGAACCGCTCTTGAGCAGGTCCAGCAACTGCGAGCTGAACTTGCCGGCCCGTAGCTCTTCGATCTCCTGAGGCTGCCAGGGGCCGCGCTCAGGGTTCGGCCTCCACAGCGTGTTGGCTGTCTCAGCCCAGTCGTCGTCAGTGAAGAGGTCTTCGAGTTCGTTGGGGGAGCCGAGGTAGAGGCACTCCTCCTTGAGGTCGAAGCCGTGCTCCTTGAGTTTGTCGTCTCGGAAGGCGCGCTTCTGGTTGGTGCGGCTGTCCTTGTCGACGACGAAGGCGACGTCGCGGCCGTGATCCTTGAGGAACCGGGCGAATCGCAGTGCGCCCTCGTTGCTGCCGCCGGCCCACAGGCAGATCCCGGCGGACTGGATCGGGAAGCCGGCGTGCTTGCGGAAGAGGATGGGGAACGCGGATGTCTCGGATACGCCCTCCACAGCGACGAAGAACCGCTCGTGCAAGAGGACGCTGTTGCGGAACCCCAGCGTTGTCGCGATCGTCGACAGATGCCGACGCACATCCTTGTCCGCGCTGTCCTCGCTCAGAACCTCCGCCCGAACGCGGCCCTCATGAGTACGCAAGTGCACCACAGAGGAGATGTCGACCCCGTCGATCAAGTTGAGCGAGTGCGTCGCCACGATGACGCGCGCGTTGGGCCGTGACGACTGCAACTGGATCAGCGCCATGATGCGCCGCTGATGGGAGTAGTCGAGGTGGGTGTCGGGCTCGTCGTAGACGAATACGACATCCGACTCGGACGCCTGAGCGGCGTCGCGCTGCCCCAGGTCGTTGCTGCTCTCCCACAGGGCCAGCGAGATCCGGCGTGAGCGACCGGTTCCGGCCGACGAGAGTGGGAACCGGCGGCCCTGCGAGTCCACAATGTTCAGCTCGACCCCGACCAGTGCCGGACGCACCTGCACCTGAGGGTCCAGTTCCACCGACGGCAGGGCGCACCGCCGCGCGATATGTCCGCGGATGCTGTCGATGTCCGCTGTCAGCGAATCGGCGAGGTAATCCTCAAGGTCTGCTACGCGCTTGACCACCTCATCGGCCCGCGTGTACTCGCGCAGCCGGGAGTTGAGCAAACTCTGGACCACGGCCTCAGGCGCCTGGACCGAGTCGCCCTTGAAATACACCATTGACGGCATCGCGGCGGCTACCTCGGAGTCCGCCGCAACCCATGCGTCGACCTGCTCCATCTGCTGGGCCAGTTCCCGCAAGGGCTGCTCCCAGCTGTTCCTCGCGTTCGCCTGCCCGACGGGCTCGACCCCGTGCGTGGCAGCGAGTTCCTTGAGGCCCGCCAGCTTCACCGATCCCAAGTCGCGCAGCTCTGGGTTCTGGCAGACGCGGCGGCGGATCTCCAGGAACGTTCCCGCCTCCGGGCGGAAGCGACGGCGGATCTGCACCCGCTCCGGCAGGGCGAAGTGCTGCTGCTCGTCGGCACTGAGGGTGAACTCGCCCGTCACGGCAGTCTGAGGCACCCGTGCGTGCGGTGCGACCGTGTCCCCGTCGGCCACGGGTTCCTGTCGGCCCCCGTCGCCGACATAGGTGAGATCGCGCTCGCTCAGCGCGGTTCCGTGGAGCAAGAAGTTCAGCGCGTCCAGCAGAGCGCTCTTCCCGCCCTCGTTCTGGCCAGTCAGAACTGTCTGTGGCAGGACTGGAACATCGGCGATATCTGCAAGGCAGCGGAAGCCCTCAACGGAAACGGAGCAGATCTGCACGCACGCCTCAACTCAACAACGATGGAACGGTTTTGGATGAACTGTCTGGACGTCAGCTCGAGATCGGGCGGTACGGATAGTGACCCTTGATGAACCGAGCCAAGAAGCCCCCCTTGCTAGGGGAAGCCATCAATGCCGAGTGCACGTCCGCAGGCACGTTGTCGTAGCGGTACACCCCTCCGCTGTGGAAAGCGACCTCGAGCACACGCTCCGCCTGGCTGTAGCCCACCGACCGGACGTTGGTGGAGCGAACCGGCTCATGCAACAAGGTGCCTCCAGCGGCCTACGTGACGGGCGTTGCACGATTGACAGAAAGGATAGCGCTGCGCGCTGCCCTCAAGGACGCAGTTGGTGCGAAGCGCCGCCTGCACCTGACCACGTTGGCCCGGTGACCTCGGTTTGAGCCGATGGCGGCGGATCGTCGACGGTCGAGAAGCTGTGGAACTCCAACGCCGTGACGAGTTGAGCCGACCAGGCCCCAGCGGCCACCCGCACACCGACTTTCGGCCTGCCCAGGCGACACCTCGCCCGCGCGCCACCGCCTACGCCGAGGAAGGGCTCGCAACGCGGCGTTTCACAGGCTTAGAGACTGCCAGCATCCGATCATGTCCGGTCGGTACACGGTTTCTCACGGCGCGACCGGTTCGCTGCATGACTCTCGGGCGGGCTTTGTAGCACCGCTCACTACTCCAGACCTAGATGAAGGAGCAAGTTCTCATGGCCGCTTCTACCGCAGTGTCCGGTGTTTCTGATGGGGCGTTGTCGCCGTTAGGGCGGCGGTTGGGTGCCCTGCTGAGTTCCGAGCGCGTGGTCCGTGACCTGCGGCAATACTTCGGCCTGGGCGTGCCGCCCGGCGGGATGCAGTTCACCGGGAGTCGGTTCGAGCATCTGGCGGGTGGGGGAGATCGGCCTGAGGTTGCTGACCGGTTTACGGCGGAGGACCTGGTCGCGGTGCAGACCTTGTCGGTCACCGTTCCGGCGCCTGTCGCGCTGGATATTCTGGAGGGCCCTCTCGGCGTGAGGCTGTCCGGTCTGTTGCAGGCCATTCCCAGGGACATCGACATGGCTGATGCCGACGCGCTCGTCGTGGCCGACGGCTCGCCGGCGGACCAGGCATGGCACCTCCTCTGTGCCCAGTACGGGGTCAACTGGGTCATCGGGGGGAAGATTTTGGCGCGTAAGCGTCCGCGGTTGCTCCCGATCTATGACCGCGTCGTACGCTGCGCCGTCGGCCGGCCGCCGTCCTTCTGGCTCGCCTTCCATGCCGCGCTGCGTGAGGACGGCGTCGCGTTGCACCGCCAGCTGCTCGAGCTGAGGCAGGCCGCAGGGCTGCCCGAAACGGTGAGCGCGTTGCGGGTGTGCGATGCGGCGGTATGGATGAACCACCGAGCTCTGGGCCATCCCTGCTCCTGAGGATGCCTGCCGTCAGCGCGACCCCGGGGGCGTTCTGGCGTGTGAGGGTGACGGACTTTACCAACTGTCACCTGGGTGTGTGGGACGTTCGTGTGGAGTGGTCCGCCGATGCGGGGGAGGGGTGTGGACTCGGAGCCGGAGGACGCCGCCACGGGGGCGGCCCCCGTTCCGGAGGGGCGGCACATGGTGGATGGCCGACTGGTGGTGGGCGACTTACGAGTGCAGGAGATCGTCCGTAGGGACCAGCGGGTGACTTACACGGTCGTGGACACGGACTGCATGCTTGTGGCGGAGGCAGACGGGTTCCTGCGTTCCTGCCGGGCGGGTACGGACCGCACGTACGCATATGTGCTGGTGGATCATCTGCGGTGGCTGCGGTTCGCGGGCCTGGACACAGGGTCGGCGTCGCTTGAGGACCTGCGGCACTACATGGCGGCCTTGGGAGCGGACTACCCGGGGCCGTTCGGGCTGCCGTGGCGCGAGGGGAAACGCCCCTACGGGCACAGCGCACTGAAGACCGCCGCGGCCTGCCTCAAGGGTTTCTACCTCCGCCTGGGCACTCACGGCGTGAACCCGGCACTTGCGGAGGCACTGCGCGTGGCCCGTTTGCCGACGCGGGCGGACCGTCGGCGGGCGATGCTCGGGCACGTCCTGCACAGCATGCCCGCGAATCCTCTGGCTCCGGCGGAGCGGATGCGCCGGCATCCGAAGATGCTGCCGGAAGGTGCCCGGGAGCTGCTGCTGGGGGCGGTGTCGTGCGCGCGTGACCGGATGGTGGTCACGTGGCTGGCCGACGGCGGTTTCCGGATCGGTGAGCTGTGCGGGCTGCGTCTGGTCGACCTGCACCTGCGTGAGCAGGCCGCGTGCGGTCAGTGCCGGGGGCCGCACGTGCACATCTGCCACCGCGAGGACAACCACAACAGGGCCCGAGTGAAGACCAAGTCTCCCTGGACGTCGCAGGACGGCACAGTGTGCGGTGGGACGGTGCGCCGGGTGAGTCCGGCGATGATCCACACCTACTTCGAGTACATCACCACCCAGTATCCCGCCCAGGCCGCTCACGGCATGTTCCTGGTCGGCCTGCACGGCCCCTCCCGGGGCCAACCGTGGACCACGGCCGCGGCCCGCGGCATGCTGCGCCGAGCCGCGGCCCGGCTGGAGATCGGCCGGGTGGTACCGCACGCTTTCCGGCACAGCTTCGCCACCGCAGTTCTGGACGCCGCACGGGGCAACGCGGTGATCGCGCGTGACGCCGGCGGCTGGGCCTCAGCTGCGACCGTCGAGCAGGTCTACGGCCACGTGGACATCCACGACCCGGTCTTCACTGCAGCGCTGGATCAGGTCTGGGGGACACAGCCGTGATCCCGCTGACGTTGCTGCCCGGCCGCACCGACACCACCCGCATCGGCCGCGACCGGCTCGAACTACTCACGGCCCTCATAAAGGCCCCTTCATTCGATCCGCTCTTCCGCGACACGCTGATCTTCATCCCGCCCCAGCACCCAGTCTTCGCCTGGCAGTGCGGCATCGACGGCTGCGAGCGCATCCGCCGCGTCAGCCACAACCTGTGCGGTTCCCACTGCCTCGAGTGGGAGCAGGCAGAGCGGGCCGGCCAGTTCAAGCGCGCCTTCATGAACGCCGCAACGCCTCTTCCGCCCGCGCGGGGAGTGGACTACGGGCGCTGCCGGATTTGCCCCGACCGCCCGGCCCTCAGCCCCACGACCCAGCTGTGCCATCAACACCAGAACCGCTGGCAGTATGGCTCGGCGGCGCGCATCGACCGAAAGCACCTCAAACGATGGGCTCTGGACCAGCACGCGCTACCCGGCTTCGGCCTCTGCAAGGCCCACTGCCCGTTCCTAGCCTGTAGCTCGGTGGGATTGTGTATCCAGCACCAGGCCCGTTACCAAACCGAGCAGCGTCCGGGAGGAGCCCGGTCGGAACGCATCCACGGTCGCATCAACGACGGACGCCCACTCCCCGTAACGTACGACGACGAGCCTGCCTTCCACTCATGGTGTGCCACCACGGAACCTGTGTCACAGCCGGGACTGGTCAACCTCCACCCACTGCCTCCTTTGCTGCGAGCCGAGATCCAATGGGGCCTGCACACCCACGCCCAGGCCGCACAGCACTCCGAATGGACCACCAACGGCATCAGGAACCTCGTCGGACATTGCCGACGAGGCGGCATCACGTCCCTGATGGACCTGCACGACCAGGGCTACAAAGACCTGACCCCTAAACAGATGGACTCCGAAGTCCGCAAGATCATCTGGGAAGTCGTCAACGGTCTGCGCTGCGTCTACCACAGCCCCTCGGACACCAAGGACGCCGGCTTCCTGGAAACCGATCACTTCGGACGACGCTTCAAGAACGCCCAGAGCCACTTCGACATCACCACCGTCCCTCAGCGGTGGCTGCGCGACCTGCTCTGGGATCATCTCGCCGAGTGGCTCAGATCCCCACAGTGCCCCCGCACCCGCGGACCCTTCGACCAGATGCGCCGCGCCGCCGTCGAGCTGGGCGTCTTCCTCAAAGCCGACGCCCCCGACGCCGGCCACGACCCCACCGTGCTGCGCCGTGAACACGCCGAGCGGTTCGTCGCCGACCAGCGCCACCGCGCCCGCCACGGCCTACCGTCCCTGGGGATGGTCCTGGTCGACGGACGATCCCCCACCGTCACCGACCTGAGCTGCCAATTCGTCTTCAACGGGGCACGCAAGCTGCTCTACAGGGCTATCCCCGCCGGCCACGCCGAACGCCTCGGCATCGACACCGGCTTCCTGACCGCCATCCCCTTCGGCGGTACCGGCCTCAAGCAGCGCTCCCGCAACCCCTTCAGCGACGACGTCGCCCGCGCGCTGATGGACGAGACCAACCTGCGCCGCCTGGAGGAACTCGACCTCAACGACCGAGACCTGCGGGACATCTGGGAGACCATCGTCGCCACCGGGCGCCGCTGCAGCGAGATCGTCGGACTACGCCTGGACTGCATCGGCCGCTACCGCGGCCTGGCCATGCTGTGGCACGACCAGACCAAGGTCGGCAACTACAACGAGGGCATCCGCATCCCCGAGCCCATCTACCAGCGCCTCGACGCCCGGCGCACCAAGACACTCCAACTCTTCGAAAAGCGCTACGGCCGCGTCCCCATAGCCGCTGAACGCCCCGGCCTGGCCCTGTTTCCTTCCCGCATCCGCAACCCCAACGGCCGCCAGCCGATCTCCTACGGACACTTCAACCACCGCTTCAAGACCTGGATCTCCGACCTCGACCTCGGCGGCGCATACGTCGCCCACCAGGCCCGCCACACTCTGGCCACCAACCTGCTGCGCGCCGGCGCCACGCTCACTCACATTCGCCGCTACCTCGGCCAGCTGTCCGAGCGCATGGCCGAGCACTACGTGAAGATCACCAACAGCGACCTCGAAGACGTCCTGAACACCGTCTGGGTAGCCGGGCCCGGCGCCCCCAACCCAGGCGAGCTCCTCTCCGGCGACGCCACCCCCATTGACCGCGAGTCAGCCCTAGCTCTGGCCCTGGACCTCTCCCGCCGCAGCACCCCCGCCGATGGAGGCTTCTGCACCTACCAACCCGTCGTCGATGGCGGAGCCTGCCCCTGGAAACTCGACTGCGAGAACTGCGACAACTTCGTCCTCTCCGGCGCAGACCTCCTCTACTGGCGACGCAAAGCCGAACAGTGGCGCTCCATCGCCGAGAAGGCCCCTGACGACGCCACCGCCGACTACCTCCACACCGTCTTCGAACCCACCGCCCAGGCCATCAAAGGACTCGAGCAGGCCCTGGCCGCCCTCGGCATCCTCGACGAAGCCCTCACCTTGGACCTTCGGCGCCCCCAGGACTACTTCCACCGCACCTGGAGCACCGCCTTCCGCGCCCGAGACCTCGCAGCACTTCAAGCCCCCGACGACGCCGCAGGACAGGCATGAGCACGCCCCGCACCGACGCAGCCGTCCAAGCCCGCCGCCTAGCCACCCAAGAGATGCTCGAACGCCTCCAGACCGCCCTGACCACCGCAGCACGCGACCATACGCCTGTCACCGTCGCTGCACTCGCCCGAACCGCCCGCGTCTCACGCACCTTCCTCTATCAAAACCAGCAGGCCAGAGCCCTGATCGAGCAGTCCACCCGCGCAAACAGACCCCATCCCGCAGTTTCCACCAGCGGCAACCGCGCCCAGCCCGCCTGGAAAGAACGTGCACTCAACGCCGAAGACGCACTCACCCAGGCCCAGCGCGAAATCCGCATCCAGCGCACCCGCATCGCAGACCTCCTCGGCAAGATCCGCGACCTCGAACACGATCTACCCGAGGGCTCCCTCCAGCGCATCGTCACCGAGAACACCACGCTGAAGCAGCACGTAAGACAGCTCACCCAGGACAACCAGCAGACTCAAGAGCGGCTGACCAGCGCACGCCAGAACAACCGCTTCATGGACAAACGCATCGCCGACCTCGAAGCCCAACTCGCTCCGTACCTCACCACCCCGCCTCCGCGCCCCTGACCCAGCCTCGGATCATTGCCAAACGAGAGGTCCGTGCCTACGACTGTCAAATCCAGTCGATGCCCAACTTCCTCAGTGCGTCGAGCTGTTCCTGGGTGAGTTTGTCGCGGCGGGCTTTCGTGTTGGAGACCCATACGCCGAGCTTGACGACCAGCTCAGTCTCGCCGTCGATCGAGATCTCCTCGACGTGCCCCCTCGGCACAGGCCGTTGGCCTTCCCGTTCGACCCACTGTGCGAGAGCCGCCAGGCCTCGCTGGAACGCCTGCTGGGCCTTGCCCGATCCCTTCCTCGACCGCGGGGCCACCGGGGCGGGGGAAGGTACTTCAGTGGGTTGTACGCCCAGCTTCGACAGCCGTTCCTGCTGATCGGTCGACAGCTGCGCCCACGTGCCTGGGTTCTTCTGCCGCTCCAGCCATCGTCCGATGTCGTCGCCGTCGAAGGTGACGCCGGGGTCGATGTGGGGCAGGTGTCCGTCGGCGTCGACCAGGTCGGAGAGCACCTTGTAGTGGCGTTGCCAGTCGAGTGGCCAGGGGCAGTTCCAGTCCGGGTCGATCGCGGCCAGTTGCTGTGTGCGTTGCGCCGCTCGCCCGGGGTCCTTGCCGAGACCGCCCCTGCGGCGGAGGTTGGCGAGGAGTTGTCCGATGGCCAGTTGCTCGCCGCCCCCCTCGCCTTCGCCCCACACAGCGTCCTGTCGGGGTGCGAGGTGCCCGGTGGCCCGCTGGTAGGACCGGAGTGCGGCGAGCTTCTTCTCCCATGCTTCGTCGCCCGGCTCCCACACCATTCCGGCCTCGTCGAGCAGCGTCTTGCGGTGGGTGTCGAGTTCACCGGCTCGCAGCGCCTTGCGCTGCTGGTGGATCCACCGGCCCAGGGGATAGTCCCTCGTCACGCCGACCGCGGTTTCGGTGTCGTACGGCACTGCGTGAAGGCCGGTGATCTTGCTCTCGGTGCGCCAGCGGATCAGGGCCTGGTAGCCCTCGAGCCAGACGAGGGATTCGGGCCGGATGACGCGGCAGCGGGTGAGGGCGGCGATGTCGGCGGCGTCGCGGGGGGAAGCGAAGTTGACCACGATGGAGGTGACCCGGTCGACCTCCTGCTGCGTCTGGCTGGTCTCCGCGGGCATGTCCCCGTTCTCCGGGCCGGCCGCGGTGGCGGGGGAGGGGCGGACGTGGATGCGCCGCCGTTCGGTGCCGCGGGTCAGGGCGCGGGAGGCGAGCTGGTCGACCATGCGTTCCGAGTGCGAGCGCAGGGCTTGGAGGATGTCGACCAGGGGCTGGTAGCTGGCCGAGGCGATCATGTCTTTCGGGTCCTGCCCGGGCTGGAGGAAGACGGGGATGATGATCCGTGCGGTCTTGGCCCGGCCGTCGGGGTTGGGGCGCAGGGCCCGTCCAATGTTCTGGACGACGTCGACCTGGGAGCTGCGCGAGCCGACGATGCACACGGCCTCTACCCCACGCAGTCCGGTGATGTCGACCCCGACCCCGAGGGCGCGTACTGAGGAGAGGAACGCCCGGTGCACCCGCCGATTCTGGGCGTCGATGCCGTTGGCGAACCGATGGATCACCGCACGCCGGTGCGCGATGGGGTGGTCTCCGCACAGCCAGTCCGCCCACACCCGGTCCGCAGGTACATGACGGCCCTCCTCCAGCTCGTACAGCTCAGCGTCGATCGACGACACGGGCAGCTCTTCCGCACCGGCCAGCGCCACCGCGGATGCCTCAGCGGCATACAGCTCGGCGGCGGTGCGCGGCATCTGCCCGGCGAACGCCTCGGCTTCCTCGACCCGCTGGTGGAACACCATGGTGGTGTGCAGATTCTGCTGCGCCGCGTGCTCCAGCAGCGCCGCCTGGAGCAGGGCCATGCGCCGGCCACGCAGGGCGTCCTCGGACAGGCCCAGGATCGGGTCCGGGTCGCGGATCTCCAGCACGTCGATCTCGAACCCCGCAAGGATCGAGCGTTCCACCGCCTCCGCCAGACCGAGATCGAAAATCCGGGTGCCGTAGGTGCTGGAGTCGTCCTCCATCGACGCGATCACCAGCTCCCGGCCGTCCCGGCCACGCTGCGGCCGGGGCGCGGCGAGGATCCGCGGGGTCGCGGTCAGGTAGAGCCGAAAGTCGACAGGGATCCGACTGTTGTCATGGATCGCCGCCCACGGCCGCCCTACGTCCCCGGCCGTCATGTGCCCCTCGTCCAGAATGGCCAGGTCAAACGGAGCCATCCGCTGCCCGTACAGCCGCTCCCCGCCCGCCAGAGCCGATTCCAACGGCCCAGGAACAGTCCCACGCCCAGAGACATCGGCCGGGTCCTCACGGTCCACGAGAGAGGCGTACGTGGCGAACACGACGACCGGCCCGGACCCCGCCCACAGGGCGAGCTGGATCGGGTTGGTGGTGGTGCGCACTCCGAGCTGCTCCAGGACCTCGTCCTTGTCCACCGAGCAGACCGCGACCATCGGCGCGCGGTGCCCGACCCGCCGCCAGGACTGGGCACTCTGCACGATCAGGTCCAGCGTGGGCACCATCACCAGGATCCGCCCGCCCGGGAAGTACTCCAGCGCGCACGTAGCGGTGGTGATCGTCTTACCGGACCCGGTCGCAGACACCCCCATCGCACGTGCCCCCTCCGGAGGAATGGGCGATCTTGCAGGAAATCCAACCCAGTTACGGAATCTCAACTTCTGGTCGACCTGGTGTTCCTTGAGCGGAACCAAAAACATTTTCAAGCCCTCCCTAATACTTGTCCCTGATGTCTTTCAGACGGTCGCGTGCGAAATGCAGGCTGCACCAAGGTCCTTCCAGATCACCCCGTCTGCCTTGTGCCACCCGCCGTGCTTTCCGTCTTTGAAGGACGGCTTGTCGTCCGGGTCGTAGTGCCCGGTGTCGAGCGTGCAGACGATGACGTCCTCGTCTGCGTTTCGCGTCCGCGCGGTGCACAGCCCGCCAGCCTTGCCCAGCACCTCCAGTACCTGGCGGCGGGCCGTGGTGTGCGGGGGTGTGAGCGGAACATCCCCTACAAGAGGAGGGGCGTTGTGGGCAGGAGTGCGGATACGCTGTGTGCGGCCACGCGTCGTCTAGCGGCCCAGGACACCGCACTCGGGTTCGCCCCGATGCGGAAACCCCGGTTCGAATCCGGGTGCTGGCCAGCCCTGCCCAACTCACGACCGTCACGCCCTCGTCCCAGCCGTCCGCGAACCGCGAACCGCGGACCCTGAGGCCGGCGCTAACGCGTGCAGCTCGACCACCTCGCGCTGTGCCCCCAGAGACCGCCCGGGCCCCCAGCGCGGCCACCAGGTCGTCCGCCTCGCTCGCCGGCACGCCCTGCGGCTCCAGATGCGCGAAACCTTCAACCGGGCGTTCAGGCCCGCCGTCTGATACTGCGCCACCCGGCGCACAGAATCGCCGCTCAGCACGGATCGAGTCCGCAGATTCGTGGGGACCGGTCATCTGCGATCGTTCCTCTCAGAATTTCCGGGAAGGTCCTCTGACGGTTAAGAGGTGTCCCGTGTTTCCACCAATGGTACATGCTGCATCACGTGATGCACTCGGTACACTGGAACCCACACGAACGAGCGCCCCCCACCCTCGTAGCCAGCCGGGCCCGCGCCAGCGGGTCCCAACGGTCCTGGAGGCGCAGCCGGAAGGGCCGTTGGGCGGGGGAGCGCAGCGGACCCGCCCAACCTGGCCTGGAGCGAAGCGGAAGGTCGTTCAGGCCGTGCGCAGCACGGCCAGGTCCGGAAGCGCAGCGGACGGACCGTCACCTCCGAAGCGCAGCGCCGGAGGTGCGTGACCCGCGCAGCGGGTCACCAGCGCTCCCGCGGAGCGGGAGCGCAACCAACGCGCGCAGCGCGTTGGTTCGCTTGCACATCGCGCAGCGATGTGGTACCCGCTCCGCGGG
>NZ_JBIVTR010000029.1:0-31901 GCF_044756785.1 Streptomyces sp. NPDC091649 | reverse complement strand
ATACGCGCCGACCTCCATCTCGGCCTTCTCCAACTCGCCTGCAGCATCATCTGCTTGAGACGACTCAAAACCTCATTTTGAAACCGTCAGTAAGCCGCCGGCCGGGAGTGGCGGGGGGACCGATGCGCTGAGTCCGCCACAGAGGCGCCGAGCGGGGCACGGGCGCGTCACCGGCCCGCCAAAACCGGCACGGGCGCGTCACCGGCCGCCAAAGCCGGCCCGAGCACCTCACCGGCTCAGCGTGGCCGCGACGGGAAGGTGGTCGCTGCCGGTCGCCGGCAGGGTCCAGGCGGCGCGCGGCGTCATCCCCCGCACCAGCACGTCGTCGATGCGGACCACCGGGAACGCGGCGGGCCAGGTGAACCCGAGGCCGGCGCCCGCCTCCCGTTGCGCGGACCGCAGGTGGGAGGTCACCGGGGCCAGTGCGCCGTCCCGGAACGTCCCGTTGAAGTCGCCCAGCACCACGACCCGGGGCGCGGGCTCCGCCCGGAGGGCGGCGGCCAGTGCGCGGGCCGCCGCGTTGCGGCGGCCCGTCGTGAAACCGGCCGCCGACACCCGTACCGACGCCAGATGGACCGCGTACACCGCGACGGGCCCGCCCTGGGTCCGGACCGTGGCGCGCATCGCCCGGGTCCACGGCATGATCGGCACCGCCTTCACGTCCGCCAGCGGATGCCTGCTCCAGAGGCCGACCCCGCCGAGCACCGCGTGGTGCGGGTAGGCGGCGGCCAGTTCGCGGGAGTAGACGGGCGCCGAGGCGTCGGACAGCTCTTCGAGCGCCAGCACGTCCGCGCCCGCCCCGGCGAGCACCCGGGCGGTGCCGGCCGGGTCGGTGTTCCCCTCGTCCACATTGTGGCTGACCACGGTCAGATCGCCGCCGCCCGAGCGTTTGTCGGTGAGCGCGCCGCCGAAGACCGTGGCCCAGACGACGGCGGGCGCGAGCACCGCCACGGCGACGGTCCGGGACCGGCGTACGGCGGCGAGCCCGAGCAGCACCGGCACGCCGAGGCCGGTCCAGGGCAGCAGCGTCTGGACGAGGCTGCCCGCGTTGACGCCCGTGTTCGGTATCCACGCGTGCAGCGCCGTCAGCGCGGCGCAGAGCACGGCGGCGGAGGCGAGCAGGCGGTCCGTGCGGCGGCGGAGGAGGCGGCCGGAGCGGCGGCGTTCGCGGGGTTCCGCAGGGGCGGGGGGCCCGGCGGGGCCGGTGGCCGGGGCCGGTTCGGCCGCCTCCGATGGGCTCAGCACGGCTCAGGTCTCCTGACGGTCGCGTACACCGGGCTTCGGGTACGCGGACCAGCCTCCGCGACCCCTGCTTCCGGCCGGTCAGGGGCGTGCTTCGAGCACCGCACGGCTCTGTTTCGGGTACGTATCGGTGCGCGTCGCGGCCACCGCTGCGGGAGGAGGGGCCGGCGCCGGGGGGCGCCCCGCTCGCGCCCGGAGTCGGGCGGGAGCGGGGCGCTTCACGGCGGGCCCCGGCGTCAGCGACTCCCGGCATCGGCGGGCCCCGGCGTCAGCGGCTACCTGCATCGGCGGCTCCCGGTTTCAGCGGGTTTCGGTGAGCGGGCCGTACGCGTCGGGGCGGCGGGTGGTCAGGAACGGGAACAGCTCCAGCCAGTCGCGGCGGGCGTCGAGATCGAGGTCCGCGACCAGGACGGCGGGCTCGTCGCGGGGGGCCTGGGCCAGCACACGGCCGTACGGGTCCACGATGAAGGAGCTGCCGTAGAAGGTGAGGCCCCTCTCCGCGCCGATGCGGTTCGGCACGATCATGAAGGTGGCGTTGGCGATGGCGTTGCCGGTGATCACCTTCTGCCAGAGCGGCTGGGAGTCGAAGCCGGGGAAGCCCGGCTCGGAGCCGATGGCGGTCGGGTAGACGAGGACGTCGGCCCCGGCGAGGGAGTAGGCACGGGCCAGCTCCGGGAACCACTGGTCCCAGCAGGTGGGCAGGCCGAAGGCGGCCTCGTCGACCGTGACCAGCGGGAAGGCGTCGTCGCCGGCCGGACCGGGCCGGAACCAGTCGTCCTCGTAGTAGCCCTCGGTGACCGGGATGTGGGTCTTGCGGGTGCGCTGGGCGAGGGTCCCGTCGGGGGCTACGAGGATCGCGGTGTTGTAGCCGAGGCCGTCCTCGCCCGTGGGGCCCGGGGCCTTCTCGTACAGCGAGGCGTGCACGTACACGCCGTACTCGCGGGCTGCCTCGGCCGCGAACGTGAAGGTGGGACCGGTCAGCAGCTCCTCCGGCCCTGCGGGCTCGGGGTGGTCGGCGCGGCGGACGACCGCGAAGTAGGGCGAGAGGGTCAGCTCCTGGAGGCAGACCACACGGGCGCCCTCGGCGGCGGCGAGCCGGATGCCTTCCCGCAGGGCGGCCCGGTGCTCGGCGGGGTCGCGGTGCCAGCGCTGCTGGACCGCCGCCACGCGCAGCGGGGCGCGCTCGGCGGGGCGGGTCCGGGTCGGGGACGCGGGGGCGTTGTACGCGGTGATCAGACGCATGGCGGGTTCCTGGGAGAGGGAAGGGGTGCGGAAACGGTACGGAAAGGGGGGCGGAGGGGGGGGCGGCGCGGGCAGGACGGCGGGCGGGCGACGGGGAGGCGGGGAGCGGGGAGGACGGGCCCAGGGGGGAGGACGCTCCAGAGGGGCGAGGAGTACGGGCGGAGAAGGACGGACGGAGGGACAGAGGGCAGGGCGGCCGAACGCCCACCTGCCGGAACGTTCCGGCAGATGCGGGCAATGTAACCGTGCCGGAACGTTCCGGCAACCCCCGGCCCAGCCATCGGCGAACGTCTAGACTTCACCCCCGTGACCTCCCCGACCGTGACCCTCCTCGATGTCGCCCGCGCCGCCGGGGTCTCCAAGAGCACGGTGTCCGACGCGCTCCAGGGCTCGGGGCGGGTCGCGGAGGCGACCCGGGAGCGGGTCCGCGCGGTGGCAAAGGAGCTGGGCTACCGCCCCAACAGCGCCGCCCGGCGGCTGCGCCGCGCCAGCACGGGGGCCGTCGGGCTGCACCTGCCGGCGACCGCGACCCGGCTGGATTACTACATGAACCTCGCCTTCGGGGCGGTCGAGCGCGCCCAGGAGGACGGGCTCGACATGGTGCTGCTCGCACCGTCCGGGGCCTCGGGCGGACGGATCGCCTCGCGCGTCGACGGGCTCCTGGTGATCGACCCCGAGGTCGGCGACAGCGCGGTGCCGGGGCTGCTCGACGCAGGCGTCCCGGTGGTGACGGGCGAGCGCTACCTCGGCCCGGCCGACGGCCCCACCGGTGCCGTGGTCTGCGACAACGCGGCCTCGCTGACCGCACTCCTCGACCATGTCGCCGAGCGCGGCGCGCGCCGCCCCGCGCTGCTGGCCCCGTCCGGCTCCTCGGCCTGGGCGACCGCCCTGCGCGCGACCGCCCGGTCCTGGGGGCACGCCCACGGAGTGCGGGTGGCCCTGCGCACCGTGCCGTTCGCGGCGACCCCGGGCGAGGCCGAGGCGGCCACCCGGGAGCTGCTCGCCGCCGACCCCGCCGTCGACGCGGTGATCTGCGCCCCCGACGGCTCGGTCCCGGGCGTCCTGCGCGCGGCGGCGGCCCTCGGCCGGGAGGCCGGCGGGGCCGCGGGGGCCGACGGCGGCACCGGCCTGCTCGTCGCGTCCTGCGTCGACGGCACCGCCGCCCGTGGCGCCGAACCGCCCGTCACCGCCGTCGACCTGCGCCCCGCCGCGTACGGCCGCGCCTGCGCCGGGCTGCTCTGCGACATCCTCGCGGAGCGCGCGGCCCCCGACACGGTCCGCCGCCACGCCTGGTCCCTGGAGACCCGCGCCTCCACGGGGCTTCGGGGCTGACTTCCCGTCACCCCGGCCGGCCCGGCGCCGCGCGTTCCCGCCCGCGAAGGACAGCGGTCGGCGCAGGGCCCGGAGGCCGTCCTCCAGATCTCCGCGATGTGAACATTCTGCGCCGAGCAGCAACTGGCGTGGCGCTCTTGACATTTCAGAGTGCAGCCGATGATAAGATCATCTTACTTCCAGTGGGCTGATGGCGTATGGGGGCATTCCGGGAGGAATGAATTCCTCGGCCCCACCTTCGGAGGGGCACCTCCCGAAGCGGCGCACGGTCGTGGCGAAACAGCCCTGGCTGCGTGCCGCATGACGGGGTGTCAAGCCGTTTCCGCCATGGCACTTGAAGTGAGTCTCATGACATTTCCACAGGGCCCCGTCATCTGGGCGCTGGTTGTCGTAGCACTGGTCGCCGTGGGCGCCGTTCTGCGGGCTCGCGCGACCAACGTCAAGCTGCGCAGACACCATGCCGAACTGCGCCAGGAGCGTGACACGCTCCTGCGCCAGCGTGACGAACTCCACGTCGTGCACAACGGTCTGCTCCAGCGTCAGTCCACCGAACTCGCGGAGGTCCGCAAGGACGCCGAGGAGGAGACCAAGGCCGTCCTCAAGGCCGCCGTCCGCACCCTTCAGGGCCTCGCCGACGAGCAGCAGGTCGTGATCGAGAAGGCCCAGCGCAAGTACGGCGACGACCCCGGAATCCTGGCCGACCTGATGGCCATGGACCACGCCAACAGCCAGTTCGGCCGGCGCGCGCAGGGCATCGCCGTCCTCTGCGGCGGCTGGCTCGGCCGGCGCGAGACCGTGGCCTCCGTCTTCGACGTGGCCCGCAGCGCCCAGGGCCGCATCCGGCACTTCGACCGGGTCCGGGTCAACGGCCAGGTGAACTTCTCCGTCGTCAGCCGGGCGGTGGAACCCATCGCGGTGGTCCTCGCCGAGCTGCTCGCCAACGCCACGAACTACTCCGCCCCCGGCACCCCGGTGGAGATCAACATCCAGGCCGTGCCGACGGGCGTCTGCCTCATCGTCGACGACGCCGGTCTCGGCATGGGCCAGGAGGAGAAGGACCGCGCGGCGGCCCTCCTCTCCCCCCAGGCCGCGATCAGCGTTTCCAGCCTGGGCATCCCGCCGCAGTTCGGGTTCGCCGTCTCCGGGATGCTCGCCGCCCGCTACGGCTTCCGGGTCTCGGTGGACTCCGTTTCCCCCTATGGAGGCGTACGCGCGGTGGTCCTCATCCCCGACGAACTGCTCACCACCGAGGCGCCGCCCGCCGCCGCGCCCGTCGAAGCACCCGAAGCGGCCGTGTCGCACGCGCCGCAGGGCCGGCGGGCGGACCACCGGCAGGCCGCGCCCGCGCCGGCGCCCACCCCGCTCTTCCCGCCGGCCCCCCAGCCGGACACCGCCACCCAGCCGCTGGCCCAGATCACCACCACCGCCGGGGGGCTGCCGAAGCGTCGTCGCAAGAGCCCGGTCTCCGCGGTCCCCTCGGCCGAGCCGGAGCCCGTGCGCAGCAACGAGGAGACCGCCTCCCGACTCGGCGCGTTCCAGCGCGGCACCCGGTCCGGACGCGACATGACGATGACGGAAGGATCCGAGTTCCAGTGAACCCCGACCTGTCCTGGGTACTCAACGACCTGCTCCAGGTACCCGGAGCCCGGCACGCGATCCTCGTGTCCGCCGACGGCCTGCTGCTCGCCAACTCCAGCGAGATCGGCCGGGACGACGCGGAGACCGTCGCCGCGGCCATGAGCTCCATGCAGTCCCTCAGCCGGGCCGTCGCCCCCTTCATCGGGACCCGTGAGCCGGGCCGCTGGCGGCAGACCCTCCTGGAGTACGAGGACGGCTGGATCTTCCTGATCGCCGCCGGCGCCGGCGCCTACCTCGCCGCCACCGCCGCCGCCGACGTGGACATGGAAGCGATGTCCTTCCGGATGCAGCAGCAGGTCACCGCGCTGGGGAAGGCGATGACCACGCCTCCGCGCCAGAACGCGGGCAGCGACATATGACGGCGCCGGGCGAGGAGACCAGCGTCAGCAGCGGGTTCGTCCGGTCGTACGTCATCACCGGCGGGCGGGGGCTGCCCGACGCGGACGATCTCTCCCTCGTCACGCTCGTCACCCTCGCCCCCGACCGCCAGCCGCCGCCGAGCCCGAGCCCCGAGGTCAAGGCGATCTGGGAGCTGTGCTCCGGCGGCTATCTGTCGGTGGCCGAGGTAGCCGGTCACCTCGGCCTGCCGGTCGGGGTGGCCCGTCTCCTGCTCCAGGACTTAAACCAGCAGGGACACCTGCTGCGCCGGAAGGCGCCGCCGCCGGCCCAGCTCGTTGACAGGAAGATCCTCGAAGAGGTGTTGCATGGACTCCAAG
Source organism: Streptomyces sp. NPDC091649 (assembly GCF_044756785.1). Lineage (NCBI taxonomy): Bacteria > Bacillati > Actinomycetota > Actinomycetes > Kitasatosporales > Streptomycetaceae > Streptomyces > Streptomyces sp. NPDC091649. The sequence continues at coordinate 25,731 of NZ_JBIVTR010000029.1, read as the reverse complement.
TCCGGTTCGGCTGAGAGCATCTATGTGCCGGACGCGGTGCAGCGCGCGGCGAAGATCCTCGTCGTCGGCCACTTCGCCGTGGGCAAGACCACACTGATCGGCACGCTGTCCGAGATCACTCCGCTGCGCACCGAGGAGCGGATGACCCAGGCCGCGGCCCAGGTCGACGATCTGCGCGGCGCACCCGACAAGAAGACGACGACCGTCGCCCTGGACTTCGGGCGTCTGACGCTCAGCGACGAACTGGTGCTGTATCTGTTCGGCACGCCGGGCCAGCAGCGGTTCGTGGAGCTGTGGGAGGACATGGCGCGCGGTTCGCTGGGCGCGCTGCTCCTGGTCGACCCGGCGCGGCTCGCCGACACCTTCCCCGTCATCGACCTGGTCGAGACGTACGGGCTGGAGTACGCGGTCGCCGTGAACAGCTTCGACCCGTACTCGCAGCACGCCGAGAACGAGCTGCGCGAGGCGCTCGACCTGCTGCCGGACACCCCGGTCGTCTACTGCGACGCCCGGGACCAGAAGTCCTCCGCGCAGGCCCTGATCACGCTGGTCCGCCATCTGCTGGCGCACGCGGCCTGACGCACCCCGCACGTATCCGCATCGGGGCCGAGCCGGCCCCGCGACCACATCGAGGAAGCCGCCATGGACCCGTCGCCGGGAGCCACCCCGTACAGCGCCCCCGCCGGGTGCCCCATGCACCAGCAGCAGACGTCGCTGTACGGACCGGAGTTCGCCGCCGATCCGCACCGCTTCTACGACGCGGCCCGGGCGCACGGCCCGGCCGCGCCCATCGAGCTGGCGCCCGGCGTGGAGGCCACGCTGATCGTGCAGCACGAGGCGGCGCTGCGGGTGTTGCAGAACCCGGCGCTGTTCGCCCGGGACTCGCGGCGCTGGGCCGCGCTGCGCGAGGGCGCCGTCCCCATGGACAGCCCGGTCCTGCCGATGATGGTGTACCGGCCCAACTGCCTGTTCACCGACGGGGCGGAGCACCTGCGGCTGCGCAAGGCGGTCACCGAGTCGCTGGCGCGGCTCAACAGCAGCCGGCTGAGCCGGGACGTCGAGCGGATCGCCGACTATCTGATCGACCAGTTCGTCGAGCGCGGCACCGCGGACCTGCTCAACGAGTACGCCAAGCTCCTGCCGCTGCTGCTGTTCAACCAGCTCTTCGGGTGCCCCGGCGACATCGGCGACCGGCTGACCCGCTCGATGTCGGCCATCTTCGACGGCGAGGACGTGCTCCGCGCCAACTCCGAGCTGACCGAGTGCCTGATGGAGCTGGTCGCGATCAAGCGCCGTCAGCCCGGCGAGGACATCACCTCCTGGTTGATCCAGCACCCGGCGGGGCTGCGGGATGAGGAGCTGAAGGACCAGCTGGTCATGCTGATGGGCGCCGGCGTGGAGCCGGAGCGCAATCTGATCGGCAACGCCCTGCTGCTGATGCTCGCCGGCGAACAGCCGGGCACGCCCGAGCGGCGCGGTTCTGGGATGCTCGTCGAGGACGCGCTCGACGACGTCCTGTGGAACAACCCGCCGATCGCGAACTACGCGACGCACTACCCGGTGCGGGACATCGAGCTGGACGGGGTGACGCTGAAGGCGGAGACGCCCGTGCTGATCAGCTTCGCCGCCGCGAACAGCGACCCCGGGCTCACCGACGTCCGCCAGACCCTGAGCAAGGGCGCCCACCTGGCCTGGGGAGCGGGCCCGCACGTGTGCCCGGCGAAGTCCCCCGCGACGCTGATCGCGCTGACCGCGATCGAGCGCATCCTCAACACCGTGCCGGACCTCTCGCTGGCCGTGCCCGCGTCGGGGGTGGCCTGGCGGCCGGGCCCGTTCCACCGGGCTCTGGTGGCGCTGCCCGTACGGTTCACCCCGACGGCCGCGCGGCGCGCGGGGGGCGGGGCGCAGGCCCCTGCCCAGACCTCGGCGCAGCTGCCCGATCCGTTCCGGAACACCGCCCCCGCCGCTCCCGTGACGCCCCGTCACGCCGCCGAGCCGGCCAAGAAGCCGAAGGGCTGGTGGAGTTCGTTCCTCGACGTGTTCCGCGTATGACTCACGGGGCGACAATTCGCATATGATAACGGGCATTTGTGACGATTGCATGTGACGGGGGCAACAAAGAACGATGCTTGGCGCGGATATCCGGAGGGGTAGGTTCAGGTCGGTAACCATGGGCCTAGGTCGAGGAACTCTGCGTGAGCATCACTGGCGGTACAACGAGAACACCCGATGGACGGCGTGCGGTCATCGGCCTGCTCCGCAGACTCCATTCCCCGGAAGGCCAGGCCGATCCGTACGGGATACTCGCGGAGCTGCGGACGATGGGTGACGTCGTCCGCGCTCCATGGAACGGCTATTTCGTCACCGGCTTCGACGCGTGCAGCCAGGTGCTCCGGGGCCGCAACTGGATCGCCCCCGACCTCGCCTGGCAGGAGCGGCAGGACGACTCCAAACAGTGGGACGCGATAGCGACCCGGGAGATGACCACCACACTCGCCCGGCTCAACGCCCCCGAGCACACCTGCCAGCGCCGCTCGCTGGGCAACCTCTTCGACCGTTCCACCATCGAACGCCTCACCCCCGACGTCGAGCGCGACGCCGACCGGCTGCTGGACGAGCTGGCGGGCAAGCTCCGCTGGGGTGAGGCGGACTTCGTCTCCACCGTCAGCGAGCAGCTGCCGATCAGCACCGTCGGGGCCTGGCTGGGGATACCTCCCGAGGACTACCCGCACATCCTGGAGATCACACACCAGCAGGTCTTCGCGCAGGAGCTGCTGCCCACCAAGTCGCAGCTCACCGTCTCCGCCGAGGCCACCCTGCGACTGCGCGCCTACTTCACCGAGCTGGTCGCCCGCCGCCGGGCCGAGCCCCGCCACGATGTGCTGACCGGCTGGATCCACACGTGGGACGCGATGGAACCGGACCGGGAGCGGGCGGACGAGATCCTCTACCGGCTCACGATGTTCGTCACCATCGCCTCGCTGGAGACCACCGCGACGCTGCTCAGCTCGATGACCGCCCTGCTGACCGAGCCCACCCGGTGGGCCTGGCTGCGGGAGCACCCGGAGCACATCGACGCGGCCGTCGACGAGGCGCTGCGCTACGACCCGCCCATCCACATCAACACCCGGATCGCCGCCGAGGACACCGTCCTGGCCGGGGTCCCGATCAAGAAGGACAGCATGATCCACGTCCTGTACGGAGCGGCCAACCACGACCCGCGGCGGAACCCTGACCCGGACGCCTTCGACATCCTGCGCGGCGGAAGCCACCTCACCTTCGGCGGCGGGGTGCACTACTGCCTGGGCGCGGCGCTGGCCAAGCTGGAGGCGCGGACGCTGCTGGCGCGCATGCTGGACCGCTTCCCCACCCTGCGCGCCGCCTCCCCCCCGGTGTACGCCCCCCGGATGGTCTTCCGGCGGATCACCTCCCTGGACGTGGCGCTGTGAAGCTCTCGCTGCCCGCCTTCCTGGTCCCCGACGAACGCTCGGCGACGGTACGCACCCGGCGCGAGGGACCCGTCCTGCACGTGGAGCTGAACGCGCCCGCGAGCGGCAACGCGGTGACCGAGGCGATGCTCGACGAGCTGCTCGACATCGTTGCCGTCCCGGACCCCGAGGTGCGGGTGCTGGTGCTCGGCGGTGCGGGGAGCGACTTCTGCCTGGGCGGAGACCGCACCGAGTTCGGCCAGTGGCTGGAGGAGGACCCCACCGGCCGGGGCATCCGGGTCGCCGGGGAGAAGGCCCGCCGGGTCTGCGAGGCGATCTCCGGCGGGCCGGCCGTGACCATCGCCCGGGTGCAGGGCAAGGCGGTCGGCGCGGGGTTCGCGCTGGCCCTCGCCTGCGATCTGCGGGTCGGTGCGGACACCGCCTCCTTCCGCCTGCCGGAGCTGGCGCTCGGGCTGCCGACCGCCTGGGGCGGGCTGCTGCCCCGGCTGATCCACGAGGTGGGCGCCGCCCGGGTGCGCGAGCTCATCCTCACGGGCCGGGCCTTCGACGCCGCCGAGGCGTACGGGCTGTCCGTGCTCCAGCGGGTGGTGCCCGAGGCCGAGCTGGACGACGCGGTCGCCGCCTGGGCGAAGCCGGTGGTCCGCCGCCCGGAGGCCGCGCTGCGGGTCACCAAGGCGCTGTTGAACTCCTACGCCGCCGCCACCCGGCTGGCCGACCCCTCGTACCTCGACGCGGAACTGATGGCCTCGGTCGCCGCCGCCACCCGGCGCCCTCCGGCGAGCGGCGAAGGGGCCGGCGGGTCACACTCGTAAAAACCCGAGTGGAAGGCCTCCGGCGTGGACGTACCGATGTGGCTCTGGATCGCGTTCGCCGTGACCGTCGTCGTCTCGCTGGCGGTCGACCTCCTGGCACACCGCACGGCCCACGTCATCGGCTTCAGGGAGGCCGGACTGTGGAGCGCGCTGTGGGTGGGCCTCGCGCTCGTCTTCGGCGGGGTCGTGTTCCTGACCCTCGGGACCACGGCCGGGACGGAGTACACCACCGCCTGGCTGCTGGAGAAGAGTCTGTCGGTAGACAACCTCTTCGTCTTCGCGCTGATCTTCGCTTATTTCAAGGTGCCCCGGGAGTATCAGCACCGGGTGCTCTTCTTCGGCGTCATCGGGGCCCTGGTCTTCCGGGCCGTTTTCCTGACCCTCGGCGTCGCGGTGGTCAATCGCTTCACCTTCGTGCTGTTCCTCTTCGCCGCGATCCTCTTCTACAGCAGCTATAAAATCCTCAGCGGCCAGGAGGAGAATTTCGATCCGGGAAAGAGCTTCGCGGTGCGGCTGCTGCGGAAGACCATGCCGGTTCAGGACCACTATTCCGGCACACACTTCGTCGTCCGCGAGGAGGGGCGGCGGGTCGCCACTCCGCTGCTCGCGGTGGTCGCCGCGATCGAGGCCGCCGACCTCATCTTCGCCGTCGACAGCGTGCCCGCGGTGCTCGCGGTCAGCGACGAGCTCTTCATCGTCTACACCAGCAACGCCTTCGCGATCCTTGGCCTGCGGGCCCTGTACTTCCTGCTGGCGGGGCTGCTGGACCGGTTCCACTACCTGAGCCACGGGCTGGCGATCATCCTCGCCTTCATCGCGGTCAAGCTCATCCTCCAGGCGTCCCACAAGATGATCAGCACCTCGGTACCGGAGATCCCGTCGCCGCTGAGCCTGGCGGTGATCGTCGTGATCCTGGCGGTCTCGGTGACGCTGAGCATGCGCCGGCCGGCGAAGAGCGAGGGCGGCACGGGCACTTCCGGCACCGGCCCGGAAGAGTAAGGCGAGGGTAATGGAAAGGGAAAGACTTTCCAAAGGCTCCCCGCCCGTCTATCGTGAGGGAATGGCCAGCAAAAAGCGTGACCTTCATCAGCGGGCCGCTTTCATGTGCCCGACCTGCAAACAGCCCGTCCCGTCCGAGATCCACCGCCAGAAGTCACTGGGCGTCTTCGTCCCGGTCTGGCGCGCGGGGCCCTGCGAGAACCCCGACTGCCCGGACTACGCCGCCGCGGAGCACCCCGCCCGGCACCGGACCCGTCCCTCGTAGCCACGCGCTCACCGTGGCCGGGACCCGCCCTCCCGGCCACGGCCCGGACGCTCCTTCTCCCGACGCGCGAAACGGCCTCCGGCTCACTAGCGTTGCCCGTACGGGCGGGGCCGAAGGCAGCGACTCCAGGGAAGGACCTGCGCCATGGCTGTACAACCCGAGGGCACTCCATGCTGGGCGGACGCCATGTTCGCCGACGTCGAGGGGGCCAAGAGTTTCTACGGAGACGTGCTCGGCTGGACGTTCGGCGAGAACGCGTCGGAGTTCGGCGACTACACGCAGGCGTACGCGGACGGCAGAGCTGCGGCGGCCGTCGTACCGCCCATGCCGGGCGCGGAGGGCCAGGCGGCCTGGTGCCTGTATCTCGCGTCCCGGGACGCGGCCGCCACCGCGCGGAAGGTCCGCGAGAACGGCGGCGAGGTGCTGATGGAGCCGATGCGGGTCGGCGAGTTCGGCACGATGGCACTGGCCCGCGACCCCGGCGGAGCCGTCTTCGGCATCTGGCAGGCGGGCAGCCACGAGGGGTTCGAGACGGAGACGGGCGCGCCCGGCGGGTACTGCTGGAGCGAGGTCCTCACCCGGGACCCGCGGAAGGTGGACGCCTTCTACCCCTCGGTCTTCCCGTACACCGTGCGACGGTTCGACGACCCGTCGATGGATTTCTCCATGTTCGGCGTCGACGGGCAGACGGTCCTCGGCCGGATGGCGATGGGCGACGACTACCCGCCGGAGGCGCCCTCGCATCTGGACGTGTACTTCGCCGTGCCGGACTGCGACGCCGCCGTGACGAAGGCGACCGAGCGCGGCGGGGTGCTGCGGTCCGGGCCGACGGACAGCCCGTTCGGCCGGTTCGCGGCGCTCAGCGACCCGCAGGGCGCCTCCTTCACGGTGGTCGACGTGAACACCACCCGGGGCGAGATGCCGGCGACGAGCCCGGCGACCTGACCAAGCCGGGACCGACGCCTCCTGCGCGTCCTACGGACCCCACGGGCCCCAGGGGCCGCGACCGGAAGTCCGGCGCGGCCCGATCGCATGCCCGGACACCACCCGGCCGCCGTGTGCGGCCGAGGGCTCGTACCTTCCTCCATGTCGCACGCATCTGCGGTGGATCATCACCCAGAGAATGGCGAATGCCAGCCGTCAGGGCCTAGCGTGTCGCACATGCAGTCCTACACAATCGGCCAGGCAGCACGACTTCTCGGGGTCAGCCCCGACACCGCCCGCCGCTGGGCGGACGCCGGCCGGGTCGCGACCCATCGCGACGAGGCGGGCAGACGTCTGATCGACGGCCGCGCCCTGGCCGCGTTCTCGATCGAGGTCGGCCAGGGCACGGGCGGCGAGGACGAGGCCGTGTACACCTCGGCGCGCAACGCGTTCCCGGGCATCGTCACCGCGGTGAAACTCGGCGACGTCGCGGCCCAGGTCGAGATCCAGGCCGGTCCGCACCGGCTCGTCTCGCTGCTGACCCGGGAGGCCGTGGAGGAGCTGGGCCTTGAGGTCGGGATGCGGGCGACCGCCCGGGTGAAGTCGACCAGCGTGCACATCGACCGGGCCTGAGCCCGGCCGCCGACGAGCACCGACACGGCCCGGGCGGGCACCCGTCCACCGCGGTCCCCAGCACGGCAGCCCGCGCGCCGCGGCCCCGCACCGCGGCCCCGTCCGCCCGGCCCCCCGGCCGGGCACGCCTTCAAGGAGTCCCATGCCTCTGCCGGCCCCTCGCCGCCGTGCGGCCGCCGCCGCCCTGACCACCGCCCTCCTGGTCCCGCTCGCCGCCTGCGGCGGCGGCAGCGGCCCTGGGTCCGCGTCGGGTGCGCCGAAGGCACAGCTGACGGTGCTGGCCGCGTCCTCCCTGACCGACGTCTTCAAGGAGGCGGGGGCCGCGTACGAGAAGGAGAACCCCGGCACGAGGGTGACGTACTCCTTCGCGGGCTCGCAGGAACTGGCCGCCCAGGTCAGGCAGGGCGCTCCCGCCGACGCGGTGGTCACCGCGGACACCCGGACGATGGACGGCCTCTTGGAAGACACCGGGAAGCCGACCGTCATCGCCAAGAACCGCCTGGTCATCGCCACCGGTGAGGGCAACCCCGAGAAGATCGAGCGCCTCCAGGACCTCACCGACCCGGAGCTGAAGGTCGTCCTGGCCGCCCCCGAGGTCCCGGTGGGCCGCTACAGCCGGCAGATCCTCGACGCGGGGAAGATCGACGTGCGGCCGGTCTCCGAGGAGCCCAGCGTCCGCGCGGTCCTGAGCAAGGTCTCGCTCGGCGAGGCCGACGCCGGGCTCGTCTACCGGACCGACGCCGCCGCCGCTCCCGGCAAGGTCGACGCGGTCGGTATCCCGGACGCGGAGAACGCCATCGCCTCCTACCCGGCCGCCACGCTGAAGACGTCGCGGCACGGCGAGGCCGCCGCCGCGTTCGTCGCCTGGCTCTCCGCGCCCGCCGCGCAGAGCATCCTCCGGGACGCGGGCTTCCAGCAGCCGTAGGGTCTGTCCGCGCCACGCCCCCGGCAGGTCCGTACCGCAGGAGCGGCGGGCCCGCCGGTCACCGCACTCCGAGTCCGACGAGGTCCCCGATGAAACGTCCCGGCCGCCGCGCCACCGGAGCCCGCGCCCCCCTGCTCCTCACGCTGCCCGCCCTGCTGGCGGTGGCGTTCCTGATGCTGCCGCTCGCCGGGATTCTCGTCCGCACATCCTGGGCCGATCTCGGCGCCCACCTCACGGCCGAGGCCACCACCGAGGCGCTGCGGCTCTCGCTGCTCGTCTCCCTGTGGGCGCTCGGGCTGTCGCTGCTGCTCGGCGTGCCGCTGGCCTGGCTGCTGGCCCGGGTGCCGTTCCCCGGCAAGGCGTTCGTCCGCTCGCTGGTCCTGCTGCCGATGGTGCTGCCGCCCACGGTCGGCGGCGTCGCCCTGCTGCTGGCGTTCGGGCGACGCGGGCTGCTCGGCCCGTGGCTGGAGGACACCTTCGGCATCACCCTCCCCTTCCACACCTCGGGGGCCGTGCTCGCGGCCACGTTCGTCGCGATGCCGTTCCTGGTCATCTCGCTGGAGGGCGCGCTCGGCGGGCTGCGCCCCCGGTACGAGGAGACCGCCGCCTCGCTCGGAGCCTCGCCGGTACGGGTGTTCCTCACCGTGACGCTGCCGATGGTGGCCCCCGGGCTGATCGCCGGAGCCGCCCTGACCTGGGCGCGGGCGCTCGGCGAGTTCGGCGCGACCATCACCTTCGCCGGGAACCTCCCCGGCACCACCCAGACCCTGCCGCTCCAGGTCTATCTGCTGCTCCAGGACGCGCCGGAGGCCGCCACCTCCGTGTCGCTCCTGCTCCTGGCCATCGCGATGACCGTCCTGATCGCGCTGCGGGGCCGCTGGACCGGCACCCCGGGGGCCGCCGGGGCCCCCGCCCGCCGGCCCGCGCCCGACCGCCCCGGCCCTACGGAGGAGACGAACGGCGCCCACGGGGAGGCCCCCGGCGCGCACACCTCGTCCGCCGCGGCGCGGACGCCCGCGCCCCCCGAGCCCTGGCCCCTGCACGCCGAGGTCACCGGCTTCACCCGCCTCACCCTGGACGCGGGGCCCGGCACCACCATCGCGGTGGTCGGCCCCAACGGCGCGGGCAAGACGACGCTCCTGCGGGCCCTCCTCGGCCTCACACCCCGCGCGCACGCCGCCCTGCGCCTCGGGGAGCACGACGTCACCGCGCTTCCCCCGCACCGCCGGGGCGTCGCCTGGGTCCCCCAGGACGGGGCGCTCTTCCCGCACCTGAGCGCCCTGTCCAACACGGCGTACGGGCTCCGCGCCCACGGCGTGCCCCGCGCCCCGGCCCGGCGCGCGGCCCAGGGGTGGCTGGACCGGCTCGGGGTGGGCCATCTCGCCCACCGCAGGCCCGCCCAGCTCTCCGGCGGCCAGGCCCAGCGGGTGGCCCTGGCCCGCGCGCTGGCGGCCCGCCCGCGCCTCCTGCTGCTGGACGAACCGCTCGCCGCCCTCGACCAGACCACCCGGGCCCGGGTGCGGCACACCCTGCGCGACCACCTCGCGGACTTCGGCGGGGTCTGCCTGATCGTCACCCACGACCCGGTCGAGGCCCTCTCCCTGGCCGACCGGGTCCTGGTGCTGGAGGACGGCCGGGCCCTCCAGGACGAGCCGCCCGCCGAGGTCACGCGGCACCCGCGCTCGCCGTGGGTGGCCCGGATGCTCGGCCGCAACGCCTGGCCCGGCACCGCCACCGCGGACGGCCTGGCCCTGGAGGGCGGCGGACGCCTGGTGGTCGCCGATCCCCTCCCCCCGGGCACGGAGGGCCTCGCGGTCATCGCCCCGGAAGCCGTCTCCGTACACCGGGAGCGCCCCACCGGAAGCCCGCGCAACGTCTGGCCCGGCACGGTCCGCGAGATCACTTCGGGCGGCAGCCGGCTGCGGCTGCTCATCACGTCCGACCGGGCCCCGGACCTGGTCGCGGAGATCACCCCCGGGGCAGCCGTCGACCTGGGCATCGCCGACGGGAGCGCGGTCTGGACCAGCGTGAAGGCGACCGAGGCCACGGTCGTGCCGCTGTAGGGGAGTCCGGCCGTCCGTACGGGAAGGCGAAGAGGCCGGGCGGCCCGTACGGGAACCAGAACCGGGCCGTACACGTACTCCAGTACGACATCACGTAGAGACGGGAACCCATGGCACTGTTCGGCAACGCCCACACGATCGACCCGGCCACCGCGCAGGAGGACTACGCCCGGCTCCTGGGACCGGGCGAGCAGGTGCACGCCGCGTTCCTGCTGATCCGCGACACCATGCTGTTCACGGACCGGCGGCTGATCCTCGTCGACAAGCAGGGCATCACCGGCAAGAAGGTGGAGTACCGCTCCGTCCCGTACCGCAGCATCACGCAGTTCGCCGTGGAGACGGCCGGGACGTTCGACCTCGAAGCGGAGCTGAGCATCTGGGTCTCGGGCCACGTGACCCCGATCCAGAAGACGTTCACCAAGGGCGTCGACATCTACGAGGTGCAGGCGGTACTCGCGCAGTTCGTCGCCCGGTAGCACCCCGGGCGGCGCGGCTCGTCGCCCGGCGGCCACGCCATCGGGGGCGCCGGACGGCTCAGAAGTACGGGCGCAGCCGAGCCGCCGCCGAGTGTCCGGGAGCGGACGCCCGCAGCTTCGCGGCACGCTCCCGCAGCTCGGGCAGCAGGCCGTAGAGGGCGTCACCGGGGCAGCGGGTCTCGAAGCTGTCGCGGTGGCCGGAGATGACGTGCAGCCGGGCCACCTGGCCCCGGTCGAAGCGGCTCTCGGCGTTCGTCGAGACCAGGTCGACGGTGCCCAGCGGGTCCGCCCCGGGCCGCAGTTTCCAGGCGGCCAGCTCCACCAGCGCGTCCATCACCGGCTTCGGCACCTCGGCGCCCGGGCCGAAGTTCCCGATCGCCGCGATGCCGACCGTGTCGGTGTTGAACCCCTTGGTGTGCGCGCCGAGCACCGCGCGGCCGACCCCGCCCGCGCGGCCTTCGTAGATGGTGCCGCAGCGGTCGACGAGGAAGTTGTAACCGATGTCGTCCCAGCCGTCCTGCCGGATGTGGTCGCGCTGGACGGCCCGGATCAGGCGGGGCGCGTCCGCGCAGTCGTAGTCGTTGGGGTTGCCGGTGTGGTGGACGAACACCGCCCGCGCCGCGCCCGTGAAGTGCGGCCCCTCCCTGACCAGCTCCTCGTCCGCCCGCCACTCCCGGCGGCTGACGACCGCCGGCTGCGGCAGCCCGCGCGGCGGCCGGGGCCCGGTGGCCAGCTCCGTCCCCGGCACGCGGGAGGCCGGACCGTCCCCGAACACCAGAAGGGCCAGGGGCAGCACCAGAACGCCCAGGACGAGTCGGCGGGACCACATGCACTCCACCCTGCGGCCTGCCCGCCGGCTTCGCAGCGGAGCGGGCCGATCGGGTGACCTGGCCGACGGGGACGCGGCCGGGCGAAGCGGGAGGGGCCGCTCACCACGCCTCGCCGCTCTCCGCCGGACGGACCGGGGCGCGCCTGCCCCCGCCGTCCTCCGCCCGGCGCAGCAGCCGGAACGCCAGCAGGGGGAACACCAGCACGGACAGCATCGCGGCGGCGACCAGGGCGGCGGCCTCGCCGGCTCCGATCACCTTCTCGTCCAGGCCGATCGCGGTGATCGCGACGACCAGCGGCAGACAGGTGGACGCGAACAGCCCCAGCGCGGACCTCGGGGCGCGCCCGGTCAGGTCGCGCGGGGCCAGCAGATACGCCGGGACCCCGCGCACCAGCAGGAACAGCAGCAGGAAGACCGGCAGGAGCAGCAGCGGGCGCCCGCCGTCCAGGAGGGCCGCGAGGTCGAAGTCGATGCCCGTGACGATGTAGAAGAACGGCACCAGGAAGCCGAAGCCGATCGCCTCCACCCGCTCCAGGACCTCCCCGCTGCGCTCGGGTACCGCCCCCTGGAGGACGAGCCGGGTCAGCATCCCCGCGGCGAACGCGCCGAGCAGGGTGTCCAGGCCGAAGACATGGGCGAGCCCCAGCATCCCGGCCAGCAGCAGCATCACGAAACGGACGGCGAACTGGCCGCTGCTGTGCAGGGTCATGGCGATGATCCGGGCGAACCACGGCGGCCGGGGCCGCATCGCCCAGAACACCGCGCCCGCCGTGACGACGGCGAACACGGCCAGCACCACGCCCGCCGCACCGGGGCTGCGGCCGCTGAACAGCAGGGCCATCGCGATGATCGGGCCGAACTCGCCGACCGAGCCGAACGCCATCACCACCGACCCGAACCGTCCCTCCAGCCGCCCCGAGTCCCGCAGGATCGGCAGCACCGCGCCCAGTGCGGTGCTGGTGAGCGCGGTGCCGATGACCAGGCTCTTCGCCAGGTCCGCCCCACTGAGCAGCAGGGCGACGCCGAGCCCGGCCGCGAAGGAGACGATCCACGCCCCGCCGGCCCGGCGCAGAGTGGAGCCGCGGACCTCGGCGAACCGGATCTCGTACCCCGCGAGGAAGATCAGCATCGAGAGCCCGAGGTCGGACAGCGTGTCGATGACCTGGTCGTGGTGGGCCCAGCCGAGCACATCGGGTCCGACCAGGACCCCGAGCACGATCTCGAAGATGACGACGGGGACGGACAGCCACCGCCCGGTCGCGTAGCCGAGCAGCGGGGCGAGAACCGCCAGGGCCATGATCAGGACGAGGGTCCCCGGGTACTCCATCGCTCGTGTATAGCAAGGAAAGACCCGTAATCCACCGTTATGACACCCAGCACGCCCACCCGGACACCGCCCGGCCCGGCCCGGCGGGAAAGAGCCACGGGCCGGGCAGAGCACCCGCCGGCCCGGGCGGAGCGCCCGTCAGTCCGGGCGGAGCATCCGCCGATTCGGGCAGAGCATCCGCCGGTCCGCGCGGAGCGCCCGTCAGTCCGGGCAGTGGGCGTCCCGGGCGGGCCGCCGCCCCGTCACCAGGAAGTCGCTGACCACCCGGTCGCCACAGGCATTGCCGTTGCCCAGGTACATCCCGTGCCCGCCCCGCTCCACGGTCACCATCCTGGCCCGCTCGCCGAGCGCCGCCCGCATCCTGAGCGCCCCGGCCAGCGGGGTCGCCGGATCGCGCAGACTCTGGATCATCAGCACGTTCGAGGGCCCCTCGTCGGTGATCCGGGCGGGCCTCGGCTCCTCCTCGTGCTTCCAGAAGGCGCACGGGGTGATGTTCACGGGCATCCCGGCCGTCAGGGGGTACCGCGCCCGGTCGGCGGCGACCCGGCGGGCGTACCCGGAGGCCGGGCCCGGCCAGCGCACGTCGTTGCAGACCACCGCCATCGACACCGCCGCGTCCTCGTCCGGCAGCGGGCCCGCGAGCTCCGGAGGCAGCGCCGGACGGCCCTCCGGGTCGCGCGCCGCCCGGACCAGCCGGGCCAGCGGCGCGAACCCCGCATCACCCTGGAGGGCGCTCTGGAGCGCCTGCCGCAGTCCGTTCCCGGTCAGCGGCACGCCGGGGACGTCCGACTCCCGGGGGGCGCGGTCCAGCTCCCGGGCCAGTGCGAGGAACAGCGGCCGCACGTCCTCGGCCCGCCGGGCCAGCCGCAGCCCCTCGGCATCGCGGGCCGGGTCCGCCGCCCAGGCCGCGAAGTCGGGGAAGCTGCCGGCGGTGCCGGGGCCCACGTTCGCCAGCCAGCCGTACGCCACCCGGGCCGGGTCCGGGTCGCCGGTGCTGTCCAGGACCAGCCGGTCGACGCGGCCCGGGTGCTCCTGGGCGTACACCGCACCGGCGTAACCGCCGTAGGAGTGGGCCCAGACCGACAGCTTCCGCTCGCCGACCGCGGCGCGCAGCCGGTCGATGTCGCGGGCCTGGTTCCGCGTGGTGAGGGACCGCAGCAGGGGGCCGCCGTTGCGGTCGCACGACTCGGCCGTGCGGCGGGACCGTTCGGTGTTCTCCGCGATCGAGCCGTCCGCCGAGGGCCAGGACCGCAGCGTCACCGCGTGCCGGTCCGGCCCGGGGATGCCGCAGGTGGCCCGGGTGGAGCCGCCGACCCCGCGCGGGTCCAGGCTGATCAGGTCGTACGCCCCCTCGGTCGCCTCCCGGAGCGCCTCGCCCTTCTGCGCGAGACGCCGCACCCCCGAGCCGCCGGGGCCGCCGGCGAGCACGAGCAGCGTCCCCCGCCGGGCCTCGGGCCGGTCGGTGCGCAGCCGGGTGACCGCCACGTCGACGGTGCGCCCGCCGGGAGCGCGGTAGTCCAGGGGGACGCGGAGCGTCGCGCACTGCTGCCCGGCGGGGAAGGCCGCCCCCGGCAGCGGGGAGCAGGGGCCCCAGGCGAGCGGAGGTGTGGCGGGGCCCGCCGGGCGGCTGTGCGCGACGGGCGCGCCGACCGCGGTCAGCGTGCCGGCCGCGGCGGCGGCGGAGACGGTGAGAAGGAAGGCTTTACGGGTCCAAGTCGTCATGCGCACAGCCTTGTTGGGCCAGGGGGCACTGCCCATGCGGGAGCCCGGTGGACGCGGGTGGGGGCAGCCCCCGGACGGACCCCCCGGACCACCCCCGCCCGGCCCGAGTGATCAAGGTCACACCGGGTGGACGGAACGCGTCCGCGTTCTAGGGTGTCAGGATGTCTTCCCCCCTCACCTCCGAGCAGCCGCGCCCCACCGCCGCCGCCCCGGCCCCGGACACCGGTGAACCGCCGCCGGACGGCCGGGACCCCTTCTTCGACAACGCGAAGTACCTGGCGATCGTGCTGGTGGCGATCGGACACGCGTGGGAGCCGCTGCCCCCCGGCCGCCTCGTGGAAGCCGCGTACACGTTCATCTACACGTTCCACATGCCGGTGTTCATCCTGATCGCGGGCTACTTCTCGCGGAACTTCGAACTGCGGCCGGACCGGGTGTGGAAGCTGGTCACCAGCCTGCTGGTCCCCTACGTCCTGTTCGAGGTCCTCTACTCGCTCTTCCAGCGGGCGGTGCGCGACCCGGACTACCCGCTGTCGCTGCTGGAGCCCTACTGGCTGCTGTGGTTCCTGCCCGCCCTGTTCCTCTGGCGGCTGTCCACCCCGCTGTGGCAGACGGTGCGCTTCCCGGTGCTGGTCTCGCTCACCGTCGCCGCCCTGGCGACGGTGTCACCGGCCGCCGACGGGAGTCTCCAGATCCAGCGCATCCTCCAGTTCCTGCCGTTCTACGTACTGGGGCTGCGGCTGCGCCCGGAGCACTTCGCGTTCCTCCGGTCCGCCTGGGTGCGGGTCGCCTCGTTGCCGGTGTTCGTGGGCGGGATGCTGCTGGCGTACTGGCTGGTGCCCCGGACGTCGACCTCGTGGTTCTTCCGCAAGAACAGCGCCCAGGAGCTGAGCGTCGACCAGTGGACGGGCCCGACCGCCACGCTCCTGCTGTTCGCGGCCGCCGTCGTGCTGGGCGCGTGCTTCCTCGCCTGGGTGCCCAGGGGCCGCGGCTGGATGACCACGCTCGGCACCGGCACGCTGTACGGGTACCTGCTCCACGGCTTCGTCGTCCGCTCGCTGAACTACGGCGGGTTCTACGACGGCCCGTACTTCGACACCACGATGGGCACGGTCGTCGTCACGCTGGGCGCGGCCGTCATCATGACGCTGCTGTGCACGCCCCCGGTCCGGCGCCTGCTGCGCCCGCTGCTGGAACCGCGCATGGCGTGGGCCCGGCAGAAACCACCGGCCGCCCGAGCGTCCTGAGACGCCGGACGGCCGGGAGGCGGGGGGAGACGCGGCGCCGGTCAGTGATCCACGACGACGGCCCGGCCGAGGACCGCGACGTGCTCCAGGACGTCCTCCAGCGGATCGTCGATCTGGCCCGTCGAGATCAGGGCCACCTGCGGGCCGTTGTGGGCGTCGGTGTGCGTCTCGTCGGCGTGGGCGGCGGTGGCGGGCAGCACCAGCGCGGCCACCATCACTGCCAACGCGGTCAGCTTGGTCTTCATGGCGCAGATGATCGCACGCCCCGCGACGCCGGAAGACCGGCGTCGCGGGGCGTGGGTGCCGGTCTCAGACCCTGTCGGGCCCGGCCGCGGACACCGTTCCGGGGGCCTCGGTCCGCGCCTCGGCCGGAGTCCCCAACAGCGCGGAAGCCGTCTCCAGCGGGGTACGCACGGGGGCCGGGGCGGGCACGGCCGACTCGGCGGTACGACAGGTGAAGCCGAGCTTGGACAGCGCCCGGACGACCTCGGCGGAGCTGAAGTCCCGGCGGTCCTGCCGGGTGATCACCTCACCCACCTGCTTGACGGGGTAGACCCGGCGGCTGATGACCACCGCGTCCCCCGTGACGGGTTCGGGCTTGATGCCCTTCATCGAGTCCTCCACCTCGTTCTTGAACAGATCGAAGGGGAAGCGGGCG
The DNA here is from genome assembly GCF_044756785.1 of Streptomyces sp. NPDC091649. Taxonomy (NCBI): domain Bacteria; kingdom Bacillati; phylum Actinomycetota; class Actinomycetes; order Kitasatosporales; family Streptomycetaceae; genus Streptomyces; species Streptomyces sp. NPDC091649. The sequence goes on along the minus strand of NZ_JBIVTR010000029.1, from coordinate 9,402 downwards.
ATGACACAGCGCATGGTTCCTCAACAGGGATCGAGTGCACGGGGAAATGTGTCGAGTGCACGGAGGGGACGTTCGCAAGCCCCGGACGAGAGGCTCGGTGTACGCGCCGGAGGATCGCCGGGCGTACGGTGCGGCCGGCGGCGGGCCGCCGGCCGCACCGGTCACGCGGCGCGGTTGTTCCGGCGCTGCGAGGCGGCCGCGCGGGCCTCGGGGGTGGGCACTCCGGGACGGCGGCCCCGGGACGGAGCGCCGCTGCCGCCGCGCTTGGTGCCGCGGCCCATGAAGGCGCCGCCGCGGCTGCTGCCGCGCTCCTTGGCCGGGGCGGAGATGACGACCGGGACGCCGGAGGGCGTCTGCGCGCCGGTGATCCGGCTCAGCTCGGCCTCGCCGGAGCGGACCTGGGCGATCTGCGGGGTGATCCCGGCGTCCGCCATCAGCCGGGTCATCTCACGGCGCTGGTTCGGCAGCACCAGGGTGACGACGCTGCCGGACTCCCCGGCGCGGGCGGTACGGCCGCCGCGGTGCAGGTAGTCCTTGTGGTCGCTCGGCGGGTCGACGTTGACGACCAGGTCGAGGTTGTCGACGTGGATGCCGCGCGCCGCGACGTTGGTGGCGACCAGCACGGTGACGTGGCCGGTCTTGAAGCGCTCCAGGGTGCGGGTGCGCTGCGGCTGGGACTTGCCCCCGTGCAGCGCCGCGGCCCGGACCCCGCTGTGCAGCAGGTGGTCGGTGAGCTTGTCCACCGCGTGCTTGGTGTCCAGGAACATGATCACGCTGCCCTCGCGGGCCGCGATCTCCGTCGTGGTGGCGTACTTGTCCGCGCCCTGGACGTACAGGACGTGGTGCTCCATCGTCGTGACGGCGCCGGCGGCCGGGTCGACGGAGTGCACGACCGGGTCCTTCAGGTACGTCCGCACCAGCAGGTCGACGTTGCGGTCCAGGGTGGCCGAGAAGAGCATCCGCTGCCCGTCCGGGTTCACCTGGTCGAGCAGCTCGGTGACCTGCGGCATGAAGCCCATGTCGGCCATCTGGTCGGCCTCGTCGAGGACGGTGATGGTGACCCGGTCCAGCCGGCAGTCGCCGCGCTCGATCAGGTCCTTGAGCCGGCCCGGGGTGGCGACGACGACCTCGGCGCCACCGCGCAGCGCGCTGGCCTGGCGGCCGATGGACATGCCGCCCACCACGGTCGCGATGCGCAGCTTCAGCGACCGGGCGTACGGGGTGAGCGCGTCGGTGACCTGCTGGGCCAGCTCCCGGGTGGGGACGAGGACCAGCGCGAGCGGGCGCTTGGCGTCGGCGCGGCGGCCGGCGGTGCGGGCCAGCAGGGCCAGACCGAAGGCGAGCGTCTTGCCCGAGCCGGTGCGGCCCCGGCCCAGGACGTCACGGCCGGCCAGCGAGTTCGGCAGGGTGGCCGCCTGGATCGGGAAGGGCACGGTCATGCCCTCCGCGAGCAGCGCCGCCTTCAGCGGTGCGGGCATCTCCAGCTCGCCGAAGCTCTCGACGGCGGGGAGGGCCGGGGTGATGGTCACCGGCAGGGCGAACTCGCCCTTGGCGCCGGAGGCGGAGCGGCGGCCGTAGCCACCGGAACGGCCCGAGCCGCCGGAGCCGCCGGAGCGCTTGGGTCCGCCGCCGAAGCCCGCGGCCCGGCGCTCGCCGCCGGAGTGGCGCGGGGCGCCGCCGCCCGAGCGGGTGCGGGAGAATCGGTCGTTGGAGCGGGGTGTGCGTTCGCGGTTCATGCAGAACCTTTCCTCGATGGGGCACGTATCGAGGGATTCTTTTTCGGGAAGCGACCGTGAACGGCACCCAGAATCGCAAGAACGAGCCGATGAAATGACAAAAGAAAACGAAGCCCGGCCGCCGGGAATCAGTACACCGGACGCGGCTCCGTCGGGGGGCGCGCAGCGCGGGCCCCGGAAACGACAACGAGCCGGGGCCCGCACCCCAAGGTGCGGGCCCCAGCTGCGCAGTACTACCTGAGTGATCAGGCGGGGGTGATGTTCTCGGCCTGCGGGCCCTTCTGGCCCTGCGTGACGTCGAAGTTCACCTTCTGGCCTTCCTGCAGCTCACGGAAGCCGCTGGCGGCGATGTTGGAGTAGTGGGCGAAGACGTCGGCGCCGCCGCCGTCCTGCTCGATGAAGCCGAAGCCCTTTTCCGCGTTGAACCACTTCACGGTGCCAGTAGCCATGTCATATCTCCTTAGGGGCAGAGCCCGCGGGCCCACACTGTGCGGACCCAACGTCGCCGCGATGATTACCCCGTCCGGAAGAACACCGGAAATACAAAAGTGCGCCCGCCGACATCCGACCGGCAAGAACACTTGAAGTTTTTGGGAACCACAACTGCAACTGAGATCTACAGTAGCACGATGGGGCGGGAGAGGCGGGTGCCTAATATCACCGGCCGCGTCGGAACAGAAAAGCTTCGGCACGCATTATGCAAAATTCTGTGCTGACCAATGCAGATATTTTCCGGGGCCCGTGAGACCTCCCGGGCCCGGGGCGCCGCGACCCCCTGCGCCCCGGGCCCGAGGGCCCCGGCGCCCGGGGCGCGGCGGCCGTCAGCGCCCGGCGGAACCGCCGGAGCGGACGGGCCGGCCGCGCAGCTCCTCGTTGAGGCGCAGGGCCTCCTCCAGCTGGTCCTCCAGGATGACGATGCGGCAGGCGGCCTCGATGGGCGTGCCGGCGTCGACCAGATCGCGGGCGCGGGCGGCGATGCGCAACTGGTAGCGGGAGTAGCGGCGGTGGCCGCCCTCGGACCGCAGCGGGGTGATCAGACGGGCCTCGCCGATGGCCCGGAGGAACCCCGGCGTCGCACCGATCATCTCCGCGGCTCGCCCCATCGTGTAGGCGGGGTAATCGTCGTCATCGAGCCGGTCGGCGGCGTGCGAGGGGGTCTCCGGGGGCATCTGCACCTCTTCGGTCACGCGTGACGGAGGAGCCGGGCGTCGTACGCCTGCGGGGAGCGCCTCTGCCGCGTACCGCTGCTTCACGTGAGTGCACGAGAAACCCTAATAGCCCGGGTTGGCCATGTCTATCGCGGCCGGAGCAGATTTGGGCCACCGGTCGGAGCACGGCGGGCCGGCCGCCACGGATCGCTGACCGACCGGTCAGTTGTCGCCGGGAGGAACGCGGGGCCATAATGCACGCGTAGCCCTTCACGCATCCCCCGTCGTGAAGGGCTACACCCCTGTCCGGAGCCTGTTTCGGCACCGCGGGGCACAGGATCATTCACGGGCAAGGGACTCCCCTCGTGGTCCCCTGCCCGTGTTTTTTCGAGTTAACAGTGACGTAGAGTGTTTGCGCAAGCTCAGTTCCGACTCCGAGGTGACCGTGGAGGCCCGGATGGCCATGGACGACGGCGACGAACACGGCCCGGAACCCGTCGGCCCCCCCGGCCCGGACGAGCTTCCCCGCCTCGGCTCCCTGCGGGAGAAGGTCGAGTACATGGTCGAGAAGACCTTCCCCGGCCAGAAGGTCTCCGGCCGGGTCTTCGCCGAACTGGTCCGTGACCGCGGCGGCTCGCTGTCGCACAGCTACTTCTCCAACATCCTGGCCGGCAAGGTCACCCAGCCGTCCGAGGACATCCTCAAGGCCCTCGGCCTCGGGTTCGGCGTGGACTGGCGCTTCTTCAAGGAGGAGTCCGAGGTCGTCGACGACGTCGTCGCCGGACTCCAGTTCCTGGCCAAGCGCCGCACCGGGGAGATCAGCGGCCTGGCCGGACGGGGTCTGGACGACGACGGCCTCCCGCCGGAACTGCTGCGGTTCGCCCTGTCCCTGCTGGAGGACGCGGCCCGGGAGAAGGAAGGCCCCGACGCGGAGAGCGGCGGGAAGGATTCCGCCGTGCGCCACCGCGCCCCGGGCCCGGCAGCGTAGCGTCTTGGTCATGTCCCTGCGGAAACTGCGGAAAGAGTGCGAGGCCGGGCTCGCCGACCTGCCCCTCCCGGTCCCCTTCTCGCTGGACGGGCTCGTCGCGAACATGGAGGAGGCCCGGGGGCGCACGATCCGGCTGCACGAGATGCCGGACCGGCTCGCCCGCGTCAACGCCGCCTGCGGACTGCGCCTGAAGGCGGGCGGCACCAGCCTCGTCCTCTACCGCCGCAGGCCGACCGCCTACCAGACCCAGCACGTGATCCTGCACGAGCTGTGCCACGAGTGGTTCGACCACGGGACGACGCTCGACGCGGAGCAACTGCGCACGCTCCTCCCGGTCTTCGACACCTCACTGATCGCCCGGACGATCTCCCCGGCCGCCGCCGAGTCCTTCGCCTCCGGCGGCGGCACCGTCCAGGCCCGTGCGCAGTACGCCACCCATGACGAACGCATGGCCGAATTCGGTGCCTCCCTCATCCCCCGAATGGCACGGGACCTCACCACCGATGACATGGTGGGGCGGCTGGACAACTCCCTGTCCCGCCCGGTGGCCCACCGGCGGCGCGGCCTCTTCCCCGCACGACGGTCCGACGACGCCTGACACGTGCCACCGCCCGCCCGCGGGGCCCCTGTCCCGCACCCCCGACCCGAGGACGAACACCGCCGTGACCCCCCTCGATCTCGCCGGCTACCTGACAGCCGGCCTGATGACGGCCGTTGCCCTGTGGCGTATGCCCGCTGCCCTGTGGGGCGACGAGGAGGACCGCAGGCGCCGGGCCCTGTGGGGCTGCTACGCCGGATTCGCCGTCGCCCTGTGGACGAAGACCGAGGCGGTGCGCACCGGCCTCAACAACAGCGCCGTCACCGACCTCGCCGTCCTCATCAAGCACTACACCGCCACGGTGGCCATTCTGGCCATCCTCAGTTACATCGTGGCCATCTACGGCAGCTACCCCGAAGAGGGCGCGGCCCCCCGCCACGTGCGGTTCGCGCGGCTCGTGCAGAAGCTGGCGGCCAAGGCGTCCGTCGCCACGCTGATCCTGCTGACCGTCCTGTTCTTCACCGTCGTCGACCGCTCCGAGCCCTCGGACCGCTTCGTCTCCGACCACGCCGGGGAAGGGGGCGCCACCCTCTACATGAGCGTGTTCTACCTCTACCTCGGGGCCGCCTCCGCCGTCTGCGCCTTCCAGTGGGCGCTGGCCACCCTCGACACCCGGCGGCGGCATCTGCGCATCGGGCTCGGGATGATGACGTTCGCGATGTTCATCGGCGTCGGCTACACCGTCAGCCGCACGCTCTTCCTGTGGATCAGCGTGGTGGACGAGCCCACCGAGGCGTTCGCCGTGCGGTTCGACCGGGTCACCGAGGCGGCGCAGCTGGTGCTGTTCGTCTTCTTCGCCGTCGGCGCGTCCGTCCCCGCCTTCGCGGCGGGCCCGGCTGTGGCGGGCCCAGGTCCGGCTGCACGCCCTCTGGTACGAGCTGATGACCGTCTTCCCGGACCAGCCGTTCGACCCGCCCGCCTCGCTGCCCCGCGAGCTGACCCGGTTCAACGTCCCGGCCGACCTGCGGGTGGACCGCTGGGCCGCCGACATCGCGGACGCGGTCGAGAAGCTGCGCCACTACGTGCCCGACGGGCTGCTCGACGCCGCCGGACGGGCCGCCGCGCGCGACACGGACGACCCGCGCCGGGCCGAGTCCCTCCGGGACGCCTACTGGATCCGTGCCGCCCTGCTCGCGAAGGACTCCGGCGCACCCGCCGGGCAGGCCGCGACGGTCGCCTCCCAGCACGCGGCGGACCAGGACGGCGAGGTGGCCCGGCTGGTCCGGGTCGCCGCCGCGTACCGCACGGTCGGCGGGGAGCGCGCCCGGGCCGTCCTCGCCGCCGCGGCCACGGCCGCCCCGGCGCGCCCCCGCGGCACGACGGACCAGCCGGCCTGAGCGGCGCGGTCCAGGCAGGTGACACCGCCGGCGACGGGCGGCGGTCCGTCGCGCGTCGGCGACGAGCGCGGCCGTCGACGGGGAGGCGCGCTTCACCGGGTCGAGGCAGCGGCCCCGGGCGGTCAGGGAGTCATCGTCCGTGTCGGGGCCTTCATCGGGGCGATCGGCCCGGGGGGCCTCCTGCCCGACCGGGACGGTGCGGCCGCCCGGTCGCGGAGGCGCGCGCGCCCGCAGGGGCCGCCCCGTTTGCGGGGGCGGCGGACACCCGGTTACGTGGAGGGGCGCGACGATTCCGTGCTTCGGCTCAGTGCTTCGGCGGGGCCGCACGTCCACTCCCGCACCTGGAGGTGCCTCCGATGGCGAAGAACCGGTCCGCATCCCGCAAGGGCCTGCGCGGCGGCAAGGCCGGGCTCGTGCTGAGCCTGGGCAGCAGCGCGCTCGCGGTCATCAGGGCGTCCAAGCAGGTCCGCCGGGCCAAGGGCACGCACGACAGGCTGAACACCGCCGACGCGGTGGCGGGGCTGCTGCCGCTGATCACCTCGGCCGCACTCGTACTGCGGCAGCTGCGCGGCCGCCGGCGGGAGCACCCGGAAGCCGCCTGACCGCCCGGAAGCCGCCCGGCCCGGCCAGGACACGCCCGCGGCCGCCCCCTCCGGACCCCGCTCCGGAGGGGGCGGCCGCTCTTCCGGGGCCGTCACTCCGGAGGGGTCGGCCGTACCACCGGCGGGCCCTCGCGGATGCGGGAGGCCAGTACGGCGATGTCGTCCTCCGCCTCCTCGCCGAACCGGTCCAGCACCTGGTCCAGCAGGTCCTCCAGCCGTCCGCCCGCCGGCAGCGTCAGCGAGGCCAGCCGCTGCACGGACACGTCGATGTCCTCGCCCCGGCGCTCCACCAGGCCGTCGGTGTACATGAACAGCACGGTTCCCGGGCCGCAGGGCACGGAAGCGGTCCGGTACCCGCCGAATCCGGTCCCGAGCGGCGGCCCCACCGGCACCGGCACGATCCGGGCCCCGGCCGCGCCCGGGTCGATGAACACCGGCGGCAGGTGGCCCGCGCTGGCCACCTCGCACATCCCGCCGAACCGGTCGACGACGGCGAGGAGGCACGTCGCCGCCCGGTCCAGGCCCGACCGCTCCACCATGGCGTCGAGCCGCTCCAGGATCAGGTGGGGCCGCAGGTCCTCCCCCGCCAGCAGCCGCAGCAGTGAGCGGTACTGGCCCATGGCGACGGCCGCCTCCACGCCGTGCCCCATCACGTCGCCCATCGCCTTGAGGTGCCGCCCGTCCGGGAGCGGTACGACGTCGAACCAGTCCCCGCCGACCAGGACGCCCCGGTCGGCGGGGAGGTAGCGGGTGGCGATCTCGACGTGCGGGTGGGGCCCCCGGGGTTCGGAGAGCAGGGCGCGCTGGAGTTCGCGGGCGATGCTGTGCTCGTGGTCGTAGCGGCGGGCGTGGTCGAGGCCCACGCCCGCCCGGACGGCGAGTTCCCGGGCGACGGCCACGTCCTGGTCGCTGAAGGCGGGGGCGCCCTCGGCCCGGACGAGGCTGAGCGTGCCGAGCGGCCGGCTGCGGGCGACGAGCGGCACGATGAGCGCTTGTCGCAGACCGATCGCGAGGGAAGCGGCTACCCGCTCCGAGGTGGCGGCGCTGCGCTCCAAGCCCTCGTCGGTCCAGTCGTCGAGGACCGGTCGGTTCCCCGTCAGACAGCGGGTCACCGCGGAGTCCGCCGCGAAGTCGACGTACTCCCCGGGATGACCGAACCGCTGCACCTGCTCGTCGAGATCGCCGACGCGCCGCAGCGCGGCCCGTCGCAGCCGTACGACACCGGGGGCCGGGCGGCGCGCGGCGTGCCCGACCTCGGGCGGGAACACGTCGACCGCCGCGACGTCGGCGAACGCTGGCACCACGAACGAGGCGAGTTCGCGGCAGGTGGTGTCCATGTCGAGCGTCGTGCCGATCCGGACGGCCGCGGTGCTGAGAAGGGCGACGTGCCCGCGGGCCACCTCCAGCTCCTCGTGCTGACGGGCGATGTCGGTGATCTCCACGATGATCGCCATCAGACCGCACACCGACTCGTCCGCGCCCAGCCGGTGGTAGGTGGCACGCCAGAGGCACTCGTCCTCCTCGGTCGCCCCCCAGGTGCGCCCCTGGATCGTCTCCTCGCGGGGCTTTCCGTCGGCCAGGACGGCGCGCAGGACGGCGGCCTGGCCGCGCAGGTCGGGCAGTACCTCGGGGAAGGTCCGTCCGAGGTGGGCGGCGGAGGACAGGCCGTTGAGGCGTTCGAGGGCCGGGTTGACGTAGGTGTAGCGGAGTTCGTGGTCGAGGACCGCGACAGCGGCCGGATTGCCGTCGAAGAGGGCCGCGACGGTCTTCGGGTCGAAGAACGACGGCATCCCGTCGTCGCAGGTGTCGGCGTGCACGGACGTGCCTCCCGCCCTCGTCGGCTCCTGGATCTCCATCGTCTGCCTCCCGGCCCCGTACCGCATCCGCAGTACGCCCGGTCAGCGCACGGTGCGCGTCCGGGCCCGGCGCGGACCGGGACCGAGGCCGAGGTGCAGATCCAGATCCAGGGTGCCTTCGGTGGCCTCGGCGTCGGGCGACAGGGCGAGAGCTTCACCGACCGGCCCCGGCAGACTGCCGGAACCCAGCAGTCCGGTGACCAGCGCGGTGGTGAGGCGGTGCCACGCGGGAGCCCGGCGAATCATGGCGTGGTCGCCGCCCCGGACGGTGATCATGCAGCTACGGGCGCCGGCACGGCGGGCCCGAGCAGTGAGGGACTGGGTGGCCTGGGGGCTGGTCATCCGGTCCCGGTTGCCGTGCACCAGGACGACGTCCCGGCCGGCGAGCTGGGTGACCGGGTCCCCCGGCGGACACCAGGGCGCGAGCCCGACCACGCCCCGCACCAGGGGGTGACCGGCGGCGCCGAGGGCGGCGCGCGCCCCCATGGAGTGGCCCAGGAGCACCAACGGCAGGTCCTCTCCCGCTTCCTCCCGCAGCGCGTCGAGGGCGGCCAGGGCGTCGCGGAGGGGGTCCGCGCGGGCGCCGTTCCAGCCCCGGTGGGCGTACCGCACCCGCGTCACGAGAAGGGTCTCACCGGCGGCCCGGCCGATGGCCCGGACGAAGGGGCGCATCCGTACGCCGGGCAGATTCAGCGGACCCGGCGGCGGGGGTTCCGTACCTGTCTCACGGCCCCCGTGCAGGACGAGAACCGCTGCCGACGGCGGTCGTTGGGCCACGCGTACCTCCAGGTCCGGGTGCGGGGCGCAGGGCCCCCTCTCCCCGTATTCGGCGCCGAGGCCGGTCCGGACGGGTGGGCGTCAGCACACGACGCACCGCCCCCGCGCCTCAGCGGCGGAGGGCCTCGGCGGGTTCCCCGCGGGAAGCACGCCACGAAGGATAGATGCCGGCCGTCGGCCCGGTGACCGGTCCCGCGTACCGTCGGCGTGGAGCACGGAGTCCGCGCTCGACCGTCGGGGCCGCGACCACGGCGGTCCACCACAGAAGGAGTCTCAATGACGAAGTCAAGCCGCCTGCGTGAGCGGCAGGACGGGGGTGAAGACTCGTCCGTCACGGAGCAGAGCCCAGAGCACGCTGGC
>NZ_JBIVTR010000028.1:0-33626 GCF_044756785.1 Streptomyces sp. NPDC091649 | reverse complement strand
CGTGGCCCTGGCCGTCACCGTCGAGGGCCGGCGGGACATCCTGGGGCTGTGGGCCGGCGACGGCGGCGAGGGCACCAAACACCGGATGCACATCCCCACCGAGATCAAGAACCGTGGCGTGAACGACGTCCTCATGCTCGTCTGCGACGGGCTCAAGGGCCTGCCCGACGCGGTCGAGACCGTCTGGCCGAAGACGATCGTGCAGACCTGCGTGGTCCACCTGCTGCGGAACTCCTTCCGCTATGCCGCCCGCCAGGACTGGGACAAGATCGCCAAGGTACTCAAGCCCGTCTACACCGCGGCGACCGAGAACGCGGCCCTCGATCGGTTCACGGAGTTCGCCGACGCGTGGGGCAAGAAGTATCCGGCGATCGTGCGGCTCTGGGAGAACGCGTGGGAGGAATTCACCCCGTTCCTCCGCTTCGACACCGAGATCCGCCGCATCGTCTGCACCACGAACGCGATCGAGTCCGTGAACGCGCGGATCCGACGGGCGGTGAAAGCCCGCGGCCACTTCCCGAATGAGCAGGCCGCCTTGAAGTGTGTCTACATGGCGATCATGTCGCTGGACCCGACCGGCCAGGGCCAAGCCCGCTGGACGATGCGCTGGAAGACAGCCTTGAACGCCTTCGATATCACCTTTGACGGCCGACTCTCTGCAGCCCGCCAGTAGCCCTCAACAACCCGAGTTACACCGCTCGTTTGACAGACCCCCCGCTGCACCAGCGCCACCACGACCAGCAGGTGACGGCAGCCCACCAGACCCTCATCCACCTGCAAGCCGCCTACGAGCACACAGCCGTCGCACCACTGACCGCACTCGCCCAGCGCCGGCCACCCCAGCAAGTGGTGCAGCGCCACATCCTCCTCATCCACCAGATCATGCCGGACCATGCCAAGCCGGTGGCCGAAGACCCGTCCTTCGACGCACTCACGGCCGCGCTCGCGGCCGCCGAGAAGGCCGGACACGATCCGAAGAAACTGCTCCAACAGGCCACCGCCGAACGGGCACTCGACGACGCCCGAAGCCCCGCACGGGTGCTGACCTGGCGCGTCGAGCGACTCAGCGCCAGGCCGGTTCCGAGTGAGCGTGCACGTGTGGCACGGATACGGAGTGCGACGCGGTAGTCGGTCGCGCCGGTCCGACCGACAACGGTTGCGTCGGCCTCCCAGCCGCAGCCTCCACAGGCACGTCGACGTTGATTCCACCCGCTTCGTATTGGTCACACCCGCTTCCGTACCCGAAGCGGGTGTCAGGCCGCGCACCCCAGCGCATCGTGGGCGAACGCGAGAGCCCGAGACCGAGCTCCCACAGCGTCGGGGCCGCAGAAGGCCAACGCCCGCAGAGCATTGACCTGTCGCCCCGAGGCCCACAGACCAGTGGTCGGCGAGAGAAACGGGACGACGGCTACGCCCAGCTCGGAAGGGGGCATGGTCCAGGTAGGTCATGCCGCCGGTGCCGCACAGGTACGCGCGTGCGCCGGTGGCGTCGGCCAGGGCGGCCAGCCGCTCGGACCGACCCGTGCGTGCGGGCAGGGCGCTGCTGCTGAAGATCTGCCCCCGCCAGCCGAGCAGTTCGAGCAGGGCGCGAGTCGAGGCCGTGGCGACCGGCGCGACCCTTCCTGTGTCGAACGCATTCCAGACCGGCTGAAGGGCACGGTCAAGTGCGGGCCAGTGAGGACTGGTCCCGTACTGCTGGCGCAGGATCGATGAGGATCTGCGTCGGGCCGCGGCAGGGTCGGCGATCAGGGTGTCTCTGATAAGGGTGGCGCGCCCGGAGGGGCGGTGAGTGGGGATGGTCAGCCACCGGTTCGGGCCAAGGCCGTCGAGTGTGGCGATGCGGGCGCGATGCTGGTAGTCGCGGCGGGCGAGCTGCACGTCGTCCAGGACGATCCAGTGGTCCGCCGCGAACAGCTTGGCCAGCGTGGATAGCCGGGGCATGAAGTTGGGCTGGTGGATGGCGCACAGGCTGCCCGGGGAGGAGAGTTCAGGAGGCGATGAGGCGGCTGGTGAAGCCAGTGTGGATGAGGGATTCGTACGCAGCATGCACGTCCTCCGGGACCTCCTGCTCGATGGCGAACCCGAGCTTCGGATACTCGATCACCCGCTGGAGGTCGCCGACGAGCATGTCCACCACGAGCTTCTCGTCGCCGATGGACTTCAGGTAGTCGTCGAACTCCAGGGTTTCCGAGGCGCACACCATCTCGACCTCGGGCCACAGCTTGCGGGCGGTGGCGTACGACCGCCGTTCCATGTAGGGCTTGGAGACCAGCAGCACCTTCTCCGGGGTGATGCCGGCGTCGGCCAGGACCTCGCGGGCGAGGGTGATGTTCTGCCCGGTGTTCGCGGCGTGGGGCTCCAGCAGGATCGCTGAGGCGGGGACGTCGAGGTCGATGGCGTGCTCGCGGAAGTGGACCGCTTCGCCGCGGGGGAAGACCTTGGCGGTGGTCGGGCTGTTGCCGCCGGTGAAGACCAGCGTGGGGAAGAGACCCGCATGGTACAGCTCGGCGGCGCGCGTGGCCACCCCCAGGTCGTGGCTGCCCAGGCCGATCGCCACGTCCGCGGGGTGGGGCTGGTGGTGCATCTGGTGGTAGTCCCAGATCGCCTTGGCCTGGTGCCACTGGTCTTCGGTGATGACCTGCTGGCTGTCACTCATGCGTTCGTCTCCCTGATCACCGTCGGCGGGGCCCCGGGCGGCCCCTCACTGCTGGCCTTGACGCTCTCGATACTGCGCAGTTGGTGCACGAGGCCGTACTGCGCCGCCGTCCGAGCGGCCTGGCCGAGAACGCGTAACCCATCATCGCGGGTCGCCGCGTCGGACAGCAGGATGTGGCCGTGAGCGGTGTCCAGTCGTACGCGTTGCATCGGTGAGTCGCTGCTCCCGCTGCTTCGGGCGATGTCGATGAAGTGCAGGGCTTGGGTGAGGTCCCCGACGCCCCGGCGGGCCAGGGCGAGCTTCTGATGGGCCACCGACCAGTCGTCGGGTTCGGTGAGGTCTTCGAATTCACGGGTCGCGGCCTGCATCACGCGGGTCGCGTAGTCGTGGTTGCCGTCCTTGCTGAGTGCGGTGCCCACCCACAGGCGCGCTCTGGCCCGGTCACGGCGAGAGAGCCGGTCGTCGACGGCGAGCGTCTCGTACGTACGGGCCGACGTCTCCAGGTCACCGGACATCTCCGCGACGACCGCGAGGGACAGATCGAGCTGGGCGACACGGCGGGGAATGTCGAGCTGGGTGAAGATCGAGCGCGCGCCCGCGTAGGAGTGGCGTGCGGACAGTGGTCCGAGCACCGCGCCCTGATCGCGCTTGAGGTCGCCGAGTAACGCGGTGGATCGGGCGTAGAGGTACAGGCCCTTGTCATCGAGTTCGGCGGCCGTGAAACGGTTGAGCCATCGGCCCAGCAGGCTGTCGGCGAAGGTGAAGTTCTGCCGGGACAAGGCGACGACGGCACGGTCCAGGTCGTCGGTCCACGACTCGTACTCCCAGGCTCTGGGCCCGGCAGCCGTCACCCGGCGTCCGGCTGCCGCCTGCCCGGGGCCGGCCATCTCCGACAGGAGCGTTTCGAAGCGCAGGTGCACGGAGGCATCGGCGCGACCGAGCGCGGTGTCGAGAATGGCCTGCGTGTCGGGGCGGGGCTCGGTCGCGGACCGGAGCTTTTCCCACTTCGAGATGGTCGCGACGGCGAGACCGAGGCGCTCGGCGAAAGCACGCACGCTCAGGCGGAGGGCGAGCCGTAGGGCTCTGGCCTCCAGGCCGGTCCAGTGGTGCACGGTCGCCACGCGTCGCTCCCTTCCACCAGCCATGGAAGCAGAAGCGTGCGGCCGGTGGGGCGGAAGTAGAGCGCAAGTGGAACAGCCGGTGATTCCCTGTGCATTGAGGTACGGCGACGCTCAAGGGGTCTCTTCTCGCCGAGTCCCTTGGACGGTCACCAGCATGGAACTCCTTACCGAGCACCGCCCGGTCAACGGGCCCGTCGTCTACGGCTTCCTGCGGCTGGCCGGAGTCTCCGCAGCCCGTCAAACGGCGTTACGGGCGTCACTGACGGAGTACTGCCGGATCCATGAGCTGCAGCTCTCCGGCGTCTTCAAGGACAGGCTCGCGACGACCGAACCGAGCTCCACCGCGTTTACCGGCCTGCTGGACGCGCTGGCCCTTCCTGACATCTACGGTGTCATCGCCCCCGCCCTGTCTCACCTGGGGCCGAAGCACCTCGCCGCCGAACGCACCCGCCTTATCGAGGCCGCCGGCGCCCGCCTGCTGCTGGCCCGCCGCCCCCGCATCGGGCCTGGCCACGTACCTCGTCAGCAGACCGCCCACCGCCGCTTCCCCGCGCCACTCCTCCTGAGCACGGAGTCATGAGGCACCCCATGCCCGAGTCGCTTCAGCAGTTCTTCGAGGCCCGCCGCCAGTCCGTACGCAGAGCACGGGAGTTCGCCACCAGAGCGCTGGACGGCTGGGGCCTGACGAGCCGCATCGAGGACATCCGCCTGTGCCTCTCCGAACTCGCCACGAACGCCGTTCTCCACGGCACCGCCCGCGGGCACGGCTTCCTCGTCCGGCTCGACATCGACGACAACTGCGTACGCCTGGAAGTGCACGACAGCCGTCGCCAGCAGCCCGTCGTACGCGAGCCGACCGCCACAGACATCTCCGGGAGGGGCCTGACGTTGGTGGCCGCGCTTTCCGACGAGTGGGGAGTGAGGGACCGTACACCGCTCGGGAAGGTCATCTGGTCCTGCTTCAAGACCGCGGACGACGCCGCACAGTCGATCAGCCCTCCCGTCCCAAACCACGACGACCGCCCTCTGGAGGTCCGATGACCGTAACCGGCACACCGGATCGGGCGGCGCCTGCCGCGTCAAGCACGCGTCTCGTGGCCAGCCCGTTCCTCGCCCAGCACCTCCTTCTTCAGCCAGGCCGAGCGGTCGGTGTGCGCATTCCTGGGGTTCGCTACGAGGAGCTGCGCGCCGCGAGCCACGTCGGAGGCCCTCTGCCGGCTTGGCTTGTTGATGCCGCGCGGCAGGCGTGGGGCACCGAGCTGCCTGACGGACCGGTCGGCGATTTCGTCCTTGTGCGCGAGCGATCGCCGTACGGGTACGCGAAGGCGTCCTGGGAAATCAACCTCGGCTGCGACTACGACTGCGAGTTCTGCTACCTCGGCGAGAAGCGCTTCGAGGGCCTGGACTGGGCGGGCAAACAGCAGCTCCTGCGGACGATGCGCGACGCGGGCGTGCTCTGGCTGCAGATCACGGGCGGCGAGGCACTGATCGACCGCGAGTTCGGCGCGGCCTACGAGTACGCCCACCAGCTCGGGATGATGGTGCAGGTCTCCTCGAACGGTTCGTCTCTGCGCAAGCCGCCGATCCGCGGGCTGTTCGCACGCCGTCGCCCTTACCGGCTCACGCTCAGCGTCTACGGCGCGACCGCGGACACGTACGACAAGGTCACTCGCAACCGCGGCGCGTTCGGCCGGTTCATCCAGGGTCTGGACGCGGCCCACCAGGACCGGCTGCCGGTCCGGCTGAACGTGATCGTGTCGGACGACAACGCTCACGAACTCGACGCGATGGTGGCTCTGTGCTCGCGCTACGGCTTCCCGCACCAAGTCTTCACGAACATGTCGCCGACGATCGACGGCGAGGCGAACCCGTTGGCGACGCAGGCCGAGGGCCACATCAAGGCCAGGAGCGTCTTCACCGGCTGCAATGCAGGCCGGACGTTCTTCCACGTCAACCCGCACGGCATCGCGTCCGTCTGCAAGGTCGGCCGCGACCCGAGCGTGAACCTCGTGACCGAGGGCGTCGCCGCCCTCACCCGGCTCGGCGCTATCGCCGAGTCCCTGCAGCTCCGCACCGGTGGATGCTCCGGCTGCACGAAGGTCGGCACCTGCCGTACCTGCCGACCGCTGGCCAAGCTCTACCAGGATGCGGGGGACCAACGAGAGCTCTACTGCCAACACGGAGGCTACGGATCATGACTCCACCCACCACAACCCTCACCCCGCCGCGCGAACCGATGCTGCTCACCATCGGACGGCGCCCCACCCATGGTGCAACCGGCGCCCTGCCCGTGCCACTGCCGGCCGGGGCCATCCGCGATGACGAGGTCCAAATCATCACCGACCTGGACGAGGCCGCCGAGGGCGCCGAGTGCAGCTGCTCGGCCGGCGACGACCAGCCGTACTAGATACACCGCAGGCGGGCGCCGCACCGCTCGCGTACGCGCCCCATGAGTGCCGCCCCGGTCGTACCCTGGCCGGGGCGGCACTCCCTTGTCTCCGAGCCCCATGAGGAACCGCGCGTGTCCATGTCTCGCACTCCCTTCGATCAGCTCCCAGCCGACGTCCGCCAGGCTGTCACTGACAAGACCGGCCCCGTGCACCAGGCGGTGACCATGACTGGCGGCATGAACTCCGGCGTTGCCTCCGTCCTGGAGACCGAGAGCGGCAGCGTTTTCGTGAAGGGCATCGCGAGTGATCATGCGCAGGTCGCAGCACAGCGCCGCGAGGCGGAGATCGCCCCCCACCTGCCCACCTCCTGTCCCCGCCTGTACTGGCACCTGGAAGTCGGTGGATGGAGCCTTCTCGGATACGAGGTCCTCAGCGGTCGCCACGCCGACTACAGCTCCGGCTCCGCCGACTTGGTGCTCGTAGAAGCCGCGCTCACCGAACTGCAACGGATCACCGCACCGGCCGACGTCGAGATCAAGGACGCGATGGACCGCTGGGCGGACTACGCTCCGCCTGGAACGCTCCAGCACTTCAGCGGCAACACCCTGCTGCACACCGATTTCGCACCGCACAACGTCCTGATCGCCGACGGGCATGCTCGCCTCATCGACTGGGCGTGGCCAACGCGCGGTGCGGCGTGGATCGATCCAGGCGCCTTGGCACTGAGGCTGATGGACGCCGGCCACCCGGCGGAGGACGCGATCGTGTTCGCAGGCCGCTTCCCGTCGTGGCGGAACACCGATCCGGAGGCGCTGGCGGCATTCGGTTCCGCATCTGCGGCGCTGTGGCGGGAGATCGCCGAGGAAGATCCGACGCCTTGGAAGCAGGGGATGGCCAAGCGGGTCGCTGCGTTCAGGCTCGTACTCCACAGAGGGCCGTAGGCCCGATAACAGCAGAGGGGGCGACGTTCATCAGCGACAGTGGTTCGCTGCGAAAAGACCGAGACGAACGCCAGCGCATGCTCCTATCTTCAGACTATGACCGTCACCGCACGGCGGGATCTCGTGAGCCCCGCGACCCGCAACACATTTCACTCTCTCGCCACGGACCTGACCATCCGCATCGTGGCCGAGCTGTGGGAGGACCATGGGTTCGCTCCCACCCCTCCAGACGAGCTGAAGTACCAGACTCGGGTCAGCGTCGAACCGAGTTCATGCTCTACGCGGAAGGTGTCGACTGGTCAGACTCGAGCCAGGTGCGGCGTGCGCTTCTGGTCTTCGAGGACTTCATTCGCGCGTACCGCGACCCGGGCGATCAGAGCACACCGAAGTGGTCGGACGACATCAGGGTGCGACTGGAACGAGACGGCTTCGCTCTCGATCGGGAGGGCAGAATCTCTTGGTCCAACCCGCCGGTGCTGGTCCGTGATCTGAGCGACAAGTACGTAGCAACACCTCTCCTGACCAGGTGGGTCCAGACACCTGTGCCGCACGCCGTGGGGGGGGCTGGATCGAGGCGAGCTTGCGCTGCGCCGGCCCACGCGGGCGTTCCCATCGGCGAGTTGCCGCGCGATGAGCTGCAGGAGATGGTCGTCGGTGACTGTATACAGACCGCAGGTGACGTCGGCGAAATCTTCGACTGGTTGAGGGAGACGGGCATACGCTCAGCTCCCCGGCAGAGCCAGGCTGATCAGGGGTTACGCATCGGCGGATTTGCGATTGAGTTCCGCACCGTGAGAACGAAGACCGCCCGATTCTCTTCGGTCACCTGAATGTTATGCCTGAAATCCTCTACGAAGCGTGCGCCTTCGTTGTTTATTTCGCCCCCTAGCTCCCCGAAGATGGTCATCCTGCGAAGCCACTCTTCCCCCTCTGCCATGGAGCGATCCGCATTTTCCACGATCCGCTCCAACTCCTCTATGGAATAGAGCTCCTGCAGCTTCTCTAAGTCGCCAGCATGGGTGAGTACTTGTTTGAGCTGCTCAAATTTTAGGTCAGGCGAGAGTTCGCGGACATGGCTTTCCTGCTCCCGTAAGCGCGCGACGGCCGCCACGATGTATCGGCCAAACCTATCCTCCTTTTCGATGTTTTCCATGGTTGCGTCAGAGATCGACTGAGCAGATTGAGCGACTTCGTCAGGGCCAAGAATCGATATGCGCCGCGCGCGTTCCAGCATGCGAGTGGCCGCTTGGCGTAATTCTGCGCGATGGGGCTTATGCTGACCGTCCTCTGGACGGGCCAACTCCTTGCGCCTGCGGGTGCACTCGTCCCAGGCGTCGAGGAATCCCTCGCAGGCGGAAAGACGTTGCTGCCGTAGCCAGTGAGCATGCTCGTTTGCGGCCTGGTCGTATGCCTGTCCGCGCACAGCATCGGCACTCTTGTCCGCTCCGGCCTTGGTAGCCCATGCCGTGAAAGCAGCTCCCAGTATCGAGCCGAGAAGTCCACAACCTGCCGCTATCAACGCGACTGTTCCCTCATCCATAAAAAGCCATGATGCACGAGGAGTTGGCGTCGTAGTAGCCACCAGAGAAGTTAACGAGCCGAACAGGACAAGGATCGCGCAGAGCAGCGCGGCCGGTCTACCAACAGCGCAAAACAGGACTTTGCTGTAGAGGAGTTGGGGTACGAGGCAGGGCATACAGAGGGGAGGGGTGCGACCTGTAGCGGGTCACTGGAGGGGGTGGCGCCGGTCTCGGTGTGGATCGATCGGCATGTAAGACAGTGAGCAGCGACCGGTCGCCGAGTTCGCGATCCCACATGACGCGCAGGAACACGCCGCCAAGGGCTACGTCGACCTCGACGGCCTCGATCGAGGTGTTCGTGATGCCGTCGACCTCGGAGGTGCTGCTGGGCGTGGTCGTCGGCCGCAGTGAGGGTGGGCGGCTCGGAGAACAGCAGTGCGGCCGAGGTGCTCCCGATGTCTGCGGCGAGCGGAATATACAGTCAGGTCTCGGTGCGCGTGGAGCTTGGGGCTAGCGGCTCCGCCCGCGTCGGCGGCCGTCCCAGCGTGGCGGCGAGGCGGTCGCGGTCGACGTAGCACCACGTGTCATCGAGCCTCATTTCGCGCGGTGCTCAGCGGCGAACTGCAGTGGCGTCCACAGGATGCCGGTCTCAGGCAGTGGCACGGGTCAACTCCTCCGCCGATTTGCTTAGGTGCCTGCGCTCAACCGGTCGCGTGCGCGAGCATGTTCGGCATGGATCAAGGGTTAGCAGCTGTGCTCGGGGCCAGCGTTGCAGTCATTGGAACATTGGGCACGGCTGGTGTGACGTACGTAGCCACGCGAAGCCAAGCGCGTGACCAGGGCCGAGTAGACCACCGACAGAAATTGCGTGACGAGCGTCGAGATGTCTACGGCGCATTCATGGATTCTGCCGAGCCATTAGACCGAGTGATTTTCGATCTCATTGAAAGGGAATGCATAATCGATAATTATCAATCACCCTATGCCATGGACGCAGCTGAGCGAGCTCTGGAGGAGCTCGATGTCGCAGTGCACGGTCTCTACAGAGCTGGGACACGAGTGAGATTGCTCGGCCCTAGCTCTGTAACCGCATGGGCTGACGAGCTATGGACTGATGCAGCCTATTTGAGGACTGCCCTTACCGACCTTGCGGTAGGGCGAATAAATATGACCGAATTCCAGGAGGCCGTTGACAAGGTGGAGACCAGTAAGAGGGAGTTCACAGAAAGTGCCAACGCTGTTCTCGAAGCTTTGCCGTAGCCATCGACGTGATGGTTGCTTCGGGCGACGAACGTACACGACCATGGCCGACCCTGGCCGCCGGTGAGGAAAGGCTCATGGGTTCTACGAGCCGTGGGGCTTTGCGGAGCAAGCTCACTTGTGTCATGCGCCGACTCTCACGCGATCACCCGATCAGGAGCCCTGTTCGACCAAACCTGCCCTGTGAGCGATAAGCGGATGGCTTCTGAGCGACGCCTCATGCATCACGATCGAGCTGGCGCGCATCCGCAGAGACCTCACCACAGATCCCCCACGGTGCCATTGGCGCAGCCAAGCAGCTCATCGAGGCGACCGCGAAGACGGCTCTCAACGAACTCAGCATCGAGGTCGACAAAAGCGCCGCACTTCCCGCTCTGATCAACACTGTCCAGAAGGCGTTGAAGCTTGATGCCGGCTCGGCGCCTGACGGACCAGACGGCAGCAAGGCCGTTAAGAAGATCCTTTCGAGCTCGGTGAACATCGCCGTCGGGGTCGCCGAACTACGCAACCAAGGTTTCGGCAGCGGTCGCGGGCAGGCGAGCGCACCGTCTGGGCTTGGCGTGCGCCACGCCCGACTCACGGTCAACGCTGCCGTCACCTGGTGCGAGCTGATCCTCGATACCCTGTCGGACCCCACCGCACCGTGGCGCAAGGCCAAGGTCTTAATCGCTCCATCCTCACAGATACCGTGTCGCCTGCAGAACCTTGCAAACTTGCTTCCGCAATGCAATTCGCAGGCTAGGCGCCGAGACGCTCTATGGACGGGCAGCCCTCTGCTGGGAGAATCCTGGGAGATGATCTTACTCCTGAGGCCCACCGAATCCCCGCCGCACCGCCCGAGAACAACGCCTTGACCTGCACATTTACAGACGGCACAGATGTGGATCATGATCCAACCTCATTCGGGACGAAGAGGTCGTGGGTTCAAATCCCGCCACCCCGACAGCTAAAATCGCAGGTCAGAGGGTCCAGTGTGCAAGTTGCACTGGACCCTCTGGCTTTGTGCGTGTCTATTTGCGTGACGGCCGTACTGGAGTGGCCGACCAGCCGGGAGATCTCTTCGAGCGGGATGCCCCGGCCCGACAAGGTCGCGGTGAATGACGTCCGGATCTCCCGGGTGGTCCACTCGTTCGGCGTGAGGCCGGCTCCGGGCATCTGCGCGACCTGGCAAAAACCTCGCGGAACTCTCGCCTGACGTTCGCTGCGTCCAGCTCAGTACCGACCGCCGACGTGAAGACGAGCCCGCATTCCTGCCACTGATCACCGGCCGCGAGACGCTGCCAGCCCTGACGCTCACGCTGGATCTTAAGTGCGTCGACGGCCCGACCCGGCAGCACGAGCGTACGGCGTGATTTCCTGGTCTTGGTGTCGCCGGAGCTGCGGACCGAGCGCCACACGGCGATATGCGGCGATATCTCCGGCACGGCGGTCAGATCTCCGTCAAGGCCCCCACGATCCCAGCGCAGCGGACGCATCTCCTCAGTACGGCAGCCTGTGCGAAGCAAGACCCCGATGTACGCGTAGAGCGGCGAGTCCTCGGCGGCCACAAGTGTGGCGTCGGCCTGTTTGAGCGTGAGGGACTTGGACGGCCGCGACGACCAGCAGGAACGAGCACAGCTCTACAACGTTGCGTTTCACCTTGTATCGGGCCATGGCCCGCTTGACCGCGCGGTTGAGACACGAGCGGATGGCTTCCGCGATCGCGTGCTGAGCACCGCGGACTTGTCAGCAAGCCACCTGTCGACGTCATCAGCACTGAGGTCCCGCAAGCTTCCGGGCCCAAGGCGGGGGCCACCTGGGTGTTGCGGAGGACCGTGTTGGTCTCGACGGTCGACTTGTCGCGGCCCGAGAGCCCGAACGCGAGCCCAATGCGTCACCGGGTCCCTGGCCGTGCAGCCCGTGGGCCGATGGCAAGGCCGCCCTCGAAATCCCGTAGCAACCTCTTTCAGCTTGGTCTTGGCCGCCGTCTTGGTCTTGCCGCTCGCCTGGTCGAGGCACTCGGCTGCGCTCCGCTCCGCCAGGCGCGCTTCCCGGCTCTGGCCACGCCCGCGCTCCTGCTTTCGGCCCGCTCGGCGCCACCGCAGCCGACGCGCGCCCGCAGTGGATAGGCCCGTGGAGCATGAGTCGAGAACCACGCCCGCGGCTCCACGACGAGACGGGTTTACGGCCCAGGGACGGACGTCAGGCAACATGGAGTCTTTCGACGGACTCAGCGCGTCAACTGCCCGCGAGACGAACCACTTTCTCAGCGAAGATCCAACACGGGCCGGAGCGGGGATCTACGATGCCGGCATGCAGCTGACACCCCACGAGGTACTTGGCCGTTGGCTTCTCGCAACGCTTGGCGAGATGGGCGGTGGAGGTTCCAAGCAGGCCGTGCTGCGGAGGATCCACGAGCGGTACGGGTCGCAACTCACCGAGACCGACCACCTGCCGCAACCCTCGAACGGGGAAGTCAAGTGGGAGAACCGAACCGCCTGGCAACGGAACCGGATGGTCAAGGCCGGGCTTCTCAAGCCATACGTACAGCGCGGTGATCCATGGACGCTCACTGAGGCAGGCTGGGCAGCCCTCTGCGCTCTGTCTCCGGCCAGGGAAGAGATGGTCGCGAGAGCTCAGGCGCACGGTACTGCTAGCCAATAACGGTGAGTGTCTAACTGAGTGACAACGCCCACGCACAGGGCGGACCCTCACACACGCCTGCGGACCATCGCGGCAGGCGAGAGGCGCACAGACCCGAGGGCGCACCTGACTCGTTCCTGGGGCCGTCTTGGGAGCCGTTTGGGAGCCGATCTCTGATCCGGCTTCCCGTTGGCTCCCGAAGCGGTCGGCGTTTCGATTATTCGGCGAGATGGCCCTCGTAGCGGGGCCCGCCCACGTACGCTCTGGGCGTCCGACGCACCGCGCCGGGCGCACGAGGGGGGCACCGTGGATCATCTGTTCACTGTCGACGGGCGGACGGCCACGCCGATATCGCGCACAGGGCTTGCCGCCGAGGGCCTGCTGGAGCGGCAGCATCTCCAGGAGTGGGTGATCGCCCATCCCCAGGTGCTCGGGGAGTCGGTGCTCGTGATCACCGCGGAGTACGACCGGTGGGCCGACACCGACGGGGTTCCGGCCCGCGACCGGCTGGACGTGCTCGGGTTGGATGCGACCGGGCGCCTCGTCGTAGTCGAGCTGAAGCGGGGGACGGCCGACCGGGACGTGCACCTCCAGGCGATCACCTACGCCGCCCTGGTGTCCCGCTTCGATCTCGGCACCCTCGCCCAGGCGCACCGTGACTTCCTGTCGCGCAGGGGGCAGGCCCTCGACATCGGCGTGTGCAGGCAGCGGCTGCTCGACCACGTGGACGGCGAGTGGAGCCCAGCGTTGCTCCAGCGACCCCGGCAGGTGATCATCGCCGCCGACTTCCCCAAGCAGGTCACCCACTCCGTGGTCTGGCTGTCGGAGATGGGCATCGACATCGACCTCGTCCAGGTCGGTCTGTGGCGGGTGGAAGGACACCTCGTCGCCGGGTTCACCAAGGTCTATCCGACCCCGGAGGCCGAGGAGTTCACGCTCACCCCGGCCCGGGTCGAAGGCGAGGCAGCGGCCAAGAAGCTGCAGGAACGGTCACGTTCGCGGAACGCCGTCCACGTGCTCGTCGGTGCGGGCCTGCTGCCTGACGGGGCCAGACTGCTGATGACACCACGCCACGGCGTGACGGAAGCGATCCGCGCCGAGATCCGGTCCTGGGTGGCGCAGGACGCCGACCGGGGGGCTGTCACCTGGACCAATGACACCGAGAAGCCACTGGTCTGGAACGCGGACGGAGATTCCTACTCCCCTACCGGGCTGGCCAAGCACATCTTCACGAGCGTGACCGGTCGGAGCCTGGACGTCGTACAGGGAACGACGTGGTGGGACGTGGACACCACCCACGTGCCCGACGGCGTCGACCCTGGGGAATGGGCCACGCTGGCAGGGTCCGACCTGACCGGTCTGGCCAGGCAGCTCAGCGGCACTCGCAAGGACTGGACCGGGCTGCACACTCTGCTGAGCGGTGTCCCGGCCGGGCGGTGGACCACCTACGGCGACCTGGCGGCGGTGGTCGGGAGCCATGCCGTCCCCATAGGCCAGCACCTCAGTACCTGCGGTCGATGCCCCAACCCCTGGCGCGTCCTCACGGCCGCGGGGAAGGTCAGCTCCGGCTTCCGATGGCCCGATCCCTCGCGGACGGACAGCCCCCTGTCCGTCCTGGTCGGGGAAGGCGTGCGCTTCGACGCGGACGCCGCCGACCCGGACCAGCGCCTGCGCGAGGACGGGCTCCGGCAACTCCTCGACAGCTGACAGCCCTCCGAGGCTCTCAGCCTGCTGTGATCTGGCCCCGCCTCAAGACCCCGCGCCCCCGCAGCGCTCGCGGTAGGACTCCAGGTCCTCCCCCGTGATCTTCGCGAAGAGCACCGGCGGGACCGTGAACGGGGTGCCGGCCGGGACCGAGGCCAGGGACTTCGCCTCTTCGGCCGTCACCCAGGTCGCGGTGTCGGCGGTCAGGGCGAAGGCGCCCCGCATGGCGGCCGCCGAGGCCGGGATGAAGGGTTCGGAGACGATCGCGTACAGGTGGATGAGGTTCATCGCCGTGCGCAGGGTCAGGGCCGCGCCGTCCGGGTCGGTCTTGATCTCCAGCCAGGGGGCCTTCTCCTCCAGGTAGGAGTTGCCCGCCGACCACAGAGCCCTGAGCGCCGCCCCGGCCTTGCGGTACTGGAGGGCGTCCATGTGCTCCTCGTACTCGGCCAGGAGGCGGGCGATCTCCTCGCCCAGTCGCGTCTCCGCCTCACCGGCCGCGCTGCCCGCGGGGACCTCGTCGCCGAAGCGCTTGCGGGAGAAGGAGAGCACGCGGTTGACGAAGTTGCCGAGGGTGTCGGCCAGGTCCTTGTTGACCGTGGCCGCGAAGTGCTCCCAGGTGAAGGAGGAGTCGTCGGACTCGGGGGCGTTGGCGATCAGGAAGTAGCGCCAGTAGTCGGCCGGGAGCGTCTCCAGGGCGGCGTCGGTGAAGATGCCGCGCTTCTGGGAGGTGGAGAACTTGCCGCCGTAGTACGTCAGCCAGTTGAAGCCCTTGACGACGTCGACCTTCTTCCACGGCTCGCGCACGCCCAGCTCGGTGGCCGGGAACATCACCGTGTGGAACGGGACGTTGTCCTTCGCCATGAACTGCGTGTAACGGACCGTGTCATCGGCCTCGTACCACCACGACTTCCAGTCACGCTTCTCGTCGGCCGGGGCGGCGTCCGCCCACTCCTTCGTCGCGCCGATGTACTCGATCGGGGCGTCGAACCAGACGTAGAAGACCTTGCCCTCGGCAGCGAGTTCAGGCCAGGTGTCCGCCGGGACCGGCACGCCCCAGTCCAGGTCACGGGTGATCGCCCGGTCGTGCAGGCCCTCGGTCAGCCACTTGCGGGCGATGGAGGACGACAGGTGCGGCCAGCCGGCCTCGTGCCGGGCCACCCACGCCTCGACCTCGTGCTGGAGCTTCGACTGGAGCAGGAACAGGTGCTTCGTCTCGCGGACCTCCAGCTCCGTGGAGCCGCTGATCGCCGAGCGCGGGTCCAGCAGGTCGGTCGGGTCCAGGACGCGCGTGCAGTTCTCGCACTGGTCGCCGCGCGCCTTGTCGTAACCGCAGTGCGGGCAGGTCCCCTCGACGTACCGGTCGGGGAGGAAACGGCCGTCGACCGGCGAGTACACCTGGCGGATCGCCCGCTCCTCGATGAAGCCGTTCTCCCACAGCCTCCGCGCGAAGTGTTGCGTGATCTCGACGTTCTGCCGCGAGGAACTGCGCCCGAAGTGGTCGAAGGCCAGTTGGAAACCCTCGTACACGGTCTTCTGGTCGTCGTGGGCCTGTGCGCAGAACTCCGCCACCGACACCCCGGCCGCCTTCGCCGCCAGCTCGGCGGGCGTCCCGTGCTCGTCGGTCGCGCAGATGTACAGGACGTCGTGACCACGCTGGCGGAGGTACCGGGAGTACACATCCGCCGGAAGCATCGACCCGACCATGTTGCCCAGGTGCTTGATCCCGTTGATGTAGGGAAGCGCGCTGGTTACCAGGTGTCGAGCCATCCTTGGATGCTCCATTTCGTACGCGATACGGCACCGGTGCCACTGCCACGGCGGGCCCGGGTCGGAAGGCCGCAGCCGGTGCGATCACTCCGATCGCAGGAGCGTCACGACGGTGACGGTACGGGGCCGCAGGCCGCCGTCATCGTATCGAACCAGAGGTTCGGCAGCCTGCGGGTTTTCCCGGTCCCATGGCGCCGCGCCCGAAAACGCTCAGCCGCCCGGTACGGGTGGCCGAGCGATTCCCGTACCACCGAGGCGGACCCGTATGACCCGCGACGCCCGGTGCCCGGCGCCGGGTGCCGGGTGCCGGGTGCCGGGTGCCGGGTGCCGGGTGCCGGGTGCCAGGTGCCGGGTGCCGGGTGCCGGGTGCCGGGTGCCGGGAGAAGTCGACCGGTGCCCGGAGGAGAAGGGGGTTGGAGAAGGGGGTTGGAGAGGGGCCTGGTCATGGGTGGGGCCGTCTCTCCTTTCGTACTAACGGAGTTGGGCCGATCGGATGAACCTGCCGGCACGGCGAAGGGCGGACAGCTTCCGCGTGCTCCGGAAAATGCCGCCGTTTTGGGCCTCCTCGGTTACGTCAAGAGTCCCCGAACGGGGCTGCCCGGGGCGCGAGTTAGAGGTTTATCTACGCGCGGAGCATGAGTGCCCGAACGATCATTCGGGCATATCAGACGACTTCTCGCTGAGGCATTACCGACGGGTACCGCGAGCTGCTAGAAACTGCATCGATCCTCCCGTTCCCGACCGTTCCCGACCGTCCCCCACAGCTCGCTCTGCGTCCGGTCCCCCCATCCCCCCACGCCTCGAAGGGCTGGCAGACATGTCAGTACGAAGGATCTGGGCATCCGTATCCACTCTCGCGCTCGCCGCCGTGGCGGTTCTCGGCGTCGCCGGGCCGGCCTCGGCGGCCGACTCGGCCGCCGCGGGCGGCTATGTCGCGCTCGGCGACTCCTACTCCTCCGGTGTCGGCGCAGGGAGTTACCTCCCCGACAGCGGTGACTGCCGACGCAGCACCAACGCCTACCCGTATCTGTGGCAGGCGGCGAACTCCCCCGCCTCATTCGACTTCGTCGCCTGCTCGGGCGCCACCACCTCGTCCGTGTCGAGCGGTCAGCTCGGTGCGCTCCGCGCGTCGACCTCGCTGGTCAGCGTCACGGCCGGAGGCAATGACGTCGGATTCGCCGATGTCATGCAGGACTGCGTGCTGTCGAGCGAGGCCACCTGCGTCAGGAGCGTGGACAACGCCATCGCGCAGATGAACAACTCCCTGCCCGGGAGGCTCGATTCGCTCTACGACAACATCCGTGCCCGCGCCCCGCAGGCCCAGGTCGTGGTCCTCGGATACCCCCGCTTCTACCAGCTGCCCGGCCGCTGCATCGCCGGACTCACCGAGACCGAGCGGGCCGCCATCAACAACGCGTCGGACGTGCTGAACGGCGTCCTGGCCAAACGGTCCGCCGACGCCGGGTTCGCCTTCTCCAGCGTGGTGGACGAATTCACCGGGCACGAACTGTGCTCCGGGGACGCCTGGCTCCACAGCGTCACCTTCCCGATCCGCAACTCGTACCACCCGAAGGCCGCAGGACAGTCGGGCGGCTACCTGCCCGCCTTCCGCTCAGCGGTGTAGGGGGCCGGAACCACAGCGGCGGTCCACCGGGCGACCGGTGGGCCGCCGTCGGCGTCTGTGCCGCTGCTGCCGACCGGGCTGCTGTCGTCGGCGTCCATGCCGCTGCTGCCGGCCGGGGAGCCGTCGTCGTTCAGTAGCGCTCGACCAGGTGCTCGCGGCCGGCGGGGGGCTCGCACGACTCGGGCCAGAAGTCCGTCACCCCGGTGATCAGGCCCTTCTCATCGAACGTGAAGAAGTGGATGGCGTCCATTTCCGACGGGGGCTCGCCCTCTTGTTCGGCCGTGACCGTGAACCCGGTCCGGGCGGCTGCCTGCCGCCCTTCCGCGTCGGCGACGATCCGCTCGACCCGGACGTGCCAGTCCCCCGGATACTCCTGGTTGAACCGGAGATACCGCTCCTTGCCACGAATCCGCTCCCGGCTCTGCGGCAGTTCGTACACCACGTCCTCGGCGAGGGTCGCCCCGAACGCGCTCCAGTCGCGCGCCTCGGCCGCCGTCCAGTACGTCTCCACCGCCCGGCGCAGCGCGGCCGTCGCCGGACCCGGCGTGGTGCTGGAAGTCGTCCCGGGCAGGGCTCCGCCCGCCGTTCCACCTGTCATGTCGGTCATGGATACGAGTGTGTCCCCCACCACTGACAATCGGCCGGAGAAGCCCCGCGGTGCGCCCCCGGCCTGCGGTTATGCCTGATGCTCCGTCGGCCCGCCCTTCGCCCCGGACCGCCCCTCGCCTCGGCCCGCCCTCGCCCCGGGCCGTCGATCCACCTGGTACCCCGTTCGTCTGCGGACGCGGGCCCCGCAGACGCGCCCTGATGTCCCGTCCGCCCGCGGCGACGGCTATCCCTGGCGCTCCGCCGGGCGCGACGCCCTGATCGAGTACATCAGCGGAATCCTCGGCCGGCCCTCCGGGAAGCGGTAATGGCCGTCCGCGTGGCGCTCCAGCGCGCCGAACCGCTGGAAGAGCGAGGCATCGTGCTCGTGGAGGAATTCGATCCGCAGGCCGGCCGCGGCGATCGCCGTCACCACCCGGCCCAGCGGGTGCTGCCACTCGACGCTGCGGTTGTGCACCGTCGGGGCGTCGAAGTCGGCGTACGTGCCCGGTGTCTCGTCCACCCAGGCGTCCCGGCTGAAGTAGTCGTCGGTGACCACCGAACCGGTCTCGCCGTCCATCGAGTCGGTCAGCGGGTGGAACTCCGCGAGGTAGAGGAATCCACCGGGGGCGACCAGCGAGGCGGCGGTCTCGGCCCAGCGATCGATGTCGGGCAGCCAGTTCAGCGCGCCGATGCCCGTGTAGACGATGTCGTACGCGGAGTCGGGGACGACGGCCGGCGCGTCGTACACATCGGCCGCGACGAACGCCGCCCGGTCCGGGCCCAGTTCCAGCGACCTCGCCAGGCTCCGGGCGGTCTCGACGGCGGGCTCGGAGAAGTCGAGGCCCACGACCTGCGCGGCGCCGCGCCGCGCCCAGGAGAGGGTGTCCTGGCCGAAATGGCACTGGAGGTGCAGCAGGGTCTTCCCGGTGACGTCGCCGACCTCGGCCAGTTCGAAGGCTCGCAGCACGTCCTTGCCCGCCCGGAACGCCTCCAGGTCGTAGAAGTCGCTCGCCACGTGGATCGGCACGCGTTCGTCCCAGCGCGCGCGGTTGGCGTCCTGCCAGTCGTCCGGAGTCGGGGAGTACATGACCGGAAAACTACCCACCGGCCGGGAGGGGTGCGAGTGGTTATCGACTGCCCCCGGCAGCAGCGGCTCGATCCAGCCCGGTCGGCCCGATCCAGCCCGGTCGGCCCGACCGGGCCTGGTCCGTTCTGGTGTCGGACCTGATCAGGTCTTCCCGAGCCGGTCCTGTCCTGTCAGGTCCCGTCCGGTCCGGTCCGGTCCGGTCCGGTCCGGTCAGGTCCTGTCCGGTCAGGCCGGGAACCATGCGCCCGGTGACCGCGTGGGCAGCGGCGATCCGCACCGCCACGTTGCCCAAGCGTTTCGCGGCGTACGGATCGGCAAGAACTGGGCTCCCGCCCGAGAGCGGCGCGGGAAATACCCCGAAAATCACGGCGTTGGTTTTCCGGGCGGCCCCTGCCCTCGGTCAGCCCGGCCAGGCGGACTGTCGTGTCCTGTGGCCGGAAGTCTCGGATCCCCGTTCACCGTTCGCCGTTCACCGTTCACCGAATCTCTCTCGAACGGAAGAACGAAAAGCCGCTGGGTGTTAGCGCTGAGCAGCACTGCGCCAACGCCAGAGGCAGCAAATGCCCGGATCGTCCGCTCTTGGCCCGGTCGCTCACGCCACCCAGCGGGACGGAACTCCCGAATCACACTCTCCGTACCCATTCCCTCGAATTCCGCCCCACTCCCGCCCCCTCCCCGCCGAATCCCTCTCCTTCGCCAGAATCCACCGGCATTCCGGCGCGGATAACGGTGCGGATGACGGTGCGGATGACGTTCGAATAACGTCTCCTCCCACGACCTCCGCATTGCCCCCGGGATACCGACCGGCAGATGAAAACCTTCCCGAACGGTAAAGGAAACCTGTTGCGCGCACGTCCCTGTACGCCCGTTCGCGTTCCCGGAATCCTGTGACGGGCCGGCCGCCGGATCGGGTTGGATGGGGGGATGACGACTGATGCAGCAGCTGTGCCCGACTGGGAGATGCGGTTCCGTGCGCCTCGCGTCTCCCTGCCCGACTGGGCCGAGGACGCCCCCGACCACGCGCTGTTCGTCTCGAACGCCACCGGGACCTACGAGCTGTACGCCTGGGACCGGGCGAGCGGGCGGCAGCGCCAGGTCACGGACCGGCCGAACGGCACGACGGACGGCGTGCTGACGCCGGACGGCGCGGCGATCTGGTGGTTCAGCGACACCGACGGCGACGAGTTCGGCGTGTGGATGCGCCAGCCGTTCGGCGGCGGGGAGGACGAGCCGGCCGCGCCGGGCCTCGCGCCCTCCTACCCGGCAGGTCTGGCCATCGGCCGGGACGGTTCGGCGGTGATCGGCCGCTCGACCGACGAGGACGGCACGACGATCCACCTGGTGCGCACGCCGGGCGGCGAGCCCGTCGAGATCTACCGGCATCGGGAGTCCGCGGGGGTCGGGGACCTCTCCCACGACGGGACCCTGATCGCGCTGGAGCACACCGAGCACGGCGACGCCATGCACTCCGCGCTGCGGGTGGTGCGCCCGGACGGCTCCACGGTGGCCGAGCTGGACGACACCGAGGGCGGCACGAAGGAGCTGGGGCTCGCCGTGCTGGGCTTCGCGCCGGTGGCCGGGGACACCCGGCTCCTCGTCGGGCATCAGCGCCGGGGCCGCTGGGAGCCGATGATCTGGGACCCGGTCGCGGGCACGGAGACGGCCCTGCCGGTCGACCTGCCGGGCGATGTGGGGGCCGAGTGGTATCCGGACGGGTCCGCGCTGCTCATCGAGCACAGCTTCGAGGCCCGCAGCGAGCTGTGGCGGTACGAACCGGGGGCGCCGGAGCCCGTACGGGTGCCGACCCCCGCCGGCACGGTGTCGGGCGCGACCGCCCGCCCGGACGGCACGGTGGAGTATCTGTGGTCCTCGGCCGCGCAGCCGCCCGTGGTGCGGTCGACGAGCGGCGCGGTGGTCCTGGACCCGCCGGGGGCGAAGGCCCCGCCGTCGGTGCCGGTCGAGGACGCGTGGGTGGACGGGCCGGGCGGCCGTGTCCACGCCCTCGTGCAGAAGCCCGCCACCGGTGAGGGCCCCTTCCCCACGGTCTTCGAGATCCACGGCGGGCCGACCTGGCACGACAGCGACGCCTTCGCCTCCGGGCCCGCCGCCTGGGTCGACCACGGCTTCGCGGTCGTCCGGGTCAACTACCGGGGCTCCACCGGCTACGGCCGGGCCTGGACGGACGCGCTGAAGCACCGGGTCGGGCTGATCGAGCTGGAGGACATCGCGGCCGTACGGGACTGGGCGGTGGCCTCCGGGCTCGCGGACCCGGAGCGCCTGGTCCTGGCGGGCGGTTCCTGGGGCGGTTATCTGACCCTGCTCGGGCTGGGCACCCAGCCGGACTCCTGGGCCCTGGGGCTGGCCGCCGTACCGGTCGCGGACTACGTCACGGCGTACCACGACGAGATGGAGGCCCTGAAGGCGATGGACCGCACCCTGCTGGGCGGCACGCCGGAGGAGGTCCCCGAGCGTTTCGAAGCCTCGTCCCCGCTGACGTACGTCGACGCGGTGCGCGTTCCCCTCTACATCTCGGCGGGCGTCAACGATCCACGCTGTCCCATCCGTCAGGTGGAGAACTACGTGGACCGGCTGGCGGCGCGCGGCGCGGTCCACGAGGTGTACCGCTACGACGCCGGGCACGGCTCGCTCGTGGTGGAGGAGCGGATCAAGCAGGTGCGGCTGGAGCTGGAGTTCGCCCTGAAGCACCTGGGGGGAGGCGCGGTGGCCGGCTCCCCGGGGCCGGAGGCGGGCGTGCGGGCCGAATAGGGCCCCGGCCCCGGCCCCGCCCCGGCCTGGTCGCCGGCGGCCCCGCCCCGGCCGCCGGCGGCCCCGCGGCGGACCCCGCTCCGGGAGTCCGGGGCGGGGACCGTACCTTTGAGGGGTGTACCGGTTCCTGCTGACCCCGCGATGGTGGGGGATCAACCTCTTCGTCGTGCTGGCCATCCCGTTCTGCGTCTTCATGGGCACCTGGCAGCTCGGCCGCTTCGAGGACCGTGTGCAGTCGCACGAACAGGCGGAGAAGCAGCCCGATCCCAGCACGCGGGCCGCGAAACCCCTGGACGAGCTGCTGCCCGTCGACAAGGTGACGTCGGGCCGCCCGGCCGTCGCCACCGGCACGTACGCCGACCAGTTCCTGGTGCCCGGCCGCGAGCTGGAGGACCGTCAGGGCTTCTACGTCCTGAATCTGCTGCGTACGGACACCGGCAAGGCCCTGCCGGTGGTACGGGGCTGGCTGCCCGGTTCCGCGAGTGACGCCCGGGTGCCGGCCGCGCCGGCGGGCGAGGTCACGGTGACCGGCGACCTCCAGGCGTCCGAGAACACCAACAGCGACGGCGTCGACGTCCGGGGCGGGCTTCCCGAGGGCCAGGTCGGCATGATCAGCGCCGCCACCCTGGTGAACCTCGTCCCGTACGACGTGTACGACGCCTGGGTGACACTTCCCGGGACCGGGGCGGGCGGTACGGGCGGGGCGATGAAGCCCGTGCCCGCTGCCGCCCCGCAGGGCAGCGGCCTCGATCTGAAGGCGTTCCAGAACCTGGGGTACACCGGCGAGTGGTTCGTCTTCGCCGGCTTCGTGCTCTTCATGTGGTTCCGGCTGGTACGCCGGGAGGCCGAGGCCGTGCGCGACGTCGCCCTCGGCCTCGTCCCGGACGCCTCCGCCGCGGCCCCGGAAGGGGCGGGGGGAGGCTCGGAGGGTCCGGAGGGCCGTGCGGGCGCCCCGGAGGGCGGGGCGGGCGGCCCGTCCTCGCCGGAGGACCCGTCCTCCCCCGGCTACGACGTGGCGAGGACGCCCGTGCGGTAGACCGTGCCCGAGCAGGCGTTGGGGATCTTCGTCTCGGCGGTGGGCGCGCCCGTCTCCGGGGTGTGCGTCACGGCGACGCTGCCCTCCGCCGCGCCTCTGCCGTCCTCGTGCAGTGCCTGCGTGTCGACGCCGGAGGGCTGATCGGCGCCCCCCTCGCCGACCGATCCTCCTGCCCCGTCCGCCGACGGGGTCGGGCTGGGTGAGGGGCCCACGGCCGGACAGGTGTCGGCCGGCACCCAGGCGAACCGCACTTCGTAGGCCATGGCCGGCTTCAACAGCACCGTGCCCGGCTCCTCCGAGGGGTCGGGCAGTCCGGGGGCCGCGTCGCCCGCGGCGTGCTGGACCACGCCGATCTTGAGCGGGTCCGCCGCGCCGATGGCGGTGACGCCCACCGTGCCGTTGCTGCTGACCGTGCAGTCCTTCGCGGACACGTTGGCGATCCGGAAGCTGCCGTAGACCGTGCCGTCGGCTCCGGGTGCGTCGGTGCCGGCGGAGGCGACGCCGAGCTGGCTCGGGTCGCAGACCGGCAGGGCCGCGAAGTCCGCGCTCGGGGAGTCGGACGCCTGGCCCGTCGCCGCCGCGTCGGGGTCGTTGACGCGGCCCTCCGACGGGCTGGGGCCCGGGTCGGCCTCGCCCGCACCGCCCCGCCTCTCGCGTTCGGTGGGCTGCGCGGCCCGTGGGCCGGTCTCCTCGGGGCCGGCCTCGTCCCCGTTGCCGCCCTGGACCTGCTCGCCGTGTCCGGCGATGGCGGGGCGGGCGGTGGACGGGCCGTCCGAGGTCGCGACGTGGACGAAGGCGGGGACGGCGGTGCCGATCAGCAGGGCGGCGGCCGCCGCCCCGACGATGGCCTGCCGTCGCCTGGCCCGGCGGGCGGGGACGGCGCGGTGGAGATGGTCGAGGGTCCCCTCGGAGGGTGCGAGTTCCCGCACCGCGCCGTGCAGCATCCGCCGCAGGGCCACCTCGTCCAGCTCGTCGGACGTGGGCGCGCCCCGGGCGCCGGCGAAGAGGTCGGTCAGCGTGCCGAGGAGGTCCTCGGCCGGCGCTCCGGCGCCCCTGCCCGCACCGGCGCCGCCGTCCGGTTCCGCCGTGCCCCGCGCCGGCCGCGCGTCCCGCTCGTCGGGGTCCTCGCCGGCCTCGGCGTCCACCCGTGCGGGCGGCGCGGGTTCAGTGGTCCCGCCCGGTCCGGTCGCCGGGCTCCCGTCCCTCGGACGGTCAGGATCGGTGTGCGGAGTCTTCTCCGGCCCCTGGCTCACAATTCCGTTTCCCGTCGGGTCATCCTCGTGCCGGTGCTCGTCGCGCTGCCCGGACCCGCTCATGCCTGGGCCTCCATCACGACGCGCAGCGCCGCGATACCCCGGGAACCGTACGCCTTCACCGAGCCCAGTGAGATGCCCAGCGTCTCGGCGACCTGGGCCTCCGTCATGTCCGCGAAGTAGCGCAGCACCAGCACCTCGCGCTGCCGTCGCTGCAACCCCTTCATCGCCTTGATCAGCGCGTCCCGCTCCAGCTGGTCGTAGGCGCCCTCCTCCGCGCTCGCCATGTCCGGCATCGGCTTGGAGAGCAGCTTCAGCCCGAGGATGCGGCGGCGCAGCGCGGAGCGCGAGAGGTTGACCACGGTCTGGCGGAGGTACGCGAGGGTCTTCTCCGGTTCGCGGACCCGGCTGCGCGCGGAGTGCACGCGGATGAACGCCTCCTGCACCACGTCCTCGCAGGAGGCGGTGTCGTCCAGCAGCAGGGCCGCGAGGCCGAGCAGGGAGCGGTAGTGGGCTCGGTAGGTCTCGGTGAGATGGTCGACCGTGGTGCCGGCTGCCACGGTCTCGTCAGCACTCCCGCGCTGCGAGGGCAGCCGGGCCGGGCGCGCGGCGGGCATGGGTGCGATCACCGGCATGCCGCCGGGCGCACGGGGCCGCCGGAGCGGACGCACCGACGCGCCTCGCAACGGGCCCACCACTGTGATGTCGAGAACCTCTGCCACGCCTGTTGGACACGCTTCCCCCCGTCAGGGTTGTACGCGTACGGCGCCACGTTCGACGCTGTGCGACATGCCCTCATACATACCTGCTCTTCCCCAAATGCCCCGTAATAGCGTCTGGTCACGCAAGAAGTGACCGCATAGACGCAGCCCGGCCGAGGTGCGGTTGCAGAAGGCCGGGAGATCATCGTCGGATACGACAACGTCCCAGCTCAAGGGGTTCAGACCAGCAAATCGCTCATAGGGCGTTCACAGATCCTACAAAACAGGTTCGATCATCACCGAGGGAATTCGGCGGCGATCGTTTCGGCGATCTGCGCCACGTTCAAAGCCGCGCCTTTTCGGAGATTGTCACCGCAAAGGAACATTTCCAGGGCATGCGGATCGTCCATCGACCGGCGGACGCGGCCGACCCAGGTGGGATCGGTGCCCACCACATCGGACGGGGTGGGGAAATCGCCGGCGGCGGGGCTGTCGAAGAGCACCACGGCGGGTGCGGTCGCCAGGATCTCGTGCGCCTTGTCGACGGCGACCTCGTTCTCGAAGCGCGCGTGGACGGACATCGAGTGCGTGGCGACGACGGGGACGTACACGCAGGTCGCGGTGGCTTTCAGATCCGGCATTCCGAGCACCTTGCGGCACTCCTCGCGGATGGCGATCTCCTCGGAGGACCAGCCGTCCCCGGCGTCCGTGCCGGCCCAGGGCACGACGTTCAGGGCGACGGGTGCGGCGAACGGGCTCGCCGTCGCCTCCGCGTTGTCGCCCAGCGCCCGGCGCACGTCCCCGGGCCGGGTGCCCAGCTCCGTGCCGGCCACCAGTGCCAGCTGCTCGCGCAGGGCCGCGACCCCGTCCCGGCCGGCGCCGCTGACCGCCTGGTAGGAGGAGACGATCAGCTCGCGCAGCCCGAACTCGGCGTGCAGTGCGCCGACCGCGACGATCAGCGACAGCGTGGTGCAGTTCGGGGACGCGACGATGCCGCGCGGCCGGAGCCGTGCGGCATGGGGGTTGATCTCCGGGACGACCAGCGGTACGTCGTCGTCGAGTCGGAAGGCCGCCGAGTCGTCGATGACGACGACGCCCTTGGCGGCGGCGATCGGGGCCCAGTGGGCGGACACCTCGTCCGGCACCAGGAAGAGGGCCACGTCGATGCCGTCGAACACGTCCTCGGAGAGGGCGAGGACCTCGCTCTCCTCACCGCGCACGGTCAGCTTGCGGCCGGCCGAGCGCGGTGAGGCGACGAGTCTGACCTCGCCCCAGACGTCCGCGTGCTGCGAGAGGATCCGGAGCATGACACCGCCGATCGCCCCGGTCGCGCCGACGACCGCGAGCGAAGGGCGGTGTCCGGTCATCGGCCGGTGCCTCCGTAGACGACGGCCTCGTCGGAGTCGCTGTCGAGGCCGAAGGCGGTGTGCACGGCGCGCACGGCCTCGTTGACGTCGTCGGCGCGGGTGACCACCGAGATGCGGATCTCGGAGGTCGAGATCAGCTCGATGTTCACGCCCGCGTCGGACAGCGCCTCGAAGAATCCGGCCGTGACGCCCGGGTTGGTCTTCATGCCGGCGCCGACCAGGGAGATCTTCGCGATCTGGTCGTCGTAGCGCAGCGAGTCGAAGCCGATGCCGCTCCTGGTCCGCTCCAGGGCGTCGATGGCCTTGCGGCCCTCGGCCTTGGGCAGGGTGAAGGAGATGTCCGTCAGCCCGGTCGTCGCGGCGGAGACGTTCTGCACCACCATGTCGATGTTGACCTCGGCGTTGGCGATGGCGCGGAAGATCGCGGCCGCCTCGCCCGGCTTGTCCGGGACGCCGACGACGGTGACCTTGGCCTCCGAGACGTCGTGGGCGACTCCGGAGATGATCGCGTGCTCCACCTTCTGGTCCCCTTGCGGCTCGTTGCTGACCCAGGTGCCGCGCAGTCCGGAGAAGGACGAGCGGACGTGGATCGGGATGTTGTAACGGCGTGCGTACTCGACGCAGCGGTGCAGCAGCACCTTGGAGCCGGACGCGGCCAGCTCCAGCATGTCCTCGAAGGAGATCCAGTCGATCTTCTTCGCCTTCTTCACGACGCGGGGGTCCGCGGTGAAGACGCCGTCGACGTCGGTGTAGATCTCACAGACCTCGGCGTCCAGCGCGGCGGCCAGCGCGACGGCGGTCGTGTCCGACCCGCCGCGGCCGAGGGTGGTGATGTTCTTGCCCTCCTGGCTCACGCCCTGGAACCCGGCGACGATGGCGATGTTGCCCTCGTCGATCGAGGTCCGGATGCGGCCGGGCGTGACGTCGATGATCCGCGCTTTGTTGTGGACCGAGTCGGTGATGACACCGGCCTGGCTGCCCGTGAACGACTGGGCCTCGTGGCCCAGGTTCTTGATCGCCATCGCCAGCAGGGCCATGGAGATCCGCTCGCCGGCGGTCAGCAGCATGTCGAATTCACGGCCGGTAGGCATCGGAGACACCTGCTCGGCGAGGTCTATCAACTCGTCCGTCGTGTCGCCCATCGCGGACACCACGACAACCACCTGGTTGCCGTTTCTCTTGGCGTCGACGATGCGTTTGGCGACCCGCTTGATGCCCTCGGCATCGGCTACGGAGGAGCCTCCGTACTTCTGCACGACAAGGCCCACGTGCGCTCCTCGCTCAGTCATTACTGCGGTCGGCTCAGTTTAACGAGCAGTCCGAAATCGACCCGTCCGTACCGGATGATGAGATGTCCCGCTCATCACCCGATACGGGCGGGCCGTCCCGAACCGCTCGTACGGGGCTGTTGCCCAGCCAGCCCGGGAGCACTCCCGTTTGTGTTCCAGCCCACACGATCGGTGCGGAAAGCGCGAGCTGGGACACCTCACGCTACGGCAGCTGCTGTATCTCGGTCTCGGACAGCACACCCGCATAGGCGTACACGCCGTCCACGACGCCCTTCAGGTGCTCGCCCCAGCCGTCGGCGGTGCGGCCCCGGCCGAGCTGGAGCCCGCCGGTGCTCTTCCAGGCGGCGTCGAAGGCCGCGGTGCCGCCCTCGGACTCCTTCCACCCGTCCACGTAGAAGGACACCTGGTTCGCCGAGGCGTCGTACACGACGGTGACCCGGTGGCCCACCCCGATGTCCCCGTCGGGCCACTCGATCCGGCGGAGCACGGTCTCCGGCGCACCCGGCTCGTCGGCGTGCGCCAGCACCAGGTCCCAGCTGGAGTTCTCCGGGTCGAAGCGCACCTTGAACGCGTCGCCGTGCTCCCCGCCCTGGGAAATCGCCGTCATCGGCGTCGCCGGGGCGTCGTCGGTGAGCCGGACGCGGGCGCTCACGGTGAAGCTCCCCGAGGTGTCGACCACCGGGGCGTCCGCGGCCGCGTGGCCCGTGACCCCGTCGAGGCGCAGGTGCCCGTCACCCTCCAGCGGCCAGTCCTGGGCGCACTCCGGACCCAGCGGGTCGCAGGGGTCGTCGAGGCGGAAGACCGAGGCCCCGGCGCCCAGCTTCAGCGGTGCTCCCCCGCCCGACTCCGGGGCGAGGCCGTCGGGCGCGGTGTCCAGCGCCCAGTGGCCGACCCGCTGTGCCGCACGGGCCGCGAGGGCCGTCAGCTCCTCCGGCACCACGATCCGGTCGTACGCCCGTACGTCACCGATCTCGCCCTGCCAGCGGTCGCGGTAGCCCTTCGCCCCGCGCGCCCGGCCGATCTGGAAGTCGCCCGTGCCCGCCACGGGGACGGCGGCCGTCTCCTCGCCGACCGCGCGGCCGTTCACGTACAGCCGGGCCGTGCCGGTCCCGGCGTCGTACTGGCCGAGCACGTACGCCCAGTCGCCGGTCTCGGGCAGCCCGCCCGTGACCCGTGCTCCGCCGACGGAGAAGGACCAGACGGGCCCGGAGCCCGCCTGGGCCAGCCCCAGCGTGAAGGCGCGCGCGGTGCCCGCGTCCTGCGAGAGGACCGTACGGGCGCGGTCCACGCGCGCCGGCCGCACCCAGCCGCCCACCGCGAAGTCCTTCGCGGTGTCGACGACGACCGGGGCGCCCGGGGTCAGGAAGCCGTGGCCCGATCCGTCGAGCGAGGCGGTGGAGGTGAGCGGGGTGCCGGACGGTGCGGGCGCCCCGAACGCGACCCCCGCGCCCGCCCGGGCCGCGGTGCCGTTCTCGGCGGCGGCCGAACGGGAGCCCGTCGCGTCGGCGAGCTTCCACCGGGCCGCCGGGGCGGGCCCGCTCCCGATCCGGAAGGTGTAGTCGGTGCGCGGGCCGCGGTTTCCCGCCCGGTCCTGCGCCTGCACGGAGAGGACCTGGACGCCGGACTTCTTCGGCACGAAGCTGATCTCGGCCGAACCGTCGGGCCGGGCGTCGGCCGTGCGCGACGGCTCACCGATGAAGGAGTAGGCGAAGCCGACGACGTCCTCGGCCTGAGCCGTGAAGCGGAAGGTCCCCCGGACGCCGGCGCCGGGCGTCCAGGTGTCGTCGTCCGGATAGTCGGAGGAGGTGACGACCGCGGCGTCGGGGTTGGTGCGGTCGTACACGAACTCGCAGGGCGCGCCCGGCCCTTCGCTGCTCCAGGCGGATGCGCCCGCGTCGTTGACGGCCCGCACCCGCCAGGACACGACGGTCTCGTCGGGGACGGTGCTCGGCAGCTGCCAGCTGAACGGGGCGGTGTCGAGCTTCGTGGAGGTCGTCATGGCCACGCGCTCCTCGGCGCCGCCCTCGCCCTGCCACCACGCCTCGAACTCGCCGCGGACGCGGCCCGCTTCACCCGGCTGCCCGCCCCCGGGCCCGTACAGCCGCGCCGTCACCTGCGGAATCGTCCCCACATACGGCCGGTCCTCGCCGGTGGCACAT
Source organism: Streptomyces sp. NPDC091649 (assembly GCF_044756785.1). Classification (NCBI taxonomy): domain Bacteria; kingdom Bacillati; phylum Actinomycetota; class Actinomycetes; order Kitasatosporales; family Streptomycetaceae; genus Streptomyces; species Streptomyces sp. NPDC091649. Next base: position 3,775 of record NZ_JBIVTR010000028.1, on the reverse strand, counting down.
GCCGCGCCGCCCGTCCCCAGATCGGCGATCTGCGGCTGCTTCGGCAGAGGCTCGGCACCCACCGCCAGTACGGTGCCCGGCGTCGCCAGCACCGTCCCGGCGGCGATCACCGCCGCCGCGGCCGCCCGTCTCGCCCGTCCCTGTCCTGTACGTCCTGTCATGCGGGTTCCCTCCCCGGTTCTGCCCTTGAAGATCAAAGAGCTGAGCGAGGTTAACAACCGGAGGCGACACCGCCCCACCGGATATGTGCACGCCGGAACAACCCGCTCAGCCCGCCGTCAGCGTCTCCAGGTCGAAGTCCCGTGGTTTGCGCACCAGTTCGGTAGTTCGGCGGGCGAGTTCCTCGAACTCTTCGGTATTCATCCGGGGCTGTGCGGTGGCCGTGGGGGTCATGGCGTCGGCTTCTTGCCTTCATGGCGCTTGGACCGGGACCTCCCGCACGCTCACCTGCGCGGCCTCGGGGCCGGGAGGACCGGGCGGACGGTGGCCGAGCGGAGTTCGGCCATGCGGGCGGCGACGTCGACCTCGGCACGCGGCCGGGCCAGGAAGGTGTCCGGTACGTCGCCGGTCAGGCCGGCCGCCTCGTCGCGGGCGATGTCGGCGCGGCAGTCGCGGCAGACGCCGTGGTCCAGCGTGGTCGTCGTCTCGTCCTCGTCGCAGAACAGGCACATCATCACGACGTCCACGATCTGCTCGCTCGGGCGGTCCTTCTCCGGCCGGGGGGCGGGGCTCGGCGGCATCTTGGTCTCCAGTCGTTTACGGAGGAGGGGTCCGGCGGAATGCACGGACGCCGGCAGGCCCGAGGTCAGGGCCTGGGTGAGCTGTTCGCGGCCGACGCCGCGCGCCAGCCACTCCCCGACCAGGTGTTCCAGCTCCACACAGTCGCCCTCGGAGAGCTGGAGCCGGGGCTCGCGGCGGCCGAGCCCGGCGAGGACGTCGTACGCCTCCGAGCGCGGGGAGCGCACACCGGGCCGGGGCTCCCCGGCCGTTTCCGCGGCGGCCGGCGCCGGTGGCTGGCCCGGCGCGTCCATGCCCCGGACGAACCGCACATGGGCGGCCCACCAGTCGGCGTCGCGGGCGGTCCGGGAGAAGTACGTACGCGTCACCCAGCGCATCTGGCCGTCGGCCACGGTGACATGGACCCTGATGCGGCGGAGGTGCCCGGCCCGGGTCAGCCGGTCGAGCGCGCTGCGGCACGCCTGCTGGCCGTAGTCCGGCAGCTCCTCGGCGAGCACCTTGTAGCCGATCGCCGCGCCTTCGGGGAGCCGGTCGACGTACGCGGCGATGGCCGCCTCACGCGGCTCCAGACCGGCGAAGTCGTCGGCGCGGGGCGGGGCCTGGTCGGGGGCGTGACGCTTTCCGTACCCGGCTTTCGCCATGGGGTGGGCGGGCGCGCGCAGGGCGGCACTAAGGTTGGCGGCAGCCATGGGGATCGAGCCTTTCTAGCAGGCGATCTCTTACGGTCAGACCCCGGTCGGTGTTGGTAGCACCACCGGGGTTGTCCGTTTTACGGATAGTGGGTTGCTGATCGTGAACCTAGAGCGTGCGTACGCTCCGGCGCAACCTGGTCACCAACCGTCACTTCTGGTCGAATTCGCGCAGCCCGCAGGGCGGTCCGGAGCCTGGTCAGGGAGCGGGGAGGGAGGGTGGGTGGGTTGAACCCGACCACCCGTTCCTACAGAGAGAGCTCGAAGCCCGGCGCTCGCGACTCGGGGCTTGAGCCTCGGGCGGACCTGCGGGATCGCGCCTGGGCGGGCGAGACACATGGGCCTCAGGGCTCCTCCTCGTCGGCTCGGTCCCGGTCGCGTCGTACGTCCTCCCGGATGCGCTCCGCCATCAGGTCGGCGAGCGGGTCCCTCACGTCCCAGGAGTGCGCGGCCGGGTGCCGGTCGTACAGCAGGCAGGCGTCCCCCTCCTTGACGGACAGCCGGTGGATGACGGCCGGACACGGCAGCAGTTCCGTGAAGCGGAACGTCCTGCGCCCGCCACCGTCGGCCCAGAACATCCACAGATCCCGCCCGGCGGGAGCCGACGCCGACCAGAGCTGCGCCGCGTGCTCGACCGCCTCGTCGTGCTCACCGAGTTCACAGAGCAGGAAGTCGTCCAGATCGGGCGCCTCCGACGCCTGACCCGGCCCGTCCGCCAGACCCATGAGCGCGACGCGCGCACCCATCTCGGGAAGTTCGGTGAAGGCGGTGCACTGCAACATGACGCTCATCCTTGCCGGTGAGGAGTGGGAGGGATGGGGATGGGGGCGGCGACGGCCAGAGGGCGCATGACGAGCCCGTACCAGGCCGCCGCGTCCCGGGCGACGAACTCGTACGGCAGCCCGGCCGCGAGCCGCCCCAGCGCGTAGTCGTGCTCACCGAAGCTGTCCGCCCAGCAACGGAGTTCGGCCGGCGCGTCACGCCGCCCCCCGACAGGGACCGGATACAGCGCACGGGCCGGAACCCAGGGCGCGTACGGGACCGGGTCCAACGCGTCCGCGAAGCGCCGCGCCTGCCGCCGCAGCCAGCACAGGGCCAGCCGCCGCGAAGGGGCGAGCACCCCGCCGAGCCGGACAGACCGCGCCGCGTCGCCCCCGTGACTCTCGGCGACATACCAACGACCCCGCACCTGAACCGTGTTCACAGCACCTCACCCCGACTGCGGGCATTCAGCCGCGCGGTCCTGGCCCGAAGCTGCTCTATCAGGAGCGCGGGCCGGACCCGCCGCGGCTCGGCCTCCCACTCGGCCCCACCACCCACAGGCCGCAGCGACCAGTACGGGCCGGCGACCCCACGAAACTCCCCCACCCGGTCACCACGACCGGTGTCCACCACGAGCGTGCCGAGGGCCGGAGGGCCGGGAGACTGCTGCGCGTTCGGGCAAACGTTCTCGCCGTACACCTATCGCTCCTCTCTGTAGCCAAATGACTACCGGGGTGATTCAGCGTGACCTACGGTCGCGTTGTCTTCAACTTACGCAAACTGGCAGGCAAGTTAGGTGTCGCATGGTGAACCGCAAGGAACTGGATCCCGAGCGGTCGGCGAGTGCCGCGTTCGGAGCACTTCTCCGCAGCCTGCGGGACGAGCGCGGCTGGACGCAGGACGAACTCGGCGGGCGCATCAGGTGCTCGGGGGCGCATATCTCCGCCGTGGAAACTGGCCGAAGGTCTCCAACTGACGCCTTTGCGGCAAACGCTGACAGGGCACTCGGCACAGGCGACCGCTTACAGCGTCAGAGCCGGGCCGTCAGGTACACGGCACTGCTGGAGGGATTTCCGGAGTACGTGAAGCACGAGGAGCGCGCGGCGGAGATCAGGCTGTACGAAGTCGGCGTCATCCCCGGACTGCTCCAGACACCGGCGTACGCGGCGACGCTGGAGGCGGACGCCGTACGCCGGGAGGCCATCACCCCGGAACAGGCCGACGAACGCGTCGCGCTGGTGGCGCAGCGACAGGCCGCGCTCGTACGCACGCCGGCTCCCTTGTTGCTCGCGGTCCTGGACGAGGGGTGCCTCCTCCGGCCGATGGGCGGTCCGGCGGTCATGGCAGCTCAACTCGACCGGCTGCTGGCCTTCGCCGAGCAGCCGAACACCGTGCTCCAGATCGCCCCGTTCCAGATGGGGGAGCGTCGGCCGTTCAGCCTGCCGCTCTACATCCTGACCATGCCCGACCGCTCGCTGATGTCGTACGCCGAGTCCGCCCAGCACGTGTACCTGCAACGCAACAACGCACTCGTCCTCCCCCTGTTGACGGCCTACCATCAACTACAGGCAGAGGCACTGTCGCAA
>NZ_JBIVTR010000027.1:0-68461 GCF_044756785.1 Streptomyces sp. NPDC091649 | reverse complement strand
AGCCAGCGTGCTCTGGGCTCTGCTCCGTGACGGACGAGTCTTCACCCCCGTCCTGCCGCTCACGCAGGCGGCTTGACTTCGTCATTGAGACTCCTCGGTGGGCGGGTCCGGACCGGTGGGCGGTCCGGTGGAGCGGGGCTCGTCCCAGTCTTGGCCCGGCCACGGCCGTGAGAGCAAGGAAACATGCCGTTCCGGCAAGAGGATGAGAGGCGCGGGCGTCCGAGCCCGAGCGCGCCCGTGCCGGGTGTGCGGCCCGGGGCCCGTCCGGGCGTGACGGGCGTCTCGGGAGGCTCCCTGGCGCCAGAAAACTAACGGCGCTAGTTTGGGCGGGTGCGACGTGTGCCCGCGCCGCACGGCTTCGGCGTTCCGCACAGCACGTCCGGGAGGAAACAGCCATGAAGGCCCATGACCAGATGTACATCGACGGTGCGTGGCGGCCCGCCGTCGGCCAGGACACGATCGCGGTCGTGAACCCGGCCGACGAGCAGGTCATCGCCCACGTACCGGCGGGGACGGCCGAGGACGTCGACGCGGCGGTGCGCGCCGCCCGCGCCGCCTTCCCGGCCTGGGCCGCGACCCCGCCCGCCGAGCGGGCCGCCCGGCTCACCGCCCTGGCCGACGCCCTGGCCGCCCGCAAGGACGTGATGGCCGAGACCATCACGGCCGAGCTGGGCTCGCCGCTGCCCCTGTCGCAGATGGTGCACGCCGGCGTGCCCGTGCTGGTGGCCGCCTCGTACGCCGAACTGGCCGCCCGCCACGCCTTCGAGGAGCGGATCGGCAACTCCACCGTGCTGCTGGAGCCGGTCGGCGTGGTCGGCGCGATCACCCCCTGGAACTATCCGCTCCACCAGATCGTCGCCAAGGTGGCCCCCGCGCTCGCCGCGGGCTGCACCGTCGTCCTCAAGCCCGCCGAGGACACCCCGCTCACCGCCCAGCTGTTCGCGGAGGCCACCGAGGCGGCCGGCCTGCCGCCCGGCGTCTTCAACCTCGTCACCGGCCTCGGGCCGGTCGCGGGACAGGCGCTGGCCGCCCACGAGGACGTCGACCTGGTCTCGTTCACCGGCTCCACCGCCGTGGGACGGCAGATCGGAGCCACGGCCGGGGCCGCCGTCAAGCGCGTCGCACTGGAGCTGGGCGGCAAGTCCGCCAACGTGATCCTGCCCGGCGCGGACCTCGCCAAGGCGGTCAACGTCGGCATCGCCAACGTCATGGCCAACTCGGGCCAGACGTGCAGCGCCTGGACCCGGATGCTGGTGGACGCCGAGAGGTACGACGAGGCCGTGGAGCTCGCGGCGAACGCCGTCACGAAGTACGTGCCCGGGGAGCGGGTCGGCCCGCTCGTCAACGCCAAGCAGCAGGCGCGGGTGCGCGGTTACATCGCGAAGGGCGTCGAGGAGGGCGCCCGGCTGATCGCGGGCGGCCCGGATGCCCCGCGGGAGACCGGCTACTACGTCAGCCCGACCGTCTTCGCCGACGTCACCCCGGACATGACGATCGCCCGCGAGGAGATCTTCGGCCCGGTGGTCTCGATCCTGCGGTACGAGGACGTGGACGACGCCCTGCGGATCGCCAACGACACCGTCTACGGGCTCGCCGGAGCCGTGTGGGCCGCCGACGACGAGGAGGCGGTGGCCTTCGCCCGCCGGATGGACACCGGACAGGTCGACATCAACGGCGGCCGGTTCAACCCGCTGGCCCCGTTCGGGGGCTACAAGCAGTCGGGGGTGGGACGCGAGCTGGGGCCGCACGGTCTGGCGGAGTACCTCCAGACCAAGTCGCTCCAGTTCTGATCCCCGCAGCCGCCCTTCCCGCTGTCCGCCGTTCCCGTAACCGTTCGACCCCCGTACCGTCCGAGAAGCCGCTCACCGAGGAGCTTGTTCGTGGTCCGCGCCGCCGTACTGCCCGCCGTCGGAGCTCCGCTGGAGATCACCGACATCGTCCTGCCGGAGCCCGGCCCCGGCCAGGTGCGTATCGCGCTCGTCGCCGCCGGGGTCTGCCACTCCGACCTCTCCCTGTCCAACGGCACGATGCGCGTCCCGGTGCCCGCCGTCCTCGGCCACGAGGGCGCCGGCCGGGTCCTGTCGGTCGGCGAGGGCGTCACCCATGTGGCCCCCGGCGACGGCGTGGTCCTCAACTGGGCCCCCTCCTGCGGGGTGTGCTTCCACTGCGGGATCGGCGAGGTGTGGCTCTGCGCGGACGCCCTGAAGGGGATGGCCAACCTCCACGCCCGTACGCCGGACGGCGCCGACCTGCACCCCGGTCTGAACGTCGGGGCCTTCGCGGAGGAGACCGTCGTCGCCGCCAACTGCGTGCTGCCGGCGCCCGACGGCGTCCCGCTCACCGACGCCGCCCTCCTCGGCTGCGCGGTCCTGACCGGCTACGGGGCGGTCCACCACAGTGCGCGGGTCCGCGAGGGCGAGAGCGTCGTCGTCTTCGGGATCGGCGGCGTCGGTCTCGCCGTGCTCCAGGCGGCCCGGATCGCGGGCGCGTCCCGGATCATCGCCGTCGACGTCTCCCCGGCCAAGGAGGAGCTGGCCCGGCAGGCCGGGGCGACCGACTACGTCGTCGCCTCCGCCACCACCCCGCGCGAGATCCGCAAGCTGACCGGGGGCCGGGGCACGGACGTCGCCGTCGAGTGCGTCGGCCGGCCCGCGACCATCCGGGCCGCCTGGGAGTCCACCCGGCGCGGCGGGCGCGCCACGGTCGTCGGAATCGGCGGCAAGGACCAGGAAGTCACCTTCAACGCCCTGGAGATCTTCCACTGGGGCCGGTCCCTGACGGGCTGCGTCTACGGCAACAGCGACCCGGCCCGCGACCTGCCCGCCCTCGCGGACCACATCCGGGCGGGCCGCTTCGACCTGTCGATGATGGTCACCGAGCACATCGCCCTGGACGGCATCCCCGCCGCCTTCGACAACATGATCGCGGGCAAGGGCGGCCGCGCTCTGGTGATGTTTTAGGGCGTGTCCGGCGGGCCCGGTCAAGATCCGTCGGACACGCCGTAGGGCTTCGGGAAGCTCACCCGGCCGCAGGCCCCGGCGTGCCCGGCCCCCGGCCCGTCCCGGGCCCTGCGACCCCGCCCCGGCCCGACCCCGGCCCGGGCGGGCGGGGGTTCCCGGGGCGGGCGGGGGTTCCCCGGCGCACCGGGGCTCGCGGGCCGTCCGGAAGGCGGTCCGGGGGGTGGCCTTCCGGACCGGCTTCCGAACCGCCCATTGCGAGGAATCTCCGACTCGGGTCACTGGGCCCGTTCCGCCGGTTCCGCCCGGCGCTCCTCCACCGTGCCGGCTGCCTCCGGCGGCGCGGCCGGAACTCCGCCCGCGGGGTCCGCTCCCCGACGGCTCCGGGAGACCGCCACTCCGGCCAGGCACAGGGCCCCGCCGGCGACGCCGAGCAGGGTCGGCACCTCGTCCAGGGCCACCCACGCCATGACCACGACCAGCGCCGGAACTGCGTACGTGGTCGCGCCCATCCGGCCCGCGGTGGTCCGGGCCAGCGCGTAGCCCCAGGTGGTGAAGGCCAGCGCGGTCGGGAAGACGCCCAGGTAGACCATGTTCAGGGTGGCGGACAGCGGCGCGTCGGCGGCCTCGGAGACCAGCACCCCGGTGAACGGCAGGCAGGCCACGGCCCCGATCAGGCACCCGAAGGTGTTGATCTGGAGCGAGGAACCGTGCGCGAGGGCCGGCTTCTGGCTCACCACGCCCAGCGCGTACACCACCGCGGCCAGCAGGCACAGTGCGACGCCCAGCACGGACGAGCCGCCGTGCCCGGACATCGCGAGGCCGACGACGACCGCGCCCGAGAAGGAGATGCCCATCCCCAGCAGCAGCCGGCGGGGCAGCCCCTCGCCGAGCATCCGGGCGCCGAGCAGGGCCATCAGGATCGGCCCGATGTTCACGAGCATCGCCGCCGTGCCGGCGTCGACCTCCTGCTCGCCCCAGTTGAGCGCCACCATGTAGAGCCCGAACCACAGCACGCCCGAGGTGACGATCCCCCGCCAGGCGCCCCGCCCCGGCAGCCCCTCCCGACGGACGAGCAGGATCAACCCGAGCACCAGCGCGCCCGTCGCCAGCCGTCCGAGGGCCAGCGCGCCGGGGGAGTAGACCTCGCCCGCACTGCGGATCGAGACGAAGGCGGAGGCCCACAGCACGACGGTGGTGCAGGCGGCGGCGGGGGCGCGCCAGCGGTGGGTCGGTGGGGAGAGGGGGATCGGTGCCGGGGTCGTCGTCATGGCCACGACCGTAGATCCGGAACGCTTCGGCCCCCACCGAATTGTCGAGGACCGTCAATCGACGGCCGGTCCGGCGTCGGAGGACGGGCCCTGTACGCGGCCGTCCAGCGACGCGGGCTCGACGCCCAGCAGCTCCGACAGCGCCCGCAGCCCGGACGGAGTCGCCCGCACGGCCCGCCCCGACCCGAACCGCTCGCACCAGCCGGACCTCAGGACATGCGCGCACAAGGCCGCGCCCGCCGCCCCCGCGAGGTGCGGCCGCCGTTCCGTCCAGTCCAGGCAGCCGCGCGCCAGGGGCCGCCCGGCGGACCGGTCCAAGGGGATGCCGAGCGCGCCGAACCAGTCCAAGCCCGCCTCGGTCAGCGCGAACCCGGTGTCCTGGCGCAGCAGCCCCCGGGCGGTCATCGCCTCGGTGATCCGGATGCCGAGCCGTCCGGCGAGATGGTCGTAACAGGTACGCCCCCGGGCCAGCGCGCCGCTCACGCTCGCCGCCCGCAGGGAGCGCGGCCGTTCCGGGGCTTCGGGCGCCGCGTGGGAGACCAGGCTCTCCACCAGGTGAGCGATCCGCTCGTCGGTCAGCCGGACATAGCGGTGACGGCCCTGCCGCTCCTCGGTGAGCAGCCCGCCCGTGACCAGCCGGCCCAGGTGCTCGCTGGCGGTGGACGGGGCGACGGAGGCGTACCGGGCCAGCTCGCCGGCGGTCCAGGCCCGTCCGTCGAGCAGGGCCAGGCAGAAGGAGGCGCGGGTCTCGTCCGCGAGGAGGGCGGCCAGCGCGGCGAGTCGCGGGGCCGCGGCGTCGTGCGGCAGCGGTCGTGGTCGCGGGGAACGGTCCATGGGTCCAGCGTGCGTCAGCGACGGTTCGGCGTCGGCCGAACCGTTTCCGCCGGCCGTGCGTACTGCTCGTACTGGAGGGCCAGACCGTCCAGCAGAGCCCGCAGCCCGGTCTCGAAGGCCCCTTCGTCGACCTGGCGGCGGTGGTCTGCCAGCAGATGGGCCTGGCCGAGGTGCGGGTAGTCGGCGGGGTCGTAGGCGCTCTCGTCGTCGACGAACCCCCCGGCGAAGGAGCCCAGCGCCGAACCGGTGATGAAGTAGCGCATCAGGGCCCCGATCCGGGTGGCCTGGGCGGGCGGCCAGCCCGCGCCGGTCATCGCCCCGAACACCGCGTCGGCGACCCGCAGCCCGGCCGGGCGCCGGCCGGGTCCCCGGGCGAGGACCGGGACGATGTGCGGGTGGGCGGCGAGAGCGGCCCGGTAGGAGAGCGCCCAGTCGTGCAGGGCCTGACGCCAGTCGCGTGGGTCCGACTCCTCGAACATCGACAGATCGACCTGTACGGAGACCGCGTCGGCTACGGCGTCGAGGATCTCCTCCTTGTTGCGGAAGTGGTTGTAGAGCGAGGGGCCGCTGACCCCGAGGACGGCCGCCAGGCGGCGTGTGGAGACGGCGTCGAGCCCTTCGGAGTCCACGAGTGCGCTCGCCGCCCCGACGATGCGGTCTCTGCTGAGGAGGGGCTTGCGCGGTCGGGCCATGCGGCTCATAGTAGGCCCTGCGAACCAGAAACTAGCAGTGCTAATTAATGTGCCCTCGCAGGGCGCTCGGGAGAGGCAGTGGGTGGCGCACGATGGACCTGACGCTCAGCGAGGAGCAGGAAGCCGTCCGGAAGCTGGCCGAGGACTTCGTCGTCCGCGAGGTCACCCCGCACGTCGTCGCGTGGGACCGTGCCGAGAACGTCGACCAGTCGATCGTCAGGAAGCTCGGGGACCTCGGCTTCCTCGGTCTGACCGTCCCCGAGGAGTACGGCGGCTCCGGCGGCGACCACCTGTCCTACTGCCTGGTCACCGAGGAGCTGGGGCGCGGCGACTCCTCGGTGCGCGGCATCGTCTCCGTGTCGCTCGGGCTCGTGGCCAAGACCATCGCGTCCTGGGGGAGCGAGGAGCAGAAGCGGCAGTGGCTGCCCCGGCTGACGGCGGGCGAGGCGGTCGGCTGCTTCGGCCTCACCGAGCCCGGCACCGGATCGGACGCCGGGAACCTCACCACCAGGGCCGTGCGCGACGGCGGTGACTACGTCGTCAACGGCACCAAGATGTTCATCACCAACGGCACCTGGGCCGATGTCGTCCTGCTCTTCGCGCGGACGAACGACGCCCCCGGCCACCGGGGCGTCTCCGCCTTCCTCGTCCCCGCCGACGCCCCGGGCCTCACCCGCCGCACCATCCACGGAAAGCTCGGCCTGCGCGGCCAGGCCACCGCCGAGCTGGTCCTCCAGGACGTCCGGATACCGGCCGGGGCCCTCCTCGGCCCCGAGGGCAAGGGCTTCTCCATCGCCATGTCCGCCCTGGCCAAGGGGCGCATGTCCGTCGCGGCGGGCTGCGTGGGCATCGCGCAGGCCGCCCTGGACGCGGCCGTGCGCTACGCCGGCGAGCGTGAACAGTTCGGCAAGACCATCGCCCGCCACCAGCTCGTCCAGGAACTGCTCAGCGACATCGCCGTGGACGTGGACGCGGCCCGGCTGCTGACCTGGCGGGTCGCCGACCTGGTCGACCGGGGCCAGGAGTTCGCCACCGCCGCGTCGAAGGCCAAGCTCTACGCCTCCGAGGCCGCCGTCCGCTGCGCCAACAACGCCCTCCAGGTCTTCGGCGGCTACGGATACATCGACGAGTACCCGGTCGGCAAACTGCTGCGGGACGCCCGTGTGATGACGCTCTACGAGGGCACCAGCCAGATCCAGAAGCTGATCATCGGCCGCGCGCTGACGGGCGTCTCCGCGTTCTGACGGGCGTCTCGGCGTTCCGGCGGGTGTCTCGGCGTTCCGACGCGTCTCCGGGTTCCGACGCGTCTCCGGGTTCCGACGGGCATGGGTTCGCACGGATGTCTGAGTACCGGCATGAGTACGGGCGCGGGTGTGGCGTGCGCCATGACGGCGGATGCTGAACCCATGAGCGACACGACTTCCGTCAAGCAGCAGAGCACCGCCGCCTTCTACGGCCAGGCCGTCGCCTCCTTCCTGGTGGCGATGGGCGCGGTGGCCCTCGGGATCTTCTTCCTCGACGCCGACGGCTGGGTGCGCGGCTTTCTCGCCATCGGCGTGCTCTACCTCGTCACGTCCTGCTTCACGCTGGCCAAGGTGATCAGGGACCGCGAGGAGGCGGGGCAACTCGTCAGTCGCGTGGACCAGGCCCGGCTGGAGAAGATCCTCGCCGAGCACGACCCCTTCCAGAAGCTCTGACCGGCACGATCGGCAGGACACCCCCTAAGCGCTTGCTCAGGTTCGGGGTATGGTGTTCGTCCTGCTGACGAAGAGGGGTTTTGGGTGATGTGTGCGGCGGAGGAGACGAGCGGCGAGGACGCGCCGTGGGGCGAGGTCACTCCCGAGGCGGCCAGACGGCTCCTCGTCGCCGCCGTGGACGCCTTCGCCGAGCGCGGGTACCACGCGACCACCACCCGTGACATCGCCGGCCGGGCCGGGATGAGTCCGGCCGCGCTCTACATCCACTACAAGACCAAGGAAGAGCTGCTCCACCGGATCAGCAAGATCGGCCACGAGCGGGCGCTGCACCTCCTCGACGCCGAGGCCGACCGGGACGGCACGGCGGCGGAACGGCTCGCCGAGGCCGTCCGCTCCTTCGTCCGCTGGCACGCGGAGCGGCACACCACCGCCCGGGTCGTGCAGTACGAGCTCGACGCCCTCGGCGAGGAGCACCGCACCGAGATCGTCGCGCTGCGGCGCCGGAGCGACGCGGTGGTGCGCCGGATCATCGGCGAGGGGGTGCGGGACGGGGAGTTCGACGTCCCCGACGTCCCCGGCACCACGCTCGCGGTGCTGTCGCTCTGCATCGACGTGGCCCGCTGGTTCAACGCCCAGGGCAGCCGTACGCCCGACGAGGTCGGCGAACTGTACGCGGACCTCGTGCTGCGGATGGTCGGGGCCCGGCAGGTCGAGAAGCGGTAGCCGGGCACGGGCCGGGCGGACCGGTTCGGCAGCGCCGGCCGGTTCGGGAGCCACCGGCCGGTCCGGGAGCCACCGGCCGGTCCGGAGGCGTCGGCCGGTCCGGGGGCGTCGGCCCGGTTCACCGGCGCGCCCGCGGGGGCGGGGCGCGCGAGCCGCGCCCGGCCGGAGGGGCCGGCCGGTTCAGAAGTAGTAGCGGGACACCGACTCGGCGACACAGGCCGGCTTCTCGCTGCCCTCGCGCTCGACCGTGACGACCGCCGTGACCTGCACGCCGCCGCCGACCTCCTCGACCTCGCGGAGCACCGCGGTGGCCCGCAGCCGCGAGCCGACCGGGACGGTCGAGGGGAAGCGGACCTTGTTGGTCCCGTAGTTGATGCCCATCTTCATGCCCTCGACCCGCATCACCTGCGGCACCAGCGCGGGCAGCAGCGAGAGCGTCAGATAGCCGTGCGCGATGGTCGTGCCGAACGGCCCGTCCTTCGCCCGCTCCGGGTCCACGTGGATCCACTGGTGGTCGCCGGTCGCCTCGGCGAACCGGTCGATCCTGTCCTGTTCGACCTCCAGCCAGTCGCTGTGTCCCAGCTGCTCACCCACTCCGTCCCGCAGCTCCCGCGCGGACGTGTAGATCCTCGGCTCTGCCATGTTTCCGGTCCCTGCCTTCCGGCTCGGCGCACCCTCCGGCGCGATGTCTAAGCGCTTGCTCAGCATCGTTGTGCGGCGCGTTCCTGTCAACGACGTGGCAGTAGGTTTGAGGGGTGCCACAGATTCCGCAGACACTCCACGAACTCTCGGTCGGCCAGCTCTCGGCGCGCAGCGGCGCCGCCGTCTCGGCCCTGCACTTCTACGAGGCCAAGGGCCTGATCAGCAGCAGCCGCACCAGCGGCAACCAGCGCCGCTACTCCCGGGACGCGTTGCGTCGGGTCGCCTTCGTCCGGGCGGCGCAGCGCGTCGGCATTCCGCTGGCCACGATCCGGGACGCGCTCGCCGAACTGCCCGATGAGCGCACGCCGGACCGCGCGGACTGGGCCCGCCTTTCCGAGGCATGGCGCAAGGAACTGGACGAGCGCATCGAGCAGTTGCACCGGTTGCGCGACCATCTGACCGACTGCATCGGGTGCGGCTGTCTGTCGCTGGAAACCTGTGTGCTGTCCAACCCCGACGACATCAACGGCGAGCGGATCACCGGCTCCCGGCTGATGCCCCAGCGGTCCGAGAAGCCGGCGAAGCCGTAGTTCCCGGGGTGTGCGGACCTGGCCTCACGCCGCTGTAGCGGCCGGCCTCCGGTGCCGTGGCAGGCGCGCCCTCGCGAGCGTGCGGTCGGTCAGTGCGGGACGGGGCACCGCGATTCCGCAGCCCGTGCACACCGGACCGCCCCACGGCTCCTCGGTCCGGTCCTGCCGCCACTCGATGCCGGTGCCCGCGCAGACCGGGCAGGCGGATCCGGGGCCCGTGCCGAGAGCCGCGATCAGACGGCGCAGGACCTCGGCGAGCGGCTCGGTGGGATGGAGCCCGGGGTCGGGGCAGCGGGCCACACCGTGGCCGCCCCAGGTGCGGCGGTGCCAGTCGTCGAACGTGCCGGGCCGTCGCAGCCCCGCGTGCTTCTCGCGTCGCCGCCGCTCGGCGAACCCCGCCTCGTAGGCGAGCCAGACGGCCCGCGCCTCCTCCAGCTCGTCCAGCGCGCGCACCAGGCGCACCGGGTCGGGCTCCCGGTCCTCGGGGCCGATCCCGTGCCGGGCGCACAGGTGGTCCCAGGTCGCCCGGTGCCCGTACGGGGCGAACCTCTCCAAACACTTGCGCAGCGAATACCGCCGCAGGGCCAGATCCCCCAGCGGATCGCGTACCTGTCTCGCCAGACTCCGGAAACCGGCCATGTCCCCGCCACCTCCGTCGCTCGTCCTCGGACGTCGAGGAATGGACGTACGCCTGCCCGTTTCGGCTCCATCGAAAGATGGGATCCGTCCATTGGCCGAGACTCCCCATGTGGGACGGGGTGCCACGGGCGGAAGCGGAGCGGCGCGCGGGCGGGTGGTGCGGGGGCGTGCGCTCCTCGCGGCCTGCCCGAAATCCGCTGGCGCGTCACGGGACCGTGCGGTTGGGTTCCCCCATGACAGCAGTTCACCCGCGCCTGGAAAAGGTCACCCCCGAGACCGTGCTCGCCGCCTGTCGGCTGGAAGTCGCGCCCGAGCAGCGCGGGTTCGTCTCCCCGGTCGCGCAGTCCCTGGCCGAGGCGTATGTGCATCCCGACATCGCCTGGCCCCGGCTGATCCGCGACGGTGAGCGCGTCGTCGGCTTCGTGATGGCCTTCTTCGACGTGCGGTTCGACTTCGACGCCGGGGTTCGAGACGCCCCGCTCCGCTCCGGGCTCTGGCGGCTCGCCGTCGCCGCCGGAGAGCAGGGCCGGGGGTACGGGAGGTTCGCCGTGGGGGCGGTCAACGAGGAGATCCGCCGGCGGGGCGGGACACGCTCGACCGTGACGTGGCACCCCGGTGAGGGCGGACCGGAGGAGTTCTACCTCCGGCTCGGCTACCGCAAGCGGGGCCTCACCGAGGACGGCGAGTACCTGGGCGACCTGGACCTGGCCGGCTGAACCGCCGACCGGCCGGGCCGCCGACCGGATCGCGGACCGGGCCGCTGGCCCGACCGCCGGCCGCCGATCGCGCGACCGCGCGACCGTGCGGCTGACCGGCTGACCGGCTGACCGGCCGGCCCCGAGGTCCTGGGCCGGCCTGGCGGGTCCGGACTCAGGGCCGCCCCCCCCGCCGCTATCCGCCGTACCGCAGATACCTCCGCCGCTTCGCCCGGAACGCCGACAGGTCCCGCTGCCACGCCCGTACGACCGTGTCGGTGTCCGCGCCCGCGTCGATCATCGTGCGGACCCGGGTGTTCCCGGTGAGCTTGTCGATCCAGTTGTCCGGCCGCCAGGCGAAGCCGCTCCACGTCCGCTTCGCCGTCACCAGCAGGGCGATCCCCGTGCGGACCGGGTCGAAAACCTCCCGGTCCTGGACGTGCACCTGCACCCCGCCCACCGTCTTCCCCGCGAACTTGGAGAACACCGGCGCGAAGTACGCCTCCCGGAAGGCCACCCCGGGCAGCTCCAGGGCGTTCGCGGCGGCCGCCCAGCGGTGGTCGACGCCCTCCGCGCCCAGCAGCTCGAAGGGGCGTGTGGTGCCCCGCCCCTCGGAGAGGTTCGTGCCCTCGAAGAGGCAGGTGCCGGAGTAGACGAGAGCCGTCTCGGGCGTCGGCATGTTCGGGCTCGGCGGCACCCACGGCAGCCCGGTCCCGTCGAAGAAGTCCGAGCGCCGCCACCCCGACATCGTGACCACGTCCAGCCGCACCGGGTTCTCGTGCAGGAACTCCGCGTTGAAGAAGAGGGCCAGCTCCGCCACCGTCATGCCGTGCGCCTGGGCGATCTCCCGGCGGCCGACGAACGTGGCGAACGCCGGGTCCAGCACCGGGCCCAGGGCCGCCCGCCCGGACACCGGGTTAGGCCGGTCCAGTACGACGAGGCGCTTGCCGGCGAGCGCCGCCGCCTCCATGCAGTCGTACAGCGTCCAGATGTACGTGTAGAAGCGCGCGCCCGCGTCCTGGATGTCGAAGACGACGGTGTCCACGCCCGAGGCGGTGAAGATGTCCGCGAGCGGCTGCCCGCTCTTGAGATACGTGTCGTAGACGGGGAGCCCGGTCGCCGGGTCGTCGTAGCGTCCCTCGGAGCCGCCCGCCTGCGCGGTCCCCCGGAACCCGTGCTCCGGGCCGAAGACGGCGGTCAGATCCACCCGGGAGTCGGGATGCATCACATCGACGATGTGCCGCACCTCCGCGGTGATGCCGGTCGGGTTGGTGACGATCCCGACCTTCTGGCCCCGCAGCAGCCGGTAGCCGTCGTCCGCCAGCCGGTCGAAGCCGGTACGCACCCGGCCGCGCCCGGGTCCGGAGCCGCGCCCGGGTCCGGCCGACGCCGCGGCCGAACCGGCGCCGGCCGCCGTCGCCGCGAGCGCTCCCACGGCGCCTCCCGCGGCCAGCACACCACGTCTGGACAGGCTCATTCCGCTACCTCCATGATCGCGCCGACTGTCATGGCCACGCACGCTAGCGCGGGCCGGGCCCGCGCGGAACGACCTGAGTCGCGCCGATTCCCCGAGGGGGCGCCCAGGGCGTGTCCCGGACTCTTCCCGGACCCCCTCCGAGTCCCCTCCGAACCCCTCCCGCCCTCCCGCCACGGCTTGCCCCCCGGGCTCCTTCCGGAATCTTCCCGGCCTGCGTCCGGCCTGCGTCCGGGCTTCTCCCGGGGTGCCCGTCCGGCTCGTTCACGACCCTTCCCCGATCACATACCGACCGGTTAGTCTGCCGGTGCAGCCGGATGGAAGGGCGGGATGACGATGGGTACGGTGCAGGGCGCCGGCGTAGTGGTCACAGGGGCCGGAGGCGGCATCGGAGCCGCGCTGGCCCGCAGATTCGCCGCCGGGGGAGCGCGGGTCGTCGTCAACGACCTCGACCTCGCGCGGATCGAGCCGCTCGCGCGGGAGATCGGCGGTTTCGCCGTCGCGGGGGACGCCTCCGGGATCGTGGAGGCGGCCCGCCAGGCGCTGGACGGCACGGTGGACGTCTACTGCGCCAACGCGGGCCTGGCCTCGCCCGGCGACGTGTTCGCCGAGGAGGAGGTCTGGGAAGCCGCCTGGGACGTCAACGTCATGGCTCACGTCCGCGCGGCCAAGGCCCTCCTCCCGGACTGGCTGGAGCGCGGCAGCGGCCGGTTCGTCACCACCGCCTCCGCCGCCGGGCTGCTGACGATGATCGGCGCGGCCCCCTACAGCGTCACCAAGCACGGGGCGGTCGCCTTCGCCGAGTGGCTCTCGCTCACCTACCGCCACCGCGGGGTCAAGGTGCACGCCATCTGTCCCCAGGGCGTGCGCACCGACATGCTCACCGCCGCCGGCTCGGCCGGTGAACTGGTCCTCGCTCCCGGTGCCATCGAGCCGGATGCCGTCGCCGACGCCCTGTTCGAGGCGATGGACGCCGACCGCTTCCTGGTCCTGCCGCATCCCGAGGTGGCCGACTACTACCAGGCCCGCGCGGCCGATCCCGACCGGTGGATGGGCCGGATGAACCGCCTCCAGCAGAAGTGGGAGGCGGGCAGCGCATGAGCGACCCGACCCCCGACGCTCCGGCCCCCGGCGCTCCGACCTCCGGCGCTCCGGCCCCCGGCGCCTCGCCGCCCAGCGGCTCGGTCTACGCGGCCAAGCCGTGGCTCGCCCTGCTCAGCGACGCCCAGCGCGCCCCCGTCGCGCCGCCCCCGACCGTGCTGCACGCCTTCCGGGCCGCCGTCGGGCGCGCGCCCGAGCGCCCGGCCCTGGCCTACTTCGACGGCCGCCTCAGCTACCGCGTGACCGACGAGCTGTCCGACTCGGTGGCCGGGTACCTCGTCGCCCGGGGGCTGCGCCCCGGCGACCGGGTCGCGATCATGCTCCAGAACAGCCCGCACTTCGTCCTCGCGCTGCTCGGCGCCTGGAAGGCGGGCGCGACGGTCGTCCCGCTCAATCCGATGTACAAGTCGGGCGAAGCCGGTCACGTCCTCGCGGACGCCGGAGTCACCGCGCTGATCTGCTCGGACCGGGCCTGGGAGGCGTATCTCCGGGACACCGCGGCGGCGGCCCCGGACCTCGCGATCGCCCTCACCGCCTGCGAACTGGACTTCCAGACCGCGAACGACCCCCGCGTCCTCGGTTTCGAACGGCTCCCGGCCCCCCGTCCCGACGACCTCGCGGACGACCTGCTGGCCGCCGCCCGCGCCGGGAACCCGGCCCCGGCGACCCGGGAGCCCACCGCCGCCGACATCGCGCTGATCAGCTACACCTCCGGAACCAGCGGCACCCCCAAGGGCGCGATGAACGCCCACGGCAACATCATGGTCAACGCCGAACGCCAGCGCACCGGGCACCCGGTCCCCGAGGGCGCCGCCTACTTCGCCCTCGCCCCGCTCTTCCACATCACCGGCATGGTCTGCCAGCTCGCCGCCTGTCTCGCCAACGCGGGAACCCTCGTCCTGGCCTACCGCTTCGAGCCGGGCGTCGTCCTCGACGCCTTCGCCGCCCACCGCCCCGCCTACACCGTCGGCCCGTCCACCGCCTTCATGGCCCTGGCCGCGCACCCGGACGTCACCCCGGACCACTTCGCCTCGTTCCGGGTGATCTCCTCCGGCGGCGCGCCCCTGCCGCCCGCGCTCGTGGAGAGGTTCCGCGCGGGCTTCGGCCCGTATCTCCGCAACGGCTACGGCCTCACCGAGTGCACCGCCCCCTGCGCCTCCGTCCCGCCCGAGCACGAGGCCCCCGTCGACCCCGTCTCGGGCACGCTCTCCGTCGGCGTCCCCGGCCCCGACACCGTCGTGCGGATCCTCGACGAGGCGGGCCGGGAGGTGCCCTTCGGACAGCAGGGCGAGATCGCGGTGCGCGGTCCCCAGGTCGTCTCCGGCTACTGGAACCTCCCCGAGGCCACGGCCGCCGCCTTCCCGGACGGCGAGCTGCGCACCGGCGACATCGGTTTCATGGACCCGGCGGGCTGGCTGTACGTCGTGGACCGCAAGAAGGACATGATCAACGCCTCCGGGTTCAAGGTGTGGCCCCGCGAGGTGGAGGACGTCCTCCACACCCACCCGGCGGTGCGCGAGGCGGCCGTCGTGGGCGTCCCCGACCCGTACCGGGGGGAGACCGTCCGGGCGTACGTGAGCCTGCGCCCGGGGGCCGCCGTGGAGCCCGGCGAGCTGGGCGCGTACTGCGAGGCACGGCTCGCCGCGTACAAGTATCCGCGCGAGGTGGAGATCCTGGCCGAGCTGCCGAAGACGGCGAGTGGGAAGATCCTCAGGCGGGAACTGCGTTCCCCCCGGTAGAACGGCGTCGAAACAGCGCACGCACGGTATGAAAGGAAGGTGGCGGCTCATGGCCAAGGCGACGGACCAGAACGGCACTCCCGTCCCCCAACGGCTGCTGGCCGCCGCCACCCGGCTCTTCGCCGAGCGCGGGTACGACCGCACCTCGGTCCAGGAGATCGTCGAGGCGGCGGGCGTCACCAAGGGGGCGCTCTACCACTACTTCGGCTCCAAGGAGGACCTGCTCCAGGAGGTGTACGCCCGGGTGCTGCGGCTCCAGCAGGAGCGCCTGGACGCCTTCGCCGACGCCGAGGCGCCCATCGAGCAGCGGCTGCGCGACGCGGCGGCGGACGTGGTCGTCACGACCATCGACAACCTGGACGACGCGGCGATCTTCTTCCGCTCCATGCACCACCTGAGCCCCGAGAAGAACAAGCAGGTGCGCGTCGAGCGCCGCCGCTACCACGAGCGCTTCCGGGCGCTGGTCGAGGAGGGCCAGCGCAGCGGTGTGTTCTCCTCGGCCACCCCCGCCGACCTGGTCGTCGACTACCACTTCGGCTCGGTCCACCACCTCTCCACCTGGTACCGCCCGGACGGCCCGCTCAGCCGCCGGGAGGTCGCCGACCACCTCGCGGACCTGCTGTTGCGCGCCCTGCGCCCGTAGTCGGCTCCGGACCGGGGCACGGGCCACCCACTGGCCGACTCCGCCGCTCGGGGTGAGTCTGGATATATGTCGTATGTCCTGCCTCCCGATGAGGCGCCAGGGTTCGCAGGCGAACCACTGTTCGTTAATGGAACAGCTATGTCCGGTTTCCGCTCTTGACGGAGCACGGTCACTTCCTTGAGCATCGGTCACGCATTGCGCACCTCTGGGCCGTCTGTCCCGGCCCACGCTCCAGGACCCGGCCGGATCACCGTGCGGCCGGGGACCCCCCGCACGTTCCGTCAGTCCCCAACGGAATCCGGAGCCCGTGAATGAGACCGAACCGTTTCACCCTGCGCAGATCCCCGGCGGCCGCCCTGGCCGTCGCCCTCGCCGCCGTCCTCGGTACCGGCCTGCCGGCCGCCCAGGCGGCCGGGGCGCCGACGCCGGCAGCCGCCGCCGCGGCGCCCGACATCCCCCTGGCCAACGTCAAGGGGCACCTCACGCAGCTGTCGACGATCGCCGCGAACAACGGCGGCAACCGCGCCCACGGCCGCCCCGGCTACAAGGCGTCCGTCGACTACGTGAAGGCCAAGCTCGACGCCGCCGGATACACCACCACCATCCAGCAGTTCACCTCGGGCGGCGCCACCGGCTACAACCTGATAGCCGACTGGCCCGGCGGCGACCCGAACCAGGTCCTGATGGCCGGGGCCCACCTCGACTCGGTCTCCTCCGGCGCCGGGATCAACGACAACGGCTCCGGCTCGGCCGCCGTGCTGGAGACCGCCCTCGCCGTCTCCCGCGCCCAGTACCAGCCCGACAAGCACCTGCGGTTCGCCTGGTGGGGCGCCGAGGAGCTGGGCCTGATCGGCTCCAAGTACTACGTCAACAACCTGCCGACCGCCGAGCGTTCCAAGCTCTCCGGCTATCTCAACTTCGACATGATCGGCTCGCCCAACGCCGGCTACTTCGTCTACGACGACGACCCGGTCATCGAGAAGACCTTCAAGGACTACTTCGCCGGCCTGTCGGTCCCGACCGAGATCGAGACCGAGGGCGACGGCCGCTCCGACCACGCCCCCTTCAAGAACGTCGGCGTCCCCGTCGGCGGTCTCTTCACCGGTGCGGGCTACACCAAGTCGGCCGCCCAGGCGCAGAAGTGGGGCGGAACCGCCGGGCAGGCGTTCGACCGCTGCTACCACTCGTCCTGCGACACCACGAGCAACATCAACGACACTGCTCTGGACCGGAACAGCGACGCCGCCGCCCACGCGATCTGGACCCTGTCCTCCGGTACCGGCGAACCGCCCACCGACGGGGACGTGTTCAGCAACACCGCCGATGTCGCCATCCCGGACGCGGGAGCGGCGACGACCTCGTCGATCGCGGTCACCGGAAGGACGGGCAACGCCCCGTCCGCCCTCCAGGTGGGCGTCGACATCAAGCACACCTGGCGCGGCGACCTCGTCGTCGATCTGCTGGCGCCGGACGGCAGTGCGTACCGGCTGAAGAACTCCAGCAGCGGCGACTCCGCCGACAACGTCATCACGACGTACACGGTCAACGCCTCGGGCGAAGTGGCCAACGGAACGTGGAAGCTCCGTGTACAGGACGTCGCCCGCCAGGACACCGGCTACATCGACAGCTGGAAGCTCACCTTCTGACGAGCCCTCACCTCCGGCCGGCGCTCACCTCCCGGCCCTGGGTGAAACCCGGTGCGGCCCCCTCCTCCGGGAGAGGGCCGCACCGTCCCCGTCGGTCACGGATACCGCTTGATCTCCCGCCGGGCCAGCGACCGCTGGTGCACCTCGTCCGGTCCGTCCGCCAGCCGCAGCGTCCGCGCCGAGGCCCACAGCTCCGCCAGCGGGAAGTCCTGACTCACCCCGCCCGCGCCGTACAACTGCACCGCCGAGTCCAGGATGTCCACCACCGCGCGCGGAGTGGCGATCTTGATGGCCTGGATCTCGGTGTGCGCACCCTTGTTGCCCACGGTGTCCATCAGCCAGGCCGTCTTCAGTACCAGCAGCCGCAGCTGCTCCACCGTGACCCGGGCGTCCGCGATCCAGTTCTGCACGACGCCCTGCTGGGCGAGCGGCTTGCCGAACGCCGTACGCTCCACCGCCCGCCGGCACATCAGCTCGATGGCCCGCTCCGCCATCCCGATCAGCCGCATGCAGTGGTGGATACGCCCCGGCCCCAGCCGCGCCTGCGCGATGGCGAAGCCGCCGCCCTCCTCACCGATCAGATTCGCCGCGGGCACCCGTACATCGTGGAAGACCACCTCGGCGTGACCGCCGTGCGAGTGGTCCTCGTATCCGTACACCCGCATGGCCCGGCGCACTTCGAGGCCCGGGGCGTCGCGCGGCACCAGGATCATCGACTGCTGGCGGCGGATGTCCGCGCCGTCCGGGTCGGTCTTGCCCATGACGATGAAGACCGCGCAGTCCGGGTTCATCGCCCCGGAGATGTACCACTTGCGGCCGTTGACGACGTAACTCTCGCCATCCCGGGTGATCCGGGTCTCGATGTTCGTCGCGTCCGAGGACGCCACGTCCGGCTCCGTCATCGCGAACGCGGAGCGGATCTCCCCGGCGAGCAGCGGCTCCAGCCACCGCTTCTTCTGCTCGCCGGTGGCGAACTGGGAGAGCACCTCCATGTTCCCGGTGTCCGGCGCGGCGCAGTTCAGCGCGGTCGGCGCGAGATGGGGAGAGCGCCCGGTGATCTCCGCGAGCGGGGCGTACTGGAGGTTCGTCAGCCCGGCCCCGTACTCCGCGTCCGGCAGGAAGAGGTTCCACAGCCCCTGCCGCCGTGCCTCGGCCTTCAGCTCCCCCACGACCGCCGGGGTGTCCCACGGGGAGGCGAGCTGTGCCCGCTGCTCCTCGGCGACCTCCTCGGCCGGGTACACGTGCTCGTCCATGAAGGCGAGCAGCCTCTTCCGCAGCTCCTCGGTCCGGGCGTCGAATGCGAAATCCATGGGTTCAGCCTTCCTGGAGGGTGGTGAGGCCGTGCTCGACGAAGACGGGGACCAGATCGCCGATCCCGTCGAAGCCCGCGCCGACGGTCTGGCCGAGGGTGTAGCGGTAGTGGATGCCCTCCAGGATCACGGCGAGCTTGAACCACGCGAACGCCGTGTACCAGGAGATGCCGGAGGCGTCCCGGCCCGAACGGGCCGCGTAGCGCTCGATCAGCTCGGCCGGGGAGGGATGACCGGCCGCGCCGCTGGTCGTGGAGACGGGCGACTCCGGCAGGCCGAGGTCGGAGCTGTACATCACGAGCAGCCCGAGGTCGGTCAGCGGATCGCCGAGCGTGGACATCTCCCAGTCGAGGACGGCCTTGATCCGGTCGTCGGAGCCGAGCAGCACGTTGTCCAGGCGGTAGTCGCCGTGTACGACGGTGGGCGCGGGGGAGGAGGGCAGTTCGCGCCCGAGGGAGGCGTGCAGCTCGTCGATGCCCGCCAGATCACGGTTGCGGGAGGCGTCCAGCTGCTTGCCCCAGCGCCGCAACTGCCGGTCCAGGAAGCCCTCCGGCCGCCCGAAGTCCCCGAGCCCGACCGCCTCCGGCTCCACGGCGTGCAGGTCCACCAGGGTGTCGACGAGCCCGAGGACCGCCGCACGGGTCCGCTCGGGGCCCAGCGGTGCGAGCTGCTCGGCGGTGCGGTACGGAGTGCCCTCGACGTACTCCATCACGTAGAACGGGGCGCCGATCACCGTGTCGTCCCCGCAGAGCAGCAGCGGCTCCGGCACGGGGACGGCGGTGGGGTGCAGGCCGCTGATCACCCGGTGCTCGCGCGTCATGTCGTGCGCGGTGGCCAGCACATGGCCGAGCGGCGGCCGGCGCACCACCCACCGGCCCGTCCCGTCGCCGACGACATACGTGAGGTTCGAGCGGCCACCCTCGATCAGCCGCGCGTCGAGGGGGCCGCTCACCAGCCCCGGCCGCTCCCGGTCGAGGTGGACGCGCAGCTTTTCCGGGTCGAGACCTGGTGGGGGGACTGGGCTCATTGGTGCGTACCTCCGGGAGCGACGGAACGATCGGGAACCATGATGCCGACCAGTCGGTATGTCGTCCAGTGTGCTTGCGTGATCCGACGGCGGGGGAGCCGTCCGGGTCCTGCTCCCCGATGTCCCCGGGCGTCCCCGGACCCGTCCGGTCCCGTTGTCGGGCTCGTGGTCGGTCCCCGTCGCGCCCGCGCGCCCGCCCCGGCCCTCTGCCCCGGCCTCCGTCCCGTCCGGAGGGCGGCGCGGCGCCCGGCCCGCCGGGGCCGGCGTCGACGGCCCCGAGCCGGTGGGAGGGCCGGGTCCCACGGTCGCACCCCTCGAGTTGCGGCGGCCCCGGCCCGCGCGGAAGGTCGGGGGATGAAGGCGATCAGCTACAGCGCGTACGGCTCCGCCGACGTCATGGAATACGGGGAGCTGCCCGACCCGAAGGTCGGCCCCGACGCGGTCCTGGTGAAGGTGCGGGCCGCGGCCGTCAACCCGGTCGACTGGAAGGCCCGCGAGGGCTACCTCCAAGGGGGCCTCGAAGCCGTCTTTCCGGTGATCCCCGGCTGGGACGTCTCCGGTGTCGTCGTGCAACCCGGTGTCGCGGTCGACGAGTTCGCGGTGGGCGACGAGGTCATCGGCTACGTGCGCGAGGACTTCCTGTCCCGGGGCACGTTCGCCGAGTACGTCGCCGCCCCGGTGCGCACCCTCGCCCGCAAGCCCCTGAGCCTGAGCTTCGAGGAGGCCGCGGGACTGCCGCTGGCCGGGCTGACCGCCTACCAGGTGCTCCACCGCATCCTGAAGATCCGCGACGGCGACACCGTCCTGGTCCACGCGGCGGCCGGCGGCGTCGGATCATTCGCCGTCCAGATGGCCCGGCACACCGGCTGCCGGGTGATCGGCACCGCGAGTGCCCGCAACCACGAGCACCTCCGCAGCCTCGGCGCGGAGCCCGTGGAGTACGGCGACGGCCTCGTCGACCGACTGCGGGAACTGGTCCCCGAGGGGTTCGACGCCGCCTTCGACACGGTGGGCGGCGACGCCCTGCGGGCCTCCGCCGACACCCTGGCGCCGGACGGCCGGCTGGCCTCCATCGCGGACAGCGAGGTCTTCTCCTACGGTGGCCGCTACGCCTTCGTGCGCCCCGACGCCGACGACCTGGCCCAGGTCGCGGAGCTGGCCGAGCGGGGCATCATCACCGTCCACGTGGACCGGGTGTTCCCGCTGGAACAGGCCGCCGAGGCGTACCGGCTCAACCAGGAGGGGCGGACCCGCGGCAAGATCGTGGTGACCGTGGACTGGGACGGCTGAGAGACCCCGCGCGGCCGGAGGCCGGGCTCGCAACGGCGTCGTCCCGGCCACGCTGCCGAGCCGGACGGGCGCACCACGGCTTCGCCGGCCCGGACCAGGGCCGGACCCGGCCCGCCCCCCGGGCAGGCCCGGGTGGGACTCGGCGGCACCCGGCCCGGGAACGCCCGCCCCCGGGGCCGGGACCGCTCGCCCGGGTACCGGCCGCTCGCGCGGGAACCGGCCTCGCACCCGGTCCGGCACCGGACCGTCGGGCTCAGAACAGCATCGCCGCCGCGAACACCGCCAGCGCCATCGTGCACAGCGTCGCCGTCAGCGCACCCCCCGGCGCGAGCGGCTCCGGCCGCGGCACCCCCATCCGCTGCACCCGTCGGTGGGCCATCACCAGGAATCCCAGCCAGGCCAGCGCGCTCAGCGCCACCGCGATCAGCGCGGCCGGAGTCGCCCCGCGGTGCAGGGCCTGCCGCACCGCGAGCAGCGCGACGACCGTGGCGGACAGCGTCGTACGCCGCCACGCCAGCCGCGTCCGCTCGGGCTGCAGCCCGGGGTCCCGGCCCGCCGCCGCCGTCACACGCCCTCCCAGCCGAAGAGGACCACCACCACCATCGCCACGGCGACGACGGCGACGACGAGACTCAGCAGGGTCGGGAACCGGGACACCGGCAGATCCTCGTCCCGCCGCATCGCCCGCTCGCACCGCACCCAGTGGTTGACCGCCCGCAGCGCGCAGAGGACCCCCGCGGCCAGCAGCCCGAGCGCGAGTCCGGCACGGACCCCCCACATCAGCTCCGGCAGGAACTGGTCGACGGCGAAACCCCCGCCGATCAGGGCCAGTGCCGTCCGGATCCAGGCGAGGAACGTCCGCTCGTTGGCCAGCGAGAACCGGTAGTCGGGGGTGTCCCCCTCCTCCCGGACCCGCTGCGGCGCGAACCACAGCCGTACGCTCTGCGCGATCTTGTTCACACGGGAACCTTAGGGGGTGCCACCGGGATCAGCCGGACCCGAACTCCCGCAGTCGCCGATACGCCTCCAGCCCGTCGGGCACCCAGGGCCACTCGCCGAGCCGCCGCTCCAGCTCGGCGTCGTCGAGGAAGGCGTGCCAGGCGATCTCCTCGGCCTGCGGGGCCACCGGCGACGCGCACCGCACCCGGTAGACGGCGGACCACCAGGAGTGCCGGTCATCGGTGTAGAGGAACCGGAACAGCGGCTCGGGCCGGGGCAGACCCGAGACCCCCAGCTCCTCCTCCGCCTCGCGCAGCGCCGCCTCGTCGTACGACTCGCCCGCGCCCACGACCCCGCCGACGAACATGTCGTAGTGCGAGGGGAAGACCAGTTTCGTGGGCGTACGACGGTGGACGAAGAGCCGCCCCTCGGCGTCGCGCGCCTCGACGAACACACAGCGGTGCCGCAGGCCCCGGGCGGTCGCCTCGCCGCGCGGAGCCTGCCCGACGACCTCGTCTCTCTCGTCGACGATGTCCAGGATCTCGTCAGAGGGCTTCATGCGTTTCATCCAACATCACCCGGACGGTTGACGTGGCAGCGGCGGGTATCCAAGATCTGACGCACGGGTAACGTGAACGTTTCTCCCGTCCCCGCGTCACCCCGACAGGATGGAACCCATGGCGTACGACGCTGATGTGATCGTGATCGGGGCGGGACTCGCCGGGCTGGTGGCCACCGCCGAACTGGTCGACGCCGGCCGTTCCGTCATCCTCCTCGACCAGGAGCCCGAGCAGTCCGTCGGCGGCCAGGCGCACTGGTCCTTCGGCGGCCTCTTCCTCGTGGACTCGCCCGAACAGCGCCGGCTGCGGATCAAGGACAGCCGGGAGCTGGCCCTCCAGGACTGGTTCGGCACCGCCGGCTTCGACCGGGAGACGGAGGACCGGTGGCCGCGCGCCTGGGCCGAGGCGTACGTCGACTTCGCCGCCGGGGAGAAGCGGTCCTGGCTGCACCAGCAGGGGCTGCGCATCTTCCCGGTCGTCGGCTGGGCGGAACGCGGCGGCTACGGCGCGACGGGCCACGGCAACTCCGTGCCCCGCTTCCACATCACCTGGGGCACCGGCCCCGGCGTCGTCGCCCCCTTCGAGCGGCGGGTGCGCGCGGGCGTCGCCAAGGGGCTCGTCCAGCTGCGGTTCCGCCACCGCGTCACCGGCCTGGCCCGCACCGCCGGGGCTCTCGACACGGTCACCGGCGAGATCCTGGAGCCCAGTGCGGCCGAGCGCGGCACCGCGAGCACCCGGGAGGTCACCGGCGCCTTCGAGCTGAGGGCCCAGGCGGTGATCGTCACCTCCGGCGGCATCGGCGGCAACCACGACCTGGTACGCGCCCAGTGGCCCGAGCGCCTGGGCACCCCGCCCGGGAAGATGCTGTCCGGGGTGCCCGCGCACGTGGACGGGCTGATGCTCGGCGTCGCCGAGAAGGCGGGCGCGCACCACATCAACCGCGACCGGATGTGGCACTACACCGAGGGCATCGAGAACTGGAACCCGATCTGGGCCCGGCACGGCATCCGCATCCTCCCCGGCCCCTCGTCCCTCTGGCTGGACGCGCGCGGCAAGCGGCTGCCGGTCCCCCTCTTCCCGGGGTTCGACACGCTCGGCACCCTCGAACACATCATGCGCTCGGGCCACGGCTATACCTGGTTCGTGCTCAACCAGCGCATCATCGGCAAGGAGTTCGCACTCTCCGGCTCCGAGCAGAACCCGGACCTGACCGGCAGGTCGGTCCGCGACGTGATCGGGCGGGCCCGCGCGGACGTGCCCGCGCCCGTCAAGGCGTTCATGGACCACGGCGTGGACTTCGTCGTGGAGAAGGACCTCGGCGCGCTGGTCCGGGGCATGAACGCGGTCACCGGCGAAGGTCTCGTCGACGAGGAGAGCCTGCGCCGCGAGATCACCGCCCGTGACCGTGAGATCGCCAACCCCTTCACCAAGGACCTCCAGGTCACCGCGATCCGCGGGGCCCGCGCCTACCTGGGCGACCGCCTGATCCGCACCGCGAAGCCGCACCGCGTCCTGGACCCGGCCGCGGGCCCGCTGATCGCCGTACGCCTCAACATCCTCACCCGCAAGTCGCTGGGCGGCCTGGAGACGGACCTGTCCTCCCGTGTCCTGACCGCCGACGGCGCTCCGCTCCCCGGCCTGTACGCGGCGGGCGAGGCGGCGGGCTTCGGCGGTGGCGGAGTCCACGGCTACCGCTCCCTGGAGGGCACGTTCCTGGGCGGCTGCATCTTCTCGGGCCGGGCGGCGGGCCGAGCGGCGGCGGAGGCGGTCGCCCCGTAGACCGCCCCCGAGGAGAGGCGACCGGGCCGTCCGGCTCCCGCGGACCGGGGCCCGGACCGTCCTGCTCCCGCGGACCGGGGCCTGGCGGGGCGGCATTCGCGGACCAGGGCAAGGTTCAGGACCTGGCTGATTCAAGCCTCTTCCGAACGCCGCAGGGGCGGATTGCCAGCCCCCGGCGATCGAGGAGCGGAGTCCGGGACGGGGCTCCGGCGGTCAGACCAGCCGCTCGACCACCCGGAACCGCTCCGCCACGATCATCGTCCCGTCGTCCACCGTGAACGTCGGATCCCCCAGTGCCTCCCGCATCTCCTCGCTGTGCCAGAACGCCTCGTGCCCCGCACGCCATTCGGCCACCGACCGATATCCCTCGCCCTCGTCCAGCGCATGCCGCAGGTCCACCTCGCCGAGCGGCAGCACCCGTACGCCGGTCACCTCCAGCACCGCGACCTCCCGCCCGTCCGAGTCGATCAGCGCGTACCGCTCGCCCACCGGAGGAAGCTCTTCCCGCTCCTGTTCGTACTCCGCCAACAGCCCGGAGGTGGAAACCTTCTCGCCGGAGAGGACCGCCGCCACCAGCTGATCGCGCAACGGCCCGGGAAAGGCGAGAAGGAAGGGGCTGAGAGGTTCGCGAGGTTCCATGCGGCCAGTGTGTCAGGCACCGCTCCCGGCCCGCCCCCACCGCCCGGACGGGGTGCGAAGGCCCGCCCCGACAGGCTGACTTCCAGCCAACTGTTCAGGCCCCGAGCAGAGTTGCCGACAAGCGCCCCTTGACGAGGAGCACGGCCGACCGCTTTGCTGTGCGCGATCATCTGCTCGCACACCGCATCGAAAGAAGCCTGCGGCATGCCCCCGCCTCCGCCGCCCCTGGGCCGCTCCCGCCGTCGGGGCAGCCGCTCGGAGCACGTCTTCGACCCGGCCCTCGACGACGATGAACTCATCGCCGCGCGTGGTCGGTTCACCCAGGGGCGATGGTCCGATGCCCGCACCCTGCTGGTGGGCACCGGGCGGGACTGGGACCGCCGCGGACATCGGCTCCTGGCTCTCGCCGAGACCTCGTCCGCCGTGGACTGGGCCGGGGACTGGCTGCTCGTGGAACCCGAGAGCGCCGACGCCGCCACCCTGCTCGGCTGCGCCCGGGTCGCCCGCGCGCTGCGGCCCAAGGCCAAGGCCCATGACGCCGCCCGGGCCCGGGAAGCCTGCCTGGCCGCCGCCCGCCGCACCCCCGACGACCCCACCCCCTGGCTCGCGCTGCTCCTCCTGGACCGGGGTCGCGACGACGGGGCGGACGAGACCGGCAGGCTCTTCGAGGAGGTGCGCTCCCGTCATCCCGATCACCACCACGCCCACCACGTGATGACCGCGCTGCTGGCCGAGAGCAACCCCGAGAGCGGCCACGACCCGCTCCACGAGGTGTACGACTTCGCCGCCTGGGCCGCCGAACTGGCCCCCGCGGATTCTCCGCTGGCCGTGCTGCCGGTCATCGCCCATGCCGAGCGCTACCGCGTCCTGGTCGCCGCGGGCATCGAGCCCGACGACCCGGCGGTCTCCGGACACTGGTCCGGACGCCGCGCCCGCCAGGTGATGAAGGCCGCCTTCGACTGGTGGCTGGAATGGGAGCGCGATGACCACCCGCGCCACCGTGTCGACCTGAACTTCCTGGCGCACGCCAAGGTCTGTGAGGGCCGGCCCGCCGAGGCCGCCGCCCTCTTCCACCGCATCGGCCCGTACGCCACCGCCGCGCCCTGGTCGTACTCCGGCCGGGAGCCCCACGCCGCGTTCCTCGCCGCGCGCGCCCACGCCCTCGGCACCCCCTGAGGCACGAAGCGGAACACGAAGCGGAACACGAAGCGAAGCACGAAGGGCACCACCCACCACGAAGAAGGGAACCACCCCGTCATGTCGACCGGCAGTTCATTTTCCAGCGACACCGGCACCACGAGGGGGACGGCCGATACCGGCGGGATCAACACCTACAAGGGCGAGGAACGCGCCCTGCGCGCGGACCGGCTCGGCACCTCCGGCCTCCTGCTCTCGGTGGTCGCGGCCAGCGCCCCCCTGATGGTCGTCGCCGGAGTGATGCCCACGGTCTTCGGTGTGATGGGCATCGTCGGCCAGCCGCTGCTCTACATCATCCTGGGCCTCGTCCTGATGCTGTTCGGCGTCGGCTACGCGGAGATGAGCCGGCACGTCCACAACGCCGGCGCGTTCTACGCGTACATCGCCCGCGGGCTCGGCCCGACCGCCGGCGCCGGCGCCTCGCTCGTGGCGCTGGTCGCGTACAGCGCGATGCAGGTCGGCATCTACGGCATCCTCGGCTTCGAGGTCTCCGGCATCTTCGCCACGTACCTCGACATCGAGCTGGCGTGGTGGATACCGGCCCTGGTCGCGGCGGCCGTCGTCGGCGTCCTCGGCTGGCTGAAGATCGACCTCAACGCCAAGGTGCTCGGCGTCCTGCTGGTCATCGAGTGCGCCCTCGTCGTGATCTTCGACATCGCCGCCGTGAGCGAGCCGGGCCCCGAGGGCCTGTCGCTGCACGCCTTCAACCCCGAGACCCTCACCGGCGCCGGCCTCGGCACCGCGCTCTGCTTCTGCATCGCCGCGTTCCTCGGCTTCGAGCAGGCCCCGGTGTACGCGGAGGAGACGAGCCGTCCGCAGGTCGTGGTCTCCCGGGTGATGTTCCTCGCCGTGGGCTACGCCGCCCTGTTCCTGGCGATCAGCTCCTGGGCCCTGACCGTCGCCGCCGGACCGGGCTCCGTCGCCGACACCGCCCTCAAGGAGGGGCCCGGCATGCTGTTCGGCCTCACCGAGGAGCGGCTCGGCTCCACCTTCACCGACGTCCTGCACATCCTCTTCGTCACCGGGATGTTCGCCGCGCTCCTCAGCTTCCACAACGTCGTCGCCCGCTACGCGTTCGCGATGGGCCGTGAGGGCCTGCTGCCCGCCCGCTTCGGCCGCACCAACCGGGCGAGCGGCGCCCCCGGCACCGGCTCGCTGCTCCAGACCGCCGTCTCGGTCGTGATCGTGCTGGCCTTCGCCCTCACCGACGACAACGCGGTCGGCGACCCCACGGCCCCCGTCCTGCGGCTGTTCACCTGGATGGGCAACGTGGGGGCGCTCGGCATCATCCTGCTGATGGCCGCCGCCTCCTTCGCCGTCATCGTCTTCTTCGTCAAGCGCGGCGCGGGCCGCGCGCAGGCCCCGCGCCTGGCCGCCTCGGCCCTCGCCGGGCTCGCGCTCCTGTCGATCGCCGTCTTCACCGTCCGCGACTTCGACGTCCTCGTCGGCTCCGGTTCCGGCTCGGCCCTCAACTGGCTGCTGCCGGGTGTGATCATCCTCGCGCTCGTCGGAGGTCTCGTGTACGGGGCGGTGCTGCGCTCGGTCAAGCCGGAGGTGCACGCCCGGATCGGCCTCGGCAACGAGGCGTTCCAGCTGGAGAAGGCGGCCGAGAGCGAGTCGGCCCGCCGCTGACGCCTCCCGTACGCACGGCGAAGCGCCCGCCCCGGACACCGGGGCGGGCGCTTTCGTCCACGGAAGCGGGGTTCGGCTACAGCAACAGGGACAGCAGCAGGATGAAGGCCATGGCCACCACGGAGATGATCGTCTCCATCACCGACCAGGTCTTCACCGTCTGGCCGACGTCCATGCCGAAGTACTCCTTCACCAGCCAGAAACCGGCGTCGTTCACATGGCTGAAGAAGAGCGAACCGGCGCCGACGGCCAGCACCAGCAGGGCGGCGTGCGAGGTCGACATGTCGGCGGCCAGCGGGGCGACCAGTCCGGCGGCGGAGATGGTGGCGACCGTGGCCGAGCCGGTGGCGAGCCGGATCGCGACGGCGATCAGCCAGCCCAGCAGCAGGGCGGGTATCGACCAGTTCTCGGAGAACTCCAGGATCATCTGGCCCACCCCGGCGTCGATCAGCGTCTGCTTGAAGCCGCCGCCCGCGCCGACGATGAGCAGGATTCCGGCGATCGGGGCGAGGGACTTCTCCACGGTGCCGGCCAGCCGGTCCTTGGTGAACCCGGCGGCCCGGCCGAGCGTGAACATCCCGACGAGGACGGCCGCGAGCAGGGCGATCAGCGGCGAGCCGACGACCGCGGTGACCTTCTGAAGACCGTTCTCCGGGTTGTCGACCACGATCTCGACGAGTGCGTTCAGCAGCATCAGGACGACCGGCAGCAGGATGGTCGCCAGGGTCGCACCGAAGCTGGGGCGGCGGTCCAGGTCCTCCGACGGCCGCTGCGGGATCATGTTCTCCGGCGGCTTGATGTCCACCCAGCGCGCGGCGTACCGCGAGAACACCGGACCGGCGATGATCACCGTCGGAATGGCGACGAGTACACCGAGCGCCAGGGTCACGCCGAGGTTGGCGTCCAGCGCGTCGATCGCGACCAGCGGGCCTGGGTGCGGCGGGATCAGCCCGTGCATCACGGAGAGCCCGGCCAGCGCCGGGATGCCGATCCGCATCAGGGAGAAGTTGCCGCGCTTGGCGACGAGCAGGACGACCGGGATCATCAGCACGATCCCGACCTCGAAGAACAGCGGCAGACCGATGATCGAGGCGATCAGGACCATCGCCCAGGGCATGACCCGGCCGCTCGCCTTCGCGAGGATGGTGTCGACGACCTGGTCGGCCCCGCCCGAGTCGGCGAGCAGTTTGCCGAGGATCGCGCCGAGCGCGATCAGGACTCCGACGCCCGCGACGGTGGAGCCGAGGCCCGCGGTGAAGCTGGTGATGGTGTCCGCCGGGGCGGCTCCGGCGAAGGAGCCGAGCGCCAGCGAACCGATGGTCAGGGCCAGGA
Source organism: Streptomyces sp. NPDC091649 (assembly GCF_044756785.1). Lineage (NCBI taxonomy): Bacteria > Bacillati > Actinomycetota > Actinomycetes > Kitasatosporales > Streptomycetaceae > Streptomyces > Streptomyces sp. NPDC091649. The sequence continues at coordinate 39,413 of NZ_JBIVTR010000027.1, read as the reverse complement.
AGGCATGCATCCTGAACCTGGTGATGAGGAGCACGATGACGGCGATGCCCGCCAGGACGGCGATGCCCAACTGAGCGTTGCCTGCCGAGGTGATCGGTTCGGCGGCGTCCGCTGCCAGCATCTCGACGCTGAGACTGGTCACGGTAATGGTCCTTAGTCTTCGAGCCGGCGCAGCGCGGCGACGGCTCGCTGGGTGATTTCCTCGGGAGTGCCGGACACGTCGACGCTCACCCCGGCCTCGTCGGCCTGGAGCGGCTGAAGCGTCGCGAACTGCGAGTCGAGCAGCGCGGTGGGCATGAAGTGGCCCTTGCGGTCCGCCATCCGCTCCTCGATCAGCGCCCGGTCACCGGTCAGGTGCAGGAAGAGGGCGTCCGGCGCCCCGTCCCGCAGCCGGTCCCGGTAGACCCGCTTGAGCGCGGAGCTGGAGACGACCCCGCCGAGCCCCGCCCGCCCGTGCGCCCACGCGCCGATGGCGTCGAGCCACGGCCACCGGTCGTCGTCGTCCAGGGGGGTGCCGGCCGACATCTTGGCGATGTTCGCCGGGGGATGGAAGTCGTCGCCCTCGGCGTACGGAACGCCGAGTTCGGCGGCGAGCAGGGGACCGATCGTGGTCTTGCCGGTTCCTGCTACGCCCATCACCACGACGACGTGGGGGGTGCTCATGGGGGTGCCTCGCTGTCTTCTTCGACATCGGTCCGTCGCGCTACTGAAACCTATTAAGTACGACTTATTCAAGAGGCTGTGACATAAACGTCGTACTTTCCGGTCGCCAGGGCCGCCCCGTAGGCTTGACCCATGACCACACAGGGCCAGGGGCTGCATACACATGTGCTGGACACCCTGGGCCTGGAGATCTCCTCCGGCCGGTACCCGCCCGGCAGCGTCCTGCGCACCGACGAGCTGGCCCAGCGCTTCGACGTCTCTCGTACGGTCGTCCGCGAAGTGGTCCGCGTCCTGGAATCGATGCACCTGGTCGAGTCGCGCCGCCGGGTCGGCGTGACCGTACGCCCCACCGAGACGTGGAACGTCTACGACCCCCAGGTCATCCGCTGGCGCCTCGCCGGCGCCGACCGCCCGCGCCAACTGCGCTCCCTCACCGTGCTGCGCTCCGCGATCGAACCGGTCGCGGCGGGCCTGGCCGCCCGCCACGCCACCGCCGCGCAGTGCGCCGAGCTCACCGAACGCGCCCTCGGCATGGTCGCCACCTCACGCGGCCAGCAGCTGGAGGGCTACCTCGAACACGACATCGCCTTCCACCGGATCGTCCTCAACGCCTCCGGCAACGAGATGTTCGCCCGGCTCGGGGACGTCGTCGCCGAGGTGCTCGCGGGCCGCACCCACCACCAGGTGATGTTCGAGGACCCCGACCCGGCCGCCGTCACCCTGCACGTCCGGCTCGCCGAAGCGGTCCGCGAGGGCGACCCGGAAGCCGCCGAGCGGATCACCAAGGAGATCGCGGTCGGCGCCCTGCACGAACTGGACGTCCTCGCTCCGTAATGCCTTCCGCACGACGCGGCACCCGCTCACGGGGCGTACGGTTGTCCGCGATCGATCTTCGGAGAAGTTCAGGAGCAGGGAGAGCACGGTTATGGCGCAGCAGGTGCAAGGGGTCATCGCACCGGGGAAGAACGAGCCGGTCAGGGTCGAGACGATTCAGATCCCGGACCCCGGCCCCGGCGAGGCGGTCGTGAAGATCCAGGCGTGCGGCGTGTGCCACACCGACCTGCACTACAAGCAGGGCGGCATCAACGACGAGTTCCCCTTCCTCCTCGGCCATGAGGCCGCCGGCGTCGTGGAGTCGGTCGGCGACGGCGTCACGGACGTCGCCCCCGGCGACTTCGTCGTCCTCAACTGGCGTGCCGTGTGCGGCCAGTGCCGCGCCTGCCTGCGCGGCCGCCCCTGGTACTGCTTCGACACCCACAACGCCCGGCAGAAGATGACGCTGCTCGACGGCACGGAGCTGGCGCCCGCGCTGGGCATCGGCGCGTTCGCCGAGAAGACCCTCGTCGCCTCCGGCCAGTGCACCAAGGTCGACCCCGAGGTCTCCCCGGCCGTCGCCGGACTGCTCGGCTGCGGCGTCATGGCGGGCATCGGCGCCGCCATCAACACCGGCCAGGTCGGTCGCGGCGACTCCGTCGCGGTCATCGGCTGCGGCGGCGTCGGCGACGCCGCCGTCGCCGGGGCCCGGCTGGCCGGCGCGGCGAAGATCATCGCGGTGGACATCGACGACCGCAAGCTGGAGACGGCGAAGAAGATGGGCGCCACCCACACCGTCAACTCCCGCTCCACCGACCCGGTCGAGGCCATCCGAGCCCTCACCGACGGCAACGGCGCCGACGTCGTCATCGAGGCCGTCGGCCGCCCGGAGACCTACCAACAGGCTTTCTACGCCCGTGATCTCGCCGGAACGGTCGTCCTCGTCGGCGTCCCCACCCCGGACATGAAGCTCGAACTGCCGCTCCTGGACGTCTTCGGCCGCGGCGGCTCGCTCAAGTCCTCCTGGTACGGCGACTGCCTGCCCTCCCGCGACTTCCCGATGCTCGTCGACCTCCACCAGCAGGGCCGCCTCGACCTCGCCGCCTTCGTCACCGAGACCATCGGCCTGGGCGACATCGAGCAGGCGTTCGCCCGCATGCACGACGGCGACGTCCTCCGCTCGGTGGTGGTCTTCTGATGACCGCCCGCATCGACCACCTGGTCACCTCCGGCACCTTCGCCCTCGACGGCGGCGAGTGGGACGTCGACAACAACGTCTGGATCGTCGGCGACGACAACGAGGCGATCGTCATCGACGCCGCCCACGACGCCGCCGCCATCGAGGCCGCGCTCGGCGGCCGTACGCTGCGCGCCATCGTCTGCACCCACGCGCACAACGACCACATCGACGCCGCCCCCGCCCTCGCGGACGCCACCGGCGCCCCGATCCTGCTCCACCCGGACGACCTGCCGCTCTGGCAGCAGACCCACCCGAACCGCGCCCCGGACGGCACCCTGTCCGACGGCCAGGAACTGACCGTCGCCGGAACCGCCCTCACGGTCCTGCACACCCCGGGCCACGCGCCCGGCGCGGTCTGCCTCTACGCCCCGGCCCTGGCCACCGTCTTCACCGGCGACACCCTCTTCCAGGGCGGCCCCGGCGCCACCGGCCGGTCCTTCTCTCACTTCCCGACGATCATCGACTCGATCCGGGACCGGCTGCTCACCCTGCCCGGCGACACCGCCGTCCGCACGGGCCACGGAGACCAGACCTCCATCGGCGCGGAGGCCCCGCAGCTCGACGAGTGGATCAAGCGCGGCCACTGACGACCGCGTACGTCACCGGTCCGGCCAGGCGGAGAGCCGCCGCCCGCTCTCGAAGCGGCGCGGCTCCCCGCCGACCGGATCGGTGAACTCCAGCACGCGGGCCAGCAACTGCAACGGCCGCGAGAAGTCGTCAGCGGCCCCCTCTTCCTCCACCACCGGATACAGCGGATCGTGCACGATCGGCAGCCCCAGGGCATTCATGTGGACCCGCAGCTGGTGCGTCCGCCCCGTGGCGGGCAGCAGCCGATAGCGCCCGAGCGCGCCCCGGTGCTCCACCAGCTCGATCCGGCTCTCGCTGTTCGCCTCGCCCGCCTCCTCGCGGGCGGCGAGCACCCCGCGCTCCTTCACGATCCGGATCCGTACGGTCCGGGGGAGCGCCAGGGCCGGGTCGTACGGAGCCAGCGCCTCGTACTCCTTGCGCACCAGCCGGTCCCGGAACAGCGTCTGGTAGGCGCCCCGGTCCTCGGGCCGCACCACGAACAGCACGAGCCCCGCCGTCAGCCGGTCCAGCCGGTGCGCGGGCTGCAGGGCGGGCAGCTCCAGCTCCCGCCTCAGCCGGGCCACCGCCGTCTCGGTGATGTGCCGCCCCCGGGGCATGGTCGCCAGGAAGTGCGGCTTGTCGGCGACCACGAGACGCTCGTCCCGATACACGACCCCCACCGGGAAGGGCACCGGCTCCTCGGGTACGAAGTCCCGGTGGAACCAGAGGCACCGCCCGGCCGCGTACGGCTCACCGCCCCGCACGGCCACCCCGTCGGCTCCCACGAATCGCCCCCCGTCGAGCATCTCCGCCACCCGCGCGGCCCCGATCGCCCCGCCGAACCGCTCGACCAGATACTCCCCGACGCACCCCCAGACGCCCTCGGGGTCCTCCGGCAACCGCACCCGCACCGCGTCGATCCCGGCATGCTGGGGGAGAGGCGAGGGAGGCGGCTTCCTGCGACCCCGCATCGTCACCCCTCTCCGTGTCCGCTCGCTGCCGCGTCACCGGTGGCGCGGCAGCGGTGCGCAAAGGGACCCCGCTGAACTGGGGCTCCTGCTGGTGGCCAACCGACGATATCCCCTGGCCTGCGCTGATGAACCCCGCCGCAGATAGCCGGCCCCGGCTCGAACAGGATCACTTCCCAGGATTCTGCCGGAACACGGTGTGTACGACGACGCAGCGCTCGCCCGGGCTCGTCCATTGCGCAGGAGAGAGGCGCGAGGGGGCACACCGACATGTTTCAGAGTTCGAGGTCCGACGCGGTATGCCCCTGTCCGTAAAGCTCCTTCCTTACGGCTGAGGGCATGCGCTCGGCGAACCGCTCAGCCGCTTCAACGCGCTCTCCGCGGTGCTGTGGACAGCCGTGAAGACGACCAGCGACTGGCCCTCGTCGCCGGGGAGGGAGAGGGTTTCGTACGCGAGGTCGAACCTCCCGGCCACGGGGTGGTCGAAGCTCTTGGTGCCGTACGTCTTCTCCCGGACGTCCTGGGCCGCCCACAGGATCCGGAACTCGGGGCTACGCGCGCTGAGCTCGGCGACCAGGTGCCTCAGACGGGAGTGGTGTGTGTGACGGGCGGCGGAGAAGCGCAGGTAGCCGATGGTCTGACGGGCGAGCTGATCCCACTGCGGGTACAGGCTGCGTGCCGAGGTGTCCAGGAAGATGTGACGGGCGATGTTCGGTCCGCCTGCCGGCGCACCGGACAGCCCGGGGACCAGGGCCAGAGCGAGTTCGTTGGCGGCGAGAACGTCCATGCCGGGATCGAGGACGTAGGCGGGCACGGCGCCAACCGCGTCCAGCAGTCGACGGACGTCCGCACGGACCCGTCGGGCTCCGGGGTGCGGCGACTCGGCCGGCCGACGCTGCGGAGGGTGCGCCAGATCGTGCAGGTGGGCCCGCTCGGTCGCGTCCAGCCGCAGCACGCGGGCCAAGGCATCCAGCACCGCGTCCGAAGGGTTGGTCGCCCGCCCCTGCTCCAGGCGCGTGTAGTAGACGGTGCTCACTCCGGCGAGTCCCGCCACCTCCTCGCGGCGGAGCCCCGGCACCCGCCGCCGGCCCAGCGCCGAAACGCCCGCGGCCTCAGGCGTGACGTGCGACCGCCGTGAGCGAAGAAACCCGCCCAACTCACGTGCCTGCTTCACGGCTCCTCCGGATCATCTCGGCACAGCGGGACGCCGTCTGCCCCCGCGCCTCCGGCGTCAGTATGCCCTCCCTGGGGCGCTGCCCCCTTCCCCACCGCATACAGGGGGGTACTGACGGGGTACTGGTCAGCCGGGCGCCCGGGGCCCACGGTTGAGCTCAGTGCGCATCGCGCACGGCCGTCGCCGCCAGCGGTGCCGGCTCGTTCTCGCCCCTTGGAGCACCGGTCATGCGAGCAGTAACCTTCTCCCGCCACGGCGACGAAAGCGTCCTGGAACTGACCGAGCAGCCGGTACCGTCCCCTGCGGACGGGCAGCTCCTGATCCAGGTGCGGGCCGCCGGGGTGAACCCCGTCGACTGGAAGTTCCGTGAGGGAACAGTCGGCACGGACCGCCTCTTTCCCCTGGGCATGGGCTGGGATGTGGCGGGGACGGTCGTAGCGACGACGACGGCCGACGGCCCGGCTGTCGGTGACGAGGTGTACGGCATGCTCCCCCTGCCGTACGCCGGGGCCTATCAGGAGTTCGCCGTCCTGCCGGTCTCAGCCGTGGCCCCCAAGCCCGTCGAGCTGTCGTTCGCGCAAGCGGCGGCCGTTCCGCTGGCGGCCCTGACCGCCTGGCAATCGCTCGACGCCGCACAGGTGACCGCAGGTCAGCGCGTCCTGGTCCACGGTGGCGCGGGCGGGGTCGGCCACTTCGCCGTTCAGCTCGCCAAGGCCCGCGGGGCGCATGTCACGGCCACCGCTTCACCGCGCAACCTCGGCTTTCTGCGCCGACTCGGCGTCGACGAGCCCCTGGACCGCACGGCGGACGACCAGCACGGCGTCGAGCCGGTCGACGTCGTCATCGACACCGTCGGCGGCCGGACGCAGCAGGAGTCGTGGCGACTGTTGCGTCCGGGCGGCGTGCTCATCACTCTGCCGGAACCGATCGACGAGACCTACCGCGTTCCGGGTGTCACGGGGCGGCGCGTCATCGTCGCTCCGGACGGGGAGGCGCTGCGCCACATCGGCCAGCTCATCGACTCAGGAGCGGTCCAGGTCGAGGTCCAGGACACCCTGCCCCTGGAGAAGGCGGCCGAAGCCCAGCTGATCAGCAGGACCGGCCAGGTCCGCGGCAAGCTCGTGCTCAGCCTCTGACCGGGGGTCGCGGAGACCTCGGCCCGAGCCGACCCGCTCCCACCCCCTTACGCGCGGGCGGTCTTCCCCATAGGGTGACCACCGCTAGCGAGTTACCTGCCAGTAAACCACCCGAAGACAGGCGCCCCCGGGCCCGGAGGTCAATGTGAGTTCCGCGCAGTCCCTGGTCGACGACCGCCCGGTATCCGTGGCGCATCTCTTTCTCTCACGGGTCGAGGCCGCGCCCGGCCAGGAGGCGTACCGCTATCCCGTGCCGGCAGGCGACGGCCCTGCCGACGCGGAGCGATGGCACTCCCTGACGTGGGCGCAGACCGCCGAACGCGTCAGGGCGATCGCGGCGGGTCTGCTGGCCCTGGGGGTGCGGCCCGAGGAGCGGGTGGCGATCTCCTCCTCCACCCGGTTGGAGTGGATCCTGGCCGACCTGGGCGCGATGTGCGCGGGCGCCGCGACCACCGCGGTCTACCCCAGTACCCATGCCGACGAGACGGTGTACATCCTCTCCGACTCCGGCAGCCGGGCGATCTTCGTGGAGAACGCGGTCCAGCTGGACAAGGTCGCCTCCGACCTCGAGCGCCTGCCCGGGCTGGGCCACGCGATCCTCTTCGATCCCGGGGCGGACCTCCCTCAGGTGGAGGGGCTGGAGGTACTCTCCCTCGCCGAGCTGGAGAAGCGGGGTACGGCGTACCTGGACGAGCACCCGGATGCGGTCGAGGAGACGGTCCGGGCCATCGAGCGGGAACAGCTCGCCACCCTGATCTACACCTCGGGCACGACGGGCCGCCCCAAGGGCGTCCGCCTGGTGCACGACTGCTGGTCGTACCAGGGGGTCGCCCAGGAGGCCAGCGGTCTGCTGCGCTCCGACGACGTGCAGTTCCTGTGGCTGCCGTTGTCCCATGTGTTCGGCAAGGCCCTGATCGCCGGTCAGGTCAGGACCGGCCATGTGATGGCGGTGGACGGGAGGATCGACCGGATCATCACCAACCTGCCCGCCGTCCGGCCCACCCTGATGGCGTCGGCGCCGCGGATCTTCGAGAAGGTCTACAACGGCATCGCGGGCCGGGCGCGAGCCGAGGGAGGAGCCAAGTACAAGATCTTCCTCTGGGCGGCGAAGGTCGCACGCGACCACGCCCGGACAGAACAGGAGAGCAGGGCGGCGACCGGACGGCGCAGGGTGCCCCTGCCGCTCGCCGTGCGGCACGCCGTCGCCGACAGGCTGGTGTACGGCAAGATCCGCGCGGCCTTCGGGGGCAACCTGCGCGGCAGCGTCTCGGGCAGTGCCGCCCTCTCTCCCGACATCGGCTACTTCTTCGCCGGCGCGGGTGTGCACGTCCTTGAGGGCTACGGCCTCACCGAGACCAGCGCCGCCTGCACCGTCAACCCCGCAGAGGACTACCGGGTCGGCACGGTCGGCAAGCCACTGCCCGGCACCGAGGTCCGCATAGCCGAGGACGGCGAGGTCCTGTTGCGGGGCCCCGGTGTGATGCGCGGCTACCACAACCTTCCGGAGAAGACCGCGGAGGTCCTGGAGAGCGACGGCTGGTTCCGCACCGGTGACATCGGCGAGGTGGACAAGGACGGCTACGTCCGGATCACCGACCGCAAGAAGGACGTGTTCAAGACCTCGGGCGGCAAGTACGTGGCGCCCTCCGAGATCGAGGGCCGCTTCAAGGCCGTCTGCCCGTTCGTCAGCAACATCCTGGTCATCGGCGACGGCCGCAACTTCTGTTCCGCCCTGATCGCCCTGGACGAGACCACGATCACGTCGTGGGCGGCGTCACAGGGCCTCGGCGACCGGGCGTATGCCGAGATCGTCACCTCGCCGCAGGCCCACGAGCTGATCAACGGCTTCGTCCAACAGGTCAACGTCGACCTGCAGCGGTGGCAGACGGTCAAGAAGTTCACCGTGCTTCCGCGTGACCTCGATATCGAGCACGGCGAACTCACCCCGAGCCTCAAAGTCAAACGGCCCGTCGTGGAGCGTGAGTACGCCGAGGTCATCGACGGAATGTATGAGGGCGCCCGCGAGGCATGACCCGCAGCGGGCCGGATCACATCCACCACAACAACGAAGCCGGTCAAAGCGACGAAGTGTCGCTTTGACCGGCTTCATTCGGTCGTTTGACTCTGGTGTCCGAGGGGGGACTTGAACTCTCCACTCGGGCACCAGCCCTCTTCGTGTCTGACCTGGGGAAACGTACCCCAGAGGCCCACTTCTTGACCACCAGGGTTGGTCATGCGTACCTGCTGTTTCGGGCCGTTTCAGACCGCTGTTGGTCATGCGTTGGCCACGTGACCAACCCTCCGCTCACTCTGGGGAAGCCGAGTACCTTTCGACGCTGGCCCGTCCCGTGGAGCGGTCGAGTAGGCGAAGCTCCCAGGGTCCAGTGTTCACGTCGAAGTCCTTCCCGAACCCGACCCACTTGCCTGTCATACGTCGGCCTGTCGGCTCGATCAGAAGCTGGACGGCACCGTGGTAACGGGCGCCGTGGTAGTAGCCGTCCACCGCCGTCTGTTCCGTCCACGTGCCTGTGATGATGTTCCGGTCCACGGACAGGTCCAGAGACAGAGGACTGTCCGGGTTAGTCGACGCTCCGGGCAGACTCTGGGCTGTGAGCCTGTTGCCGTGCTGCACCATCACGACATGGTGCTTGCAGTCGAAAGTCTCGTCACGGCTGGACGAGTAGAACTCGTACCGAGACAGCCAGATCCCCGCGTACTCGCCTTGCGTCTCCGGATCCGGGCTTGTGACGGCACTGGTCGTGCCGACTTCTCCAGCTTCCATGTCGTGGCCTCCTGCGCCGTCTGAGTGGACGCGTGTCGTAGGGATCGCAAACCCCAGCGACTCGGAGGCGCGGCCAGTGAACTGTTTCAACGCTCGCGCGTACAGGGGGCGGCACGTCCTGGTCTTCCCGGACTCCCAGCGTTGCACGAGTCGCTTGGAAGCGTCGTTCGGTTCGCCCAGTTCTTCCCCCGCGCCACGTAATCCCTGGGCGAACTCGTCTTGGCTCAGGTTCATCGACTTGCGTACGGAGGTGAGTACGTCGTTGGGAACTCGGTCACGCTCGGGCGTAGTCGTCATGGTCCGAGGCTAGCCACGCAGCACCTCGAATGACACCGGTTTGACGCCCTCTGAGTGACACCGACATGACGCCCGAGGGTCGCCTCGAACGTCGCCGCGATGGTCGAGGTTAATCCGGAGCATGGTCGACATGGCCATCCGCATCAGCGCCTACAAGGTGACAGCCGACGGTACGCAGACCGAGCCGCGAACCCTGTACGAGGGTGAGGGCGGGGAGCCCCTCGCGACTGGCGTGATGCCCCCGTGCCTGTGTCCCAGGTGCAGAGGCGGACGGCATGAACGGAGCACGTCGGACATCCAACTACGTGGAGGCAAGCCAGCATGAATACGGCAGTAGTGATCCGCGACCCGAAGACGTACGTCACGCCGGACGTGTGGGAGCGGGAAGTAGCCCTTCTCCTCCGGAACCCGGAGAACACACGCGAACTGGCGGAAGCCAAGTTCGGGCAGGCCATCGCCTACCTGGTCACGTGCGGCGAGAACCCGGACCTTCTCATGGGCCCGTCCGAGCAGGTGGACGAGGCATGGCACTCGTTCATGCTCGACTCGATCCCGTACCACCACTTCACCAACCGGCACTTCGGTCGGTACATCCACCACGTCCCCGAGCTTCCGGGAACGGCTGCCGGGGTCCAATGCCTCAGCGACGACGAGGCGACGCGGGACGGGCACGACTCCAGGACCGGTGGCCCGCTGGTCCTGGAGCAGACGATCAAGGCCATCAAGGCGGTCGGGTTCGAGATCGACCCCGACCTGTGGGGCATGGAGAGTGCAGCCAACTGCAACCAGTGCCACGCCGGGTGCCACGACTCACCCAAGTAAAGCCGCATAGACGTTGAGTTGGGGCCTACCCCGTACGTTGGGAGTAGGCCCCTTCTGCTGGAAAGGATCACCGCATGTCATTGGCTGAGTCCTGGGACAAATACGCGGTCGGAAGCAAGCCGCGCAGGGCAGTGAACGCCACGGGCGAGACGACGTGGCTGAACTGGACTCAGTACGCCGATCACGGGCCGAACGAGGGCGTTCTAGGCCCCGTCGCCGGACGTCGGGTGCTGGAACTCGGCTCAGGCAGCGGGAGCAACCTGGCACACCTGGTCACGCTCGGTGCGACGGGTCTGGGAGTGGACATTGCACCTGCCCGCGAAACGGTCGCAAAGGAACGCTGGGCCGGTCTGACAGGTATTGAGTTCCGCACGGCAGAGGCAACGGCCTTCCTGAGCGAGACGGACGAGACCTTTGACGTCGTGCTCTCCATCTTTGGTGCCGTGTGGTTCGTCGAGCCGCACACCCTGCTACCGCTGATTCGATCCCGTATGGCTTCGGGCGGCACTCTCGCGTTCTCCCACCTCCCCGCCGGAAGTCAAGACGTGAAACCAGGCGGGGCAGGGTTGCGTCACAACCACAGCCTCGACGCATGGGAACACCTGCTCACAAGCCACGGATTCGCGGCAGTGTCAGCATCACTAATCGATCCGCCGCAGGGCAGGACCGTGGGCACGATGCTCGTACGCGCGCTGGCACGCTGACCGCGCACGACGGCGGCCACTGGCCAACGGGGAACGCCCTTGCCATTCGTGGCAGGGGCGTTCATTTGGTTTGTTCGGGTGATCAGAGGAGTGCGTGGAAGGGGTTGGGACCTCTGGCCGGTTCCGGCCGCTTCGCTGGCGCGGGCTCCGGTGACTGCTTCGGTACTGTTCTGTAAGTGTCGATCTGTACGACCGTGGCGCGCTTCTCATCACACTCTGGGGCAGCCGGCCGCGACAGAGGGCTGCAGGAAACGTCGCTTCGGTTCTGCTTACGGTCCGCGCTGGCCGGCTGGGGCACAGCGTGAACGGAACTGTCATCGCGGAGTGTGAAGACGGTGGCGGGGCGGCCTGTCTTTCCCGACCGTTCCAGGGTCACCCTGATTCCGGGAAGTGCCTTGACCTCACCGGCGGTGGCTCCCACGTACGGAAGTACCTGTGAGGACGTGGCCCGTCCTCCGTGCAGTTCGATGCGGGCCCGGACTTTGTCGGTGAGGCTGAGGGGCTGACGGTTCGTCTTCGGGGACGTGGCCCCTTTGGTGATCCGCACGGTGTCCTGGACGGAGCGTCGGACCAGACTGAACGCGGCCGACAGGATCTCTTCCGTGATGGACTCGGAGCACTCGGAAGCGGCCAGGCAGGCAGCAACCCTGAGGGTCTGCTCTGCGGTCCGCTCGATGAACACTGCCTGCCCCTCCGGCAGAGTCTCACCCAGGATGCGGGCGTAGCGGCGGACGATCCGCCACAGCGGGCGGGCGTCTTCTGAGAGTGTGATCACGCGGGGGCGTGCGGTGGCCCACCCGTAGGCATCGGACAGTTCGCTGCCGTCCACTTGGGGCAGGCTGACGCGGTCGTCGTCCAGCATCGGGACGGAACGGAGGAGGAAGGGCAGGATGCGGTTGTAGGAGCCGCCCGCTGCTTCTGATTCGCCTACGTACTTGGTCCAGTCGGACGGGGTGACGTGGCAGTGCATGACCATGGCGGGGTCGCGTACTTCCTGTGCCTCTTCCTTGGTGGTGTTGCGGAGCGTTGCCCCGTCCCACGCCGCGCGGAGCTTGGTGGTGAAGGAGGGGTCGCGCTTGACCCTGCGGAGGACTTCCGACCATTCCTCTTCGACCACCAGGGTGCGCACGTCGCGCCCGGCCTCTGTCTCTGCGGTGGCTTCCTGTTGGTTCCACAGGTGGTTGACCAGACTGGCCCCGGAGGTGATGCCGGATGTGGAGTGGGTGGCCAGGAAGCGGCCAACCGGCTTGTCCAGGATGTGTTGCGCGGCTCGGAGTGCCGAGCCTTTGGATCGGACGCGAGTACCCGACCAAGACGGCAGCAGAGAAGGCGCTGCGAAAGTGGCACACCGATCACGATGCGGGCAAGGTCGCGTCCCGCTCGGACATGAAGCTGGGTGACTGGCTGGACAAGTGGCTGGCGAACCACAGGAAGGAGGGAACGACCGTGGCCGGATACGAGACGAAGATCCGCCTGCACATCAAGCCGTACATCGGCGGCGTGAAGCTGTCCGAGGTCACGGACGACACCCTTGACGATCTGTACCGGCTCCTGGAGACCGTGCCGTGTCCGACCAACAAGGGGAAGCCGCTGGGGGCCAAGAGCGTCCGGCACATCCACAACATCCTCTCCGGTGCCCTTGGGGCGGCCGTGCCGAAGCTGATACCGGCCAACCCGGCGGCGACGGCGCACCCGCCCACCGCGCGGCAGATACGGGCACAGGAGCAGAGGTATCCGACCGTGGACGACGACCAGACAGGGCGGTTCCTGGGCTCGGTGTGGGAGCCCTGCGGCAAGCGGGCCTGTGACGGCGGCCTGACTCATCACTGTCTCCGGGACGCTCCCCTGTGGACCGTCTACGCCGCTACGGGTGTCCGGCGCAGTGAAGCCCTGGGCATGAAGTGGTCCCTCGTGAAGTGGGATGAAGGGTCCATCGAACTGGGCTGGGTGGTGGTCGAAGAGGGGAACACCTACCGTCTCCGGAAGCTCACCAAGGACGGCGACGACAACGCCGTGATCTATGTGGATCAGTCCGTGATGAACGTCCTGAAATGGCAGAAGGAGCGCCAGGACGCCGAGCGTAAGCGGCTCGGCTCCGCATGGGTCGATCATGACCTGGTGTTCGCCCGTGACGGCTTCAAGCTCTACCGGGGCGAGGCAGGCGGGCCGCAGGACCCTGAAAAGGTCTCCGCGCGGTGGCGCACCCTGCGTACCCGGTTGAAGCTGCCGGAGGACTTCCGGATTCACGACTGGCGGCACAGCAAGGTCACGAACGATCTGGAGGCCGGGGAGAACCCGGTAGAGGTCTCCGCGAACGTCCGGCACCACTCGCCGGGCTACACCATGGCCCGGTACGGGCACTCACGTAAGGACGGAGCGCGGAAGCTCGCCGCCTCCGGAGCGGGCCGACTCGGCCTGTCATCCCTGGTCTGACCTGGGGAATCGCTCGGCTGTTGGTCACGTGGTTGGTCACGCCACAGTCCGGCAAAGCAAAAAACCCCACGTGAAGTGGGGTCTTAGCTGGTGTCCGAGGGGGGACTTGAACCCCCACGCCCGATAAAGGGCACTAGCACCTCAAGCTAGCGCGTCTGCCATTCCGCCACCCGGACAAGGTGTCTGTCTCGCGGGCCCGTGCCCGTTCCGACGTGGAAAACCATAGCAAACATTCGAGGGTGCTCGATCACGCCCCGAGGGCGGTGAACGGTGTGTGACGGGGCGTGCGCGGCCTTGGGTGTACGCCGTGGGCGCGGGAGGATGAGGAGGAGCACCACAGTGACAGTGGAAGGAACGAGCGTGAGCGAGAGCAGCACGGGCAAGGCCGTCACCGGCGGCAGCGCCGAGAGGGAGGTCGTCGACCTCTGTCGTGACCTGATCCGGATCGACACCAGCAACTACGGCGACCACTCCGGCCCCGGTGAGCGGCTCGCGGCCGAGTACGTCGCGGAGAAGCTCGCGGAGGTCGGTCTGGAGCCGCAGATCTTCGAGTCGCACAAGGGGCGGGCCTCCACCGTCGCCCGGATCGAGGGCGAGGACCCCTCCCGCCCGGCGCTCCTCATCCACGGGCACACCGACGTCGTCCCGGCCAACGCCGCGGACTGGACCCACGACCCGTTCTCCGGGGAGATCGCGGACGGCTGCGTCTGGGGCCGGGGCGCGGTCGACATGAAGGACATGGACGCGATGACCCTCGCGGTCGTCCGCGAGCGCATGCGCACCGGCCGCAAGCCCCCGCGCGACATCGTGCTCGCCTTCCTCGCGGACGAGGAGGCCGGCGGGACGTACGGGGCGCGCTACCTCGTCGACCACCACCCCGGACTCTTCGAGGGCGTCACCGAGGCGATCAGCGAGGTCGGCGGCTTCTCGTTCACCGTCAACGAGAACCTGCGGCTGTATCTCGTGGAGACGGCCCAGAAGGGCATGCACTGGATGAAGCTCACCGTGGACGGCACCGCCGGACACGGTTCGATGATCCACCGGGACAACGCCATCACCGAGCTGTCCGAGGCGGTCGGGCGGCTGGGCCGGCACAAGTTCCCGGTGCGGGTCACCAAGACGCTCCGGCACTTCCTGGACGAGCTCTCGGACGCGCTGGGCACCGAGCTGGACCCGGAGAACATGGACGAGACGCTCGCCAAGCTCGGCGGCATCGCCAAGCTCATCGGCGCCTCCCTCCAGAACACCGCGAACCCCACGCAGCTCGGCGCCGGCTACAAGGTCAACGTCATCCCGGGCCAGGCGACCGCCCACGTCGACGGCCGCTACCTGCCGGGGTACGAGGAGGAATTCCTGGCCGACCTGGACCGCATCCTCGGCCCCAACGTCCGGCGTGAGGACGTGCACGCGGACAAGGCCCTGGAGACCACGTTCGACGGCGCCCTGGTCGACGCCATGCAGACCGCGCTGGTCGCCGAGGACCCGATCGCCCGCGCCGTGCCCTACATGCTCTCGGCCGGCACCGACGCCAAGTCCTTCGACGACCTGGGCATCCGGGGCTTCGGCTTCGCCCCGCTCAAGCTGCCGCCGGAGCTGGACTTCGCCGGAATGTTCCACGGCGTCGACGAGCGGGTCCCCGTCGACGGCCTGCAGTTCGGCGTGCGGGTGCTCGACCGGTTCATCGACCATTCCTGACCGCGCCTTGACCGATTCACCACTGATTCGTCCACCTGTACGGACATGTCCGAACGAGTGAAACGAGCCGTTCACACGTAGCCCCGCCCCAGCCTCCTCGTTACAAGGTTTGCGGTCCGCGGCTGGGACCGCATTTCCAACTAGGAGGAATAATGATCAAGAAGGTCGTCGCAGTTGCGGCTGCTACGGGTGGCCTCGTTCTCGCGGGTGCGGGCATGGCTTCCGCCGACGCGGGCGCCCAGGGTGCTGCCATCGGCAGCCCCGGCGTGCTCTCCGGCAACGTCGTCCAGGTCCCGGTCCACGTGCCGATCAACCTGTGCGGCAACACGGTCTCCGTGATCGGTCTGCTGAACCCCGCCTTCGGCAACACCTGCGTCAACGCGTGACGTTGAACGTCAACCCGTAAGGGTTTGAGCTCGACCGGTCCCGGAGTGCAACCCATGCGCTCCGGGACCGTTCGGCATTCGGCTCCCGCACGGTCATGTCCGGGGGTTTTTCGGAAGGCAGAAGGCAGGAAACGAACCTATGCGACAGGTCACTCGTAAGGGCCTGATCACCATGGCGGCGGCGGGCGGAGTGCTCGCGCTCAGTGGCGGATACGCCCACGCCGACTCCGGAGCGGCCGGCACGGCGTCCGGCTCGCCGGGCGTGCTGTCCGGCAACTCGGTCCAGGTCCCGATCGACATCCCGGTCAACATCTGCGGCAACTCCGTCAACGTCGGCGGTCTGCTCAACCCCGCCTACGGTAACGACTGCGGAAACGGATCAGCTCAATCCGGCCCATCCGGGGACCGCTCGGCCGCTCCGGAGACCCGCACGGTCCCCGGCGGCTCCGGAAGCGGCGCGCAGGCCGGCGACACCACCGCCTCGGACCGGCACTCCGAACCGGGCACCGGCCGTCACCGGGCGCCGGGCGGCGGCGCCACGGCAGAGGGAACGGCCCAGGGCTCGCCCGGCATCCTCTCCGGCAACAACGTCGCCGTGCCGATCGACATCCCCGTGAACCTCTGCGGGAACAGCGTCACCATCGGCGGGCTGCTGAACCCCGTCTTCGGCAACAGCTGCTCCAACGACGCGGAGGTTCCGCCCCCGCCGCCGGAGGAGCCCGAGGTTCCCCCGGTCACGCCGGAGACGCCGGTCACCCCGCCGGCCGGCCAGCCGCCCGAGCCGAACGCTCCCGAACCCCAGCACTTCCCCGAGGAGCAGCTCGCGCAGACCGGTGGAGGCGGGCTCGAACTGCTCATCCCGGCCGGCGCCGGACTGCTGCTCGCCGGTGCGGGTTCGGTTCTCTACCGGCGATCGCGCAGCGCGGCCTGACCCGGACGCGCACAGCACGGCGTAGCCCACGAGGGAGAGCGGGCCCCGCGACCGCGGGGCCCGCTCTCTGTCACCAGGTGGCCCGTACCTGCCGGATGATCCGTCGGCGCAGCCGCACCCTGCGGCTGCCGTCCCTGCGGAGCGTCAGGCGGTCCAGTTCCCAGTGTCCGTACTCGGCGTGGTCGGTCAGGAGTCGGGCCGCTTCCTTGCGGGAGACCCCGCGCGGCACGTACACGTCGACGAATTCGTATTCCGGCATCGCATCTATTGTGCGGGCAGAGCCCAGGTACGGATAGCGTCTGCACTATGTCTGATGCTGCGCAGCCCACCGCTGCCGAGGTACGTGCCGCCGCCGAAGCGGTCAAAGCCGCGATCGACCGTCACCTCGACGCGGTCGAACGCCGTAGCGGGGACGACGACCCCGCCGTCTACGACGCGTTCAACGCCCTTGCCGCTGCCGCCGAGGTCTACGACGAGTTCCTCTACGACCGCTACGACGAAGTCACCCCCTTCGAGATCCCCGGCGCGGACGACTCGCTGCCCCCCTACGCCGGTCCCGCGGAGCCCAGCGCGCTCAGTGTCCTGATCCGGCGCGACTACGTGGTCGCGGAGCCCCCGCGCCTCCTGGCACAGGCGCAACGCCTCGCCGACCTCGACACGGGTCCGGGCGGCGGGCAGGACACCGCCCCGGTCATCGGTACCAGCGTCCACGCCGCACTGGGCGTGCTCTTCGGCGAGTACGAACCGGACGAGATCGCCTCCCGGCACAAGGAGTTCGGCCTGGAGGAGGGCGACTCCACGCTGTGGGTCTCGGCCGGTGACGCGCCGCCCGAGCCCGGGGAGTGGCTCGGCGCCCCGTTCGAGGACGCCGACCCGGAGCTCGTGGTCTGCCGCTTCGACGTCAGCGCGGTCTTCGACGAGGAGGACGAGTCGGACGAGGACTACGCCGGCCCCGCGGCGGGCCCGGGCGTCCTCTGACCTCGGGAGCGGGCCCGCGGCGGGCGTCCTCTGACCTCGGGAGCGGGCCCATGGCCCGTGGCGCGCCCGCCGGGGGCTTGCGGGCCCCCTCTCCCGCGCCGGACGCGGCGGTGGCCCGGTCACGCACCGCACCGGGCCCCACCGTCGTCGGACCAGCGCATCCGTCGGACCGGCTCAGCCGCTCAGGGAAGCCGCGTCCGGCGTCGGGAGCGCCTCCAGCAGCGGGCGCAGCCGCGTCGTCCGCTCCTGGGCCGGGACATGCGCCACCGCGTGCGGGAGTGCCTGGTCCACCCCGTGGACCACGGACAGATGCCGCTCGCCCCGGCCGAACGCGGTGTACACCCACGGCCGGCTGAGCCCCTGCGCGGCGTCGCCCGGCAGCACCACGACCGCGGCGGGCCAGCGCATCCCGGCCGCCTGATGGGCGCTGAGGGCCCAGCCGTGCCGCACCGACGACTCCACCCGCTCCTGCGGTACGACGACGGGGACGCCCCCGCAGTCCAGCCGCAGCCCCCCGGCGTCGGCCGAACGCACCACTCCGGGCACCGCACGGCCGGGCGCGGGCACATGGACCACGCGGTCGCCGGGGTCGAAACCGCCGAACCGGCCGGGGCCCGGGTTCAGCCGCTGCTTCAGCGCCTCGTTCAGCACCCTGGTGCCGGCGGCCCCGCCGTGGCCCACGGTGATCACCTGGGTCTCCTCGGCGGGGATGCCGAACGCCCGGGGCACCGAGTCGGCGACCAACTGCACGGTGCGGTGGACGGCCTCGCCGGCGTCGCGGACCGGGACGATCACCACCTCCTTGCCCGGGGCATCGACCCGGTGCAACTCGCCGATGCCGACGCCGGAGACCAGCTCACCGATCGGCCCGGGGTCCGGGGTCCGGGAGACGACCTGCGGGCAGGCCCGGGAGGCCAGCACATCGGCGAACACCCGCCCCGCGCCCGCCGAGCCCAGCACGCCCGGGTCGCCGCTCAGCACCAGCCGGACTCCGTCGGCCAGCGCCTCGACCAGCACCGCCGCGCCCTCCACGTCCAGCTGCGGGGCGTCCAGCACGACCAGCAGGTCCAGGGCGAGCGCCCCGTCCTCGTCCCGGCCGGGGCCCTGCGCGCCGGACAGCAGGCCGGCCAGGGTGACCGCCGTGTCCGGATCGCCGGTGGCCGCCGCGAGGCGTCGGCGGCCGTCCTCGCTGTGGGCGGCGCCCAGCGCCCGCAGGCCCAGGCCGCGCGCCGCCGCGATCAGCGCGGCGGGCTCCGCTCGCGCCGCCTCCCCGCCGCTGTGCGCGACCAGCCCTGCGGCGGCGGCCGTACGGATCAGCTCGGCGGCCGACGGGCTCGGCGCGGCGGCGGCCGCCTCCGCCCAGTCGGCGGCCTTCTCGCAGGTGTTCACCAGCCGGGCCAGGCCGTCGGCGAGACTCTCCTCGGCCAGGGCGTAGCGGTCCAGGCCCAGCAGCACCCGGGCCGGTTCCCCGGCCGCTTCGGCGTCCTGCGTGCGATCCGCTCCATCCGCGTCGTCACCCGCTTCGACGTCCGCCGCTTCGTCGTCCGGCTCCGGCTCGTCGCCTTCGTGGAAGACCAGGGCGACGCCCTCCTCGACGGCGTCCCGCACAGCCGCCTCCGGGTCGCCCACCGCACGCTCCGCGAGCCCCGCCCGAACGGCCCCGGCGTCCAGCGCCGTGTGTCCCTGGAGGGCGGCCCGCTCCAGCAGCCAGCCGACCAGCGCCGCCGTCCTGCGCCCGTCGTCCGGGCCGCACTCGGCGCCCAGCAGGGCCCGCGCGAAGCCGTCGGCCTGTTCCGGCCGCACGCCGGGCACGCTCAGCAGTCGCCAGGGGTCGGTGCGCAGCAGCCCGGCGGCCTGTTCACCCAGCGCGCCGACGGCCGGACGGGCCAGCGCCTCGGGGGCTCCGCCCTCCGCGAGCACCGCGCGCACCGCGTCCAGGGCCTCCGGCGAGGCGGCCTGCGCGGTGGGAGCGGCCTCGGACGCGGCGGCCCGGGACGGCTGCGAGGCCGCCGGGGACGGCCGCCGGGGGGCAGGGCGGGCAGCGGGCGCGTCGAAGAAGGCGGTGCCCGCCTTCTCGCCGCTCTCCACGGCCCGGACGGCTGCCAGCAGATCGGCGGCCGTGCCGCTGAGGCCGGTGCCGGCGGTGATGGGCGCGGCCTTCTCCGCCTTGCGCTTCTCGATCCGCTCCCGCAGCTCCCGCTGGGCGGCCAGCTCGGCCTGCGCCTCCGACAGCTCGGCCGTGGGCGACGCGTCGGCACCGCCCTCGGCCGTGCCGTCCGCGGCGACGGGCCCGGCCTCCCCGCTCCCGGCCTCCCCGCTCCCGGCCTCCCCGCTCCCGGCCTCCCCGCTCCCGGCCTCCCCGCTCTCCGTTCCGGCCGCATCGGCCGGAGTCTCCTCCGCGCCGGGCACGTCCGCGCCGGGCACGTCCGTGCGGGGAATGTCCGGGGCGGAGGCGTCCGCCCCGGTCTCCTCCGGCGGCTCGGTGCCTTCGGACGCTCCGGGGGCTTCGGGCGCTTCGGCGTGCGCGGGGCCTTCGGCACCGGCGTCCGGCGTGGACACGGCGTCCTGTGGGGTGTCCGTGCCGACGGTGCCGGGGGTCTCCCCGGGAAGCGCAGTCACAGCGTGCTCCAGTCCTGATCGGGATAGCGGTGCACGGGCGCCGACACATCGTCGAGCGCCTGGCAGATCTCGTAGGGAAGACTAAGCGCCTCCACTGACAAAGCCTCCGTGAGCTGCCCGGCGTTGCGCGCACCGAGGATCGGCGCGGCCACCCCGGGCCGGTCCCGGACCCAGGCGAGCGCCACCTGGAGCGGGCTCGTGGCCAGTCCGTCCGCGGCCGTCGCCACCGCGTCGGTGATGCGGGCCGCCGCGTCGTCGAGATACGGCTCGACGAACGGGGCGAGCCGCTCGGACGCGCCCCGGGAGCCGGGCGGAGTGCCCCGGCGGTACTTGCCGGTGAGCACGCCGCGCCCCAGGGGCGAGGACGGCAGCAGCCCGATTCCGAGGTCCAGCGCGGCGGGCAGCACCTCGCGCTCGATCCCGCGCTGGAGCAGCGAGTACTCCATCTGCGTACTGGCCAGCCGGGTGCGCACGCCGGGCGCGGCGAGCTGCCAGGTGGCGGCCTTCGCCAGCTGCCAGCCGCAGAAGTTCGACACGCCCGCGTAGCGGACGCGGCCGGAGGCCACGGCCAGGTCCACCGCCTGGAGCGTCTCCTCCAGCGGGGTGGCGGGATCGAAGGCGTGGACCTGCCACAGGTCCACGTGATCCGTGCCGAGCCGTTCCAGTGACGCGTCCAGGGCGGCCAGGAGGTGCCCGCGCGAGCCGTTGAAGCGGCGGCAGGGGTCCGGGACGTTGCCCGCCTTCGTGGCGATGACCAGGTCCTGCCGGGGGACCAGGCTGCCGACGAGCCGCCCGAGCAGGTATTCGGCCTCACCGTCCCCGTACACATCGGCGGTGTCCACCAGGGTGCCGCCCGCGTCCCAGAACGCCTTGAGCTGATCGGCGGCGTCGTGCTCGTCCGTGTCCCGGCCCCACGTGAGGGTGCCGAGCCCGATCCGGGACACGCGAAGGCCGGTACGGCCGAGATGCCTCTGCTCCATGGGCGCTGAGATTACTGGCCGGGGCCCCACCGGGTGGAGCCCTGTGGACAACCGGAGGCCCGCCGGGCCTGCCGGATCACCGCCACCCGCGCTAGAGTCCGGAGAAAGGGACGTTACTGATCAGTAAGGGGAGTGGTTATGCGGCTCGGCATCAATCTCGGTTACTGGGGCGCCGGCATGGACGGCGACAACCTCGCCGTCGCGCAGGAGGCCGACCGGCTCGGCTACGACGTCTGCTGGGCGGCCGAGGCGTACGGCTCCGACGCCCCGACCGTGCTGACCTGGGTCGCGGCCCAGACCGAGTCCATCGACGTCGGCTCCGCGATCATGCAGATCCCGGCGCGTCAGCCCACCATGACCGCCATGACCGCCGCCACCCTCGACTCGCTGTCCGGCGGCCGCTTCCGCCTCGGCCTCGGGGTCTCGGGCCCGCAGGTCTCCGAGGGCTGGTACGGCGTGAAGTTCGACAAGCCGCTGGCCCGCACCCGCGAGTACGTGGAGATCGTCCGCAGGGCGATGACCCGCGAGCGCCTGGCGTACGAGGGGGCGCACTGGACCCTGCCGCTCCCCGGGGGTCCCGGCAAGCCGATCAAGCTCACCGTGCACCCCCAGCGCGAGCACATCCCGCTCTACATCGCCGCGATCGGCCCCAAGAACCTGGAACAGACCGGTGAGATCGCCGACGGCGCCCTGCTGATCTTCCCCTCCGCCGAGCATCTGGAGGAGACCGCGATCCAGCCGCTGCGCGCGGGCCGGGAGAAGGCCGGGAAGACGATGGAGGGATTCGACGTCAGCCCGACGCTGCCGCTCGCCGTCGGCGACGACGTGACCGGCCTCGCGGACATGTTCCGCCCGTACACCGCCCTGTACGTCGGCGGGATGGGCAGCCGGAAGCAGAACTTCTACAACCAGCTCGCCCAGCGCATGGGGTACGAGAAGGAGGCCGCCGAGATCCAGGACAAGTACCTCGCCGGGGACAAGGCGGGGGCCGCCGCCGCCGTGCCGCACCAGCTGATCGACCAGACCGCGCTGCTCGGCCCCGTCGAGCGGATCGCCGAGCGGATGCAGGCGTACGCCGCCGCCGGAGTCACCACGCTCAACCTCGCCCCGGCGGGCTTCACCCTGGAGGAGCGGCTCACCGCCCTGCGCGCCGGCACGGACGCCCTGGAGCGCTCCGGCCTCGCCTGACCGATCCCGGGGCAGCGCTTCCGGGAAGCGCTGCGCCCGTGGCGGGGGACGGACCGCCGGGCAGCACTACGGCCGTGGTGGGGGCTCGGGGGTCTTCCCCGCCACGGCCGTCACCCGGCACAACGCGCCGCGGGCCGAGGAGTTACGCCGCTGCGTCGCGGCGCTGTCCGTGAACGGTTCCGGTTGCCGGCCGCCCCGCGGCGCATTTGACTCTCCCTGCGCAATACTGCCTCGCGGATGCCGGCTCCGCGGGCGACCGGTACGGAGGTGGCCGCCATGCTCTCAGCACGGACCGTGTTCCAGGAGATCCTGGACAACGACGAGTCCTACCGGCTCTTCTGTTCCATCGCCGCGAGCGGTGAGGCCCAGGGCGGCTGGGAGAACGCCCGTATCGCCGCCCTCGTCCCCGAGGGCAGCCGCGACCTGGCCCCCAGGATCGTCCGGCACGGCGCCGACGAGGACAAGCACGGCCGGATCTTCCGTGCCCTCCTGAAGAGGCGCGGGCTGCCGCCCGTCGAGATCCCGCCGGAGACCGACTACACGATGCTCCTGGAGCAGCAGGGCGTCGGCCTCGCGCACTCCCGGCTGCGGGGCGAGGAGCGGCTCACCGAGCGCGACATCATCACCTATCTGGCCCACAGCCGCGTCACCGAGCAGCGGGCCTCCGAGCAGATGCGCCTGCTGCGCCGGTACTTCGCCGACCATCCCGACATCGGCCGCGCGGTGAAGCTGATCTCCCACGACGAGGACGACCACCTCGCCTACTGCCACGAGGAACTCCTCGCGCTCGCCCGCGCCGGGCACGGCCGCACCATCCAGCGGACCATGCGCGAGTGCGCCCTGGCCGAGATCCGGGTCCACCGCGATGTCGGCCTCGCGGTGATGGCCGCCATGGGGCGGATGCTCGGCTGGTCACGGCCCAAGGCGGCCGTTCTCGCCGCGGGCGTCCACGCGCTGTACGCATAC
Source organism: Streptomyces sp. NPDC091649 (assembly GCF_044756785.1). NCBI lineage: Bacteria > Bacillati > Actinomycetota > Actinomycetes > Kitasatosporales > Streptomycetaceae > Streptomyces > Streptomyces sp. NPDC091649. The sequence goes on along the minus strand of NZ_JBIVTR010000027.1, from coordinate 16,071 downwards.
GAACGCCTCGTCGGCTGGCGGCGCATGGTGAGCCTGGAGATGCCGTCGCGTCGCGACGCGCTGGGCGGCCCGGCCGTACCGGAACGCGAGTACGCCTGAGCCCCGCCGTACCGGAACGCGCGCCTCACACCTGAGCCCTCCCGGCCCGCCGCGGCCGGGCGCTCAGAGCCAGCCGCGCCGTTTGAACAGCCGGTGCAGACCGAACACGGCGCAGCCCATCAGCGCGACCACCGCCGGGTAGGTCCACACCCAGTGCAGCTCCGGCATGTGGTCAAAGTTCATGCCGTAGACGCCCGCCACCATCGTCGGCACGGCGGCCATGGCGGCCCAGGCGGAGATCTTGCGCATGTCGTCGTTCTGCCGCACGCCCATCTGCGCCAGATGGGCCGACAGGATGTCCGAGAGCAGCCGGTCCAGTCCCTCCGCCTGCTCGTTGGCGCGCGTCAGATGGTCCGCCACGTCGCGGAAGAACGGCTGCGCGTGCTCGTGGACGAACGGCACGCCCGCCCCCGCCAGCCGGTCCATCGGCGCCGTCAGCGGACCGGCCGCCCGGCGGAACTCCAGCACCTGCCGTTTGAAGGTGTAGATCCGGGCCGCGGTGTTCTTCGAGTCGCCGCCGCTCGGGGCGAACACCTGCGTCTCCAGCTCCTCCAGGTCCACCTGGAGTTCGCCGGCCACGTCCATGTAGTGGTCCACGACCGCGTCGCTGACCGCGTACAGCACCGCCGTCGGCCCGTGCCGCAGCACCTCGGGCTCGGCCTCCAGGCGGCGGCGCACGGCCGCCAGCGGGGCGCCCTCGCCGTGCCGGACCGTCACCACGAACGAGTCGCCTATGAAGACCATCAGCTCGTCGGCGCTGACCGTGTCGCTCTCGGGCTCGTAGACGATCGGCTTGAGGACCGCGAACAGGGAGTCGTCGTACACCTCCAGCTTGGGCCGCTGATGGGCCCGCAGCGCGTCCTCCACGGCGAGCGGGTGCAGCCCGAACTCCTCCCGTACGAGGTCGAACTCCTCCTCCGTGGGCTCGTGCAGCCCGATCCACAGGAACGCATCCAGTGCGTCCCGCGCCTCGTCCAGGGCGCCGGAGAAGTCGTCGGGCCGTTCGATGCGGCGCCCGTCCCGGTAGATGGCACAGTCCACGATCACGGCGGGCATTCTTCCCCGAGACCGGCTCCCGCGCACCTTCGGCGCCCCCTACGCTGGCGAGTATGCCCACGCTGATCCTCGTACGCCACGGACGCTCCACCGCCAACACCGCCGGAGTGCTCGCGGGCCGCACCCCCGGGGTCGCCCTCGACGAACGCGGCGCCGAACAGGCCGCGGCCCTGCCCGCCCGGCTGTCCGCCCTCGCCCCGGTCCTCGCCGTCAGCAGCCCCCTGGAGCGTTGCCGGCAGACGCTCCAGCCGCTCCTCGACGCCCGCCCCGGTCTGCCGCTGCACATCGAGGACCGCATCAGCGAGTGCGACTACGGCCAGTGGTCGGGGCGGAAGCTGGCCGAACTCGCCGACGAACCCCTGATGTCCGTCGTCCAGCAGCACCCCTCCGCGGCGGCCTTCCCGGGCGGCGAGTCCATGCGCGCGATGCAGGCCCGCGCCGTCGACGCCGTACGCGACTGGAACGACCGGGTCGAGGGGGAGCACGGCGAGGACGCCACGTACGTCATGTGCTCGCACGGCGACATCATCAAGGCCCTGGTCGCCGACGCGCTGGGCATGCACCTGGACCTCTTCCAGCGCCTCCAGGCCGACCCCTGCTCGGTCACCGCGATCCGCTACACGCGGCTGCGCCCCTTCCTCCTGAGGCTCGGCGACACCGGTGACCTCGCCTCCCTGGCGCCCCGCGAACACGCCGTCGGGGCGGACGCCGCCTCGTCCCCCACCGGCGACGGCACGGCGGACGCGGCGGTGGGGGGCGGCGCGGGCGCGCCGTGATCGCTCCGGGCAGTAGGGTGGACGCGCCGTAGCGCCGCCCGCCATCATCGAAGCTCAAGGGAGCAGGACGTGTCCCGTCAGGTGTTCCTCTACGACCCACCGGACCGATTCGTGGTCGGTACGGTCGGGTTGCCTGGCCGCCGTACGTTTTTCCTGCAGGCGTCCTCCCAGGGCAGGGTCACCAGCGTGGCCCTGGAGAAGACCCAGGTCGCCGCTCTCGCCGAGCGGATCGACGAACTGCTCGACGAGGTCGTGCGCCGCACCGGCGGCAACTCCCCGGTGCCCGCCGTGGCCCCCACCGACGTGACCGACACCGCGCCGCTCGACGTCCCCGTCGAGGAGGAGTTCCGGGTCGGCACCATGGCTCTGGCCTGGGACGGCGAGGAGCAGCGCATGATCGTCGAGGCGCAGGCCCTCGTCGAGCTCGACGCCGACTCCGAGGACGACCTCGCGGAGGCCGAGGAGAAGCTCCTCCAGGACGAGGAGAACGGCCCGCCGATGCTCCGCGTCCGGCTCAGCGGCGCCCAGGCCCGGGCCTTCGCCCAGCGCGCCCTGGACGTCGTCAACGCCGGCCGGCCGCCGTGCCCGCTGTGCAGCCTGCCGCTCGATCCGGAAGGACACGTATGCCCGCGCCAGAACGGATACCGCCGCGGAGCCTGACGGACGCCGACCTGCTGACCCTGCTCGCCGGGGGCACGATGACCGTCCTCGGGCAGGTCGGCGGGGCGTCCAACGCGGTGCTGCGCTGCACGGTGGAGTACGAGGGCGAGGAGCGCGCCTGCGCCTACAAGCCGGTCGCGGGGGAGCAGCCGCTCTGGGACTTCCCCGACGGCACCCTCGCCCAGCGGGAGGTCGCCGCGTACGAGATCAGCCGGGCGACCGGCTGGGACCTCGTGCCGCCCACCGTGCTGCGGGAGGGGCCCTACGGGCAGGGGATGTGCCAGCTCTGGATCGACGCGCCCGATCCCGCGGAGACCGGCGGCGAACCACCGCTGCTGGCGCTCGTCGAGGGCGAGGAGCCCGGCGAGGGCTGGAAGGCCGTCGGTTTCGTGAACGTGGAGGAGGGGAGGACCGCGCTGCTCGTGCACGCCGACGACCCCCGGCTGCGACGGCTCGCCGTACTGGACGCGGTGATCAACAACGGTGACCGCAAGGGCGGTCATCTGCTGCCCGCCCCCGGCGGACGGCTCCTCGGCATCGACCACGGCGTCACCTTCAACGCGGAGGACAAGCTGCGGACCCTGCTCTGGGGCTGGGCGGGCGAGCCGCTGACCGAAGAGGCTCTGGCGGTGCTGGGCCGGCTCGCCGCGCAGCTGGCGCCGGGGACCGCCCTCGCCACCCGGATGGCCGAACTGATCACGCCGGCCGAGCTGGAGGCCCTGCGGGAGCGGGTCGCCGGGCTCGTCAAGCGCGCCGTGCACCCGCGGCCCGGTGGCCGGTGGCCGCCCATCCCCTGGCCGCCGGTGTAGAAGCCCCTCGCGGCAGGGGCGGGCTCTACCGCCGGCCCGGGGCTTCACGCAAGAGGGCCTCTTCGGACAGGTTTCCGGAGCCGGTTCGTATCCGGAAGCATCGTCCGGTTACGCTCATGACATGCATGCCTGGCCCGCTTCTGAGGTCCCCGCCCTGCCTGGCAAGGGCCGCGACCTTCGGATCCACGACACCGCGACCGGCGGACGGATCACCCTTGACCCCGGTCCCGTCGCCCGCATCTATGTCTGCGGCATCACGCCGTACGACGCGACCCACATGGGTCATGCGGCGACCTACAACGCGTTCGACCTCGTTCAGCGCGTGTGGCTCGACACCAAGCGGCAGGTCCACTACGTCCAGAACGTGACCGACGTGGACGATCCGCTGCTGGAGCGGGCCGTGCGCGACGGTCAGGACTGGACCGTCCTCGCGGAGCGCGAGACGGCTCTCTTCCGCGAGGACATGACCGCCCTGCGGATGCTGCCCCCGCAGCACTACATCGGAGCGGTCGAGGCGATACCGGGCATCGTGCCCCTCGTCGAACGCCTCCGGGACGCGGGCGCCGCCTACGACCTGGACGGCGACACCTACTTCTCCGTCGACGCCGACCCGCACTTCGGCGAGGTCTCCGGCCTCGACGCCGAGGCGATGCGCCTGCTCTCCGCCGAGCGCGGGGGCGACCCGGAGCGCCCCGGCAAGAAGAACCCCCTCGACCCGATGCTCTGGATGGCCGCCCGTCCGGGCGAGCCGAGCTGGGACGGGGCCTCCCTGGGCGAGGGCCGCCCCGGCTGGCACATCGAGTGCGTCGCCATCGCGCTCGACCACCTCGGGATGGGCTTCGACATCCAGGGCGGCGGCTCCGACCTCGCCTTCCCGCACCACGAGATGGGCGCCTCCCACGCCCAGGCGCTGACCGGTGAGCACCCGTTCGCCAAGGCGTACGTGCACGCCGGAATGGTCGGCCTGGACGGCGAGAAGATGTCCAAGTCCCGGGGCAACCTGGTCTTCGTCTCGGCGCTGCGCCGCGACGGCGTGGACCCGGCGGCCATCCGGCTGGCCCTGCTCTCCTGCCACTACCGCGCCGACTGGGAGTGGACCGACCAGGTGCTGGCCGACGCCGTCGAGCGCCTCGCGCGCTGGCGGGCCGCCGTCTCCCGCCCCGACGGGCCGTCCGCCGACGCGCTGGTCGAGGAGGTCCGCGAGGCTCTCGCGGACGACCTGGACAGCCCCGCCGCGCTGGCCGCGGTGGACCGCTGGGCCGCGCTCCAGGGCGCGGAGGGCGGTACGGACGAGGGTGCGCCCGGCGTCGTCTCGCGTACGGTCGACGCCCTGCTGGGGGTCGCCCTGTAGGACGGAGCGCGGCTCCCGCCGGCCGATCCGACCATCCGGACCGGCCTCGGACTTCTGCACGAAGTTCGAGGCCGGTTCCTTTTTGTCCATGGTCATGTGCTCGAAGTTGCGCTAAAAGCTCACTATGCAATCATTAGCGCGCATGAGAGTGGCGGTAGCCGCTGCACTGCTCGGGCTGTTCGCGGTCCTCATGGGACCCGGCGGGGCCCACGCCGACGAGGCCCCGCCGGAGTCCACCACGGTCGGGAACGTGACCGGCTTCCGGGCCGACGGAGCCGTGTACCGGCTCAGCGCCGGACAGGCCGAGGCCAGGGTCGGCTTCGTCTCCGAGGAGACCTTCCGCATCGAACTCGCCCCCGACGGCCGGTTCACCGACCCCACCGGCGACGACATCGTCCTGCCGCAGGGCGAGCCTCCCCGCACCCGCTGGAAGGACCGGGGGGACCGCTACGAGCTGTCGACGAGCGAGATCACCCTGCGGGCCTACAAGAAGCCGCTGCGCTTCGCCCTGCACCGGGCGGACGGCAGCCTTGTCTGGTCCGAGGCGAAGGGCCTGAGCTGGACGGACGAGAAGACCGTCCAGACGCTGGTCCGGGGCGCCGGGGAGCAGTTCTACGGGGCCGGGATGCAGAACGGCCGCGGCAACACCTCCCACCGCGGCAAGACCGTCCAGGTCGCCGTCGACTACAACTGGGACGACGGCGGCCACCCCAACTCCGTCCCGTTCTACCTCTCCTCGGCCGGCTACGGCGTCTTCCGCAACACCTACGCCCCGGGCTCCTACGCGTTCACCGACCCGGTGACGACCAGCGCGGAGGAACAGCGTTTCGACGCCTACTACTTCGCCGGCGACGGGGCCAAGGACGTCATCGGACAGTACACCGACCTCACCGGCAAGCCGTTCCTGCCGCCCGTCTACGGCATGGAGATCGGCGACGCCGACTGCTACCTCCACAACGCCAACCGGGGCGAGCGCCGCACCCTGGACTCGCTGAAGGTCGCCGACGGATACGTCGAGAACGACATGCCCAACGGCTGGATGCTCGTCAACGACGGCTACGGCTGCGGCTACGAGGACCTGGAGAAGACCGCCCGGGGCCTGAACGACCGCGATATGGAGCTGGGCCTGTGGACCGAGGACGGCATCGAGAACCTCGCCGCCCAGGTGAAGGCCGGCCAGCGGGTCGCCAAGCTGGACGTCGCCTGGGTCGGCGAGGGCTACAAGTTCGCCCTCGACGCCTGCAAGGACGCCTACCGGGGCATCGAGGACAACAGCGACGCCCGCGGCTTCACCTGGTCGCCCGAGAGCTGGGCGGGAGCCCAGCGCTGCGGAGTCCAGTGGTCCGGCGACCAGTCCGGCAGCTGGGAGTACATCCGCTGGCAGATCCCCACCTACGCGGGCGCCACGATGTCCGGCCTCGCCTACACCACCGGTGACGTCGACGGGATCTTCGGCGGCAGCGCCAAGACGTACACCCGCGACCTCCAGTGGAAGATGTTCCTCGGCGCCACGATGACCATGGACGGCTGGGCCGCCACGGACAAGCAGCCCTTCCGCCACGGGGAGCCGTACACCTCGATCAACCGCGACTACCTCAAGCTCAAGGAGTCACTGCTGCCCTACCAGTACTCCTACGCCCACGAGGCGACCCAGACCGGCGTCGGCATGGTCCGCCCGCTGGTCCTGGAATACCCGGACGACCCGAAGGCGTCGACACAGGCCGCGAAGTACGAGTTCCTCTCCGGCGAGCACTTCCTCGTCGCCCCCGTCTACCGGGACGCCACCGAGCGCGAGGACGTCTACCTCCCCGAGGGCACCTGGATCGACTACTGGAGCGGCCGCACCTACGAGGGCCCCACCACCATCGACACCTACGGCGCCCCGCTCGACACCCTGCCGCTCTTCGTGAAGGCGGGTGCGGCCGTCCCGATGTGGCCCGGCATCCGCTCCTACCGCGACCGCACCGCCGGCTCCCCGCTGGCCTGGGACGTCTACCCGCAGGGCGACACCTCCTTCATGCTGTACGAGGACGACGGCGTCACCCGGCAGCACCGGGACGGCGCCTACGCCATCCAGCGCGCCGACGTCCGGGCCCCCGAGCGCGGCTCCGGCGACGTCTCCGTCACAATCAACGAGAGCCGGGGGAGCTTCACCGGCAAACAGACCGAGCGCCCCTACGAGTTCACCGTCCACACCGGCTCGGAGCCCCGCAAGGTGAAGCTGGGCCGGACGCTGCCCGAGCTGACCTCGAAGAGCGCCTACGAGGAGGCCCGCCAGGGCTGGTGGTACGACCCCGACGACCGGGGCGGCGTGGTGCGCGTGAAGACCGCGCCCCTGAGCACCGCGAAGAAGTTCACCGTGAAGCTCCTCGGCACCAGCGCGGTCGGCGGCACCAGGGCATCGGCCGCCGCCGCCCTGGCCGCCCCCGCGGGCCAGGAGGCCGGTGCCGGGACGCCCGGCACGGTCCTGGTCGACGTGACCGCCGGCAGCTCCGCGCTCACCGACACCACGGTCTCCCTCCAGGTCCCCGAGGGCTGGAGGACCACCGCGGCGAAGGTCCCCGGCCACATCCCGGCGGGCGCCACCCGCCGGGTCGAGGTGGCTCTCACCCCGGCGAAGGACGCCGATGTGCGCGAGACCACGCTGACGGCGCTGGCCCGCTACCGGGCCGCCGGCGACGCCCGCACGAGTCAGCAGCGGCTCGCCGTCTCGGTCCTGCCGCCGCCGCCCGAGGGAGCGGCCTGGGCGAGCGATCTCGTGTGGCTCTCCGAGACCAACGGCTACGGCCCGGCCGAACGGGACCGCTCCAACGGGGAGTCGGGCGCGAGCGACGGAAGGACGCTGACGCTCGCGGGAACGACGTACGAGAAGGGGATCGGCGCCCACGCCGACTCCGACATCGCGCTCCACCTCGGCGGCCGGTGCACCGCGTTCACCGCCGACGTCGGGATCGACGACGAGATCGACGGCTACGGCGAGGTCGCGTTCTCCGTGGAGGGCGACGGCGAGGTGCTGTGGACCTCGCCGAGGCTGACCGGTGCATCGGCGACCCTGCCGGTGGACGTGAAGCTCGACGGCGTACGGCACGTCCGGCTGAAGGTCACCGACACCAACGGGTCCAGGACCGGCGACCACGCCGACTGGGCGGCGGCGAAGTTCCACTGCGCCTGAGCCGTGCTCGGCCACCCGCACGGGAGCGCCGCACGGGATCGTCTCCCGTGCGGCGCTCCGCGGTTCGCCACCGCTGTGGTCAGTCCTCCGGGGAACCGTCCGCCGGCCCTTCGCCGGAGTCGTTCCCCGTCGCCTCGTCAGGGCCCTTCTCCTCGGGCCTCTTGCCGCGCCCGGCCTCGGGACGCGGCGGCTTCGGCGGTCGGGTGCGGCCGCTGGAGGGATCGCGGAGATAGGAGGCGTCCCCGGCCTCCGTCGCATGGCCGCCCGGCCCCTGCCCCGGACCGCCGTCACGCCGCCGCAGATAGCGCTCGAACTCCCGGGCGATGGCCTCGCCCGACGCCTCGGGCAGCTCCGCGGTGTCCCGCGCCTCCTCCAGCGTCTGCACGTACTCCGCGACCTCGCTGTCCTCCGAGGCCAGTTGGTCCACACCGACCTGCCAGGCCCGTGCGTCCTCGGGGAGTTCGCCCAGCGGGATGCGCAGCCCGATCAGATCCTCCAGCCGGTTCAGCAGGGCCAGCGTCGCCTTCGGGTTCGGCGGCTGCGACACGTAGTGCGGGACCGCCGCCCACAGGCTGACCGCGGGCACCCCGGCGTGCGTGCACGCCTCCTGGAGGACCCCGACGATGCCCGTGGGGCCCTCGTACCGGGTCTCCTCCAGATCCATCGTCCGCGCCAGGTCCGCGTCGGAGGTGACGCCGCTCACCGGGACCGGCCGGGTGTGCGGGGTGTCACCGAGCAGTGCGCCCAGGATGACGACCATCTCGACGCCCAGCTCATGGGCGAAACCGAGGATCTCGTTGCAGAACGACCGCCAGCGCATCGACGGTTCGATGCCGCGCACCAGGACCAGGTCCCGGGGCTTCTCCCCGCCCACACGCACCACGGACAGGCGCGTCGTCGGCCAGGTGATCTTCCGCGTCCCGCCGTCCAGCCACACCGTGGGCCGGTTGACCTGGAAATCGTAGTAGTCCTCGGCGTCCAGCGCCGCGAACACCTCGCCCTTGAACTCCCGGTCCAGATGACCGACCGCTGTGGAGGCGGCGTCCCCGGCGTCGTTCCAGCCTTCGAACGCGGCCACCATGACCGGGTCGATCAGCTCGGGTACCGACTCGAGCTCGATCACCCGGGCCTCCTTCCGATGTCTCCATGCGTACGGAGCAACCTTACGGCTTCGGGGCCCCCGCGCCGCAGCCCTCTTGCACGGCCGGGTGAACCCTGCCACCAGGAGTGGATCACCGGCCGGATCAGTGCATCATGGCCCCCGCGACACGGCGGCCGGCTCCCCGCGGGGAGCCGGCCGCCGTGTCGCGGGGAGGACGTCAGTCCCGGTCGGCCAGCAGCTTCTCGACGCCGCCGCGGACCTCGTCCGTCGCCAGGCCGCGGATCGTCAGCGTGGTCCGGCGGCGCAGCACGTCGTCCGCCGTCTCGGCCCACTCGTGGTCCCGGGCGTAGGCGACCTGGGCCCAGATCTCCGGGGCGTCCGGGTGGACGCGCTCGGCGAGTTCCGGACGCTCGTTCGCCAGCCGGGCGATGTCGAAGGCGAGCGAGCCGTAGTGCGTGGCCAGGTGCCGGGCGGTGTCCGGCGCCATCCGGGGGCCGGGGGCGGGGCCGTCGATCAGCAGCCGGTGCGCGACCGCGTCGGGGTTGGCGATGCCGGGCAGCGGCAGCTTCCTCGGCAGCCGGTTCATCGGCTCCATGTCCTCGGCCAGCGGGTGCCCGGGGAGGGCGGCCAGCTTGTTCATCACGGTGCGGCCGATGTGGCGGAAGGTCGTCCACTTGCCGCCCGCGACCGACAGCATCCCGCCGCGGCCCTCCGTGACGACGGTCTCGCGCTTGGCCTTGGACGTGTCGCCGGGACCGCCGGGCAGCACCCGCAGGCCCGCGAAGGAGTACGTGATCAGATCCCGCGACAGCTGCTGGTCCCTGACCGAGAACGCCGCCTCGTCGAGGATCTGCGCGGTGTCCGCCTCCGTCACCGCGACATCGGCCGGATCGCCCTCGTACTCCTCGTCCGTCGTGCCGAGGAGCAGCATGTCCTCCCACGGCAGGGCGAAGGTGATCCGGTACTTGTCGATCGGGGTGGCCAGCGCCGCCCGCCACGGCCGGGTCCGCTTGAGGACGAGGTGCGCGCCCTTGGAGAGGCGGATGGAGGGGGCCGCGTTCGGGTCCTCCATCTTCCGCAGGTGGTCGACCCACGGGCCGGTGGCGTTCAGCACGAGCCGGGCGGTGACGCCGAACTCGGTGCCGTCCGTGCCGTCCTTCAGATCGGCGCCGGTGACCCGGCCGCGGGTGAAGCGCAGTCCGGTGACGGCCGCGTGGTTGAGGACGACCGCGCCCGCCTCGGTGGCGGCGCGGACCGTCATCAGCGCCATGCGGGCGTCGTTCATCTGGTCGTCGCCGTAGACCGCGACGGCCTTCAGGTTGTCGGTGCGCAGCTCGGGGACGTCGCGCTGCGCCTTGGCCGGGCTGATCACATGGCCGACGCCGTCGCCGAACCCGGACAGCGCGGAGTAGGCGAAGACGCCCGCGCCGAGCTTGGCCGCGCCGTGCGGGCCGCCCTTGTAGACCGGCAGGTAGAAGGTGAGCGGGTTGGCCAGGTGCGGGGCCACCTCGCGGGAGACCGCGCGGCGCTCGAAGTGGTTCTCCGCGACCAGCTTCACCGCGCCGGTCTGGAGGTAGCGCAGACCGCCGTGGAGGAGCTTGGACGAGGCGGAGGAGGTGGCGCCGGCGAAGTCGCCGGCGTCCACCAGGGCCACCCGCAGCCCGGACTGCGCGGCATGCCAGGCGGTGGAGATGCCCAGGATGCCGCCGCCGATGACCAGGAGGTCGTACGTCGCCCGGGACAGCTGCTCCCGGGTTTCGGCGCGGCTCGGCAGCGAGCCGGAGGCCGGGTGCGTTCCGAGGGCGGGAACGCTCTGCAGGGTGGTCATGGTGATTGCTCCTCGTCAGCTTTCTTCGTCCTCGATCCAGCCCATGGTCCGTTCGACGGCCTTGAGCCAGCTCTTGTACTCGCGGGCACGGGTGTCCGCGTCCATGCGGGGTGTCCACTCGGCGGCCCGGCGCCAGTTGGCGCGCAGCGCGTCGGTGTCCGGCCAGAAGCCGACGGCGAGGCCGGCGGCGTAGGCGGCGCCGAGGCAGGTGGTCTCGGCGACCATGGGGCGCACCACGGGCGCGTCCAGGAAGTCGGCGAGCGTCTGCATCAGCAGGTTGTTGGACGTCATGCCGCCGTCGACCTTGAGCGCGGCCAGCTCGACGCCGGAGTCCTTCGTCATGGCGTCGCTGATCTCGCGGGTCTGCCAGGCGGTGGCCTCCAGGACGGCACGGGCGATGTGCGCCTTGGTGACGTAGCGGGTGAGGCCGGCGATCACGCCACGGGCGTCGGGACGCCAATAGGGGGCGAACAGGCCGGAGAAGGCCGGCACGAAGTACGCGCCTCCGTTGTCCTCGACCGAGGAGGCCAGCGTCTCGATCTCGGCGGCCGACTTGATCAGCCCCATCTGGTCGCGCATCCACTGCACCAGCGAGCCGGTGACCGCGATGGACCCCTCCAGGGCGTACACCGGGGGCTTGTCGCCGATCTGGTAGCCGACGGTGGTGAGCAGCCCGTTGTACGAGTTCACCGGGGTTCCGCCGGTGTTCATCAGCATGAAGGTGCCGGTGCCGTACGTGGACTTGGCCTCGCCCTCGGCGAAGCAGGTCTGGCCGAACAGGGCGGCCTGCTGGTCGCCGAGCGCCGAGGCGACCGGGACGCCGTCGAGGACCCCGCCCTTGGCGTGGCCGTACACCTCGGCGGAGGAGCGGATCTCGGGGAGGATGGCGGCCGGGATGCCGATGGAGGAGAGGATCTTGTCGTCCCACGCCATGGTGTGCAGGTTCATCAGGAGCGTGCGGGAGGCGTTGGTGACGTCGGTGACGTGCACTCCGCCCTCGGTCCCGCCGGTCAGGTTCCAGATGACCCAGGAGTCCATGGTGCCGAAGAGGATGTCGCCGCGCTCGGCGCGCTCGCGCAGCCCTTCGACGTTGTCGAGCAGCCAGCGGACCTTGGGGCCGGCGAAGTACGAGGCGAGCGGCAGCCCGGTCTCGCGGCGGAACCGGTCCTGGCCGACGTTGCGGCCGAGCTCCTTGCAGAGCGCGTCGGTGCGGGTGTCCTGCCAGACGAGGGCGTTGTGCACCGGCTCACCGGTGTTCTTGTCCCACATCAGCGTGGTCTCGCGCTGGTTGGTGATGCCGATCGCCTTGACGTCGGCGGAGGTGATGCCGGCCTTGACGATGGCGCCGGCGACGACCTCCTGGACGTTCTCCCAGATCTCGGTCGCGTCGTGCTCGACCCAGCCCGGCTTCGGGAAGATCTGCTCGTGCTCCTTCTGGTCGACGGAGACGATCCGGCCGTCCTTGTCGAAGACGATGCAGCGGCTGGACGTGGTGCCCTGGTCGATGGCGGCGATGAACGGCCCGGTGCCGTGGGTGCCGGTGGTGTGTGCGTCGGTCACGGTGTGCTCCCGCAAGTCTGTCGAGTGGTGGATGTACGGCTCGGGCTAGGCGAAGGCGAGGTTGTAGAGCCCGCCGGCGATGGCGCCGCCGATGAGCGGACCCACGATGGGTACCCAGGCATAGCCCCAGTCCGAACCACCCTTGTTCGGCAGCGGCAGCAGAGCGTGCACGATGCGCGGACCGAGGTCGCGGACCGGGTTGATGGCGTAGCCGGTCGGCCCGCCGAGCGAGAGGCCGATGCTGACGACGACCAGGGCGGTGATCAGCGCGCCGAGGGTGCCGAGACCGTTGCCCGCGTCGTTCAGGCCCTGGGTCAGGATCGCCAGGACCAGGACGACGGTCGCGATGACCTCGGTGACGACGTTCTGCACCGCGTTGCGGATCTCCGGGCCGGTGGAGAAGATGCCGAGCACCGGACCCGCCTCGGGGGCCGCCTTCTGGTCGACCATGCCGTCCTCGACGGGCTGCAGGTCGACGATCTCCGGGTCGGTGAGGTGGGCGCGGAACTGCCCGTAGTACACCGCCCAGACCAGCACCGCGCCGATCATCGCGCCGAACAGCTGCGAGACGAGATAGAGCGGTACGTCGCCCCACTCGGTGCCGCCCTGGATCGCGAGGCCCAGCGTGACCGCCGGGTTGAGGTGGGCGCCGGAAACGCCGCCGGCCAGGTAGGCGCCGGTCAGCACGGCGAAACCCCACCCGAAGGTGATGGCCAGCCAGCCCGCGTCCCGGGCCTTCGAGTGCTTCAGCGTGACGGCGGCGACGACGCCCGCGCCGAGCAGGATGAGTATGGCGGTACCGATGGTCTCGCCGATGAAAATGTCGGAGCTGGACACCCGCGACTCCTTTGTCCTTCGTCCAGGGGAGAGCGGAGCACCGGGTCCCTCCGGTGTTCCGCGCCCCAGGTGGGTATCCACGAAGCGTGGGCGCCCGCCTGTAAGGGCTTGACCGGCCCTAGGCACTGTCACACCCTAACGCGTATTGCCGTTAGGCGTTCGACAATGCCGACCGTTGAACGGCAGTGTTTCCCCCGAGTGAAGGAGGCGTCAAGGGTTCTGTGGCCCACGACTCGGTGCGCGACGCGATCGTTACCGCGAGGAGCGGGACGGACGCGGCGACCGTCGAGGCGAGTGCGGGGAGCGGGAGCGGGCCCCGCCGCGGCCGACGACCCGGCGGGGCGGGGCGTGCGGGTGCCGCGACCGGCGGGGACGGGCCCTGCGGTGAAGGGTTCGGTGGCCCGCGGGACGGGCCGTGCGGCCCGTCAGAAGCGGCCGGCGCCCAGGTCCCGGGAGACCGCGCGGGCGCAGTCCCGTACGGCCGCGATCAGCTCGGGGCGCAGCGCGCCGCCCGGGGCCACGCGCTCCACCGCGCCGGTCACGGCGACCGCCCCGACCGGCATCCGGCGCCGGTCGTGCACGGGCGCGGCCACGGCGGCGACGCCTTCCCAGGTCTCCTCGGCGTCGGCGGCCCAGCCCTGGGCCCGGATCAGGTCGAGCATCGACTCGAACGCGTCGGCGGCGGTGACGGTGCGCCCGGTGAAGGAGCGGCGCTCCGCCTCCATGACCTCGCTGTGGGCCACCGGGTCGTACGCCGACAGCACCTTGCCCAGCGCCGTGGAGTGCAGCGGCTGCATGGCCCCGACCTCCAGCACCTGGCGGCTGTCGTCGGGCCGGAAGACGTGGTGGACGATCAGCACGCCGTGCTGGTGCAGCACCCCGAGGTGCACGCTCTCACCGCTGGAGCGGGCCAGGTCGTCCGTCCAGACCAGGGCGCGCGCCCGCAGCTCGTGGACGTCCAGATAGCTGTTGCCCAGTCGCAGCAGCTCCGCGCCCAGCTGATAGCGCCCCGACGCCGCGTCCTGCTCGACGAAGCCCTCCAGCTGAAGGGTGCGCAGAATGCCGTGCGCGGTTCCCTTGGCCAGCCCCAGCGAGGAGGCGATGTCGGAGAGCCCCAGCCGGCGCTCGCCCCCCGCCAGTAGACGCAGCATCGCGGCCGCCCGCTCCAGCGACTGGATGTTCTTGGCCATCGCGCCGTACTCCTCCACCTCGGTTCGACAATGCTGAACACTATCGGTCGATGCCGACCTTCGTTGGACTCCCGGGAAAAGTCTCCGACACCGGGCCGCACGCGCCGCACCTCGCACAGCATGCAGTCCGTCCCATGGACACACCTACGGTCCCCGGCCTCCTGCGGCTACGCTGGCGTGGTGCGCCTTCCCCAAGAAGGACGCAAAGCCGACAGCCGTCGCATCCCTGGGAGATCATCCATGGCCTCGTTGCCGACATCCGCCGCTGACAGCCGGACCCGAGCAGACGCACTCCGAGAGGCACTCGCCACCCGCGTGGTGGTGGCAGACGGGGCGATGGGCACGATGCTCCAGGCGCAGGACCCCACGCTGGAGGACTTCGAGAACCTCGAAGGCTGCAACGAGATCCTGAACATCACACGGCCCGACATCGTGCGCTCGGTCCACGAGGAGTACTTCGCGGTCGGCGTCGACTGCGTCGAGACCAACACCTTCGGCGCGAACCACTCCGCCGCCAACGAGTACGAGATCGCCGACCGGATCTTCGAGCTCTCCGAGTCGGGCGCCCGGATCGCCCGCGAGGTCGCCGACGAGTTCGCGCAGAAGGACGGACGCCAGCGCTGGGTCCTCGGCTCCATCGGCCCCGGCACCAAGCTGCCCTCGCTGGGCCACATCACCTACGACGTCCTGCGCGACGGCTACCAGAAGAACGCCGAGGGCCTCCTCACGGGCGGCTCGGACGCCCTGATCGTCGAGACCACCCAGGACCTGCTCCAGACCAAGTCCAGCATCATCGGCGCGCGCCGGGCGATGGACGCCCTCGGCGTCCACGTGCCCCTGATCTGTTCGCTCGCCTTCGAGACGACCGGCGTGATGCTCCTCGGCTCCGAGATCGGGGCCGCCCTGACCGCCCTGGAGCCGCTCGGCATCGACCTGCTCGGTCTGAACTGCTCGACCGGACCGGACGAGATGAGCGAGCACCTGCGCTACCTCGCCCGCCACTCCCGTACGCCGCTGATGTGCATGCCCAACGCCGGCCTGCCCGTCCTCACGAAGGACGGCGCGCACTTCCCGCTCGGCCCCGACGGTCTCGCCGACTCCCAGGAGCACTTCGTCCGGGACTACGGCCTCTCGCTCATCGGCGGCTGCTGCGGTACGACCCCCGAGCACCTGCGGGCCGTCGTCGAGCGGACCCGCGGACTCACGCCGACCGAGCGCAGCCCGCGCCCGGAGCCCGGCGCGGCCTCGCTCTACCAGACGGTGCCTTTCCGCCAGGACACCGCCTACCTGGCGATCGGGGAACGCACCAACGCCAACGGTTCCAAGAAGTTCCGCGAAGCCATGCTGGAAGGCCGCTGGGACGACTGCGTGGAGATGGCCCGCGACCAGATCCGCGAGGGCGCGCACATGCTCGACCTGTGTGTCGACTACGTGGGCCGCGACGGCGTGGCGGACATGGCCGAGCTGGCCGGCCGCTTCGCGACCGCCTCCACCCTCCCGATCGTGCTGGACTCCACCGAACTGCCGGTCCTGCGCGCCGGTTTGGAGAAGCTGGGCGGCCGGGCCGTCATCAACTCCGTCAACTACGAGGACGGGGACGGGCCCGAGTCGCGCTTCGCGCAGGTCAGCGC
>NZ_JBIVTR010000026.1:0-80015 GCF_044756785.1 Streptomyces sp. NPDC091649 | reverse complement strand
AGTCCGCCCAGCACGTGTACCTGCAACGCAACAACGCACTCGTCCTCCCCCTGTTGACGGCCTACCATCAACTACAGGCAGAGGCACTGTCGCAAGCGGCTTCCGTAGCCATGATCAAAAAGTTACGAAAGGGCATCCTGTGACGACCGAACACCCCCGTTGGTTCACGTCCTCGTACAGCGGCAACGGCGGCGCGTGCGTCGAGGTCGCCACCAACCTCGCCGCCCCGCACGGCATCGTCCCCGTCCGCGACTCCAAGAACGTCAGCGGCCCGGTCCTCGACATCCCCGCCACCGCGTTCACCGCGTTCGTCACGGGCGTCCGAGCCGGAGATTTCGGCGCCGCCTGAGCCCACCCGAGCAACAGCCCCACCGTGCCCGCGCGGTGGGGCTTCGCCATGCGTGCACCGGGTCCCGTTCAGCCGGCCGTCAGGGTGTCGACGTCGAGAACCTGGGTGTTCTGCGCCGCCGCGATACGCCAGACCCCGTCGTCCTTCGCCAAGAAGGAGGCCGGGGCGCCGGGGACCGCCTCGGGGTGGGCGGCCGTGTCGGCCGTTCACCGGGAGCCCCACCTCTCGAGCGCGATTGAGGTCAAGTGCCGACGGTCCTACCCAACCAACTTGATGTCAAGGACGGTTGAGGTCCTAGCGTTCCCCTCGTCGAACAGGCAGTGACCGGACAGAGGAGCGCCCAGCGATGATTTTGGTGACCGGTGCGACCGGGAGGGTCGGCAGCGAGCTGATACGGCAGTTGCACATGGACGGGTACGGAGCCGGCGTCCGGGCGCTGAGCCGGGACGCGGCGCGGGCCGGGGCCGCGGCGCCCGACGGGGTCGAGGTCGCGGAAGGCGACCTGGGAAGGGTCGAGTCGCTGAAGTCCGCGCTGGGCGGGGTGCGTTCACTGTTCCTGATCCCGGGCGTCGGCGACGACGCCGGAGTGCTCGACGCCGCCCGGGGCGCGGGGGTGGAGCACGTGGTGCTGGTCTCCTCCATCACCGTCATGACCCATCCGCACCTCGGCCCGGCGCGGGCGAATCTCGCCGTCGAACGCCGGCTGCGGGAGAGCGGGATGGAGTGGACCGTCCTGCGGCCGACGCAGTTCGCCTCCAACACCCTCTGGTGGGCGCGGTCCGTGCGCGACGAGTCCGTGGTGCGCGTGCCGTACGCGGACGTCGGGCTGCCGACCGTCCACCCCGCCGACATCGCCTCGGTGGCCCGTGCGGCACTGACCGGGCCGGGTCACCGGGGGCGGACGTACCCGCTCACCGGGCCGCAGCGGATCAGCCCGCGGCGGCAGGCCGGTGAGCTGGGGCGGGTGCTGGGCCGGGAGGTGGCCTGCGTCGGGGTCACGCGGGAGGAGGCGTACCCGCCGATGGCCGAGATGATGGGGGCCGAGGTCGCGGACAGCGTCCTCGACCTGATGGGCGGCGACGTCAACGAAGCGCTGCTGGCCGTGCACGACACCGTTGCCCGGGTCACCGGCTCGCCCGCCCGCTCCTACCGCCGCTGGGCCGAGGAGAACGCCGACGCGTTCCGGTGACCGCCCGCGCGTTCCGGTGGGACAGCGGGTGGCTACTTCACCGGGCGCAGGCCCAGCGGCGCCGCGATCTCCTGGAGCATCACGCGGCCCGCCTCCTCGGCGAGGTCCTCCTCGCCCGGGTCCTGGTCGGTGTCCAGGCCGTCCAGCTCCTCCAGGGGCTGACCGAGGCGGATGTGGGCGACCAGGGACTGGAGGGCGCGGAGGGTCGCGGAGGCGGTGGAGCCCCAGTTGGAGAAGTACGAGAACTGCCACCACCACAGCGCCTCGGCGGT
Organism: Streptomyces sp. NPDC091649; assembly: GCF_044756785.1. Lineage (NCBI taxonomy): Bacteria > Bacillati > Actinomycetota > Actinomycetes > Kitasatosporales > Streptomycetaceae > Streptomyces > Streptomyces sp. NPDC091649. The sequence goes on along the minus strand of NZ_JBIVTR010000026.1, from coordinate 78,205 downwards.
GCGCCCGGCGTCGTAGTGCGCGAGGCCGTGGCCGAGGTCGGTGAGGAGGTCGGCCAGGTCGTCGGAGATGCGGTGCGGGACCGGGGCCTTGCGGGGCTCGTACGGGTCGAAGACCTCGGAGTAGACGTCGATCGGCTCCAGCAGTGCCGCGAAGCGCTCGCGCAGGCCGTCCGCGTCCGGCTCGGGGCCGAGATCCGGTTCGTACCGCTCGTCGGGCAGGACGTCCTCGTACGCGCCGAGGCGGCCGCCCGCGAGCAGGAGCTGCGAGACCTGGAGGAGGAGCACCGGGACGGCCTTCTCCGGCTCGTCGACCTTGGACACCTCGGTGACCGCGACGATGAACGTCTTGATCTGGTCCGCGATCTGGACGGCGAAGTCGCCCGGGTCCTGCGTGACGGAGTTCAGCGTGGCGTCAGACATCGAGGGGACCTCCCGTGGGCGCGGTCACAGACGGTGAAGCAGAGGGCCGTACGTGTGAGGGCCGGGGGTGTACGGCGGTGGCGTCAGACATCCAGCAGCCGCCTCCCCTCGAAGGCGCGGCCCAGGGTGACCTCGTCGGCGTACTCCAGATCGCCGCCGACCGGCAGGCCGCTGGCCAGCCGCGTCACCCTGAGACCCATCGGCTTGACCATCCGCGCCAGGTACGTCGCGGTGGCCTCGCCCTCCAGATTGGGGTCGGTCGCGAGGATCAGCTCCGTGATGGAGCCGTCCGCGAGCCGCGCCAGCAGCTCACGGATGCGCAGGTCGTCCGGGCCGACGCCCTCGATCGGGCTGATCGCCCCGCCCAGGACGTGGTAGCGGCCCCGGAACTCGCGCGTCCGCTCGATCGCCACGACGTCCTTGGGCTCCTCGACCACACAGATGACGCTGCGGTCGCGGCGCGCGTCCCGGCAGATCCCGCACTGCTCCTCCTGCGCGACATTGCCGCAGACGGCGCAGAACCGGACCTTGTCCTTGACCTCCAGCAGGGAGTGCGCGAGCCGGCGCACGTCCGTCGGCTCGGCCTGGAGGATGTGGAAGGCGATCCGCTGCGCGCTCTTGGGACCGACGCCGGGCAGCCTGCCCAGTTCGTCGATGAGGTCCTGAACCACGCCTTCGTACAACGGAACGCCTTTCCTTGCTTCCTGTCTTCGTACCGTAGCCGGTACGGGTCGGCACCAGTAGGCCCCGCGGGCCCGCTGTCGGCCGCTCCGGTCAGAACGGCAGGCCGGGCATGCCGCTTCCGCCGCCCAGGCCCTGTGCCAGCGGGCCGAGCTTCTCCTGCTGGAGGGTCTGCGCGTTCTCGTTGGCCGCCTGGACGGCCGCGACGACGAGGTCGGCGAGCGTCTCGGTGTCCTCCGGGTCCACCGCCTTCGGATCGATCACCAGGGCACGGAGCTCGCCGGAACCGGTCACGGTGGCCTTCACGAGACCACCGCCCGCCTGTCCCTCGACCTCGGTCCTGGCCAGTTCCTCCTGGGCCGCGGCGAGATCCTGCTGCATCTTCTGGGCCTGCTGGAGCAGCTGCTGCATATCGGGCTGGCCACCACCGGGAATCACGGTCACTCCTGGCATTTCGACGACGAATGTTTCGGTACGCCGAGCCTACGTGCTCCCCGGTCACCGCGCTCCACCCGCCGGGGACCAACTCTTTCGGGTGAGATTTCGGAACCGGCGTGATTGCTCCTATACCTGACCAGCGGCCCCGCCCAGGCGGGAATCCCGCGATTTCGACCCCACGGCCCACCATTCGGCGGTAGGAAGGGCATGCGCATCGGCACGCGAGCGTGCGTGTGCGGTAACGCACAGTTACCCCGCGGGGGGTCGTCGGTCGCGCGGCCGCCCCGCTCCCTCCGGGCCGGTCGGGTCCGGCTCCGGGAAGCCCTACGCGTCCGTCCCGTCCGTCAGAGTGCAGAGGAGTGCCCCGGTGAGTCAGCCGGAGATGCAGCCCGAGGGGCCGCCCCGCAAGGAGTCCGACGCGGGATCCGGTGAACACGGAGCTGAGCATTCCGCTTCCGGTTCCGCGACCGGGTCCAGAGGCGGTGCCCGGGGCCGCGCCGAGGGGCGTGATCTGACCGGGCGCCCGTTCCCGCTCGGCGACTGGGGCGAGCCGGCCGAACGGCTCGACGAGCTGTACCGCTGGGTCGAGACCGGCGCCCTGGACACCGCCGACTGGTATCTCACCGACCGGGTCTGGAAGCGCCGGGCCGCCAGGACCCTGCGGATGGGCACCGCCGCCGGAGTCGTCGCCGGAGCCGCCCTGCCGCTGCTCGACCTGACCGGCGTCCTGAGCGGTTCGGCGGGCTGGGGCTATCTGTCCCTGCTGCTGGGGGCCGCCTGCATGGCCTGCGACCGGTACTTCGGCCTCACCTCCGGCTGGATAAGGAATCTCGCCACGGCCCAGGCCGTGCAGCGGCGGCTCCAGGTACTCCAGTACGACTGGGCCTCGGAGTGCGTACGGGAGACGCTCGGGCCGACCGAGGGAACGGCCAGCGAGGCGGCCGAGCGGTGCCTGGGGGTGCTGCGGAGGTTCTCCGAGGACATCACCGAACTGGTGCGGTCGGAGACGGCCGACTGGATGGTGGAGTTCCGGGCCGGGCCGGCGCCGATGGGCACGCAGGCCCTGGCGACGGGCAGCGCCGGCGGGCGCGGCGAGTCGGGGACGGCCCCGGGGCGGTTCTCCATGCCCTCGGTGGCGGCGCGGCCGAACATGCCGCGGCAGCGGCCGCCGGAGTCGCCGCCCCGATGAGTTCCGCGAGGGCGGCGAGGGGCCGCGGTGGGTGCCGGGGGTGCGGGGTGGCGCGACAGGGGCGCCGCCCCCGAACCCCCGGCCCTCAATCGCCGGACGACCCTCAGCTGAAGACGATCATCGAGCCCTGGGCCAGACTGCGGGTCGCCGCCGCGTGGAGGCCCAGCCAGACGTGGCGCTCCCGGGCGAACGGGCTGTCGTCGTAGGGCATCGGGTCCGCCGGCTCCTCCAGGGCGGTGGGGCCCGAGGGCGGCTGCGGGGCGGCCGGCGGGTTGGCCGGGTCGATGCCGATGGACGGGGCGACGAACTCCAGCTCCCGCAGCAGCCCGTGCGCGGAGCCCAGCGGACCGCCGCCCGCCAGGAGCGCGTCGTCGGAGAGCGGGGCCGGGAAGTCCACCGGGACGTACGCCCCGGCGTGGTCGTAGTGCCAGACCAGGTGCGACTGCTGCGCGCCCTGTTCGAACATCTCCAGGAGTTGCTCGTAGTCGCCGTCGAGACCGGCGACGGGGGTGACCGCGAGACCGCTGAGCTGGAGCAGGTAGGCGCGGCGCAGGAAGTGCAGGGCGTCGTAGTCGAAGCCGGCCACGGGGGCGACTTCTCCGTTGAGGCCGGGCATGTAGGCGTAGACGGGGACGGGCGGCAGCCCGGCGTCGTTCAGCGCCTTGTCGTAGACGGCGATCTCTTCGGCGAACGGATTGTCGGCGCTGTGGCACAGCACGTCGACGAGGGGGACCAGCCACAGGTCACAGGCCACGAAGTCTCGCTCTCCAACGGTTCGGGCGATCGTCGGGACAGCGTAATGCGGGGCGCACCTCACGCACAGTGCCCCGGGGCCTCCGCCCGCCCGGGCCCGCCCTCCTGCGCCTCCAGCCGGTCCGCCCAGGCGAGCGCGTGCGCGTAGTAGGAGTGCATGGCTGCGTGGACCTGCTCGTGGTCGCCCCGGCCGATGGCCTCGACCAGTTCCTCGTGGCCGAACCACAGCACGTTCTCGTCCATGCCCTCGCGGCGCAGCCGGTGGACGGCGAACACCCATGCCTGGACGCGGAGCCGGGTGAGGAAGTCGGCGACGTAGGGGTTGAGGACGAACTGCCCCAGCTCCCGCCAGAACCGCAGGTCGTACCCGATCAGGACGTCGAGGTCGCCGCCCTTCGCCGCGCGGACCGCCTCGGCGGCCCGTCTGCGGATCGAGGCGAGCCCCTCGGGGCGGACGGCGACCCGCTCGGCGGGGTTCCGGAAGAGGCCCTCGACGACGAGGGCCCGGGCCTCCGCCATCGCGCGGTAGTCGGCGACGGTGAACTCGCGCACCTGGAAGCCGCGGTGCTGGTCGGAGGCGAGGAGCCCCTGTGCGGAGAGGTCGAAGAGCGCCTCGCGCACGGGCGTCGCGGAGACCCCGTACTGCTCGGCGATCTGCTTGACGGTGAACTCCCGGCCCGGCGGAAGACGCCCGGCGAGCACCTCGTCACGCAGCGCGTCGGCGATCTGCTGGCGCAGGGTGTTGCGCGTCACACCTCCGCTCGGACTCATACCGGCCCCCATCCGTCCATCCCCGTCCGCCCCCGTCGCCGGCCGTTTCCGGCGGGGGGTCACCTCTGGCTCGGGTCACCTTAAAGCAGGGCCGCCGCCGTGCCCGATTCCGGGCACGGCGGGGATGCGTACGGGGTCGGCCGCGTACGGAATCGGGGCGTCCGGCCCCCGGGTGCACGGAACCGGTGCGCCGGGTGGCCGGGAACGGGCCGCTACGCGCCCTCCGCCGTGTACGCGTCGGCCACGGAGAGGGCGACGTCCAGGGCGGCGAGCCCTTGCTCGGCCTCGGCCTCGGAGACGTTGCAGGCGGGGACGGCGTGGGTCCGGTTCATGTTGATGAACGGCCAGAGTCCCTGCTTCTTCGCCGCCGCGCCGAAGGCGGCCATCGGGGCGTTGTCCTCACCCGTGGCGTTGTACGGGACGAGGGGCTCGCGGGTCTCCCGGTCGCGGACCAGTTCCAGCGCCCAGAACGCGCCCAGGCCCCGGACCTCCCCGACCGAGGGGTGGCGTTCGGCCAGTTCGCGCAGACCGGGGCCGAGGACCTTCTCGCCGATCCGGGCCGCGTGCTCCACGACCTTCTCGTCCTCCATCACGCCGATGGTGGCGACGGCGGCGGCGCAGGCCAGCGGGTGCCCGGAGTAGGTGAGGCCGCCGGGGTAGGGGCGGGTCTCGAAGGTCGCGGCGATCTCGGCGTTGATGGCGACGCCGCCCAGCGGTACGTAACCGGAGTTGACGCCCTTGGCGAAGGTCAGCAGGTCCGGCACGACGTCGAAGTGGTCGGCGGCGAACCAGGCCCCGGTGCGGCCGAATCCGGCCATCACCTCGTCGAGGACGAAGACGATCCCGTACCGGTCGCAGATCTCGCGGACGCCCGCCAGATAGCCCGGCGGCGGGGTCATGATGCCCGCCGTGCCCGGGATGGTCTCCAGGATGATCGCGGCGACGGTGGCCGGGCCCTCGAAGGCGAGGGTGTCCTCCAGGTGCTGGAGGGCGCGGGCGCACTCCTCGGCCTCGTTCGCCGCGTGGAACGGGGAGCGGTAGAGGAAGGGGGCCCAGAAGCGGACGACGCCCGCCGAGCCGCTGTCGGAGGCCCAGCGGCGCGGGTCGCCGGTGAGGTTGATCGCGGTGGAGGTGCCGCCGTGGTACGAGCGGTAGGCGGAGAGCGCCTTCGGCCGGCCGGTGTGCAGCCGGGCCATGCGGACGGCGTTCTCGACGGCCTCGGCCCCGCCGTTGGTGAAGAAGATCTTGTCCAGGTCGCCGGGGGTGCGCTCGGCGATGAGGCGTGCGGCCTCGGAGCGCGCCTCGATCGCGAAGGCGGGAGCGAAGGTGGCGAGTCTGCCCGCCTGCTCCTGGATCGCGGCGATCACGGTGGGGTGCTGGTAGCCGATGTTGGTGTAGACGAGCCCGCTGGTGAAGTCCAGGTAGCGGTTGCCGTCGTAGTCCCAGAAGAAGGACCCCTCGGCGCCGGCGACGGCGAGCGGGTCGATGAGGCCCTGGGCGGACCAGGAGTGGAACACGTGCGCGCGGTCCGCGGCCTTCACGGCCGCACCGGCCGCGGGGTCGGCGTACGGGGCAGGGGCATGAGGGGTCATGCGGCGAGCGTAGGCGCTGGTGGGGGCCGCCTCCATGGCCACCTTGTACGGCCTGGGGCGGATGGATCGGCAGGGTGTCGGGTCCGGGGCCCGGTCCTCAAGCGCCGGACGGGCTGGAGGGGGGAACCAGGGTGCAGGATGTCGTGTCCTGGACAGGGAGGCGGGGGCGGCGCCGGGTCGCGGCGCTATCCTCGTGCGGGCCGCACGGGGGAGGAAGGACAGCATGGACGAGCTCGGGTCCGACGACCCGCACCGCATCGGTGCCTACCGCCTCCTCGGCCGCCTCGGCGAGGGCGGCATGGGCCAGGTCTTCCTCGCCCGTTCCGGCCGGGGCCGCACCGTCGCCCTCAAGCTCGTCCGCCGCGAGCTCGCCGAGCAGCCCGAGTTCCGCGCCCGCTTCCGCCAGGAGGTCCGTGCCGCGCACCGGGTCGGCGGGACGTGGACCGCACCGGTCCTGGACTCCGACACCGAGGCCGCCGTCCCCTGGGTCGCCACCGGGTACGTCGCCGGGCCCTCCCTCCAGCGCATCGTCTCGGGCCGCCCCGGCGCCCCGGTCGCGGCCTCGGGAGCGTACGGGCCGCTGCCGTCGCGTTCCGTACGGTTCCTGGGGTCCGGTCTGGCCCACGCCCTCCAGCACATCCACGGGGCCGGGCTCATCCACCGCGACCTGAAGCCCTCCAACGTCCTGATGACCATCGACGGCCCCCGGGTCATCGACTTCGGGATCGCGCGGGCCCTGGAGTCCGTGCCCGACGGCGATCTCACCCGCACCGGGGCCCTGGTCGGCTCCCCCGGCTTCATGGCCCCGGAGCAGGTGCGCGGCGAGCGCGTGACCACCGCGTGCGACGTGTTCTGCCTCGGGTCCGTCCTCGCGTACGCCGCGACGGGCCGGCTGCCGTTCGGTACGACGGAGAGCGGCGGGGTCCATGCCCTGATGTTCCGGATCGCCCAGGAGGCCCCGGACCTGACCGGCGTACCGGAGGAGCTGGCCGGCGTCGTCCGGGACTGCCTGGCGAAGGACCCGGGGGCCCGCCCCGGCACCGGGGACATCTTGGCCCGGCTGGGCGAGGCGGAGAGCGACGACCCCTGGCTCCCCGCCACTCTCATCGCCCAACTCGGCCGCCACGCGGTCGGGTTGCTGGACGCCGAGGACCCTGAGGACCCGCGTGGACCCGAGGGCCTCCACGCGGATCCTCCAGGCCGTGGACCCGAGGGCCTCCACGGCCCGGAGGACCCGGGCGGCCGGGAGGGCCCGCACGGACCGGAAGCCCTCCGCCGCCCGCACCACCCGCGGGCCGTCCGGGAGAGCCAGGCGCCGCCAAAGAGCCCGGCGGGGCCGGCCGCCCCGGTGCGGCCCGCGGCCCCCATACCGCCGGAGCCCCACCCGCACGCGCGGCACCACTCCCCCTACGGCGGCCCCACCGCACCGCGCCCCGCACCCGGCCCCACCGCCGCACAGCCCTTCCTCCCGGGTCACTTCGCGCCCGCGCCGCCCCCGCCCGCCCGGGAAGGCCGCTCCCTCGGGGCCACCGTCGCGCTCGTCGCCGTCGCGGTGGCCGTGGCGTTGGGGGCGGGGGGATCGGTGTACGCGTTCATGAACGGCGACACCACGAAGAAGACGGCCTCCCCCGGCCCCTCGGGCTCCGCCGAGGCCCGCGCCGGGCAGGAGGGCGGGGAGGGAGCCGTGCCGAAGGACTTCCTGGGGACCTGGACGGGCTCCATACCCGGCGCGCAGGGCTCCTCCTCACGGACCCTGACCATCCGGCAGGGCGACGTGGGCGACCAGGTCCTCACCCTCACCGCCGAAGGCCCGCTCGCCTCCGGCTCCACGTACCACTGCGAGTTCACCGCCCCGCTCTCCGGCCGCCCCGGCGGGGACGGCCCGGTCCGCATCGGCCCCTCCACCGTGTCCTCGGGCCGCCCGGCCTCCTCCTGCTCGCCCGGGAACCCCACCGAACTGACCCTGCTCCCGGACGGGACCCTGCGCCGTTCCGCCGCCGGGACGGGCGAGAGCCTGATCTACACCAGGTCGGGCTGAGAGCCCGCGCCCCCGCCCCCGCCCCCGCGCGCCCCACGAGCCCCGTGCGTCGGCGCCGGCGTGACGGGCGCCGGGGGTGCGTGCACCCGGGCTACGGGAGCTGCTTCGCGGCTCCGGGGACCGGCGCGCCGGACGGCCCCGCGAGGACCTCGGGGGGCGGCGTCCGCAGCGCCCGGGTGATCAGTGCCGCGCCGCCCAGCAGCACGAGCACCACCACCATCGCGTTCCGCAGTCCCACCCGGTCGGCCAGGAAGCCCAGCGAGGGCGGCCCGACCAGGAACGCCGCATAGCCCGCCGTCGAGACCGCCGCGACCCGCGCCGAAGCGTCCCGCACCCCCTCCCCCGCCGCCGAGATGGTGACCGGGAAGCCCAGGGAGGCCCCCAGCCCCCACAGCACGACCGCCGCACCGGCGACCAGCGCGCTGGAGGAGAAGACCACCAGCGCCACTCCGGCCGCCGCCACCAGCGCGCTGGCCCGGACCACGGCCGCCGGGCCGTAGCGCACCAGGAGCGGCCCGCCCGCGAACCGGCCCGTCGTCATCGCGACGGCGAACAGCATGAACGTCAGCGAACCGGCCGTCGCACTCGTCCCGTGGCCGTCCACCATCAGCAGCGGCAGCCAGTCGTTGGCGGAGCCCTCCGCGAAGGCCATCGCCAGCACGATCAGGCCGATGAACACCAGCCGCCGGTCCCGCCAGACGGCCACCTGCGCCCGCACGCCGCCCGTGCGCACCCCCGCGCCGGGGCCCGCTTCCTGGCGGCCCGTACCGCCCGGGACCGCCCGCACGGTCCACATCCCGGCCGCCGCGACGGCGACGGCCACCGCCGCCAGGTGCCAGCCGACCGGGAACCGCACCGCCGTCAGCCCCATCCCCAGCAGTGCGCCGACCACGGTGCCCAGGCTGAAGCAGCCGTGCAGCACCGGCAGCACCGGGCGGCCCAGGGTCCGCTCGACGTCCGCCCCCTCGATGTTGAACGCCACCTCGGCCAGGCCCAGCCCGGCCCCGAACAGCGCGAGTCCGCCGAACACCCCCGCCGCCGCCTCCAGGGCCGCGCCCCCGGCGACCACCAGCAGCCCGGCCACGAGCAGGCCCGCCCCGACGGCGATCACCACCCGTCCGCCGTGCCTGCGGACCAGCCCGCCGGAGAGCAGCACCCCCGCCATCGACCCGACGGAGAGACCGAACAGCACGAGGCCCATCGATCCGGTGGACACCTCCAGCGCGTCCCGGACGGCCGGGGTCCTGGCCACCCAGGACGCCATGCTCACCCCGATGGCGAGCATGAAGAGGAAGAGCGCGGCGCGCCGGCGGCGCGTGGCGGCGTCCATGACCGGTGGATTCTTCATGCGGCGGGGCCTCGGCAGACGGGAGGGCGGGAGGGGCCCGGGGGCGCGATCCCGGCGGACAGGAGTGTACGAGCGTACGCCCGAAGCGTACGGACGTACACTCCCTGGGCCGGACTCCGTGCAGCTCTCGGTGACCGGGCTCCGCGCGCACCCCCTGGAGGCCGCGCTCCCGCGCGCCTCCCGCCGCCGGGCTCCGCGCGCACCCCTGGCGGCCGGCCTCCGCGCGCCCCTCGGGGGCCGGCCTCCGCGCCCGGCCCCGCGCCCTATGCTGCGACGAGGAACGAGCCGACCGAGGAGGCGCCGCGTGGCGACAGGGCGCACCGACCCCGAGCGGCGGGACCGCATCATCGACGCGGCGCTGGACCTCATCGTGGACGAGGGCGTCGCGGGCGTCTCGCACCGCAAGGTCGCCGCCCGCGCGGGCGTGCCGCTCGGCTCGATGACGTATCACTTCTCCGGCATGGACGAGCTGCTGCACGAGGCGTTCACCCGGTTCTCCGGCACCGTCGTCGCCGTCTTCGAGGACCGCCTCGGCCAGGCGGGCACCCCCGACGAGGCGCGCGAGGCCGTCGCCGACCTCGTCCACCACCTCTCCGGCGGCAACCAGCGCGAGCTGATCCTCACCCACGAGCTCTACACCCTCGCCGCACGCCGGCCGGCCTACCGCGAGCTGACCCGCGCATGGATGAGCCGGAGCCGCCGCGCCCTGGAGTGGCACTTCGACCCGGACACCGCCCGCCAGCTCGACGCGCTCATCGAGGGCCTGTCCATCCACCGCGCCCTGGAGACCGAGCCCCACGAACGGGCCCTGACGGCTGAGGCGATCGCCCGGATCACCGCGCCCTGAGGCGGTGCGCCGCCGGCCTCCACGAAGGCGCCGGACTCCCCGGCGCGCGGTGCGCGGCGGACATCCCAAAGTCGTCCGAGGTCGGCAAGTAGGAGCGGGTTGCTGTGCTCCGGCGTCCCGCTCTGGTGCCATGAGGGGGTCGCTTTCCTCCATGGAAAAGGGAGTTCTCGCAGGATGCGGACCACAACGCTGGGCAGGGACGGGCCGGTCGTCGGCCGGCTGGGACTGGGTGCGATGGGTCTTTCCTACCGCTACGCCCCGGCCCTGAGAGACAGGAGCAAGGCGGTATCGCTGGTCCGGGAGGCGGTGGACGTCGGGGTCAACCTCCTGGAGACGGCCGGCGCCTACGCGGCCGGGGACAACGAGCGGATGATCGGCGAGGCCATCCGCGGGCGCCGGGACGAAGTGGTGCTGTGCACCGGCGGCGGCCTCCTCGGCGACACGGACGGCGCGCTGCGCCCGGCGGGCGCCCCGCAGGCGCTGCGCGACGCGGTCGACGCGAGCCTGCGCCGGCTGCACGTGGACCACATCGACCTCTACCTGCTGCGCGGCGTCGATCCCGGCGTACCGCTGGAGGAGAGCTGGGGGGCGCTGGCCGAGCAGGTCTGGGCGGGGAAGATCCGCATGCTGGGGCTGCCCGTCGTCACCGTGCAGGAGGCCCGCGCCGCCGAAGCCGTGCACGAGGCGGCGGCGATGGCCGCCGAGGTGTCGCTGTTCACGCGCTGCGGCCTCGACGACGTCGTGCCGTACGCGGTGGAGCGCCGGATCGCGCTGCTGGCCGGCGCCCCGCTCGGCCGCGGACTGCTGACCGGTGCGCTGACCCGGGCCGACGACCTGCCCCTGCACGACTGGCGGCGCACCCAGCCCCGCTTCGCCCCGCGCGCCATCCGCCACAACTACGCGCTCACCCAGGCCGTCGCCCAGGTGGCCTCCCGGCACGGGGCCACACCCGCGCAGGTCGCCCTGGCGTGGCTGCTCCGGCTCGGCGAGCACGTGGTGCCGCTGCCCGGCACGAGGGCGCCGGACCACCTCGCGGAGAACCTCGGCGGCGACCGGCTCCACCTGACCGACCAGGACGTGACCGACCTGGAGTTCCTCCCCTATCCGGCGGGCGCGCCCGAGGTGTGAGCCGCGCCCGGCTCACTCCGCACACCCCTGTCCCCGACTCTCCACCTCTCTGGAGTTCTTGACATGACGACCTCTCTGGTACGGCAGGTCCTCTCGCGGCCGCGGCCTCGGACGGCGGCGGCCGGTGTCCACGGAACCACCGCACCCGGGTTCGCCTCGGTGCGCCACTACTTCGAAAGAGCCTGCCAGGACGCGGGCCCGCCCGGTTCCCAGGGAGCCGCGCTGTCGGTCGTACGGGACGGCGAAGTGGTCGTGGACCTGTGGCAGGGCACCGCCGACCCGGTCACCGGGGCCCCGTGGACCGGCGACACCCTGGCGCCCGTGCTGACCGGCTCCCACGGTGTCCTGGCCACGGCGGTCCTCCTCCTCGCCGACATGGGCGCGCTCGCGCTGGACCGGCCCGTCGCGGACTACTGGCCGGAGTTCGCGATGCGCGGCAAGGGCGCGGTGACGCTGCGGGACGTCCTGACGTTCACCGCCCGCCTCCCGGGCATGGCGGCCGACCTCGGCCAGCGGGACGTCGAGGATCCGCACATGATGGCCGCGCTGCTGGAACTGCACAGCCTGGAGGACGACCCCCGGGCCGGCGGCGTGCTGCACGGGCCGTGGACCGCCGGGTGGATCGCCGCCGAGGTGATCCGCCGGGTCGACGGCCGCGATCTCGACCTGTTCTTCCTGGAGGAGATCGCGGGACCGCTGGGCCTCGACGTCCATTTCGGTCTCGTACCCGACCAGCTGCCGCACGCCGCCCGGATCTCCTACGACGCGGACTTCCGTGCCCGTTTCCCGGCGCTGGAGGGCGGGCCGGGCGACAGCGGCGCCGACCTCTTCGGGAGGGTGTGGAACAACCCGAGCCCGTTCCCGGCGGACGCGGGAGTGTGGAGCGAGAGCCGGCGGCGCTACGCGGTCGTCCCCTCGCTGGGGGTGTACGCGTCGGCCCGCGGTCTCGCCCGGCTCCAGGGAATTCTGGCCGCCGACGCGGTACGGGCCCCGGGCGAGGAGCCGCTGCTGCTGTCGCGCCGCACGCTCGACCAGGCGCGGAACTTCTGGATCGAGGGCCTGGACCCGCTGCTCGGCGGCGTCAGCGCGTACGGAGAGGGCGGCCTCCAGCTCCTCGACGACGGGCTCCACCCGGACGTCCGCTCCGGCGCGTTCGGCCACCAGGGGCCCGGCGGGGTCTCCTACCAGTCCTGGCCGCAGGCCAGGACCGGTGCCGCCTGGGTCCGCAGCCGGCTGACGGCGGCCCCGGGCGCACGGGTCCTGGACGAGGTGGCGGGTGCGGTGGCCGGGGCGCTGCGGACCGTCTGAGCGCGCGGCCGAAGGGACCGGGCCGGAACCCGCGTCAAAGGGGTTCCGCCCCGCGTTCGACCGGTCCCGCCCGGCCCGCCGGGCCGACGGCGAGGCCGTGGAGGACGACGTCCCAGACCGCGTCCCGGACCGGGTCCCGGACCGTGCCGCCGGCCGCCATGGCCCCCTCCACGAGGTGCGCCAGCAGGGCGAGGGCGGCCTCCGCGGACACGCCGGGCCGGAGCCGCTGTGCGCCGTGGGCCCGGTCGAGCACACCGCGGAGCGCGGGCAGCCACGTCTCGGCCAGCAGCGGTACGCCCTCGGGGTGGTCGGCCTCCAGCCGTCGCACGGCCCGCACGAAGGGGTCCTCGTGCGCCATCCGGGCCAGCGCGCCGATCAGGGTGCGCAGCTCCCGTAGCGGGTCGGCGGTGGCCCCGAGGTCTGCCAGGCAGCGCCCGAAGCGCGCGCGCCCGGTCCTGCGCACCTCCTCGGCCAGTGCCGTCTTGGTCCGGAAGTGGAAGGTCAGAGCCCCGATCGAGGTCGCCGCCCGGCCGACCACCTGCTGGAGCGAAGCGCCTTCGTAGCCGCGCTCGGCGAACTCGTCGGCGGCCGCTTCCAACACAGCCTGGCGCGTCCTGGCCGCCCGTTCCTGCATGCGCCTTCTCCTTGGACCTCGGTAAGTAGTCGTGCTCTCCGCAAGAAATATAACGAACATTCTCTATGTTTGTTAGTCTGCTCAGCGACGCTCACCTGGGAGGGACCTGAAGTGACGACGACGCACGAGATGCCCGGCATGGCGACGGGCCGACCGCTGGGCGATCTGCCCAGGCAGCTGTTCGGTCATTTACACCGCTCCGACCAGAAGCGCTGGGGGCACGTGTACCTCCAGGGGCTGCTGCGGACGCACGGGAAGAAGACCGTGCGCCGGATGGCGGCGGTCGTGACCGGTTCGGAGGCGGCGTCCGCGTCGCTGCACCAGTTCGTCAACGCCAGCCCGTGGGAATGGGCCCCGGCGCGCGGCGAGCTGGCCCGCTGGGCCGCCCGGTCGCTGCCGGTGCGGGCCTGGACACTGGCGCCCGCGGTGCTGCCCAAGCGCGGCAGCTGCTCGGCCGGCGTGCACCAGCGCTTCCTGCCGGAGACCGGGCGTACCGTCAACTGCCAGCTCGGGCTCGGCCTGTTCCTGGACGCCGGGCAGACGCACGTCCCGGTCGACTGGCGGCTCTTCCTGCCCCCTCGGTTCACCCACGACGAGACGGTGCGCGACCGGGCGAAGATCCCCGCGACGACGCGGAACCAGCCACTGTGGGCCCACGCCCTGGACCTGGCCGAGGAGATGATGTCGCGGTCGGACGGGCGGACGGCGCCGGTGGTGGCCGACCTGACAGCCCTGTGCGACGTCGCGCCGCTGGCGCGGCGGCTCCAGGGAGGCGGGCACGCCTTCCTCCTCGCCATCCCGGGCCAGACCGCACTCTCCGGACCCGAACTGCCGGCGGGCGAACGGGAGTCGGCCCGCGGCCTGCTGCTGCGCCGGGGCGTGCGGCACCCGGCGGGGCCCGGCCGGCAGGTCGTCTCGTACGACACACCGGTGCGCGGACCGCACGCGGACGGCGAGCACGGCCACGGCGCGGGCCGGCTGATGGCGGAGTGGGACGCGAGCAGCGGCCGCCCGGGCCGCATCTGGCTGACGAACATCACCGACCGCCACCCGGCCGAACTGCTGGAACTGGCCCGTTCGCCCCAGGGGGCGCAGTCCGCGATCGAACGCATGGGCGAGGATTTCGGCCTCCTCGACTTCGAGGGCCGCTCCTTCCCCGGCTGGCACCGGCACATGACGCTCGTCTCGGCCGCCTACGCCTGCGCAACCCTGGAGGGCGCCCTGAATAATTGATTGTCCCTACAAACATATATCAGACAGAGCCTCCCTTCGTCGGCTCCAACTCTCCCCAGATGATTGCATGGGCATGTATCTTGTTGTTCATCGCAGTCGAGAAGGGGAGCCGTTCCATGACGATCCACCAGCAGCCACGCGCCGCCTCCGATCAGACCATGTGGGAAGCCGTCCTCGGCCTGCACGCCTTCGTGGAGCGCCAGCTCGCGCACACCCTCCAGCGCCGCTACGGCGTCGGCCTGTCCGAGTACCGGGCCCTGGAGGCCCTCACCCAGTCCGAGAACGGCGAATGCCGCATGCAGGAGCTCGCCGACCACATCGGTCTGGGCCAGAGCTCGGTGACACGCCTGGTGGGGCGGCTGGACAGCGCCGGCTACGCCTACAAGGACAACTGCGCCGACGACAAGCGCGGCGTCTTCGCCGTCATCACCGAAGAAGGCCGCAAGCACTACCAGGACGCCCGCGCCACCTACGCCGACGTCCTCAGCTCGGCCCTCAACACCGCGAGCGCCGACGATCAGCTGGCCCGCGCGGTACAGGCGCTGCGCAGCGCTGCCTGACACGTTCACGACGGACGGCGGAGAGGCCCGGGGCGACCCGGCCTTCCGTCGTCTTTTGCATGTTCGGGCTCCCCCACCGGAGAGGGGGAAGTGACCTGGATCACCTCACTCCTCGAATTTACTTGCTTGACCATGCAAACAAAAGCCCGTAAGTTCTCTCTCGTAGCCAAGACCGCCAATCCACCGAGGGGGGACCGTTGCCTTCGCCTCGCCTGTTGCGGGCAATCAGCCGGCACATACAGGAACAGCCCGACAGCACCGCTCTCGTCACCGCCGGTCAACGCGTCACCTACGCGGACCTCGACCGGCTGACCCGCCGAGCCGCCGCGGAAC
Source organism: Streptomyces sp. NPDC091649 (assembly GCF_044756785.1). Lineage (NCBI taxonomy): Bacteria > Bacillati > Actinomycetota > Actinomycetes > Kitasatosporales > Streptomycetaceae > Streptomyces > Streptomyces sp. NPDC091649. Next base: position 62,932 of record NZ_JBIVTR010000026.1, on the reverse strand, counting down.
TCGACGGCGCCGGCTTCGGCTCCGTACGCTCGCTGTGCGTCCCGGCCCACAAGTCTCCGGAGACCATCGCGCTGCTGCTCGCGGCATGGCGTCAGGGGATCAACACCCTGGTCCCGTCGCCCGGTCTGGGCGCCGCCGCCCTGTCCACGCTCATCGCCCAGGCCCACGGCCCGCTGTCGGCCACCGCGGTCCCCGGCGGCGGCGTGACGCTGACGCGGGAGGAGTCCGATCCCGCACTGGCGGACGGCTTCAGCGTCCCCGCCCCCGAGGAGTCGCTGCTGACCCTCACCACCTCCGGGTCCACCGGCGTCCCCAAGCTCGTGCCGGTCCGCATCGACGCCTTCGACCGCTTCGGCGACTGGGCCACCGAGAAGTTCGGGCTCGACGGCGGCACCCGGTCCCTGAGCTTCTCGCCGCTCAACTTCGACCTGGCGCTGCTCGACGTCTGGACGGTGCTGCACGCCGGCGGGACCGTCGTGCTGGCCGACGCCGGGGCCAGCGGAAACGCCGGCTATCTGCGCGGCCTCGCCCAGAGCAACGAGGTGACGCTGGTCCAGGGCGTGCCGCTGCTGCACCGGCTCCTGGCCGCGGGCGGCGCCCGCTACCCGGCGGTCCGTACGGTCGTGTTCACCGGGGAGGCCGTCTCCGAGCAGGAACTGCGGGACGCCTTCGCCGCCTGCCCGGCCGCCCGCTTCCACAACGTCTTCGGCTGTACGGAGACCAACGACAGCTTCATCCACGACATCGATCCGGGCGCGTACACGCACCCGCTGCCCATCGGCGCCCCGATCGAGGGCACCGACGCCGTGCTGCTGGTCGAGGGGGCCGACGGCACCGAGGTCCTCCAGGGGCCCGGCACCGGCGAGCTGCTCGTACACACCCCCTTCCAGACCTGCGGCTATCTGGAGGAGGCCCGCAACGCGCAGACCTTCATGCCGGACCCGCGCGGCGGCGGCGCGATGTTCTACCGCACCGGCGACCTCGTCCACCGTGACGCGGAGGGCCGCTACTTCCTCCAGGGGCGTACCGACTTCCAGGTCAAGGTGCGCGGCGTGCGGACCAACACGCTGGAGGTCGAGACCGTCCTCGGAGCCCATCCGGACGTCGTCGAGGCCGCCGTGGTCGCGCTGCCCTGCCCCGAGGCCGGCACCCGGCTGCACGCCGAAGTGGTGCGCCGGGACGGCGCCTCCCTGAGCTCGCTGGGCCTGCGGACGTACGCCGCGAAGCACCTGCCCCGGCACGCCGTGCCCAGCTCGGTCGGGCTCGCCTGCATCCCCCTGCCGAAGACCCCGACCGGCAAACCGGACCGTAATTCGATCAAGAACACCCAACTGAACGGAGTCGCTTCATGAACGCCGGAAACCACGACCCGATCCGCGACTACATCGTCCAGGACTTCCTGTCCGGTGAGGACGCCGAGGAGCTGACCGACGACTTCGACCTCATCGAGAGCACCGTCGTCAACAGCCTCGGCCTGGTCCGCCTCATCTCCTGGATATCCGAGACCTACGGCATCCCGGTCGACGACATCCCGCTGGAGCCGGCCGCCTACCGCACGCTCGCGGACATCCGCAGCTTCGTCAGCCAGGCCGCTCCGGCCGCGGTCTGACACAGGCGGCTCCCTCCCCGCGCGCCCCACACGCACACCCGCGCACGCCAGGCACACCCGCGCACCCCAGGCACTCCCGCGCATGCCACGCACACCCGCGCACCCCACGCCCCCACACGCCGCGGGCCGGCAACACGTCCAGAAAACAACGATGACAGGAGTACTCCCATGATCGTCCGTTCTCTTTCCGACGTCCCCGCGGTCGAGTGGGGCAGCGGCACCAGCCACCGCCTGCTCACCGAAGCCGACGGCATGGGCTTCACCGTCTGCGAGACGCTGGTCCGGCAGGGCACCTCCAGCGCGCTGCAGTACCTCGGCCACCTGGAGGCTTGTTACTGCATCGGCGGCTCGGGCGAGGTCGTCACCAGAGAAGGCGTCCGCCACAAGATCATGACGGGGACCATCTACGCCCTGGACAAGAACGACGCCCACCACCTGATCGCCTCCGACGACGAGGACCTCCTCCTCGTGTCCGTCTTCAGCCCGGCGCTGCGTGGCGACGAGAAGCACTCGCTCTCCGAGGACGGCTACTCCCGCTACTGATCCGCCAGGCCGGGTGCGGGGCCACAGCCCCGCACCCGGCGCCCAGCGCCCAGCGAAAGGCAAGGCAGAACACGCATGGCAGCAGACCAGGCCACAGACACGTACGGCATCACAGCGCCCTACGGCGACGAGCTCAACGACGACGTCACCCGCTGGGACCGCGCCGCCGAGTTCCCGCACGAGAAGTGGAAGCCGCTGCAGCGGTCCGGGCTCTTCACCCTTCCCTTCGCACCGGAGTACGGCGGCGCCGGCCGGACGCTCACCGAGACCATGGCGGCGCTGGAGGGCCTCGGCCACACCAGCCGGGACGCCGGCCTCAACTTCTCGGCGTCCACGCAGATCGTCAGCGTCGGCATCCCGCTCCAGGCGTTCGGCTCCGAGGACCTGCGCGGGCGCTACCTGCCGCAGGTCACCTCCGGGCAGGCCATCACCGCGCACGCGATCACCGAGCCGGGCCACGGCTCGGACGTGATGAACATCCGGACCACGGCCGTCCGCGAGGGCGACGAGTACGTGCTCAACGGCGGCAAGATGTTCATCACCAACGCCCCGGTCGCCGACCTCTTCCTGCTCTACGTCCGTACGGGCAAGCCGGGCGCCTTCGGGCTGAGCACCTTCCTCGCCGAGCGCGGCACACCGGGCCTGACCATCGGCGAGCCGCTGGAGACGATGGGGCTGCGCACCTCCCCGATCAGCGAGGTCACCCTGGAGGACGTCCGGCTGCCCGTCGGCAACCGGCTGGGCAGCGAGGGCGCCGGCTTCCTGATCATGGATTACGTGATGAAGCGGGAGGTCCTCTTCTCCTTCTCGGTCAATCTCGGCGAGATGACCCACCGGCTGAAGCGGGTGGTCGAACACGCCACCACCCGGCAGCAGTTCGGCAGTGCCATCGGCAAGAACCAGGCGGTCTCCCACAAGATCACGGACATGAAGATCGCCGTCGAGACGGCCCGCAAGTGGCTGTACGACACCGGCCGCAAGGTCGAACAGGGCAAGGACGCCTCGCTGGACGTGGCCGCCACCAAGATCGTGGTCAGCGAGGCCAACCAGCGCACCGCCCAGGACGCGATCCAGATCTTCGGCGCCCGCGGCTACCTGACCAGCACGGGCATCGAGCGCGAGCTGCGCAACGCCGCCGCCGGCTCCATCTACTCCGGCACCAACGAGATCCAGCGCAACTGCATCGCCGCCCTGATGGGCCTGTGACGAGAGGCAACCCATGACCGACACCCTGACCGACACCCCCGCCGCCGCCACGTCCGGCGCCACGACCGCGCGGCCGGTCCTCGACGACCACGCCCCGCTCACGGCGGCCACCGACTTCCTCGACTACGAGCACGAGCGCGTCGCTGCCTTCGTGGACAAGGCCCTGGACGGGATCGACCGCGACGCCGCGAGCCAGGTCGACCTCGCCGTCGCCCTCTACTACGCGGTGCGCGACGGCATCCACTACGAGGTCTACGGCGCCGACCTGTCCCGGGAGGGGCTGCGGGCATCCAGCGTCATCGCCGGCGGCAAGGGCTTCTGCCTGCACAAGTCCGTGCTCTACGCCGCCTGTTGCCGAGCGGTCGGCATCCCCGCCCGGCTGCACTACAGCGATGTCCGCAACCACCTCGCGTCCGACCGGCTGCGTTCGTACATCGGCGGTGACGTCTTCTTCCACGGCCTGGCCACCGTGTACCTCGAAGGCCGCTGGCTACAGGTGACCCCGGTCTTCAACAAGCTCCTGTGCCGGCTGTACGGCATGACCCCGCTGGAGTTCGACGGCCGCTCCGACAGCCTCTACCACCCCTTCGACGCGCAGGGCCGGCAGAGCATGGAGTTCCTCACCGACCACGGCGACTTCGACGACGTCCCGTACGAGTTCGTGATGGGCAACATGCGCCGCAAGCACCCGAAGTTCCTGGACGAGGACGGCACCGGCACCGTCAGCGGCGGTTCGCTCGCCGACGAAGCGGTCTGAGCCGCGGCGCCGTATCCGCGACCGCACGGCAGAAGAACGGCAGAAGACCACAGAACGACAGAAGAGGAGAAGCACCCCATGACGCAGTTCCAGGCCCGCGAGGACGGCTGGGCCGCGCTGGCCCGCGTCGGCGTCGTCGTTCCGCACGCGGACGTCGGGCCCGAGTCCGAACTCCAGGCGATGGCACCTCGCGACGTCTACATCCACGGCTCACGGGTCCACTTCGGGGCGATGCGCCCCGGCGGGGAGATGGACCCCAAGATCCCGCACGATCCGGTGCGCGCCTTCATCGACCCGCCCTTCATCGACGACGCCGTCGAGCTGCTCGCCGCCTCCCCGCTGGACTCCATAGCCCTGGGGTTCACCAGCTCCGCCTACGTCCTGGGCGCCGACGGTGAGCAGAAGCTGTTCGAGCGGCTCGCCGAGCGGACCCGCGGCATCCCGCTCACGGGCACGACCCACGCGGCCGCGGCCGGCTTCACCGCCCTGGGCGCCGAGCGGATCGCACTCGTCAACCCGCCGTGGTTCGACGACGAGCTGTCGGCCCTGGGCTCCTCGTACTTCGACCAGCGCGGCTTCGACGTCGTCCATCACGCCCCCTGCGGCCTCCCCAGCAACCAGAAACTGATCACTCCGGAGGCGCTGGTGCAGTGGATCGAGTCCACCGTCGCCCCGCAGCGGCCGCAGGCGGTGCTGGTCGCCGGCAACGGCATTCGCGCCGTGGGCACCATCGCGGGCCTGGAGGAGCGGCTCGGGTTTCCCGTGCTCACCGCGAACCAGGTGCTCTTCTGGCACGCGCTGCACCTGGCCGGCGGAAGCGAGGCGGCCGGGCGGATCGCCCACTACGGAGCCCTGTTCGGCGTCCGCCCCGGGGACCGGGGCGTGCCGGCGGCGGCGGGAGCGGGAGCGGGAGCGGCCCGATGAGCATGCTGCCGGCGTACGGCTACCAGGCCGCCGTGCAGGAGACCTGCGACACGCCGGAGTACCACCTTCCGCTCGTGTGCTGGCACGACAACGGGTCCGGTGTGCGCGGCATGGTGCTGTACCGCGGGGCGCTGCGCCCGGCGGAGCAGGTACCGGGATTCCGGCGCTATCTCGCCTCCGAGGACATCGAGCAGTACGCCACGACCGGCCCGTGGCCGCTGCTCGCAGCAACCGCCTGATCCGAACCGTGGCGGGGGCCGGCCGGGTCCCCGCCGCATCAGGAGCCGTATCGACATGACACACGACCTCAAGTGGTCCGACGCACCTCCGGGTGAGGTCCTCGATCCGGTCGGCATCTGGATCGTCAGGGCTCCGGCCGGGCAGCCCCCCGTCACCGCGGCGGCCCCGCCCGACTGGCTCGACGAGAAGGAGCGCACCCGGCTGGCCGCGATCCCGCAGCCGGCCGGCCGGGAGGCTTACGTCTTCGCCCACTGGGCGCTGCGGAGCGTTCTCGGATCGTCGCTGGACTGTTCACCCCGGAGCGTCGGCTTCCTGCGGCAGCCGTGTCCCGGCTGCGGCGGGGCACACGGAAGGCCCGCCATCCGCGATCCGGATCCGGGCGGCGAAACGCTGGAGTTCTCGATGTCCCACAGCGGGGACCACGTCGCCATCGCCGTCGCCGAAGCCACCATCGGCATCGACATCGAGTCCTGGCCGACCCCGGAATCCGTCGCCGGCTACCTGCCGTTCCTCCACCCGCGGGAACAGCAGTGGCTGGGCGGCCGTCCGGACGACGAACTCGTCCGGGACTTCGCCCGGCTGTGGACCCGCAAGGAGGCCATGGCCAAGGCGACGGGACAGGGCATGGCCGCCGTCATGAACCGGCTGGACCTCACCGGCCAGCCGCTCGGCTGGCGGGTGCGCCAGCTGCTCGCGCCACCCGGGTACGAGGCCAGTTTCGCGGTCCCGGCCTCGGTCCACGTCGCGGTCACGGTGCACGAGGAGCTTCCGGAGCCGATGCCGGAGCCGGTGCGCGCCTGACCCGCCGGCGGGCGGCCCGTACGTCCCCCCGAGGGGTGTACGGGCCGCCCGCCGCTCCGCGTGCCGCCGCTACAGGCCGCTCGCGGGCTCGATGGTCACCTCGGAGGTGAAGACCCGCACGCCGTGCTGCTCGACCGACACGTGCACGCGGTCGCGGCCCGCGCCGTCGGGGACCGGATCGCCGGCCACGACGACGGCGGGGGCGTCCAGCTCGACGTAGCGGATGAAGTCCGTCTCCATGCCGGTGACCGCCCGGGCCCCGTCGCCGACGGCGTGCGCCGCCTGCCGGGCGGCTTCGAGGAGGAGCATCCCGGGCACGTGATCGACGGCGTGGTCGAACAGCACCGGGTGCGCGGGGTCCACGCGCAGCATCCACCGGCCGGGCCGGCCGCCCGGATACGGCGAGAGCACCACGTCGTCGGGGGAGCGCCGGTCCACCCGGTGCGGGTCCACGGGCGGCCCCACCGGGAGGCAGTTCGCGAGGGCGGCCTCGACGTCCGCGTAACTCCCGCGCAGCCGCCGGTATATGGCCGCGGGCTGGTTGTTGAAGCGGGTCTGCGCGGCGCCCATCAGCCGCTCCCCCAGACAGACCTCGATGTCCATCGTCATGCCGGCGAACCTGGCGCCGCGGCGGACCACGTCCGTGCAGGTCACCACCAGGGACACCGGCTCCTCGACGGTGGTCACCAGCGACGCCAGGGGATCGACCGAGAATCTGAAGTGTTCCCACGCCTGCTTGTACTCCCGCGGAACGGCGTGCACGGCGTGGGACAGCAGCGGCACCGTCTGGCGCACGCTCTCGGCGAGCAGTAACGGGTCGTACGCACCCTGCGAGGGGCGGTAGAAGTCATGCCCCTGGGGCCAGTGCCCCGAGAGCACATAACGCCCCGGGGAGGGCTCGGACCACGCCTTGAGCAGAACTTCCTCACCCCGAAGCTTGTGCACCTGCCACTGGTGCACCTGCCACTGCTGGACCGGCTGCGACTCACGGCTCAGGACAGAAACAGACAACTTGGCCCCCCAAGATCGGTTGTTATCGCGAACGACTACGCAGAGCTGCCCGAGACACACTCCTTGTGCCCGACTCAAAAATAATGATCCTTCTGTTTTGCCAAGTCAAGAGGGTGCGTTCCTTTGATTCCCCCGGGGGCTGATTTGGCACCCTAGACGCCTCAAGCGCCACAAAAGGGACTTGCCATACCGGTAGGCCACTCAGTTACCGTAAGGAGCGTTCTTTTTTGAAAGGTGAAAGACATGGCTCAACTGAAGCAAGAGCGGGCTGAACAGACCCGCCGCGCGATCCTGCGGGCAGCCGCGGAGGTCTTCGACGAGTACGGCTACGCGGGGGCGAGCATCACCCGCATCCTCAAGCGCGCCGGTGTGACGGCCGGGGCGCTGTACTTCCACTTCGGCTCCAAGGAGGATCTGGCCAAGGCGGTGATGAACAGCCAGCCGGAGAGCCTCGTCCCGCTGCTCGCCGCCGGTGGCCTCCAGCGGCTCATCGACCTCACCCTCGTGTGGTCGTGGCAGTTGCAGAAGGACCCGATGCTCCGGGCCGGCGTACGGCTGACGAACGAACAGGCGTCCATGGGCGACTCCCTGAACGCGGACCCGTACGAGAACTTCCGCGGGATCATGACCGGGTGCCTGCGGGAGGCCCGGGACGCCGGCGAGCTGCAACCGGGCGTCGATCCGACCGTGGTCGCCGAGTTCGTGATCGCCGCCTGCACGGGGATGCAGATGTACTCCAACGTCGTCAGCGGTCGCACGGACCTCCCCGAGCGCACCCAGCAGATGTGGAGCCTGATTCTTCCGGGCGTCGCGGTCCCGTCCGTGATCGCCCGCGCCGAGGCGCATCCCGCGCGCGGCGCCTCGATGATGCCCTGACCGACCGCTGCACCTGCTCCGACCGCTGCACCTGCTCCGACCGGTCTGCCTGGCCGGCCGGCCGCTCTGACCGGCCTGCCTGGCTGACCGGCCTGACCGCACCACCCGGTCCTGCCCCGCCCTGCCCCGCCCTGCCCGCGCCGACCGTCCCGCCTCTGTCCCGTCTCTCTGTCCCGCTTGTTGCGAACGAGCCCTTACGGAGCCGCATGAACTCCCTGCGCCTGGCCGCCCTGAACATCGACGGTGTCCTGCTCAACGACACCTTCAGCCCGGTGATCCACCACTTCATCGTCAGCAGAGGCGGCACGTACTCCGCCGAACTGGAACGCTCGGTCTTCTCCCAGCCGCAGCACATCGCCGGCCGGTTACTCGCGGCCGCCGCGGGCGGCGGCATGACGGGCGAAGAGGCGCTCGCCGCGTACTTCGAGGAGCGCGCCGCCCACATCGCCCGCCACCCGGTCACGGTCACACCGGGAGCCCTCGGCCTGCTCCAGCGGCTGCGGGCGGCCGGCCTGCGCACGGTCTGCTACGGCGGCCTGGGCAAGGAGCACTTCGACCGCCACCTGGGCCACTACGCCGGCCTGTTCGACGGCCCCGGATACGTCTGCACCAACGACTTCCGACCCGGCCTCAAGGAGATCACCGAGGACGTGTTCCGGCTCCGCCCCGGCCAGGCCCTCTTCGTCGACGACGTAGCCCGGGTCGCCGAGGCGGCCCGCGAGTTCGGCGCGGCCTTCGTCGGGCACCCCTCCGACTTCGTCCACAGCCACCAGCGCGAGCTCATGCGGGAGGCGGGGGTACGCCACCTGATCAGCGGCCTGGACGCGCTCGACGACGACCTGCTGCACGGGATCGACCGGGAGATGGGCTCGGGCACGTTCTGGAGAACGCCCCTGTCCGCGACCGTCCGGGGCGGTGCCGCGTGACGCCGGGCGGACCGCTGCTGGCCGGCAAGGTGGCGCTGGTCACCGGAGCGTCCAGCGGCATCGGCGCCGCGGCGGCCCGGCACTTCGCCGACGAAGGGGCCGCCGTCGTGCTCGTGGCCCGCCGGGCCCACCTGGTGGAAGAACTCGCCGCGCGCATCAGGAAGGACGGCGGCCGGGCCGTGGCCGCTCCGGGTGACGTCACCCGCCCGGCGGACATGGAGCGCGCCGTCGCCACGGCGGTCGACCGGTTCGGCAGGCTCGACTGCGCGTTCAACAACGCCGGTTACGCCAGTGCGGGGACGGTGTTGCACGAACTCGCCGACGACGTCTTCGACCGCACCATGGACGTCAATGTGCGCGGTGTGTGGAACTGCCTGCGCGCCCAGATCCCCGCCATGCTCCCGGCCGGCTCCGGTTCGGTCGTCAACACCTCCAGTGTCGCGGGCGTACGGGCCACCGCCGCCTCGGCGCCGTATGTGGCGGCGAAGCACGCGGTCATCGGTCTGACGAGGGCGGCCGCCGCCGAGTACGGCGAGCAAGGCATCCGCGTCAACGCCCTCGTGGTGGGTAGCACCGACACGGAGATGATGGACGGCGTCCTCTCGGCCGGCCCCTCCGTGCGCGCCGGATTCGGCGGCAAGGCGATCCAGCGACGCCTCGCCGACCCGGCCGAGATCGCCCGCGCCGCCGCCTGGCTCTGCTCGGACGCCTCGTCCTTCACCACCGGGGCCGCCATCGCGGTGGACGGCGGCCGAACCGCGAAGTGATGCCGACACGCCGCAGGCGCCTGTTGCCCATTCCCGAATGGACAGCAGGCGCCTGCGGCGTGTCGGCGGAAGAAGCGTCAGACCTGAAGCGCGCCGGGGCGCTCCGTGAGCGGCTCGGACCGCGGCGCGGCGGCAGCCTCGGGCTTCGTACGGTCGGCCAGCTTGAGCCAGATGACCCCGACGATGATGACGGCCAGCCAGATGCCCTTGGCGAGGGTGAGCGTCTCGTCGAAGAACAGCGGGCCGAGAACCGCGGCGCCGACCGCGCCGATGCCCGCCCAGACGGCATAGCCGATGCTCACGTCGATCGTGCGGAGGGCGAGGCTCAGCGCGTAGAGCGTCAGCAGGAAGAACACCACCGCGACCAGGGACCAGGTCAGGACGGTGAAACCCTCGCTGCCGCCGACGGCGAGCGCGTATCCGATCTCGAAGACTCCGGCGAGCAGGAGCGAGAGCCAGGCGTTGGTGGAGCTCTTGGCTGCGTTGGACATGGGAGGTGAGTCCTCTCTCAGGGATGGCGTCAGGTGGTTGCGTGGGAGTGCGATGCGTGCGCGGCCGGAGTCGGGCTCCGGGCTCAGGCGGAACCGCTCAGCTGCAGGCCGACGACGCCACCGATGACGAGGAGAATGCCGATCGCCTTGTTCGTGTTCAGACGCTGGCCGAAGAACAGCGCCCCGAGCACGGTGATTCCGACGCCCGCGACGGACGTCCACAGGGCGTAGCCGACGCCGACGTCGAAGGTCAGCAGCGCCTTGCTGAGGAAGAAGGTCGCGGCGGCGCCGCTGGCCAGGGTGATCCCGGTCCACTTGCGGTTCTTGAAGCCCTCGGCCTTTCCGGCGGCGATGGCGACCAAGATCTCGAAGGCGACGGCGATGGCGAGGTAGAGCCAGTGCATGGGAGGTCCTTCCGTGCGGTGAGTGAGCGGGAGTGTGCGGGAACGCGGGGAGATCAGCGTGCGGGGCGCCGTGCGGCGATGCCGGGCGGCGAGGGGGCCGGGGCCGTCAGTGGGCTCGGCTCATGGTGAGGAAGTCCTGGAACGGCTGCTCCGCCTCCGGGAGTTGGAGCGCCGTCACCTTGAGGGGCCAGTCCGTCGGGTCCTCGGCGAAGAGGGTGTACGTGCTCGTGTAGTCGAAGCCGTACCGGGCAGCGGTCCTGCGGTCGGCGGCGTGCACGATGTGGCCGACGCCGGCGTACCGCGCGGCGAGGTAGCACAGGGCACAGGGTTCACCGGAAGCGATCAGGGTGGCTCCCGCCACCGCGCGAATCCCGTGCCGCGTGGTGGCCTCCCGGAGGGCGACGACCTCGGCGTGCGCGGTCGGGTCGTTGTCCTCGCGCACCCGGTTGAAGCCGGTCCCCAGGATTCGTCCGCTGCCCACGACCACGCCGGAGAAGGGGATGCCGCCCTGTGCGACATGCTCACGGCTGAGCCGGACCGCTTCGTGGGCGTAGTCCATCAGTTCGCTTTCGTGTGTACCCATGAGCAGCTCGTCTCCCGAGTGGCCGGTCTATCGTTTGCCTGCACATGCAAGCGACTCTTCTCGCAAGTCGCCGGTGGCGGCTTGTTCCGAGGACACTAATCTTGCATGTGCATGTAACTGGTGTCAAGCGGGCGCGTGCGTACGGGCGTTGTCCAGCGTCGCCAGCGGCTCCAGCACCCGCGGGTCGAAGGGCGCCCGGGGCTCACCGGCGGCCACCCTGCGCGGCAGGTCCGGGTTGGCCAGCGCGCCCGTTCCGACGGCGAGGACGTCCGCGTGCCCCTCGTCCAGGACGCGCCGTGCCACCGCGTCCCTGTGCAGCCCGCCGTTGGCGATCACGGGGAGCCCGGTGACCGTCCGGGCGAGCGCGGGCAGCGTCGGCCCCTGCGGGAACCAGTCCCGTCCTCCTCCCGCGATGTGCAGGTAGTCGGCCCCGGCCCCGGCTGCCGCCGTGAAGACGGCCTCCGCCTCGGCGTCCCCTCCCGGCCAGCGCCAGCCGGGATCGTTGATCTTCCCCTGGGAGAAGCGGACACCGACCGTGAGGCCGGGCCCGGCCGCGTCTCTGACCTCGGCCGTCACCTCCCGCACGAGCCGCAGGCGCCCCTCGACGCCTCCGCCGTAGCCGTCGGTGCGCAGATTGGTGTACGGCGTGAGGAACTGGTCGAGCAGGTAGCCGTTGGCGGCGTGGATCTCCACACCGTCGAAGCCGGCGTCACGGGCGCGGACGGCGGCGGCGGCGAAGCCGCTGACGGCCTCCGCGATCTGGCGGCGGGTCATCTCCATCGGCACGGGCCACCGGCCGGAGCCGCGGTACTTGGTCAGCTGCTCACCCAGCGGCCGTACGGCCGAGGGGCCCGCGGCCCGGTCGCGGAACCGGTTGCCCTGGGCGAGGGCCCCGGCGTGCATCAGCTGGAGGACGACCCGCGCGCCGGCGGCGTGCGCCCGCTCGACGACGGGGCGCCAGGCAGCCGCCTGCGCCTCGTCGGTGATGCCGGGCTGGTGCAGGTACCCCTGGCCGAAGGCCGTGTCGGTGTAGGTCCCCTCGGTGATCAGGAGCCCGAAGCCGCCCTCGGCGAAGGCCGCGTAGTACGCGGCCATCTCCGGGGTGGCCCGGCCGTCCTCGGTCGCGGAGACCCGGGTCATGGGGGCGACGGCGAATCGGTTGCGCAGCTCCATTCCCGCGAGCCGGCAGGCGGTGAGAGCGGGATGGGCGCCGGGCACGTCAGCAGCTCCCGTCGATGCCGCAGGCGGCGCCGTAGCCGGCGTCCTCCGCCTGCCGCGCCTGGGCGTCCAGGACCGCCTTGCGCACCTGGGCGGCACGCGGAACGCCTTCGATCCGGGTGTCGCCGATGAGGATCGTGGGAACCGCCTGCACCCGGTGGGCCGCCGCCTCCCGGAGGGCTTCCTGATGCCGGGCGCGGTAGGTGCCGTCCGCCAGCGCGGCCCGGAACCCGGCCTCGTCCAGGCCGATCTCTCCGGCCAGGGCGACGAGGACGTCGAGCTGCCCCAGGTCCTGGCTCTCCTGGAAGAAGGCCCGGAACATCCGCCGGGTGTAGGCCGTACCCAGGCCGTGCTCGGCCGCGTACTGGTAGCCCTCGAAGGCCAGGGCCGTGTAGGGCTGGGGAGACACGTCGGGGAGTGTGATGTCGACCCCCAGACGGCGGGCCATCGGGTAGACGGCGCGCTTCCAGATGTCGGGCAGGTAGTCGTCCTCCGGCCGCAGGGTGGGCTGGGGGTGGGGACGCAGCTCGAACGGCATCCACTCGACCTCCACCTCGGCGCCGACATCCTTGAGCGCCTCTTCGAGGGGCCCCTCGGCCAGCATGCAGAAGGGGCAGACGTAGTCGGACCAGATCTTGATCTTCACGGGATCAGCCATGCGCAGACCTCCAGGTCATTGAACGCGCAAGCAACAACATCCCCCGGCAGTGCGGCAGGAGTTGACGGACGTCCAGAAGGTTGCACGATCATGCACTTTTGTGTCAAGTCTTCCCGCCCTCACGGCGAGGTCCGCTCGGGCATGCTCACGGCCGGCCCCCGGGCCCGCGCCTTCCGCGACCGCGCCGGATTCCCCTTCCACGAGGCCCCGGTCGTCGCGGGCGCCGGCTCCTTCACCCGCCTCGGGCGCTCAACGCAGTAACGCGCACGCCGCGTTGAACAGGATCAGCGTGTGCACGAACCGCCCGGCGCGCGTGGGCGGGTAGCGCCACATCAGCGGCCAGGTGTCGCCGCCGAGCGCCGGTACGGGTACGTAACCGATCCGGCCCGTCGCCGCGTTGAACGTCGTCACCGCCCGCGGCCACGGCCGCCCGGCCGTGGAGCCCGCCGGCACGAGGAAGTACACCCCGCGCCGCCCGTTCGACTCGGTGACGACGGGCCCCGGTTCGCCGCCGACCAACTCCTCCATCAGGACGGCCAGCCGCCGCCCGTCGTCGCCGTCCACGCGGACGGCGTCGAACTGCACGCCCGCCTTGCGGAGGTGAAATCCGGAGTCCGGAATCCACTCGGCCCTCAGCCCACCATTAAGTGCGTTCACGAGATGATTGTGACCCCGATCACCTAGCGTTTCCTCTATCTGCCGGGGTGCGTCGTACAGCCGTTGACCTGCTCGAACTTCACTGAAGTGGGGTGGATTTCAACGACTTCGAGTAGTGACCGGTTGAGTCCGGTCGAGTCGAAAAGAGATCGCGTGATGGCGAGTGCTGAGAACAAGGAAGCCGCGAGCCCGATGGCCCTCATGGTGGCGGAGGTGGCCCGGACGATGCGCGTCCAGCGGGGGTGGACCCAGGAACAGCTCGGTCATGAGCTCGGCTACTCGGCAGCGGCCGTGAGCGCCATGGAGACGTGCGCGCAGCCGGCGAGCGACGCGATGCTGGTGGAGCTCGAACGCGTACTCGGCAACGGAACCACCGTGTTCGAGACCGCGCGGCGGTACATGCGGATGGAGAAGTACCCGCAGCAGTTCCAGGACTACGCGCTGCTGGAGCAGGCGGCGCTCAGCCTCCAGCTCTTCGCGACGAACGTCATCCACGGGCTGTTCCAGACGGAGGCGTACGCGCGGGCGCTGATCGGCGGCGGGTACCCGCCGCTCTCCGACCAGCGCGTGGAGGAGCTGGTCCAGCTGCGGATGGAGCGCACGGTCCTCTTCGACCGGGAGCCGGTCCCGATGATCGAGATCATCATCGACGAGGCAGTCCTGCGCCGGATCATCGGCGACGAGGAGATCATGCGGGAGCAGCTGCTCCACCTCGTGGAGTGCGCCCGCCGCCGCAATGTCACACTTCTGATGCTGCCGCTGGACGCCGGCCAGTACGGGGAGTACGCAGGTGATCGCGGCTCCATGAACCTGGTGGAGACCTCGGCACACGAGCACCTCGTCTATCTGGAGCCGCAGGACGAGAGTCTGCTGATCAGCGACCCGGCAAAGGTGAGCACCTACGCTCAGCGCTATGCGAAGATCCGGTCACAGGCCCTGGGTCCTCGTGAATCGCTGGACCTCATCAAGCGGTTGGCAGGAGTAGTGGAATGAGCAGCACCCTCCGATGGTTCACGTCGAGCTACAGCAGCTCCAGCGGCGGCGAGTGCATCGAGGTCGCCTTCGACTGGCACAAGTCCTCCTACAGCAGCTCCAGCGGCGGCGACTGCGTCGAGGTCGCCGCCTGCCCCCACGCCGTCCACGTCCGTGACTCCAAGGTGCCCGACGGGCCCGCCTTCGCCGTCGCGCCCGACGCCTGGTCCACGTTCCTCACCTGGACCGGCTGAGCAGTCAGTCCGCCGATCCGGGACCCCGCGTGGCGGCGGCGCGAGGTCCCGTGGCTGAATACCCCCACACATGTCGGGCAACTCAGGGTGGGGGCACTACACATGACCGGAACGACCGCACGGACCAGACGCACGGCCGCACTGGCCGCCATCGCCGCGATGACCGTGGCCGCGACCACGCTGTCCGCCGGGACAGCCCAGGCCGCGCCCCTTCCGGTGCCGCAGGACATCAACGGGGACGGGTACCGGGACGCCGTCCTCCCGGCGCCGCGCGCCACCGTCAACGGGCAGGAGTGGGCCGGAGCCGTCGTCGTGCTCTACGGGTCCGCGAAGGGGGCCTCCGCCGCCCGACGGGCCGTGATCACCCAGGCGTCACCGGGCGTGCCCGGGGTCGCGGAGGCGGGGGACGCCTTCGGTGCGTCGAGCGCCGTCGCGGACCTCGACAAGGACGGTTACGCGGACGTCGTGATCGGGTCCCCGTACGAGAAGATCGGCTCCGCGGAGTCGGCCGGCGCGGCGACCGTGCTGTGGGGAAGCAAGAACGGGCTGGTGTCCGGGGCCGCGCTGCCCACCACCGTCGAGACGGACGGGCAGGCGGGCCGGGACGTGGCCGCCTGGTCCGGGCCGGACGGGACCCAGGTCCTCGTCGTCAACAACAACACCACCACCCGCCTCACCGGACCGTTCACCCGGTCGGGCGGCGTCGCGTCGTCCTACCTGCACGACGAGACGGGGTGGATGCGCTCCGCCGCCTACGGCGATCTGAACGGGGACAAGGCCGCCGACCGGGTGCTCGTCAACGGCCGCATGGGCGGGCTCAGCGGCGGCTACGTGTTCGTCAACTCCACCAACGAGGCGGGCCTCTTCGACCACCGTATGCAGGGCGGCGACGGGCTCACCTCCGCCGTCGGGGACGTCGACGGGGACGGATACGGCGACCTGGTCGTCGGCGACCCCGACGAGCCCGGCACGGTGGAGGGCCTGTGGGGCCACCTCGGCGGCGCGGTGCACGTGTGGTTCGGGTCGGCGAACGGCGTGGCGTACGACAAGGCGCCGATGGTCATCCACCAGAACACGGCCGGAGTGCCCGGCGGCAGCGAACGGCACGACGCGTTCGGGGCGTCCGTCGCGGTCGCGGACCTGAACCGGGACGGGGCGGGCGAGATCATCATCGGATCCCCCGGCGAGGCGATCGGCAGCAAGGCCGGTGCGGGGGCCGTCGTGGTCGTTCCCGGCCGCCGTACGGGACAGCTCGGCGCGGGCTCCTACTCCTTCACGCAGAACACCGCCGGGGTGCCGGGCGGGGTCGAGGCGGGGGACCAGTTCGGGGCGACGGTGAGCGCCGGGGACCTGAACCGGGACGGGCGGCCGGACCTCGTGGTGGGCGCGGCGTGGGAGAACGACCAGGGGGCCGTGTGGGTCCTGCCCGGCGGAGCGTCCTCGCCCTCCTACACGTCGTCGGCCTCCTTCGGCCCCGCCGGTCTGGGGCTCACGAAAGCCAGCGGGCTGCTGCTGGGCGGCGACCTCCAGCAGTGACCCCGGGCGGTCACCGGGCGCCCGCGCGGTCACCGGACGATTGCGCGTCGGGCACCCGCGCGCCGGGCCCCGCGCGCGGCCTCACGCGTCGGCGAGATCCCGCGACCTCACCGCCAGCCACAGGTCGTAGCGGGCGCTCGGGGGCCGGAGCAGCGAGCGCTGGAGGACCGTTTCCAGGCGGACGAGCCGCTTGCGGGCGCCGGGCACGCTGATGCCCAGCTCGGCGGCCGTCGGCCCGAGGCGGCCCTCGCACCGCAGCCAGGTGCGCAGGGTCTCCTCGGCCCCCAGGACGGGGGCCAGTTGCTGCTCGGCCCAGTCCCGTACGGCGGGGCGGCACAGGATCGCGTCCAGATCCCCCGCCGCCTCCCGCGTACCGGACCGGGTGGCGGCGGCGTACGGGGCGGGCTCCGGAGTGCAGGCCGGGGCGGGGGTCGCACGCACGCGCAGGGCCAGATCGAGCGCGGCCTGGTCGGCCAGCCGGTGCAGATCGAGGCCGAGCAGCTCACCGATGAGTTTCAGCCGGGCGGCCAGCGTGTTGCGGTGGACCTTGAGGTGGTCGGTCGCGTGCGAGGAGAACGCCAGCCAGGAGGCGGCGCTGGCCGCCAGCTCCTGGCTCCCGGGGTCCTGCGCACGGCGCGGCACATGGGTCAGGAGCGGAGCCAGCAGATCGTTCGCCCACTGCCGGCCGGCCGGTCCGACGACCAGCGCGGGGTCCGGCGAGACGCCGAACCGGGCGTGCCGGGACGGCAGTTCGCGGGCGACGGCCAGGGCGTGGAACGCCTGGCGGTAGCCCGTCGCGGTGTCGGCCAGCGGCACCGGCTCACTGACGCCCACCACGCAGTCGCCCACCCGGGCGGCGACGGTCTCATCGGTCGGTGCGGCCCCCGGGCCCCGCTCCTGCGCGGGCATCACGAGGATGAGGTGGCGGGCGTAGACGGGGCACCGCACGATCCAGGACCGGCCACCGTCCGCCTCCCCGCAGACCCGGGCCACCTCGTCGCGCCCGTCGCCGGAACACTCCACGACGCACACCCGCACCGGATCGGGGAGCCGGGGCCGCAGCGCACCGGCCACCTGCTGCGCGATCGACAGCTGGCCCGTCATCAGCAGGTGCAGCACCGCCTCCCGGCCCCGGGACTCGGCGAGATCCACCCGCCGCCGCTTGCGTTCCAGCGTCTCGGCCTGCCGGCACAGGGACAGCGGCTGGACCACGTCGGCCAGCAGCGTGGCGAGCCCGGCGGCCACCGGCCGGGGAGTGACGACGACGAGCACCGGGGCCGCGGGATCTCCGGCGCTCAGGGGAAACAGCAGGGCGGTGTGCGCGCCGGTGTCGAGGGAGTACGCCTGGGCCCCGCGCTCCGTGAGAGCGCTGGCGCCCTCGGCGACGAGCCCCGCGACATCGGGCACCACGGCACGCGCCGTCCGGGACGCCGCGTGCAGCACCGTCCCGTCCGGCCCGACGAGCCCCGCCCAGCCCTCCGCCCGCCCGGCCAGCCAGCGCAGCAACTCGGCCGTTCCGCCCGTGCGGGCCAGCCGGTGCATCCGCAGAAGATCGTCCGCACGCTCCCGTGCCCGCACCCGTTCCCCGTTCCCCGCCCGGGACGCAGCCGCGGCACCGGTGGTCCGGCGCCCGTCCGACTGTGCGGACCGATACCCCCGCGGCCGCCCCACTGGGCGCATTGAATCTCCCGTCTCCTTACCCTGCGTTCTATCGTCCGAACATGTTTCGGCTCGTCGGGGGCGACGCCGGAACGGGGGCGGGCGGGGAACACGGCGGCAGCGGCTCACGGGGGTGGTCGCTGTCGCCGGTTCCCGGCCGGCCGCCCCTCCTCCGCTCCCGCCCGCCGGGGCCCTGAGGGCCCTGCCCGCCCGGGCGGTGAACCGCGGCCCGCCGGATCGTCGGCGGTCGATTGTCAGTGGTGCCTTCTAACGTCGATGTCGCAGGAGTCGGTCGCCGGCTCCGGCTTCCGGCTTCTGATTGCCGGTTGGCGGCGGCCGACTGCTGGTTCCTGATTGCCGGCTGCCGGTTCCTGATTGCCGGCTCTCGGCCTTCGGCAGCCGGCTTTCGACGTGCGAGGAAAGGTCCCCGTGGAGTTCCGTATCGAGCGCAGTGCCCTGACCGACGCCGTGTCCTGGGCGGCCCGCGTCCTGCCCGTGCGGTCGCCCGTCCCCGTGCTGGGCGGGCTGCTGCTGGACACGGAGGGCGGGGGCGACGGGGACGGCGGGGGCGGGCGGCTGCGGATCTCCGGGCTCGACTACGAGGCGTCCGCACGCATCGACGTGGACGCCGAGGTCCCGCGCCGCGGGAAGGTCCTCGTCATGGGGCGGCGGCTGCTGGACATCTGCAAGGTGCTGCCCGAAGGGCCCGTGGAGTGCGCGGTCGAGGGCTCGCGGTTCACGGTGTCGGGCGACGGGGCCCGGTTCGGGCTCTCCGTACTTCCGCTGGACGACTACCCGGCGCTGCCCCCGCTCCCCCGGGTCCGGGGCGCGGTGGACGCGGACCTGTTCGCGGCGGCCGTGGCCGATGTGGCGGTCGCCGCCGGGCGCGACGACACACTGCCCGTGCTCACCGGAATCCGGCTGGAGCTCGACGACGACACGATGACGCTCGCCGCGACCGACCGGTACCGCTTCGCCGTGCGGACCGTCCCGTGGAGGGCGGCCGCCCCCGGCGAGGCGGCCGATGTCATCGTCTCCGCCCGCCGCCTCACCGAGATCGCCCGCGCGCTGGGCCGGTCCGGGCCGGTGAGCGTCGCCCTGGACGCCGGTTCGGCGGGCTTCGAGCACGCCGGGACGCGCACCACCGTACGGCTGCTGGAGGGCCGGCTGCCGCGCCACGAGAAGCTGTTCGCGATGGAGGACCCGGCCGCCGCGGCGGTGGACCGGGTCCGGCTGACGGAGGCGGTCAAGCGGGTCTCCGTCGTCGCCGACGGGGACAGCCCGGTGCAGATGACCTTCTCCCGCGCCGACGCCTCCGTGCTCCTGCGGGCGGGTTACGAGGACGACGTGGCGTCCCAGCGGCTGCCGGCCGCCCTGGAGGGAGCCGAGGAGCTGACCGTGGCGTTCCATCCCGGCTATCTCGCGGACGCCCTGGCCTCCTTCGACGGGCCGTCCCTGCGGCTCCTGCTGCTGGGGGCGGGCCAGCGCGCGATGATCACGGACGGGACGGACTCCGCCGCCGCCCACCGGCACCTGCTGATGTCGGTGAGACCGCAGCTCGCATGAGTGCCGCGGGACTGTCAACAGCACTATGATCGCTGCTCGTTGAGCGACACGGGGGATCGAGATGAACGGGCAGGAACTGTTCGCGCGGCTGTTCCAGACGGCACTGCTGATATTCAGGCCCAAGCGCGCCGACCGGATCGTCGACGAGACCATCACCGCACTCCAGGTCGCCCGCTCCCTCATCGGAGCGGTCGCCGTCATCTGGATCACCGTCGCCTACTGGGACTCGGCCGACGACCCGCTGAAAGCGAAGTTCGAAGAACTGTCGCAGGCCGCCACGATCCTGGTCTTCGCCGTCCCCGTCGTCCTGGCCGCCTTCGTCCTGGCCGCCCGGGGCCCGCACCGGGAGCGCTACCTCAGCCGGACCCCGGGCCCGCTCCTGGCCGTGGGCACCCTGGCGGGCGTCTACTACCTGACCTTCGTGGTCTGCCCCGCCATCGGGCGAACCGCCGTGGAGGACTACGAGATCGTGCCGATGCTGCTGACCATGCTGGTGCTCCTGCCCTCCTACCTCGTGGCCGGCCTGTTCCTCATCATCGGCACGGCCTTCGCGGTCTCGACGGTCTTCCGCCTCGCCGACGTCCACGAGACCCTGCCCCCGCTGGTCTCACCGTTCCTGGTGTGGTCGCTCTTCGTCATCCAGCTCGCCGACCCGCCGATGGCCGGCCTCCCGCTGCTGCTCCGCATCCTCTTCCTCATCGGCCCCCCGGTCTCGGTGACCGCACTGTCCTACGCGGAGCTGCGCCAACTGCGCCTGCACCACGGGGTCACCCTCCGGACCGCGCTGAACCGCGCCTGACGCACCACTCGCGCGGCCGCGCTCGCCATGCGTGGCGGGCGTGGAGTCCGTGGCGGGCGTGCGCGTTCCGGGCAGGCCGCCGGGTCGTCGGCCGCCGGGGCCCGCCGCCCTTCCGGCCGGACGCCGGAACGGGGGGTGTGTCCGGCGTACGCCGGACGCACCCCCCGTTCCGGGCGGGGTCAGCAGCTCAGGTTCGGACCGGTGGTGGTGCCGAGGATCTGGGTGAACTGCGTGAACTTGTTGATGCGGCTCTGGACCTGGGCGGGGTTGCCGCCGTTGCACTCGATCGCGCCGTTGATCGAGCGGATCGTCTCGCCGAAGCCGGCGTTGTTGACGATGGCGTTGTGGGCGGTCATCGTGCCGGGGCCGTTCTGCGTGTTCCAGTACCAGAGGCCGGTCTTCCAGGCCACGGAGGCGTTCTGCTCCACCAGGTAGGGGTTGGCCAGCAGGTTGATGCCCAGCGCGTCCCCGGCGGCCTTGTAGTTGAAGTTCCAGCTCAGCTGGATCGGACCGCGGCCGTAGTAGGCGGCCTGGCCGGCCGGGCAGCCGTAGGACTGGCTGGTGTCGCAGTAGTGCGGGTAGTTCGCCTCGTTGACTTCCTTGATGTGGACCAGCCCGCCGGTCTCGTGGCTCACGTTGGCGAGGAAGGCCGCGGCCTCCCGCTTCTTGACCGCGTCGCTTCCGGTGGTGGCGAAGGCCGGGAAGGCGCTCAGGGCGTCGGTCAGGCCCTGGTAGGTGTAGAAGGAGTTCCGGTTCGGGAACATCTGGTTGAACTGGGCCTCGCTGACGACGAAGCCGTTGTTCTCACCGGGGTCCTCACCACCGGTGCCACAGGCCCCCTTGTCGGCCCAGACGTCCGATGTGCCCGGACGCTCGTTCTGGGTCCACCACTTGGCGGTGTAGTTGCGGCCGTTGTACGAGACGGTGCCGCCGTTCGTGTAGACGGACGAGGAGTTCCAGGCCGTGGCGCAGGTGGCGGCCTGCGCGGTGGCGGCGGGAAGGACGACGAGCGCCGCGACGAGCGCGCCGAGCGCCACCAGCAGACTCAGGACACGTCGGATCACGTGATCACACTCCTTGGGCGCGGCGCGACGTCCGGCCGTGCGCCGCCGTGGGGGTGCCCGACACTCAAGCGAGAATGGCCTGGACCTGTCAAGGTCTAGACCAACCTCGGTAACGGAGAGGCTCCACCGGTCCCGGCCGCCGACACCTGGGACGATCGCGCCAAGAGCGCTCTCAACAGCCGCTATTCCGGAAGGATTCCATCCGGATCCCCCCGCGAACCGGGGCTGGCCCGAAGGTAAAATCTTCCGGCCCGCCCAGCATGCGGACGGTTCCGGGCGGCAGACCGGCACCCGGCCCCGACGGCGGCGGAACGCCGCGGAAGCCGGTGCGGGCGATGCCGCGGAGTGCCGTGCGGACACACGCGCGGCGGCGGACGACGTCTCGTGCCCGTCGTCCGCCGCCGCCGCGGTGTCGCCCGCCCCGTTCCCTACAGGAACGAGTTGATCTCGATGGTCTCGGTCCGGCCGGGGCCGACGCCGATCGCGGAGATCGGTGCGCCCGACATCTCCTCCAGGGCCTTCACGTAACCCTGCGCGTTCTTCGGCAGGTCGGAGAAGGTCTTGGCCTTCGTGATGTCCTCGGACCAGCCCGGCAGGTTCTCGTAGATCGGCTTCGCGTGGTGGAAGTCGGTCTGGTTGTACGGGAGTTCCTCGACGCGCTTGCCGTCGATCTCGTACGCCACGCAGACCGGGATCTGCTCCCAGCCGGTGAGGACGTCGAGCTTGGTGAGGAAAAAGTCGGTCAGGCCGTTGACCCGGGTCGCGTACCGCGCGATCGGGGCGTCGAACCAGCCGCAGCGGCGGTCACGGCCGGTGGTGACACCGCGCTCGCCGCCGATGCGCCGCAGCGCCTCGCCGTCCTCGTCGTGCAGCTCCGTCGGGAACGGACCGGCCCCGACCCGCGTCGTATAAGCCTTGAGGATGCCGATGACGCGGCTGATCTTCGTCGGGCCGACGCCGGCGCCGGTGCAGGCACCGCCCGCCGTCGGGTTCGACGACGTGACGAAGGGATACGTGCCGTGGTCGACGTCGAGCAGGGTGCCCTGGCCGCCCTCGAAGAGGACGACCTTGCCCGCGTCGATGGCATCGTTCAGGATCAGGGTCGTGTCGGCGACGAACGGCTTGATCTGCTCCGCGTACTGGAGCATGTCCTCGACGACCTTGCCGGCCTCGATGGCCCGGCGGTTGAAGACCTTGGCCAGGAGCTGGTTCTTCTGCTCCAGGGCCGCCTCCACCTTCTGCTCCAGGATCGACTCGTCGTAGAGGTCCTGGACGCGGATCCCCACCCGGTTGATCTTGTCGGCGTACGTCGGGCCGATACCCCGGCCCGTCGTGCCGATCTTGCGCTTCCCGAGGAAGCGCTCGGTCACCTTGTCGAGCGTGACGTTGTACGGAGTGATCAAGTGAGCGTTGCCGCTGATCAGAAGCTTGGACGTGTCGACGCCTCGCTCGTTCAGACCGCTCAGCTCGGAGAGCAGGACCGCCGGGTCGACCACGACACCGTTCCCGATGACCGGGGTACAGCCCGGCGACAGGATTCCGGAGGGGAGGAGATGCAGTGCGTACTTCTGGTCGCCCACGACGACCGTGTGGCCGGCGTTGTTACCGCCTTGGTATCGCACGACATAGTCCACGGATCCACCGAGGAGGTCGGTGGCCTTCCCCTTGCCCTCGTCACCCCACTGAGCACCGAGCAGCACAAGTGCGGGCACAGGCGTACACCCCTTCCGGGCGGGGCATGTCCAAGGCCAGGGGGCGTACGTAAAGGTCGTACCTGCCGCACGACGATGTACGGCAAAGCCTGAGCCGTCGAACCGGGTGCCCCGGAATAGACGAAGCCCCTGGCGCAATAGCGCAAGGGGCTCTTGCACCAAGATGCTACCCGAGGAAGGACCGAGGTGTCGGCTGCAGAGCCCCCCGACGACGGCGACGACCAGCTCCTGGTGGTCATCGACCCGGTCGCCCGCCGGACCGACGGCGAGTCCGTCCGTATCGCCAAGGACGTGCTGAGCGCCGGCTCGCACGCCAAGATCTGCCATCCGGACACCCCCGACGAGTTCGCCCGGGCCCTGTCCCGGCGGGGTGCGCGCAGGCCCGTGGTGGTCGGCGACGACCACGCGCTGCTGCGCGCGGTGGCCCAGCTCCACCGCGAACGGGAGCTGGCCGCCGGCGTCCTCTCCCTGGTCCCCGTCGGCGCCGCGCACGCCCTGGAGGTGGCCCACGCCCTCGGCGTCCCCCGGGGCGCGGTGGCGGCCGCCCGCACCGCGCTGGACGGTGCGGTGCGCCGGCTGGACCTCCTGGTCGACGACAGCGACGGCGTCGTCCTGGGCCGCCTGCGCATCCCCGCACCGGCCCCGCCGCCCGACGCGGCGGGCCCGCACTCGGGCGTCACGGCCGTCTGGGACACCTGCCGCTCGCTGATGACGTCCCTGGTCCGCCCGGCCCCGGTCGCCGCCACCACGCACCCGGGCACGCACCGCCTGCGCGTCGAGGCGGACGGAATACTGCTGAGCGACCTGGACACGCCGGTACGGGGCATCTCCATGACGTCCCGGGGCGGCGGGGGCCTGGCCGACGTCGTCGTCCGCACCGCCTCGGGCGAGAACGTCACGGCGGAGGCCAAGGCCGTCACGGTCTCCGGCGCGGACTTCCGCTACCGGGCGGACATACGCACCGCAGGACCGGTGCGCACCCGGACCTGGACGGTCCGGGCCGGCGCGTGGGGGCTGATGCTGCCGGGCCCGGCGAGCGCGGACGGGACCAGGGGCGCACGCTGGTAGGAGACGGCCCGCGAACGTCCCGGAGGTGACCGTCATGACCAGGATCGCTGTCGGATGGCACATCGACCTCGAATTCGAGGAGGACACCCACCGCACCCGCGCGGCGGCGCTCGTCCGCCTCTCCGACGGAACAGAGGTACGCGCCCACGGCTACGCCAGCCGCCACCCCTCGGACGCCGACCAGCAGAGAGTCGGCGAGGAGATCGCCGGAGCCAGGGCGCTCAACGAACTGGCGATGAAACTGCTGACCAAGGCGCACGACGAGATCGACGAGGCGTCGGGCCGCGCGTCGTACCCCCTGACCTAGCGTTTCGCCCCCGGAGCCCGGGGAGCGGAGGCCCGGGCGCGGCTTGACCGCGGGAAGGAACCGCCCCGCGCCCCCGCGGCGTCTCCCCGGGCATGAACACCCGGAACGACACCCAGGACTCGCGGCGGGAAGCCGTCGTCGGAACCGCCGGCTGCGTGACCGCCTTCGCCGGCGCGCTCGCCGGCATCGTGCTCTGGGCCCCGCACGGCAAGGGCGGCCTCCTGGACGGCATCGAGGGGGCCTCCAACTGGAACGTGCTCTGGATCGGCCTGCCCCTCATGATCCTCGGCGGCATCGCGGCGGCCCTGGCCGTCTTCGCCCTGGTCCGGGGCCACTGGCTGCGGGCGCTCGGCCTCGTCCTGACCATCGCCGCCCTGGCCGGCCTCGGCGTCGGCGTCGACGCGCTGGCCGGAGCGCCGAGGCCGGAGTGCTACGACCCCTGCTGAGACAGCGGGTCCCGGGAAGCCCCGCCCTACACCTCGGCCCGCAGCTCCTTCAGCCCCCGGATCACATACCCCGGCTGCCATCGGGGCTCCGCCGTCATCCGCAGCGCGGGCGCCTTGCGGAGCAGCTCCCCGAAGGAGGCGGCCAGCTCCAGCCGGGCCAGCGGGGCTCCCAGGCAGAAGTGAATGCCCGCCCCGAAGGTGATGTGGGGGTTGTCCTCCCGGGCCAGGTCCAGGGTGTCCGGCCGCGCGAACCGCTCCGGGTCCCGGTTGGCGGAACCGAACAGCAGCGCCACCTCCGCGCCGCGCCCGATCACCTGGCCGTCGATCTCGATGTCGTCCAGCACCCAGCGCTCGAACATCTGCAACGGGGTGTCGTAGCGCAGAAGTTCCTCGATCGCGGTGGGCAGCAGGGACGGATCGGCGCGCAGCGCGGCGAGCTGCTCCGGGTGGTGGAAGAGCGTGCGCCAGCCGTTGACGGTGGTGTTCACCGTCGCCTCGTGGCCCGCGTTCAGCAGCAGCACACAGGTCGAGATCATCTCCTGCTCGGTCAGCCGCTCGCCCTCGTCGTGGGCGGCGATGAGCGCCGAGACCAGGTCGTCACCCGGGTTCGCGCGCCGCTCGGCGATGAGCCCGCGCAGATACGCGGAGAAGTCGACGGAGGCCCGGACGGCGGCCGCGGCCGTCTCCTCCGGGGGGTTCAGCTCGAACATCCCGCAGATCGCCGCCGACCAGGGCCGCAGCAGGCCCCGGTCCGCCTCCGGGACGCCCAGCATCTCCGCGATCACCGCGACCGGCAGCGGCTCCGCGACGTCCGCGAGCAGGTCCCCGCCGCCCTTCGCCACGAACGCGTCGACCAGCCCGGCCGCCAGCCGCCGTACGGTCGGCGCGAGGTTCTCGACCGTACGCGGGGTGAACGCCTTGGAGATCAGCCGCCGGATCCGGGGATGGTCGGGGGCCTCCAGATCGAGGATGCCCTGCCCGTTGAGCGTGGTGAACGGCTCGTGCGCGGCGGGCGGCGGGGTGCGGCCGAACTCCTCGTGGCTGAAGCGGTGCAGATACGTCCGGCCGAGCCGCCGGTCGCGCAGCAGGGCCGATACGTCGGAATGGTGCGGGATCAGCCACTGCCCCGTCGGCTCGAACCAGTGCGCCCGGCCGGCGGCGCGCAGCGCGGTGTAGGCGGGGTACGGGTCGGCGACGAACGCGGGCGACCAGGGATCGAAGGAGACGTGCATGTCCCGACGCTACCCGCGCCCGCCGCCACCGCAAGGGCGTGCCGGCCCTTACCCCGGAGTGACCAGCCGCGCCTCGTACGCGAACACCGCCGCCTGGGTCCGGTCGCGCAGCCCCAGCTTCACCAGGATGCGGCTGACGTGCGTCTTGATCGTGGACTCCGCGACGATCAGGTGCGAGGCGATCTCCGCGTTGGAGAGACCCTGCGCGATCAGGACGAGCACCTCCGTCTCGCGTTCGGTGAGATCGCCGATCCGGGCCAGGGCGGGCGGGCGCGGGGTCTCCGCGAGCTTGGAGAACTCAGTGATCAGCCGCCGGGTCACCGTCGGGGCGAGGAGCGCCTCGCCCGAGGCCACCACCCGCACCCCGTCGGCCAGCTGCCGGGCGGAGGCGTCCTTGAGGAGGAAGCCCGAGGCCCCGGCCCGCAGCGCCTGGTAGACGTACTCGTCGAGGTCGAAGGTCGTCAGCACCAGGACTCTCGCGTCGGCGTCCCGTGCGACGATCTCGCGGGTCGCCTCGATGCCGTTCATCTCCGGCATCCGGATGTCCATGAGGACGACGTCCGGGCGCAGGGCGGCGACCTGGGCGAGGGCCTGGCGGCCGTCGACCGCCTCGCCCACGACCGTGATCCCCGGCATCGCGTTGAGCAGGACGGAGAAGCCCTCGCGGACCATCATCTGGTCGTCGACGATCAGGACCCGGATGCCGGTGCCGCTCATGCCCGGCCGTCCCGCTCGATGACGACGGTGTCGGCGTCGCCCGGCCCGTCCGCGCCGCGCGTGCCGTCCGCGCTCCCCGGCCCGTCCCGTTCCTCCGGCTCCCGGGACAGCGGTACGGGGAGGAAGACGGCGATCTCGTACCCGCCGTCCTCGGTCGCGCCCGCCGTCATCTCACCGCTCAGCATCGCCACCCGCTCCCGCATCCCGGTGATCCCGTGCCCGGCCCCCGGCGAGGGCTTGACCAGCCCCCGCGGCGGACCGTTGACCACCCGCAGCCCCAGCCCGCCGAGGACATAGCCGAGCTCGACACGGGCGGAGGCGCCCGGCGCGTGCCGCAGGCTGTTGCTCAGGGCCTCCTGGACGATCCGGTACGCCGACAGCTCGACGCCCTGCGGCAGCTCGCGGACGGCCCCGGTGATGACCTTCTCCGTCTCCAGGCCCGTCTCGCGCACGTTGTCCAGCAGCCCGTCGAGCGCGGCGAGGGTGGGCTGGGGGGCGTCCGGGGCCTCGTAGTCCTCCGCCCGTACGACGCCGAGGACGCGCCGCAGCTCCGTGAGGGCGGCCACGGCGTTCTCCCGGATGGTGACGAACGCCTGCTCCAGCTCCGGCGGCGGGTTCTCGACCCGGTAGGGAGCGGCCTCGGCCTGGATCGCGACGACCGACATGTGGTGGGCCACCACGTCGTGCAGCTCCCGGGCGATGGTGGTGCGCTCCTCCAGCAGGGTCCGCCGGTCGCGCTCGACGGCGGTGACGGTGCGCTGCACGGTGACCTCGCGCTCGGCGTCGCGCCGGATCTGGACCACGGCGACGACGAGCAGCGCGAAGGCGGAGAGCGTGGCCAGGGGCGCGGTGTTCGCCGGTTCGCCGCCTTCCAGCAGCACGCCGAACAGGAGAGTCAGCAACCACATCCAGGCTGCCGTACGGGGCCGGGTCCGGGCGGCCACGACCACCATGACCACCATCTGGGCGACGAAGACACTGGGCCCCAGGAGCCCGTCGCTGCCCAGGATCGCGCAGAAGACGATCGCCAGCATCGAGGCCCAGAACGCGGCGACCGGCCTGATGAGGGTCATCGCCACCGGGATCGCGGGCACCACGCCCAGCAGAAAGCGGTAGTGCCAGTTCGCGAACCCGGCCATCATCACGACGAAGGCGGCGAACAGCACCAGGGCGTGCGGAGTCCAGACGACGACCCTGCGCATCCCCTCGGGCAGCCGCCGGACCATCCGTCCGTCGGGGTTCAGAGGCGGCAGGGGACGGTAGTCGAACACTCGGCGCAGGAGGTCTTCCCGCAGGCCGTCTATCGCCCCTGCGGCCGCCCGGAACTCCGGGCTGCTGGTCTTTGTCTGGGTCTCGGTCACGCTCTCACGGTAGGCGGCGGCGGACGGCGGGTCGTCAGCATCGCTACGGATTCCGGGGCGTCCGTCTCAAGGACTACCCGTCTCCACCGTGCCGCCCGGGGAACCGGAGAACCCCTGGCCGGGCGCGTGGCCGGAGGCCCGGCCGGACCGGGCCCGCCCGCCCCGGTCAGGCCCCCGGGCGGAAGTGGTGCGCGTGCTCCTCGGCCCACTGCGCGAAGGTCCGCCCCGGCCGCCCCGTGACCTTCTCCACCGTGTCGGTCACCGTCCGGCCCTCGGGCGGGGTGTCCCGGTAGACGTCGATCAGGAAGGCGATCACGTCCTCCGGCATGCCCCGGCCCCGCCAGGTCTCCAGCGCCTGCTCCTCGGTCAGCTCGACCAGCTCCACGGCCGCGCCCCGCGCCGCGGCGACGGCCGCCGCCTTGTCACCGACGGTCAGCACCTGCGGGCCGGTGATCAGGTACTCCCGGCCGCCGTGACCGTCCTCCGTGAGGGCCGCCGCCGCCACCGCCCCGATGTCCGCCTCGTGCACCATCGCGCTCAGCCGGCCGACGAAGGGCTCGCGCACCACGCCCTCGCTCCGGATACCGGGCGCCCACTCCAGGGCGTTCGCCATGAACTCCACCGGCATCACGACGGTCCAGTCGAACCCGCTCGCGCGCACCGCGCTCTCCATCGGGGTGTCCCCGCCGCCGTGGAGCACGGCCACCCGCCGCACACCCGCCTTCCCGGCCAGCGCGAGGATCTCCTCACCGGTCTCCAGCGGGGCGAAGAACTCCCCGCCGAAGGTGATGAGGTGCAGGGCGCTCGCCCCGTCCAGCGCGGGGACCAGCGACGCCGGGTCGGTGAGGTCGCCCCGGACGACGTCGACGCCGGCCGGGAAGTCCGCCGCCCGTGCCGGGTCACGGGTCAGGGCCCGGACGTGCTCGCCGCGCTCCAGCAGCTGCTCGACCACGCGGCGGCCGACCGTTCCCGTGGCCCCGGTCACCAGGATCGTCATGAGGATCTCCTTCGTCGGTTCCGGCTCCGTCCGAGCCGGAACAGGACCAACGTAGGGACCCTTGCGGACACCTTTGGTCCGCAACTCGGCCCGGGCCGGGTCGCGGAGTCCGGCGGGCCGACCGGAGTCACCAGGCGAGCTGGGTGATCTCCTCGGCCACCACGGCGCAGGCGTCGGCGGACGGATCGATCAGCGGGAAGTGCCCGACGCCGCCGAGGAGCGTCAGCCCGACCATCTCTCCCGACCTGGCCGCCGCGTCGAC
This sequence comes from Streptomyces sp. NPDC091649, assembly GCF_044756785.1. Lineage (NCBI taxonomy): Bacteria > Bacillati > Actinomycetota > Actinomycetes > Kitasatosporales > Streptomycetaceae > Streptomyces > Streptomyces sp. NPDC091649. Next base: position 33,309 of record NZ_JBIVTR010000026.1, on the reverse strand, counting down.
GTACGCCTCCGAGACCGCCTGCGGGACGACGATGTCCTCGACGCCCTGCACGATCGCGGTGGCGATCCCGGTCGGCAGCAGCACCCCGGGGTCGGCCTGCGCCGCCCGCTCCTCGAAGTCCGCTCCCGCGCCGAGGAGCTGGGAGACGGCGCCGCCGCACACGCCCAGCTCGACCGCCGTCCCGAAGTCCGCGATCGGGGCCAGGGCGACGATCCCGCGCAGCGGCGGCGGAGCGGGCAGCCGCCACGGCGACCCCTCGGGCAGGACGTGCCGTGCCGCCGCCCACAGGGCGAGGTGCCCGCCGGCCGAATGCCCGGTGACCACGATCCGCCGCACATCGGTCCCCGGCAGCTCGCGGGCGGCCATCACGGGCATCGCGTCCAGGGCCGCGGCCACGTCGTCGAAGGTCTCCGGCCAGCGTCCGGCGACCGGGTCCGCGCCGCCCGGCCGGGCGTCCTCCTCGCCGCGCTGCCGCGGGATGTCGCCGCCGCGCCGGTACTCCACGCTCGCCACGGCGAAGCCCCGGCGGGCCAGGAAGTCCGCGAGCGGGGAGACGTGCGCCCGGTCGTACGGGGCCCGCCAGGCGCCTCCGTGCAGGAGGACGACGAGCGGGGCGCCGGTGCGGCCGTCGCGGGGGCCGTAGAAGTCGACGATCTGGTCGGGGTGGCCCCCGTAGGCGGCGGACCGGTCGGGGGCGACCTCCGGATGCGCGAACGCCGACCGCGTCTCGGCGGCGTCCCGATCACGCGCGGCGGAATCCGACATGCTGCTCAACCGTCCTATGCCTGTGTCCTGTGCCTGCGGCCGGCGCCCAACTGGGTTGACCTGCGGGGACGGTACCAGCACTCGGCACCGTCCCCGCCCGGACCGGCAGAGAGTGACGAACCGTCAGCCGACGGTGTCTTCGGCGAGCACCTCGGCGAGAATCCGCGCCGCCCGTTCCGCGTCGGCGAATCCCACGTACAGCGGGGTGAAGCCGAACCGCAGCACGTCCGGCCGCCGCAGATCGCCGACGACGCCCCGCTCGATCAGCCGGCGCATCACGGGCTCCGCCCCCTCGCAGCGCAGGGCGACCTGGCTGCCGCGTTCGGCGTGCGCGGCCGGGGTGAGCGAGGTGACCCGGCCCGCCGGGACGTACGCCTCGACGCACTCCAGGAAGAAGTCCGTCAGGGCGAGGGACTTGGCCCGCACCACGTCGACGGACACCCCGTCCCACACGTCCAGCGCCGCTTCCAGCGTCAGCATGGAGACGATGTCGGGGGTGCCGACCCGGCCCCGCACGGAACCGTCCGCCGGGGCGTAGTCGGGGGCCATGCCGAACGGGTCGGCGTGCGAGTTCCAGCCCGGCAGCGGCGAGTCGAAGGCGGCCTGGTGGCGCTCGGCGACGTACAGGTACGCGGGCGAACCGGGGCCGCCGTTCAGGTACTTGTAGGTGCAGCCGACCGCCAGGTCCACCCCGTGCCCGTCCAGCCCGACCGGGAGCGCCCCGGCGCTGTGGCAGAGGTCCCAGACGGAGATCGCCCCCGCCGCGTGGACGGCGGCGGTCAGACCGGGCAGGTCGTGCAGCCGGCCGGAGCGGTAGTCGACGTGGTTGAGCAGCACGGCGGCGGTACGCGGACCGAGCGCGGCCGGGACGTCGGCGGGCGCGACGGGCACGATCCGATGCCCGGTGAGCCGGGCGGCGGAGGCGGCGAGGTACCCGTCCGTGGGAAAGGTCGTGGCGTCGACCAGGATCTCGTCGCGTCCCCCGCCCGCGAGGCGGCAGGCGGCGACGACGGCCTTGAAGACGTTCACGCTGGTCGAGTCGGAGACGACGATCTGTCCGGCGGCGGCCCCGACGAGCGGGGCGATCCGGTCGCCGATCCGCTCGGGCGCGGTCCACCAGCCGCTCTCGCCCCAGGACCGGATGCGCAGCTCGCCCCACTGGCGGGTGAGGACGTCCTGGACCCGGGCGGGGACGTGCAGGGGCAGCGCGCCCAGCGAGTTGCCGTCGAGGTAGACCCCGTCGTCGAGCGCGAAGAGCTCGCGCCGCGCGGCGAGCGGGTCGGCGGCGTCGAGCGTCAGCGCCCGCTCGCGCAGGAGGTCGGGGGAGGTCTCAGACATGGCTGCGCGCCGTCCACAGCTCGGGGAAGACGTTCTTCGTGGCGCGCTTCTCCAGCCAGGCCACTCCGGCGGAGCCGCCGGTGCCGGTCTTGGAGCCCATCGCACGCCGGGTGGCGACGAGGTGGTCGTTGCGCCAGCGCCAGACGAGCTCGCCGACGTCGGTGAGCAGCTCGCCGAGGCGCACCAGCTCGTCGTTCTGGTCGTCGGAGGCGTAGATCTGCGCCCACACGGCCTCGACCTCGGGCGACGGCTCATACCGCTGGGTCAGGTCCCGTCCGGTGACCGACTCGGGGATCGCGTAGCCGCGCCGGGCCAGCAGGGCGAGGGTCTCGTCGTACAGACTGGGCTCCCCCAGCGCCTTCTCCAGCTCGGCGTGCACCCGGGGCGCGCCCCGGTGCGGCACCAGCATGGAGGCGGACTTGTCGCCGAGCAGGAACTCCATCCGGCGGTACATCGCGGACTGGAACCCGGACCCCTCGCCGAGGGACCCCCGGTAGGAGTTGAACTGGGCGGGGGTGAGTCCGGCCAGCGGCCGCCAGGACTCGTTGAGCGCCTCCAGCTCGCGCAGCGACCGCTTCAGCGCGTCGCGGGCGACGGGTATGCGGTCCTCGCGCAGGGCGCGGGTCGCGGTCTCCCACTCATGGACGATGACCGTGAACCACAGCTCCATGACCTGGGTGGTGACCAGGAAGACCATCTCGCCGGGATCGTCCGAGCGCAGGTGCTGGAGGTGGGTCAGGACATCCGCCTGGACATAGTCCTCGTACGGAGTCGTTCCCTCGAAGTCGAGGTGCGGGGTGTCCGCACCGGTGGCTTCGGGGTCGGGGTGATTCGTCGACATTTCTGTCTCCTCGACACGAGCTTCCGGGTAGCGGTCCGCCCCTTCCGTGAGGTGATGGAGCTCCGGTCCCCTGCTCGCATACTAAGCGGCTCCCCGCCCGGCGCGCTTGGGCGGGGAGCCGCCCCGAATCAGCTGAGGATGTCGGCGGCGGTCGGCGAGGAGTCCCGCAGGAACGTCGAGCAGCGCTCGTGCTCCTCCGTCTCCCCGATCGACCCGGCGGCCCGCGCCAGGGCGTGCAGGGCGCGCAGGAAGCCGCGGTTCGGCTCGTGCTCGAACGGGACGGGGCCGTGGCCCTTCCAGCCGGCCCGGCGCAGGGAGTCGAGGCCGCGGTGGTAGCCGGTCCGGGCGTACGCGTACGACTCGACCACCCGGCCGCCCTCGTACGCCTCGTCGGCGAGCTGCGCCCAGGCGAGCGAGGAGGTGGGGTACTTCGCGGCGACGTCGGCGGGCGGGGTGCCGACGGCGAGCAGCTCGCGCGGCTCCGGGTCGTCGGGCAGGTGGGTCGGGGCAGGGCCCCCGAGCAGGTTCTCGTGGATGGACATGGCTCAAGTGTGCCTGCCGCGAGGGCCGGGCGGCACCACGTCACCGCGCCCGCCCCCGCCGCCCGCCCCCGGCCGCACACCGCCCGGCGGCGCCGCGCCCCGGCCTGGCCGCATCGGGACCCCCGGACGCCCGTTGGGGGCACGGTCACCGTTCGCGGTGCTCCGGTTCCAGCGGCGGGGCGACGGCCCCGCAGTGCACCGCGCACTCGGGCCGCTCGTCCCGCACGGCGGCGGGCGGGGTCCGCACCGTCCACCAGGCGATGACCGCGCCGACCACCAGCAGCCCGGCGCACATCGGCATGGCCCGCCGGAAGGTCGCGGCGAACTCGTCCGCGTCCCGGTACGCCTCGGGCCCCATCCCGGCGAGCAGCGGCAGGGCGGCCACCGCGATGAGCCCCGCGGCCCGCGCCGCCGCGTTGTTGATGCCGCTGGCCAGCCCGGACCGCCCGGCGTCCACGGCGGCCAGCACGGTCGCGGTGAGCGGGGCGACGACCACGACGAGCCCGGCCCCGAGGACCAGGACGGCGGGCAGCACCTCACCGGCGTACGAGCCGACGGACGGGGAGCCGGGCCCCACCCGCAGCATCAGGAGCATCCCGGCGGCGGCCAGCAGCGGCCCCGCCGTGAGGGGGATCCGCGGCCCGATCCGCCGCCCCAGCTCCCCCGACCAGGCGGAGAACAGCAGCATCAGGACGGTGGTCGGCAGCAGGGCCGTGCCCGCGCCGAGCGCGGAGTACCCGGCGACGACCTGGAGCTGGATCGCGGAGAGGAAGAAGAAGCCGCCGAGCGCCGCGTAGACGCAGAAGGTCACCAGGTTGACCGAGGTGAACAGGCGGGAGCGGAACACCGACGGCGGCAGCATGGGGTCCGCCCGCCGTCGCTCCACCACCACGAACGCGACCCCCAGCAGCAGCCCGCCGAGCGCCGACCCGATCACCACCGGCGACGCGCCCCGGCCGGGGGCCTCGATCAGGGCGTACGTCACCCCGGCGAGGGCCAGCGCCCCGAGGGCGGCCCCCAGCACGTCGAACCGGCCGTGCGCCGCCGGGTCCCGCGACTCCGGCACGTGCCGGAGCGCGACGGGTACGCAGAGGGCCGCGAGCGGCACGTTGAGCAGGAAGACCCACCGCCAGCCGGGCCCGTCGACGAGCCAGCCGCCCACGAACGGCCCGACCGCCGCCCCCACCCCGCCGAACCCCGACCACAGGCCCACCGCGCGGGCCCGGTCGTCCGGATGGAAGCTCGCCTGGATGAGCGCCAGCGAGCCGGGCGTGAGCAGCGCCCCACCGACCCCCTGGAGGGCCCGGGCGGCGACGAGGACGCCCGCGTCCGGCGCGATCCCGCAGAGCAGCGAGGCCCCCGCGAACCACACCACCCCCACCACGAACACCCGCCGCCGCCCGTACCGGTCCCCGAGCGCCCCGCCGAGGAGGATCAGCCCGGCGAGCGTGAGCATGTACGCGTTGACGGTCCACTGGAGCGCGGCCATGCCGGTGCCGAGGTCCTCGCCGATGCGGGGCAGGGCCACATTGATGACCGTGGAGTCCAGCATCGCCATGCTGGAGCCGAGGACGGTGGTCAGGACGACCCAGCGCCCGACGGACGAGGCGACCCGGATCTCTCCGGGCGCGGGGGCAGCAGCCATGGAAGCAGCTTGCCCCGGCCCACCCCTCCCCGCACCCGCCGGACCGGGGGAAGCACCATCCGCTCCTTCCCGCGCCCGCCGGACCGGGCGAAGCACCACCCGCTCCTTCCCGCGCCCGCCGGACCGGGGCACGAAATCAAGCCCCTCCGGCGATTGAGGAGCGGGGGCGCGGGGGCGGAGCCCCCGCCACGGGGGGGGCGCGGGGGCGGAGCCCCCAAGGCCACCGCTACCGCACGGCCCCCACCGCCCGCACCAACGCCTCGACCCCCCGCACCGCCTTCTCCCGGGGGCACCCCACGTTCAGCCGGACGAACCCCGGCGCCCCGTACACCGCGCCCCCCATGATCGCCACCTTCTCCCGCTCCACCAGGACCCGCTGCAACGCCGCGTCGTCCACCCCCAGCGGCCGGAGGTCGATCCACGCCAGGTACCCGGCCTGCGGCGGCGTCCACCCCAGCTCGGGAAGGGCGGCGCCCAGCCGCTCCGCCACGTACGCCAGATTCCCCTCGGCGTACGCCCGTACCGCGTCCAGCCACGCCGCCCCCTCCCGGTACGCGGCGATGTGCGCGGTCAGCGACAGAACGGCCGGCGACGCCAGCCCCTCCCCCGTCTCCATCCGGCGCAGGAACTCCGCCCGGTCGGCCGGATCGCCGATGAGGCCGTACGAACCGGTCAGCGCCGGGAAGTTGAAGGACTTCGACCCCGAGGTGATGAGCGCCCAGCGACCCGCGCCCGCCACCCGCGTCCACGGCACGTGGACGCGGCCCACACCCCCCTCGTGCACGAAGTCGGCGTGGATCTCGTCGCTGATCACCGCGACCCCGTACCGCTCCGCGAGTTCCGCCGTCCGGGCCAGTTCGGCGGCCGTCCACACCCGCCCGGTGGGGTTGTGGGGCGAGCACAGCACCAGGGCCTTCGCGTCGGGCCGGGCCAGCTCGCGCTCCAGCGCCTCCTCGTCCCCCACGGGCACCCCCCGCAGCTCCCGCCCGAGTCCGGTGATCGCCTTGCGGAAGCCGTCGTACGTGGGGGTGTGGACGACGACGCCGTCGCCCTGCCCCGTCCACATCCGCAGCAGCTGGGAGAGCTGGTTGAGCACGGACGGGCCGTAGACCAGCTGCCCGGTGTCGATCGTGGTGCCGTACCGGGTGGCGTACCAGTGGGCTATCGCCGAGCGGAAGTCGTCCTGCTGCCAGGTGGTGTAGCCGAACACCCCGTGCTCCAGACGGGCCCGGAGCGCGGCCAGGACCTCGGGGGCCGTGGCGAAGTCCATGTCGGAGATGGTGAAAGGCAGCAGCCCGTCTGCCCCGAACCGGTCCGCGACGCCGTCCCACTGGACGCACCAGGTGCCCCGGCGGTCCACCGGGGTGTCGAAGTCGTAGCGCGCCTCCGCGCCCGTGGCCGTCTTCGCTTCCGTCACAGCAGCCCCTCTCGTCCTTGTGTCGTGACTCCCGACACGGCGACGGGCCCGGCCCCCTGAAGGAGGACCGGGCCCGCGACCGTACGTCCGTACGTCTGTCCGTACGTGTGGTGCCTACCTCGGCACGTGGGACGCCTACTTCAGCTTCGTACCGGTGGAGCGCAGGTTCGCGCACGCCTCGGTGACGCGCTTGGCCATGCCGGCCTCGGCTGCCTTGCCCCAGGTGCGCGGGTCGTAGGTCTTCTTGTCGCCGACCTCGCCGTCGACCTTCAGGACGCCGTCGTAGTTGCGGAACATGTGGTCCGCGACCGGACGGGTGAAGGCGTACTGGGTGTCGGTGTCGAGGTTCATCTTCACGACGCCGTTCTCCAGCGCGGTGGCGATCTCCTCGGCGGTGGAGCCCGAGCCGCCGTGGAAGACGAAGTCGAAGGGCTGGCTTCCGGCGGGCTTGCCGTACTTCTCGGAGACGCCCGACTGAAGGTCCTTCAGCAGCTCGGGACGGAGCACGACGTTGCCCGGCTTGTAGACGCCGTGGACGTTGCCGAAGGAGGCGGCCAGCAGGTAGCGGCCCTTCTCGCCCAGACCGAGCGCCTCGGCGGTGCGCAGCGCGTCGTCGACGGTCGTGTACAGCTCGTCGTTGATCTCGTGCGTGACGCCGTCCTCCTCGCCGCCGGTCGGAGTGATCTCGACCTCAAGGATGATCTTGGCGGCGGCGGCCCTGGCCAGCAGCTCCTGGCCGATGGCCAGGTTGTCGGCGAGGGTCTCGGCCGAGCCGTCCCACATGTGGGACTGGAACAGCGGGTTCAGACCCTTGGCGACGCGCTCGGCGGAGACGTCGAGCAGCGGACGTACATAACCGTCCAGCTTGTCCTTCGGGCAGTGGTCCGTGTGCAGCGCGACGGTGACGTCGTACTTGGCGGCGACGATGTGCGCGAACTCGGCCAGGGCGACGGCGCCCGTCACCATGTCCTTGTTGTACTGGCCGCCCAGGAACTCCGCACCGCCCGTGGAGATCTGGACGATGCCGTCGCTCTCGGCCTCCGCGAAGCCGCGCAGGGCCGCGTGCAGGGTCTGCGTCGAGGTGACGTTGATGGCCGGGTAGGCGAACTTGCCCGCCTTTGCCCGGTCGAGCATCTCGGCGTAAGCCTCGGGGGTTGCGATGGGCATCTGACCGCTCCTTGGGATGTGCGGGTGTGCAGGCTTGATTCCCTGACCTGGGGGCGACGTCATCGTCGCCCCCATCTTCCCAGACTCTCCCTCCGGCTCCACCCGGCGGACCCCGTTGGACACGGGGCGGTTACGGGGCGGGGGGGGGGGGGGGGGCCGGGGAACCCCCCCCCCCCCCCCCCAACCCCCGCCCCCCCCCCCGCCCGGGGGGGGGCGGCGGCGCCCCCGGCGGGGTCGGGGCCCCCCGCCACATGGTAGGGCCGGCCGGCCCCCCCCCCGGGGCCCCCCCGGGCGCCCCCGTTGCCCCGGGGGGGGGGGGGGGGGGGGGGGGTGTTTTTCCCGCCCACCCCCCCCCCCCCCGCCGAAAACCGCAGGTCACGCCCTGGCCATGGGATCGAGCGGCTCAGCCCAGGTCGAGATCGGCCACCGAGTAGACGTGGACGTACGGCAGACCGGCCTCGGCGATGGCCGGGGCGGCCCCGCGCTCCACGATCACGGCGACGGCGACGACCTCGCCGCCCGCCTCGCGCACCGCCTCGACGGCGGTCAGCGGCGAACCGCCCGTCGTCGAGGTGTCCTCGACGACCAGGCAGCGGCGGCCCTTCACGTCGGTGCCCTCGATCCGGCGCTGCATCCCGTGCGCCTTCTGCGCCTTGCGGACGACGAACGCGTCCAGGCTCCCGCCGCGGGCGGCGGAGGCGTGCAGCATCGAGGTGGCGACCGGGTCGGCGCCCAGGGTCAGCCCGCCCACGCAGTCGTAGTCCAGCTCGGCGGTGGCGTCGAGCATGACCTGGCCGACCAGCGGCGCGGCCTTGCCGTCCAGCGTGATGCGGCGCAGGTCGATGTACCAGTCGGCTTCCAGACCCGAGGAGAGGGTCACCTTGCCGTGCACCACGGCCTTGTCCTTGATCTGCTGGAGCAGGTCAGCGCGTACGTCAGTCATGTCCACGAGGGTAAGCGGTGCCGGAAACCCTCACGGCACGCCAGGCCCCCGCCCGGCCCCGAGCCGCACCCAGCTCCAGGTGGTCGCCAACTCCAGCGGGTCGATCGGCGTGACCAGCCGGGGCGTGGTGTTCAGCCCGTTCGGCGGCCCGGACTGGGGCTCCACGCAGACCGCCTCGTCCTGTTCGTCGTAGACCACCACCCACTCACTGCGGCTCCTCACCGTCAGCTCCAGCCGCTCCGGCCAGGTGAGCCTCACGTCCACGCCGTCGGGCATCCCGAAGCAGTCGTCCCACGGGCCGGGCCGGGGGTCGATGCGGCGTCCGGTGGGGAGATGGTCGGCGCCGCGCTCCTCCTGCCAGGCCGCGTCGAAGGACAGCTCGGCGTCCACGCCGTCGACGGTGCGGCGGAACCACGGGTGCCAGCCGGCCTGGGCCGGGAAGGAGTCGCCGTACGTCTCCACGGCGAGGCCGAGCGTCAGCGTGTCCCCGGTCAGCTCGAAGGTCTGCGTCACCCGCCCCGGATACGGCCAGGGCTCGGCGAGGTCGTAGTAGAAGGCCGCCCGGTCCCCGTCCGCGTGGACGGTGTGCCAGGCGGTGTCCCGGCCGGTGCCGTGCATGGCGTGCGGCGGGGAGTTCAGCGGCAGCTCGTGGAGCACGTCGCCGTTGCGGAACCGCCCCTGTCCGGTGCGTCCGCACCAGGGCACCATCGGGAAGCTGCCGTACCGCTCGCCCTGACGGAGCAGTTCGGCGCCCCCGATCCGGAGGCTGCTGATCCGGCAGCCGTGCACGGGGTCGACGGTCAACTCGGCGTCGCCGACGGCCAGCCTGACGTTCTCTTCGCTCCTGCTCACCCGACGACCCTACTGGCCACCGCTCACCTCCGGCGTCGCAACGCCCGGCCCAGCACCACGGCGGAGGCGAGCGCGAGGGCGGCGGCCGGGGCGGCCCACCGCAGGGTGGTGCTCGCCCCGCCCGCCTCCGGGGAGGGCACGGGGGCGTAGCGGCCCCGCGGAGGCGCGTGGTCGACCTCCTCGGCACTGCGCCCGATCATGGTGCGGCGGGCGTGCGCGGCCTCGGCGGGCGGCTCGTCCGGAACGGTGAACTCCACCCCGGCGACGGGATCGAGCGAGGGCGGCGGCACGGGCGAGTCGAACACGGACCCGGATTCCTCCGGCCCGGGATCGTCGGCACCGGCCCCGCCCGCGCCGGCGTCCGCACGTGGGCCCTGGGCCGCTTCCGGACCCCCGGCCCCGCCCGCGCCGGCGTCCGCATCCCCGCCCGCACGTGGGTCCTGGGCCGCCACCGGGCCCCCGACCTCGCCCGCGTCCGAGCCCCGGGCCCCGCCCGCGCCGGCGTCCGCATCCGCGCCCGCGTCCGGGTCCTGGGTCTCGCCCGGTCGCGCCCGCCGGTCCTCGGGCACGTCCTCGTCCCGCGCGGCCAGTGACTCCGTCACCAGTTGCCGGGTGAAGCGGTCCAGCAGCCGGTGGGCGGCCGCGAGCGCCGCGTCCGCCTCCAGCCCGGCCAGCCGCCCGTCCCCGCCGGCGGTGCCGCGGTAGGCGAGCACCGTCCCGCCGTCCGCCTCCGTCAGGTTGATGGTCAGGAACAGCTCCACCGCACCGGTGCCCCGGGCCTCGACGCCCTTGCCGGACACCGAGAAGCGCTGCCCGTCCGCACCGCCGCCGCCCTCCGGGCCGGTGAGCCGCAACTCGCCCCGGTAGGTGATGGTGTGGCCGTCGGCCCGGAACTTCAGCCGGCCCGCCAGGGGCGACGCCGAAGCGTCGGCGTCCTGCTGGAGACCGGGAACGCAGCGGGCGACCCGGGCGGGGTCGCCCAGCGCGCGCCGCAGGGCCGGGACGGGAACCGGAACGAACACCTCATGCTCCATGGCAACCGAGCCTAATCGGACCGGGCCCGGACGTCAGCGCTTCCGCCCGCCGGAAGCAGCCGGACGGACCCGCCGGGGAAGGCCCGGCCCCCCACCCGCAGGGGCCCGCGCGCCCTGCCGGCACCCCGGGCCCCGCACCCGGGCAGGCTCACCGCCCCCCTCAGTACCGCGGATGGACCAGCGTCGACGGGGGCAGCCCCGGCAGCCGGGCGCCGGCCGCGGCCCGCGCACCCTCGCGCAGCTCCCGGTCCGCCAGCGACCGCGGTGCGGGGCCCTGGGGGGCCAGCGCGGGCCGCGCCACCGCGCCCCGGCCGGCGAGGTGGAAGCCCCAGTCCTCCGGCTTCCGGCCGTCGCCGCCGCCCCGGTCCGGCCCGGCGGCGAAGCCCGCGTACCGGCCGGTGACGCGGTACGGGCGGGTCGTGAGGCCGCCCGCGCGCATCGACGCCTCCACCGTCCAGTAGGTCTGCGGCCGGGCGCCCAGCGGACCGGCGTGCACCACGAGCCGCCCGCCCGGCGCCAGCGTCTCCGCGACCAGCCCGTAGAACTCGGCGGAGTACAGCTTCGTACTGGCGGTGATGCCCGGGTCCGGGAGGTCGGAGATCACCACGTCGTAGCGCCCCCGCCCGGATCGCAGCCACGGGAAGGCGTCCGCCCCGACCGCCGTGAGGCGCGGGTCGCGGAAGGCGTGGCCGTTCAGTTCGGAGAGGGCGGGGTCCGTGCGGGCCAGCCGGGTGACGGCGGGGTCCAGCTCCACGACGGTGACCGAGCGGACGTCCCCGTACCGCAGCACCTCGCGGGCGGCGAGCCCGTCGCCGCCGCCCAGGATGAGCACGCGGGCGCGGGGCCCGTTCATCACGGGATGCACCAGCGCCTCGTGGTAGCGGTACTCGTCGCGGGCGCTGACCCGCAGCCGGCCGTCCAGATAGAGGCCGAGGGAATCGCGGTCGGAGCCGGTCAGGACGACCTCCTGCACCCCGGTCTGCACGGCGACCCGCACCTGGTCCCCGTAGACCGCCCGCCGCGCCGCCCGCTCGAAGTCGTCGACCAGCACCGTGGCGGTGGCCAGGACCGCGATCACCGAGACGTTCGCCAGGACGAGCAGCCACCGGGAACGGGAGCTGAGGTCGCGCCGGAACACCCACAGGACCAGTGCCCCGCCCGCCGCCGCGTTGACCGCGCCGGTGAACAGCGCCCCCGTCAACTGCCCGAGCATCGGCAGCAGCAGAAAGGGGAACGCCAGCCCGCCGACCAGCGCGCCCACGTAGTCCGCGGCGAAGAGGTCCGCGACGGCCCCGCCCGCGTCCTGCCGGTCGACGCGCTGGATCAGCGTCATCAGCAGCGGGATCTCCGCGCCGATCAGCACTCCGATCGCCAGCGAGAACCCGACCAGGGCGTACTGCGACTCGCCGAGCCAGGCGAACGAGGCGTAGAGCACCAGGGCCGAGGAGCCGCCGATCAGCGCGAGGGCCGCCTCGACCATGCCGAAACCGACGGCGGCATGGCAGCGCAAACGTTTCGCGAGAAGGGAGCCGATGCCCATCGCGAACACCATCACGGAGAGCACGACGGACGCCTGGGTGACCGAGTCGCCGATCAGGTAGGAGGCGAGCGCGACCAGTTCGAGCTCGTAGACGAGTCCGCAGGCGGCACAGACGAAGACGGCGGCCAGCACGAGGAACCGGCCGGTCCTCGGCCGCACGGGAAGCCGCGCCGCGCCCCCTCGCAGCGACATCTGCTGGTCGATCATGACCGAACGCTACGTCACCGCATCGTCGCGGTTTGTCACCCACACGGGTGCAAGTGCCGCTGCCGCTCAGGCCGCGGGCGCGGGAATGCGCACCCCCACCCGGGTCCGGGTGACCACCAACTGCCCCTCCTGCGGGTACGCGTGCCAGGTGCGCCACCGCACCTGGCCCTCGGTGCGCTGCGCGAGCATCGCGGTGAAGGCGTGCGGGCTGCCGGGAAAGGTGCCCGCCAGGCCGTGCGGGTGGTCGCTCACCAGGGCGAGCAACTCCTGTGCGCGGCCCGCGAACTGTCCCTGGGTCAGGGTCTCCACGCGGGCCGCGAATTCGTACTCCCAGTCCCCGAGCCGCTTGGCGACGCCGAGGGGCAGGGGGGTGCTGCTGCCGGGCATGCAGGCCACGGTCTCGGAGCAGACTCCGCGCTCCTCCTGGAGGAGGACCTGATGGGAGGCGCCGAGCAGCCTCAACTGGAGTTCGGCGCCGTCGAGCCGGAGGTCGAGGACCGCCAGGGCGGGCAGCGGCTCCCGTCCCAGCATCCAGGCCAGGTCGGCGGCGCGGGTATCGGAATAGGCCGTCTGGAGGGTGGTGAGCATGGGTGGGCTCCGCAAACACACATGGACGCATGGACAGCAGGACGCCCCCGGGTGACTGCGCGTGGGAGGTGGGGAGCGCCCGATCTGGTCCAACTGGGGTCCGAGGGCTGATTGTTCTCTTCAACGAGGGAATCACGAAGTACGCCCACCCACAGCGTTTTCGCCCAACTTGCCGTGGTTTCCATCCCCTCGGGGGCCCACGGGTTCACTTGTTCAACCGAAAACGTCCGAGTCGTGCAACGAAAAGACGCCCGGAGGGAGTTCGTCCCCCGGGCGCCCGGCGTCACCTCACCGCCGAATGTCCGTGCGAGTGGCGGCCCGGTCAGCTGCCGCCGCCGCAGCCGCCCCCGCCGCCGCTCGACGAGCCGCCGCCGCAGGAGTGGCCGCCCGAATGCCCGCCGGAGCCGCCGCAGGACGTACCCGAGTCACCGCCGCCCGCCCACCAGGCGCCGCCGCCGGCCTCCCCGGCCGAGGACCCGCCCGCGGAGCGCCTGCGCCCGCCACGCACCCGCGGCAGGCCGTGCCCGCCGCCGCCCCTCCTCCGGGCCAGCAGCACTCCCGCAGCCGCCACGACGATCAGCACCGCGAAGATACTCATGTCCCCCACCCGCCCTTCCCCCGAAGCGCGGTCCCCCGCCGCTTCCCCGTTGTCGTGTGACAGGGGGATTCCCCGGACCTCCGCGCGCCAAAGCGAACTTGAGCAACTCCAGAGCTTCGGCCCAGGATGGCGCCCATGACACAGGGACGAGCGACACAGGGACGACCACTGCTCAACCGCCGCCTCGCCGCGTTCGGCACGACGATCTTCGCGGAGATGTCCGCGCTGGCCGTGCGGACCGGCTCCATCAACCTCGGCCAGGGCTTCCCCGACACCGACGGCCCCGAGGAGATCCGGGAGGCGGCGGTCCGGGCGCTGCGGGCCGGGCACGGCAACCAGTACCCGCCGGGCCCCGGCGTCCCGGAGCTGCGCACCGCCGTAGCCGCCCACCAGGAACGCTTCTACGGCCTGACCTGGTCCCCGGAAACGGAGGTCCTGGTGACGACCGGGGCGACCGAGGCGATCGCCGCCTCGCTGCTCGCCCTGCTGGAGCCGGGCGACGAGGTCATCGCGCTGGAGCCGTACTACGACTCGTACGCCGCCTGCATCGCGATGGCGGGCGCGGTACGCGTCCCGCTGACGCTCCGGGCCCCCGCCTTCCGCCCGGACCTCGACGAGCTGCGCACCCTGATCACCCCGCGCACCCGGCTGCTGCTCCTGAACACCCCGCACAACCCGACCGGCACCGTGCTCACCCCCGACGAGCTGGCCGGGATCGCGGCCCTCGCGGTGGAGCACGATCTGCTGGTGGTCACCGACGAGGTGTACGAGCACCTGGTGTTCGCGGGCGCGCACCACCCGATCGCCGCCCTGCCCGGAATGCGCGGGCGCACGGTGTCCGTCTCCTCGTCGGGGAAGACGTTCTCGTACACGGGGTGGAAGATCGGCTGGGTCACCGGGGAAGCCCCGCTGGTGGCCGCCGTGCGCGCGGCGAAGCAGTATCTGACCTTCGTCAGCGGGGGCCCGTTCCAGTACGCGATCGCCGAGGCGCTCGCCCTGCCCGACACCTTCTTCACCGGCTTCCGGGAGGGGATGCGCCGCAAGCGGGACCTGCTCGCGAAGGGCCTGCGCGCCGCGGGCTTCCGGGTGTACGAACCGGAGGGGACGTACTTCGTCACCACCGACATCGCCCCGTTCGGCGACGAGGACGCCTACGCCTTCTGCCGCGCGCTCCCCGAACGCTGCGGGGTGGCCGCGGTGCCGAACTCCGTCTTCTACGACGACCCGGAGGCGGGCCGGAGCCAGGTCCGGTTCACCTTCTGCAAGCGCGACGACGTGCTGGAGGAGGCGGTGGAGCGGCTGAGCCGGCTCGGCTGAGTGCGGCGACGGCCCGGGAGACGGTCGCTGGGACCGTCCCCCGGGCCGCTGCCATGGGCCGGGACGTCAGGCGCCCGCGGGCTCCTCGCCCTCCGGCTTGCCCTCGGCGGGCTGGATGCCGAGGCGCTCGACGAGCCACTTGTCGAACTCGATCGAGGCGCGGACCCAGCTCACCGTCGAGGAGACGAAGTGCTCCAGGCTGACGCCGGTGCCGATGAGCATCTGCGCCTCACCGATCAGCCGGACGGAACCCGCCTCGCCCTCCTCGCCCTCGTGGGCGTGGGTGTAGACCTTGGGCCACAGGGTGCGGCGGTTCCAGTCGTCGATGGCGTCCAGGAGGACGGGACGCTGGTCGAGGTCGTGGGGGCGGTCGTAGAACGTACGGACCGAGAAGACCTGCTGCTCGTCCTCGCCCCGGAACATGAAGTACGTCCGGAACTCCTCCCACGGCGCCGCGAGGTCGCCCTCGTCGTCGACGACGTACTTCAGCTCCATCTGGTCGAGGAGCTGCTTGACGAGGTCCTGGTCGGGGACGACGGGGCCCTCCGGTCCTGCCGCCTGCGGTTCGGGCTGGCCCCCGAAATTAGGAATCGAGGACGGATCGATGCTCACCGTTATTTCCCTTCGTGACGAGTCCGGCCATCCTCTCCCATGGCGGGCGGGGCATGGCAAGCCCCGGCGGCCCCGATCCGCCACAAGCTGACACACAGCGCGCGGGGACGGGGCCCGCCGGGCTTTCGTCCACAGACTGCGACGACCCGTGACCGGCGGTTACGAGGCGCGGCCGACGATCAGCCCGTCCTCGGCACGGTCCACCCGTACGGTGTCACCGTCGCGGATCTCGCCGGACAGGATCTCCTTGGCGAGCCGGTCGCCGATCGCCGTCTGGATGAGCCGGCGCAGCGGCCGGGCGCCGTACGCCGGGTCGTTGCCCTCCTCGGCGAGCCAGGCCAGCGCCTCGGGCGAGACCTCCAGGGTGAGCCGCCGGTCGGCCAGCCGGGCCGCCAGCCGGTCGATCTGGAGCCCGGCGATGTGCGCCAGCTCGTCCCCGGACAGGGCGGAGAAGACGACCAGGTCATCGAGCCGGTTGATGAACTCCGGCTTGAAGGAGGCCCGCACCGTCTCCAGCACCTGCCGCTTCTTCACCTCGGGCTTGACCAGGGGGTCCATCAGGAACTGGCTGCCGAGGTTGGAGGTGAGGACGAGGATGGTGTTGCGGAAGTCGACCGTGCGGCCCTGGCCGTCGGTGAGCCGGCCGTCGTCGAGGACCTGGAGCAGGATGTCGAAGACCTCTGGGTGGGCCTTCTCGACCTCGTCCAGGAGCACCACGCTGTACGGGCGGCGGCGGACGGCCTCGGTGAGCTGGCCGCCCTCCTCGTACCCGACGTAACCGGGCGGGGCGCCGACTAGGCGGGCGACGCTGTGCTTCTCGCCGTACTCGCTCATGTCGATGCGGATCATGGCCCGCTCGTCGTCGAACAGGAAGTCCGCGAGCGCCTTGGCCAGCTCCGTCTTGCCGACGCCGGTGGGCCCGAGGAAGAGGAACGAGCCGGTGGGCCGGTCGGGGTCCGCGATCCCGGCCCGCGTGCGGCGCACGGCGTCGGAGACGGCCTGCACGGCCTCGCTCTGCCCGATCAGCCGCTTGCCCAGCTCGCTCTCCATCCGCAGCAGCTTCTGGGTCTCGCCCTCCAGCAGCCGCCCGGCCGGGATGCCCGTCCAGGCGCCGACCACGTCCGCGATGTCGTCCGGGCCGACCTCCTCCTTGACCATGGTGTCCTTGGAGGCTTCCTGCTCCGCCTCGGCGGCCTCCTCCAGCTCCCGCTCCAGGCCCGGGATCTCTCCGTACAGCAGCTTGGAGGCGGCGTCGAAGTCGCCGTCGCGCTGCGCGCGTTCGGCCTGGCCGCGCAGCTCGTCGAGGCGCTCCTTCAGCTCACCGACCCGGTTGAGGCCCTGCTTCTCCTTCTCCCAGCGGGCGTTGAGGCCGCGCAGCTCCTCCTCCTTGTCGGCGAGGTCGCGGCGCAGCCTCTCCAGGCGCTCCTTGGAGGCGGCGTCCGACTCGTTCTTGAGCGCCAGCTCCTCCATGCGCAAGCGGTCGACGGAGCGCTGGAGCTCGTCGATCTCCAGGGGCGAGGAGTCGATCTCCATACGGAGCCGGGACGCGGCCTCGTCGACCAGGTCGATGGCCTTGTCGGGAAGGAAGCGGGAGGTGATGTAGCGGTCGGAGAGAGTGGCGGCGGCCACCAGCGCCGAGTCCGCGATCTGCACCTTGTGGTGGGCCTCGTAGCGGCCCTTGAGCCCGCGCAGGATCGCGATGGTGTCCTCGACGGAGGGCTCGGCGACCAGCACCTGCTGGAAGCGGCGCTCCAGGGCGGGGTCCTTCTCGATGCGCTCGCGGTACTCGTCGAGCGTCGTCGCGCCGACCATGCGCAGCTCACCGCGGGCCAGCATCGGCTTGAGCATGTTGCCCGCGTCCATGGCGGAGTCGCCGCCGGCGCCCGCGCCGACGACGGTGTGCAGCTCGTCGATGAACGTGATGATCCGGCCGTCGCTCTCCTTGATCTCGGAGAGGACGGTCTTCAGCCGCTCCTCGAACTCACCGCGGTACTTCGCGCCCGCGACCATCGCGCCGAGGTCGAGGGAGACCAGCCGCTTGTTCTTCAGACTCTCGGGGACGTCGCCCTTGACGATGCGCTGGGCGAGCCCTTCGACGACGGCGGTCTTGCCGACGCCGGGCTCGCCGATGAGGACGGGGTTGTTCTTCGTCCGGCGCGACAGCACCTGCACGACGCGGCGGATCTCCTGGTCACGGCCGATGACCGGGTCCAGCTTCCCCTCGCGCGCGGCCGCCGTGAAGTCGGTGCCGAACTTCTCCAGGGCCTTGTACTGGCCCTCCGGGTCGGGTGTGGTCACCCGGCGCCCTCCCCTGCTCGTCTCGAATGCGGCCAGCAGCTTCCCGGCACTGGCGCCCTGCCGGTCGAGGATCTCACCGGCACGGCCGCCCCTGGCCGCGATGCCGATCAGCAGGTGCTCGGTGGAGAGGTAGTCGTCGCCCAGCTCCTTCGCCCGCTCCGAGGCGTCCTGGATGACGGCGAGCAGCTCGCGGTCGGGCTGCGGCGGGGCGACGGTGGAGCCGGTGACGCTGGGCAGGGACCCGAGCAGCCGCTCGGTCTCGCCGCGCACCAGCGCCTGGTCGGCCTCGACGGCGGCGAGCAGGTCGATGATGTTCTCGTTCTCCTCGCCCGCCAGCAGGGCGAGGAGAAGGTGCCCCGGGGTGAGGTCGGGATGTCCGTCCTTCACGGCCCTGCCGGTGGCCGCCTGGATGGCGTCCCGGCTCTTGTTCGTCAGCTCGGCGTCCACGTGTGGTCACTCCTCCTCGCGGCTGGTGGGTCGGGCAGGGAACTCGTGAGTCCTGTATTGACTTCGATAACCTGCACAAAGTTGAGTCTATTCCACTCAAGGCGATGGGCGCACGCGCTGCGGAGCCCCGGCGGCGTCCCTCGTACGCTGCATCCATGGCAGACGTACGCAATCCCGCTCCCGAATACGTCGCGTTCTGGCGTGAGAGCCACCTGTCCACCTTGACGACTCCCCGCCCGGACGGCAC
Organism: Streptomyces sp. NPDC091649; assembly: GCF_044756785.1. NCBI lineage: Bacteria > Bacillati > Actinomycetota > Actinomycetes > Kitasatosporales > Streptomycetaceae > Streptomyces > Streptomyces sp. NPDC091649. The sequence goes on along the minus strand of NZ_JBIVTR010000026.1, from coordinate 14,911 downwards.
GCCGCACGTGGTGCCGGTGTGCGTGACGTACGACCCGGAGGCCGGGGTCGCGCGCGTGATCACCGACGGAGGCAGCCGCAAGGTCGCGCACATCCGGGCCGCCGGGCCGGACGGGGCGCGCGTGGCCGTATGCCAGATCGACCGGGCCCGCTGGGCGACCCTGGAGGGCCGCGCGGTCATCCGCACCGAACCGGAGGCCGTCGCGGACGCGGAGGCCCGCCACACGGAGCGCTACGGCCGCGCCCCGCGGATCAACCCGACCCGGGTCGTCATCGAGATCACCCTCGAACGGGCGCTCGGCAAAGCCTGACGCCCTTCCCGGCCACCGCCCCCTCGCTCCGCCCCCGGACGGGAACAGCACAACGGCGCCACCGTGTTCAGGTCACGGTGGCGCCGCTGTGTGGGGGAAGCGCCGGAGCGATAGGTGACGACGGGGGAATCGCTCAGGCACTGCGGGGGGTGGCGGAAAGGGGTTCTGCCTCGAACAGCTCGTGGTCCCGCTGATCGAGATTGACGAAGATCATGCCGTACCTGACGGCACAGCGGACCGGCTGCGGCGCGCCGCGGGGCCGACGGAGACAGCGATAGGCGCGGACGTCCTCGTCCTCTTCCATCACCACGACGATCGGCTCTCCGAACAGGGTGACCATCACCGAGTCGCCACGGCGGGGGAGGGCCGTGAGCAGATCGATGAAATGCCACCCGGAGCGGTAGGCGGTCGCCATCTCGCGTCGGAAGGTGCGGTCGTCCGGCGGGGTGCTCATGCCCGGCCCTGTACGGCCGGAGTGCTCTCCGCCGGCGATCCCGGCGCCGTGTCCGTCGTCCGTGCGGGCATCGAGTCCCAGGCCAGGTCCGGAGGCGGAGCGGCCTGCACCTGCTGGCCGGCCGTACCGTGGGTCACGCCGCCCTCAACGAGGTCAAGAACACTCAGCGCCCCGGTCGTCAGCCCAACGGAGAAGGCAACAGCAAGCACCGAGCGAAGCGTTTTGTTACTCATGATGGGCTTCGTCCTCACTTCCAAGGTTTCCTCTCCCCCGCAGAACAAGACGATGGCTCATCCAGGCACGTCAACGCCACAGAAGCGATGCATCATGTTCCTGCTGATTCATGTTCCTGGGGGGTGGAGAATTGACCACAGACAACACCAAAGCGGTACATCCCCACTCGGTTAGTGCCTTGTGTGACGAGGGCGCACGGCTCTACGCCAGTGCGTTGAGTGTGGGCAAGATAGCTCGTGTGGAGGCGGAAGAGGCCCCTTGTCTGCTGGAATTCGCCCTCCTGCATCCTGATCCCGACGACGCCGACTGGTTGCGTCCGGTACCCCCGTCCGCGGCGCTCACCCAGCGCCTGCATCCGATCGAGCGGGAGATCCAGGAGCGGAGGCGGCTCTCCGTCGAGCTCACCGAGGCGTTCGAACCCTTCATGGCGATCAGCGCCCAGGCTCCGCCGACGACGCACGCGATCACCGTTCTCGAAGGCATCGGCCGCATCAACGCCTCGATAGAGCTGGCCCTCGCCGAGTGCCGCTCGGAAGTCCTCACCATTCAGCCGGGCGGCGGGCGCAGCGAGAACGCGCTCACCATTGCCATGGAACGCGGCCAGATGCTCACGGCACGCGGCGTGGGGATGCGAAGTCTGTACCAGCACACCGTCCGCCACAGCCACGGAACTCTCAATTACGCGGCCCGGATGGCCGAGAGCAAAGTCGAGATCCGGACGCTCGAAGAGCTGATAGAACGGCTGATGATTTTCGATCGCACCGTCGCCTTCATACCGGCCACGGACGACCGCACCGTCGCCCTTGAGCTGCGGCATCCCGGCATCGTGGAGTACCTCACCAAGGTCTTCGAGCAGTTCTGGCACCGCGCGGTGCCCCTTCAGGAACAGATTCCGTACGACTCCGGGACGGACGGAATTTCCGGGGTGAGGCATTCGATCGCGAAACTCCTCGTGGAGGGGCACGTCGACGAGGCGATCGCCCGCCGCCTCGGCATGAACGTACGCACCTGCCGGTCGCATATCGCCAAGCTCAGCGTCGCGCTCGGCAGCAACAGCCGGGCTCAACTCGGATATCTGATCGCACGGTCGGGAATCCTGGAATCGGGCCCCGATCACGCGATCCCGCCCGGCGCCGGTGCGTGACCCCGACGGCGACGGAACAGCCGGGCTCCGGCATCGCGGCGAAGCGTCGCACGCCGGGCACCGCGGCGGAGCGTCACACCAGGCGTCCCGGCGGAGCGTCGCACGCCAGGCGTCCCGGCGGAGCGCCAGAGGTCACGGCGGACGGGGAGACGGCCGCCCGCGCGAGACCCGGCCCCGCCGCCCACCCCACGGTCAGCAGCAGCCCGTACGAGGCAGCCACGGCGTCCGGCAAGGCTGACGCGTAGCCGAGGAGGACGCACGGCGTGACCGCACGGTGCCGCTCATCGCCCACCGGCTCTCGACGGCCACCTCGGCGGACCGGCTGGAACTGTTCGAGAGCGGCCGGGTCAGCGACCACGGACGTCACGAGGAGCTGCTGGAGCACAACGCCCTCCACCGGGTCCTCACCGCGACGCAGTTGACCCCCGCCGGGCCGACCGCACCCCGCTGAACGGATGATTCGGGCAGCCGCCCCGGCCCTGCGAGAATTCCGTGCGTCAACCCACCCGAACCGAACACCCGTGTACCGAACGCCTCTTCGCCGGGCGCTCCCCCTCACCGAACGAGACGTCCGCTCACCGACCACCGCCCGGCCGAGAGCCCCGCCCACCGGACACCGCCCCGCCGGGCGCCCCCTCGCCACCACGCCCCCTTGCGGGACACTCCCTCGCTGAACACCCCCCTCAGCACGACCGAAGGGTTCAAGGATCCAGATGACCGACACCACGCCCCTGCCTCTGCCCGCCGCGACCGAGGACGACCACTACGGCGAAATCTCCGTCGAACTCCTGGGCGACCGGCGGGAGAAGCTCGTCGTGAGTGGCGAGCGGATTCCCACGGTCACCCTCGTCCGCGCGCCCGGGGCCGAGGTCGACGACCACATCGTCATCGGCACCCGGGACCCCCGGCACCTCACGATCACGGTGGACGGCGAGGCCGCGACGATCACCCCCGCCAAGGGCAAGCTGCGGCGGCGGTCGTACCGGGTCGACGTCGTCTGCGCGGGCACGCGCTACCGGCTCGTCCCCGACTCGATCCCCAGCAGCCGGCTGACCCGGGACGGCAAGCGCCTCGGGGACTTCTCGTCGGACGGCGACCGCCGGGTGATCGCCGAGTGGCGGGAGGACGCCGGGACCGTCGAACCGCTCGACGCGGCCATCGGCTACGCGCTGTCGGCGGCCTTCGGCACCGGCGGCCAGCCGATGTGGATGATGCTGGTCGACGCGATCAGCACAGCCCTGCCCGGATAGCGCCGGAGGCCCCGGCCCGGCGGCCACCGGCCTCGCCGCCCTGGCCGGCACCGGTCCCACGCCCACACCGACGGGCGTGCTGTCGGAGACGCGCGACCGATCACGGCGGAGGTTTCCGGCCACCGGGGACGGGCGGGCGCTCGTCGGCCGGGGCGGGGGCCGGGGAAGCGAACACGACGACGGGGCCGGGAGAGCGTCATCCGCTCTCCCGGCCCCGTCGCGCACCATCCCGCCGGCGAGGGCGGGATGGTCCTCAGTCCATCGGCCGTTTCGGCTTCGGCCGCCAGACCACCAGCGCGCTGGTCTGCTGCACGTCCTGGTACGGCACCAGATCCCGGCGGTAGGAGGCGTGCACCTGGGCCTCGCGCTGCCGCAAGGCGACCGCCGCGCCGTCCACCGCCGCCGAGAGCTCGGCGACGCGCTGCTGGAGGGCGGCGACCTGGTTCTCCAGCTCGATGATCCGCTTGATGCCCGCGAGGTTGATGCCCTCGTCCTGCGAGAGCTGCTGCACGGTGCGCAGCAGCTCGATGTCGCGGGCCGAGTAGCGCCGGCCGCGCCCGGCCGTACGGTCCGGGGAGACCAGGCCGAGGCGGTCGTACTGGCGCAGTGTCTGCGGGTGGAGGCCCGAGAGCTGGGCCGCGATCGAGATCACGTACACCGGTGTCTCGTCGGTCAGCTGGTACGGATTGCGTCGACGGCCGTCCATCTCAAGCTCCCTTCGCCGCCTGGAACAGTTCCGCCCGCGGGTCCACGTCCGCGGTCGCCTTCCGGTAGACCTCCAGGGCGTCCCGGGCCTCCTGGCCCAGGTCCCCGGGGACCGCCACCTCCACGGTGACCAACAGGTCGCCGCGGGTGCCGTCCTTGCGCACCGCGCCCTTGCCCCGGGCGCGCATCGTACGTCCGTTGGGGGTGCCGGCGGGGAGCTTCAGGGTGACCGGGGGGCCGCCGAGAGTGGGGACCTTCACCTCGCCGCCGAGCGTCGCCTCCGGATAGGTGACGGGCACGGTGACCGTGAGGTTGTCGCCCTTGCGGCCGAAGACCGGGTGGGCGTCGACGTGGACGACGACGTAGAGGTCGCCTGCCGGGCCGCCGCGTTCGCCCGCGCCGCCCTTGCCGCGCAGCCGGATCCGCTGGGCGTCGGAGACGCCCGCCGGAATCCTCACCTGCATGGTGCGCGCCGACTTCGCCCGGCCGCTGCCCTTGCAGACATCGCAGGGGTCCTGGGCGATGAGGCCCCGGCCCTTGCAGTCCACGCAGGGGTCGGTGAGCGAGAAGCCGCCGCCGCTGCCGCGCGAGACCTGACCGGTGCCGACACAGGTCGGGCAGACCCTGGGGGTGCCGTTCTTGTCGCCGGTGCCCGAGCACGCCTTGCAGGGTGCCTGGCTCGACATCCGCAGCGGGACCGTGGCCCCGTCGACCGCCTCGGTGAAGCTGAGCGTCACCTCGGACTCGATGTCCTGGCCGCGCTTCGGCTGGACGCGGGTGCCCGCGCCGCCGCGGTTGAACAGCCCGCCGAAGACGTCGCCGAGACCGCCACCGCCGCCGAAGCCGCCGCCCGCGCCGCCCTGTCCGCCACCCGGGGCTCCCCCTCCGAAGAGGTCGCCCAGGTCGAAGTTGAAGTTGCCGCCCGCACCACCGGGGCCGGGGCGGAAGCCGCCGTTGCCGAAGAGCGCGCGCGCCTCGTCGTACTCCTTGCGCTTCTTGGGGTCACCGAGGACGTCGTTCGCCTCGGACACCTCCTTGAAGCGCTCCTCGGCCTTGGCGTCACCCTTGTTGGCGTCCGGGTGGAACTCGCGGGCGAGCTTCCGGTACGCCTTCTTGACCTCGGCGTCGGTGGCGTCCTTGGGGACGCCGAGAACCTTGTAGTAGTCCTTCTCGACGAAGTCCTTCGTGCTCATCGACGTCCCTCCTTCCGGACGATCGGCCGAGCGGCCGGCCCGTGGGCCGGCCGCCGGGCCGGTCGGTGTGCAGCGTGGTGGTCGGACGGGCTCCCGTCAGACCTCCTCGGTGCCACCGCTCTCCTCGTCGTCTGTCTTCTCTTCCTTGGCCGCGGCGGGCGTGGCGCCCGGCTGCGGCTCGGCGACGGCCACCCGCGCGGGGCGGATGGTGCGCTCGCCGATGCGATACCCCGGCTGCAGGATCGCCACGCAGGTCGTCTCGGTGACGTCCGGCGCGTAGCTGTGCATCAGAGCCTCGTGGATCGTCGGGTCGAAGGGCTCGCCCTCCTTGCCGAACTGCTGGAGGCCCAGCTTCGCGACGACGGTCTCCATCGATTCGGCGACCGACTTGAAGCCGCCGACGAGCTCGCCGTGTTCCCGTGCGCGGCCGACGTCGTCGAGCACGGGCAGCAGCTCGGACAGGAGGTTCGCGACAGCGATCTCCTTGACCGTCACCCGGTCCCGCTCGACGCGGCGACGGTAGTTCTGGTACTCGGCCTGGAGCCGCTGGAGGTCCGCGGTGCGCTCACCGAGCGCGGTGCGCACCTGGTCCAGCTCCGCTGTCAGACCGACGGTCGGGTCGGTGTCCCCGGCCGGGGCCGCCGCCTCCTCCTCGGAGGGGTCGGCGGCCTTCGGCTCGGCGTCATCAGGGGTGGCGCCGGAGGGGACGTCGGGCTTCTCCTCGAAGCCCGGAGTCTCCTCGGTCACGCCGCACCTCCCTTGGAGTCCTTCTCGTCGTCCACGATCTCGGCGTCGACGACGTCGTCGTCGGCCTTGGCCTGGGCGTCGCCCGGAGCCTCGGCGCCCGGGGCCGCACCCTCGGCCTGGGCGTTGGCGTACATCGCCTGGCCCAGCTTCTGGGAGACGGCCGCGACCTTCTCGGTGGCCGTGCGGATCTCGGCGGAGTCCTCGCCCTTGAGCTTCTCCTTCAGCTCGCCGACGGCGGTCTCCACCTCCGTCTTCACGTCCGCGGGGACCTTGTCCTCGTTGTCCTTGAGGAACTTCTCCGTCTGGTAGACGAGCTGCTCGCCCTGGTTGCGCGACTCGGCGGCCTCGCGGCGGGCGTGGTCCTCCTCCGCGTACTTCTCGGCCTCTTCGCGCATCCGGTTGACCTCGTCCTTCGGCAGCGAGGAGCCGCCGGTGACGGTCATCTTCTGCTCCTTGCCGGTGCCGAGGTCCTTGGCGGCGACGTGCATGATGCCGTTGGCGTCGATGTCGAAGGCGACCTCGATCTGCGGCACGCCACGCGGGGCGGGCGGCAGGCCGGTCAGCTCGAACATCCCGAGCTTCTTGTTGTACGCCGCGATCTCGCGCTCGCCCTGGTAGACCTGGATCTGCACGGACGGCTGGTTGTCCTCGGCCGTCGTGAAGATCTCGGAGCGCTTGGTCGGGATCGTGGTGTTGCGCTCGATGAGCTTCGTCATGATCCCTCCCTTGGTCTCGATGCCGAGGGAGAGCGGGGTGACGTCGAGGAGCAGGACGTCCTTGACCTCGCCCTTGAGGACACCGGCCTGGAGCGAGGCGCCGATGGCGACGACCTCGTCCGGGTTCACACCCTTGTTGGCCTCCTGGCCGCCGGTCAGCTCCTTGACGAGCTCGGCGACGGCGGGCATACGGGTGGAGCCACCGACGAGAACGACGTGGTCGATCTCGGAGAGCTGGATGCCCGCGTCCTTGATGACGTTGTGGAACGGGGTCTTGCAGCGGTCCAGCAGGTCCGCGGTCAGCTGCTGGAACTGCGAGCGCGTGAGCTTCTCGTCCAGGTGCAGCGGGCCTTCGGCGGACGCCGTGATGTACGGCAGGTTGATCGTGGTCTCGGTCGAGGACGAGAGCTCGATCTTCGCCTTCTCCGCGGCCTCGCGGAGACGCTGGAGAGCCATCTTGTCCTTGGACAGGTCCACACCGTGTCCGTTGGCGAACTGCTTCACCAGGTAGTCGACGACGCGCTGGTCCCAGTCGTCGCCACCGAGGTGGTTGTCACCGTTGGTGGCCTTCACCTCGACGACGCCGTCGCCGATCTCCAGGAGGGACACGTCGAAGGTGCCGCCGCCGAGGTCGAAGACGAGGATCGTCTGGTCGTCCTTGTCGAGGCCGTACGCCAGGGCGGCGGCGGTCGGCTCGTTGACGATGCGCAGGACGTTCAGGCCCGCGATCTCACCGGCCTCCTTGGTCGCCTGACGCTCGGAGTCGTTGAAGTACGCCGGGACGGTGATGACCGCGTCGGTCACCTTCTCGCCCAGGTAGGACTCGGCGTCACGCTTCAGCTTCTGCAGGATGAAGGCGCTCATCTGCTGCGGGTTGAAGCTCTTGCCGTCCAGGTCGATCTTCCAGTCAGTGCCCATGTGGCGCTTGACGGAGCGGATGGTCCTGTCGACGTTGGTGACCGCCTGGCGCTTCGCGACCTCGCCGACGAGCACCTCGCCGTTCTTGGCGAAGGCGACGACGGACGGCGTGGTCCTGGCGCCCTCGGCGTTGGTGATGACGGTGGGCTCGCCGCCTTCGAGAACGCTGACGACGGAGTTAGTCGTGCCCAGGTCGATGCCGACCGCACGTGCCATTTCAATTCCTCCAACTGACTACTTGAGTGGATCTGACTCAAGGATGCATGACGCCGCTCCCGGAGTCAACAGACCTGAGTCGCTTACGCTCAACTTATGTGCTCAGACACAGCACAGCCGGGCTCAGCCCGCCGGTCTCCGCCCCCTCACGGCCGCACCCGCGCACGCCACACCCCTCGCGCACCACCCGTCCCACCGTCTCACCATGGGATCGTTCTGGCACAAAATGCCGTGAGACGGTCGCAACCGTCGCCGACCGGCAGGTTTCACCGTGGATCGTCACACCATCGAACCTCGAACCCCGGGCGGGCGCGATGCAGAACGCGAGGAAGCCGCGCGTACGGCGGAAGAACCAGACGGACCGGACGGACCGAAGGAGCGCCCGCGGGGACCGGCGAACCCCTCGGCCCCGCGCGGCGACGGGGACGGCCAGGGGCCACTTCCCCTCCCGCTCCGCCGTACACCTGACCGGCATCACCGACCGGGCCGGGCGGCTGGCGGACCGCCTCGCTCCGCGCACCCCGGCCGAACGCGTGCTCGACCTGCTCCTCGGCACCGCCCTGCTGGCCCTGACCGCCCCCGCCGTCGCCGTAGCGGCCCTCGTCCTGACCGTGCGGCGCACCCCGGGCGGGGCCTGGGACCGCCGGCCCCGGACCGGCCTGGGCGGCCGGGTCTTCGAACTGCGCAGCCTGCGCACCCGCAGACTCCGGCTGGACCTGTTCTCGCGGCTGCCCCACGTCGTCCGGGGCGATCTGTCCCTGGTCGGCCCCGTCCCGCTCGCCCCCGGCGACCCGCGGGCGGCGGGGCCCGGCGCCCGGCAGTGGCGGCAGGAGCTGCGCCCGGGGCTGACCGGACTGGCGCAGGTGCGCTCACGGTCCGGCATGCCGTGGGACGACCCCGCCCTGCTGGACCAGCACTACGCAGAGCACCATGGAGTAGTGCTCGACCTGGCGATCCTCGCCGAAGCCGCGCGCCACCCCGTGGGGACGCTGCTCCGGAAGGCCCGCCGAACCAAGGCACCCCTGAGCGACACAGATCACCGACGACCTGGCTACAGCGCGGTGGAATAAGTGGATAGTGTCAGCACAGACTAATTAAGTTACTGCTTAGTAGTAGTGGGTAGTAGTCACAGGATCCCGCTCTCGCAGGCCCGAGGAGCCCCGAAATGCAACTCGCCGCGATCATTGTGTCGCTGGTGCTGACGGTCGTCGGCGTTGCGCTCATCACCCGAGCCGTCGCGCAGATCTACCGCTTCGTCCGTCTGGGACAGCCCGTACCAGCAGGCAGCCGCACCGACGCCCCCAAGCAGCGGACGATCACCCTGGTCAAGGAGTTCCTCGGCCACACCCGGATGAACCGGTGGGGGATCGTCGGCTTCGCCCACTGGTTCGTCGCCATCGGCTTCCTGACACTTCCGCCCACGCTGCTCCAGGCGTACGGGCAGCTCTTCCAGGCGGACTGGGTGCTGCCGATCATCGGCACCTTCCTGCCGTTCGAGATGTACATCGAGTTCATCGGGCTGATGACGGTCGTCGGCATCGTGACGCTGATGGCGATCCGGCTGCTGAACCTGCCCTCCCGGGCCGGCCGCAAGTCTCGCTTCGCGGGCTCGAAGGCATGGCAGGCGTACTTCGTCGAGTACGTCATCCTGATCATCGGCCTCGCGATCCTGGTGCTGCGCGGCCTGGAGGGCGCGATCCACCACGTCGAGAGCTACGGCCCCGCGTACTTCGTCTCGTACCCGCTGGTCCTCGCCTTCAAGGGGCTGAGCCTCAGCACCCTCCAGACGCTCATCTACTTCGTCGCGATGATCAAGATCGGCACCTCGCTGATCTGGATGATCACGGTCTCGCTCAACACCAACATGGGTGTCGCCTGGCACCGTTTCCTCGGCTTCCCGAACATCTGGTTCAAGCGGAACGCCGACGGCGAGGTGGCCCTGGGCGCACTCCAGCCCATGACCTCGGGCGGCAAGGAGATCGACTTCGAGGACCCGGGCGAGGACGACACCTTCGGCGTCTCCCAGGTCGAGCAGTTCTCCTGGAAGGGCATCCTCGACTTCTCCACCTGCACCGAGTGCGGCCGCTGCCAGTCCCAGTGCCCCGCGTGGAACACCGGCAAGCCGCTCTCGCCGAAGCTCCTGATCATGTCGCTGCGCGACCACGCGCACGCCAAGGCCCCCTACCTCCTGGCCGGCGGCGGCAAGGACATGGAGGGCAACGAGAAGGCCACCGAGGAGCAGCTCAAGGACGTCCCGGCCGCCGCCCTCGCGGAGGCCGAGCGCCCCCTCATCGGCACCGCCGAGGAGAACGGCGTCATCGACCCGGACGTCCTCTGGTCCTGCACCACCTGCGGCGCCTGCGTGGAGCAGTGCCCGGTCGACATCGAGCACATCGACCACATCGTCGACATGCGCCGCTACCAGGTGATGATCGAGTCCGCGTTCCCGTCCGAGGCGGGCACGATGCTCAAGAACCTGGAGAAGAAGGGCAACCCCTGGGGGCTGGCCAAGAAGCAGCGCGTCGAGTGGACCAAGGAGGTCGACTTCGAGGTCCCGATCGTCGGGAAGGACGTCGAGGACCTCACCGAGGTCGACTACCTGTACTGGGTCGGCTGCGCGGGCGCCCTGGAGGACCGGGCCAAGAAGACCACGAAGGCATTCGCGGAGCTGCTGCACATCGCGGGCGTCAAGTTCGCGATCATGGGCGGCGACGAGAAGTGCACCGGGGACTCCGCCCGCCGCCTGGGCAACGAGCCGCTGTTCCAGCAGCTCGGCCAGGAGAACGTGGCCATGCTGAACATGGCGTACGGCGAGTCCTTCGACGACGAGGGCAACGTCGAGCCGGAGACGAAGAAGCCCAAGTCGTCCAAGAAGATCGTCGCGACCTGCCCGCACTGCTTCAACACGATCGCGAACGAGTACCCGCAGCTCGGCGGCGAGTACGAGGTCATCCACCACACCCAGCTGCTCCAGCACCTCATCGACGAGGGCAAGCTGATCCCGGTGACCCCGGTCGAGGGCCTGATCACGTACCACGACCCCTGCTACCTGGGCCGGCACAACAAGATCTACACGCCGCCGCGCGAGATCATCGCGAACGTCCCGGGGCTGCGGAACGAGGAGATGCACCGCCACAAGGAGCGCGGCTTCTGCTGCGGCGCCGGCGGCGCACGGATGTGGATGGAGGAGCGGATCGGCAAGCGCGTCAACAACGAGCGCGTCGACGAGGCTCTCGCCCTCAACCCGGACATCGTCTCCACCGCCTGCCCCTTCTGCCTCGTCATGCTGACCGACTCGGTCAACGGCAAGAAGAACGACGGCCAGGCCAAGGAGTCCATCCAGGTCGTGGACGTCTCCCAGCTCCTCCTGGAATCGGTGAAGACCCCGGCCGACCCGGCGGGGGACCAGGATCAGGCGAACGCGCCGGAGCCCGAACCGGCGAAGTGACGCGGCACGGGAAGCAACGCATCACCAGCACAGGACACCAGCACGAGAAGTGACATAACGACGTAAAGCGGTACACGCGATGAGCGGCCGGACCTGCCTCGGGGGCGGGACCGGCCGCTTTTCCGTGCGGGGGCCACGGCCAGTCCGACGACAGCGACAGCCACGGCGACGGCGACGGCGACGGCGACGGCAACGGCAACGGCGACGGCGACGGCGACGGCGACAAGGAGCCGGACACGGTGGTGCGGACGTACCGAGGCGAACGCCAGGACCAGTAACAGGATCACGACCAAGGCCAGGGCCAGGGCCAGGACCTGATCGCCCTCGACACGGCAGGTAACACGGACGCTCCGGTACTCGCCTTCTCCACGGCGCTGTCCCACCCCTGAACTCCCCCTCCCCGAGGCCCCCGGGAGCCCTTAGGGGATGTCACAGGTCGGCCGCAATGGCCCGCGGGTTCCCCCGCCCCCGGCCCGCCACCGCCGGGGACCAGGTACGTTCGACGGGTGGCTGGATTCAGGATCGGACGCGGCCGGGACAACCGCACCCCGCAACAACCGCAGCAGCAGCGGCAGCAGCCGTACGGAGGGCAGGCACCACAGCCGCCGTACGGTGCTCAGCCGTGGCCGACGGCAGGAGGACCCCCCGGCCACGGCGCCGCGCCACCCCCGTACGGAGCCCCGCAGGGCCCCCCGTACAACACCGGCGGCTACGCGGGCCCCGGACAGGGCGGGCACGGCGGACACCACGCCCGGGGCGGGCACGGTCACGGCGAGCCGGAGTACTTCGGCGACCCGTACGCGGACCCGGCACCCCACGACCCGTACGCCAACAACCCGGGTCACACGCAGGCGTTCCGCGTGGACGAGGACGCCTACGGCGACGGCAACACCTACCAGGCCGGTTCCGCCCCCGCCCCGCCGGCGGGCCCGCGGCTGCGCTGGAAGGAACTGCTGACCGGCATCGTCACGCGCCCGGGGCCGACGTTCTGGCAGATGCGGGACTACCCGGTCTGGGGCCCGGCGCTCGTCGTCACGTTCGTCTACGGCCTGCTCGCGCTGTTCGGCTTCGACCAGGCGCGCGAAGAAGCGATCAACGCGACGATCTCGACGGCCATCCCGTACGTCCTGTTCACCGGCGTCGGCTTCGTCCTCGGCGGCCTGGTCCTCGGCGCGGTGACCCACACCCTGGCCCGCCAGCTCGGCGGAACGGGCTCGTGGCAGCCGACCGTGGGCCTGTCGATGCTGATCATGTCGATGACCGACGCGCCGCGCCTCCTCTTCGCCCTCTTCCTGGGCGGCGAGAACTCCCTGGTCCAGATCGTGGGCTGGGTGACCTGGCTGGCGGCCGGGGCGCTGTTCACCTCGATGGTCAGCAAGTCGCACGACCTGCCGTGGCCCAAGGCGCTGGGAGCCTCGGCGATCCAGTTGATCGCGCTGCTGTCGATCATCAAACTGGGCACGATCTGAGCGACCGCGCGAAAAAGCCCCTGGACCGCGTTACGCGAGCCAGGGGCCTTTTCCGTTCTCCACGCGCCTTTCCAGGCGCCCGGAACCATCACGCTTCCTAAGCGTCGAGGACCTGCCCGCTCCGCCGCACGACGGGCTTCTCGACGCTCCACGGGAAGTTGATCCACTGATCGGTCTTCTTCCACACGTACTCGCACTTCACGAGGGAGTGGGACTTCTCGTAGATGACGGCGCTGCGCACCTCGGCGACATGGTCGACGCAGAAGTCGTGGACGAGCTTCAGCGTCTTGCCGGTGTCGGCGACGTCGTCGGCGATCAGGACCTTCTTCTCGGAGAAGTCGATCGCGTTGGGCACCGGCGCCAGCATGACGGGCATCTCCAGCGTGGTCCCGACGCCCGTGTAGAACTCCACATTGACCAGGTGGATGTTCTTGCAGTCCAGTGCGTAAGCGAGCCCGCCCGCGACGAACACGCCACCGCGCGCGATGCTCAGCACCACATCGGGCTCGTACCCGTCGTCGGCGACGGCCTGCGCCAGCTCGCGCACCGCCCGCCCGAAACCCTCGTAGGTCAGGTTCTCCCGCACGTCACTCGCCATGGTTCATCACACCTGGGTCCGATGGAAGTTCTGGAACGACCGCGAGGCCGTCGGGCCCCGCTGCCCCTGGTACCGCGACTCGTACCGCTCGGATCCGTACGGGAACTCGGACGACGAGGTCAGCTTGAACAGGCACAGCTGCCCGATCTTCATGCCCGGCCACAGCTTTATCGGCAGCGTGGCGAGGTTGGACAGCTCCAGGGTCACGTGCCCGGAGAACCCCGGGTCGATGAACCCGGCCGTCGAGTGCGTCACCAGCCCGAGCCGCCCGAGCGAACTCTTGCCCTCCAGCCGCGAAGCCAGATCGTCGGGGAGCGAGATCACCTCGTACGTGGACGCCAGCACGAACTCCCCGGGGTGCAGGATGAACGCCTCGTCGCCCTCCGGCTCGACCGTGCGGGTCAGGTCGGGCTGTTCCACGGCGGGGTCGATATGCGGGTACCGGTGGTTCTCGAACACCCGGAAGTAGCGGTCCAGCCGCACGTCGATGCTCGACGGCTGCACCATCGAAGGGTCGTACGGATCAATACGGACGCGGCCGGAGTCGATCTCGGCCCGGATGTCCTTGTCTGAGAGAAGCACGTCCCGAGGATACGCAGAACGCGCGAGCCCGCCCCAACCGGACCACCCGCGCGCCTGCCGAAACCCCCTCCGCCGCCCAGCCGCCTACGCCCTCTTCACCTACCGCTACCGCCTACGCGCCCGGCGCCCGGCGCGGCCGCCGCCGGCTACCACCGTCCGGCGACGACGCTCCTGCCGGCCACGACCGACTGGGGCAGGGCCGGAAACGCCTCCGTGCACCGAGATGTGTCGCCTACCGCTTCCCGAACGCCACCGGCACGGCCTGCCGCAACCGCGCACACCGAGGACACCGGATCAGTCTCCCGGGCCCGATCCGGTCGGACCCGAGCTGCTGCATCGGGAACGACGGCGTAGCGAAAACGTGCCCTGCGGCACAGCGGACGACGGTGCGCTCCATCGACTCCATCAAGTCCCTTCCCCAACCACATATGGACGAGAACGCCACATTAGGGGATGAACAGGACGCCACCTCACGCGGCACTCCGACCACCCACGCTACGCCCCCAACTCCCGCCCACCACACTCCCGTCCACCCGCACGCTCCACCCGCCCGCTCCACCCACCCACCCACTCCAACCGGACACACAACGCGAAGGCCCCACGGCTCATCCGCCGGGGGCCTGGCATGGGGTAGAGTGTGGAACGATGCAGCGCCGGTGATCGGCGCGCCTCGCGGGTGTAGTTTAATGGTAGAACATGAGCTTCCCAAGCTCAGAGCGCGAGTTCGATTCTCGTCACCCGCTCTTTGATGAAGGCCCTGGTCATTGACCAGGGCCCTTTTTGCGTTCGGCGTCGGCTCGGACTCGTGTGTGGAGGCCGTGCGGACAGCTGGAACGGGACTGTAAAACGTTCGGTGTAACTCCCGATCATGGAAGATGCATCGATGACCAGCAACAACGTGACCGAGGCCGAGGTCGGCGAACCGTC
>NZ_JBIVTR010000025.1:0-89237 GCF_044756785.1 Streptomyces sp. NPDC091649 | reverse complement strand
CCGGACGGCCACTCCTTGGGAGCCACAAATGGCAAGACACCATCAGCCACATCCGGCCCTCCCGGGCCGCCTAACACCTTACGGAGCCACCATGACCGTCGCACCCCGCCCCCGACGCCGCCGGGACACCCCGCCGCCCCGGACCGGGGGCAGCGAGACCGAGGTACTGCGCGGCTTCCTCGACTACCTGCGCGACTCCGTCGCCGCGAAGGTCGAGGGGGCCCCGGAACCGGAGGTCCGCACCGCCGGGGCGCCCTCGGGCACGAATCTGCTCGGCCTGCTCAACCATCTGACGTCCGTCGAACGGTCCCTGTTCCTCGGGGAGCGGGTCGCCGACTGGCCGGCGACCTTCCACGCCGCCCCCGCGGACGGCGTGGCCGAGGTCGTCGCCCGCTACCGGGAGGCGGTCGCGGAGGCCAATGACGTACTCGACACGTGCACCGGTCCCGGCGCGCCGGTGCCCCGCCGGCGGCCGGAGGACCCCGCTCCCAGCACCCGGTGGGCCCTCACGCACATGATCGAGGAGACCGGCCGCCACGCCGGTCACGCGGACATCCTCCGCGAGCTGATCGACGGCTCGACGGGGCGCTGAGCCGGGCCGGGCCCCGCCCGGGGCCGGCCCGTGGTCCGGGTGTCCTCACATGATGCCGAAGACGATGCCCGCCCCGAGCACCACGAGCGAGGTGAGCACGGCCCACTTGACGGTGAAGCGGGTGTGGTCGCCGAACTCGACCTTCGCCATGCCGACGAGGACGTACACGGCGGGCACGAGCGGGGAGGACATGTGCAGGGCCTGGCCGGCCAGGGAGGCACGCGCGATCTCCAGCGGCGACACCCCGTGGGCCGCGCCGGCCTCGGCGAGGACGGGCAGGACGCCGAAGTAGAAGCCGTCGTTGGACATGAAGTAGGTGAGCGGCAGGCTGAGCAGGCCGGTGACGATGGCCATGTGCGGGCCCATCGCGTCGGGGACCGCGCCGACGACCCAGTCGGCCATGTTCTCGACCATGCCGGTGCCGGTGAGGACTCCGGTGAAGACGGCGGCGGCGAAGACCATGCCGGAGACGTTGAGGACGTTGTCGGCGTGCGCGGCGATGCGGGCCCGCTGGTCGGGCATGTGGGGGAAGTTGACGGTGAGCGCGAGGGCCGCCCCGAGCAGGAAGAGCACCGGGATCGGCATCAGTGCCATGATCATCGCGGTCAGGAGGGCGGCGGTGAGTCCGGCGTTGAACCAGTAGAGCTTCGGGCGCAGGGTGGACCGGTTCGGGTCGAGGCCCTGGAACGCGTCGTCGTCCCCGTCCGCGTCCTCGGGGCCGGTGTCGGCGTCGGTCTCCGTACCACCCGCCGAGCCGGAGGCGGCCTTGCGGAGGCTGTCCTCGCCGCCGGCGCCGCCCGCCCCGGCGCCGCCCGCCCCGGCGGCCACGGTCTCCGGCTCCCGCGCGAGCGCCTCGTCGAGCGTGAGCGTCCCCAGGCGCTTGCGCTCCCGGAGACCGAGGACGTACGCCAGCACGAACACGGCGAGCAGCCCCATGGCCAGCGCCGGGATCATCGGCACGAAGATCTCGGAGGCGTCCAGCTCGAGGGCGGTGGCGGCACGGGCGGTGGGGCCGCCCCAGGGGAGGGTGTTCATGACGCCGTTGGCGGTGGCCGCGACGCCGGTCATGACGACCAGGCTCATCTTGAGGCGCTTGTAGAGGGGATACATCGCCGAGACGGTGATCATGAAGGTGGTGGAGCCGTCGCCGTCGAGCGAGACGATCGCGGCGAGCACCGCCGTACCGACGACGATGCGCATCGGGTCGGCCCGGCAGAACCTCAGGATGCCCCGGACGACCGGGTCGAACAGGCCGACGTCGATCATCACGCCGAAGTAGACGATGGCGAACATCAGCATGGCGGCGGTGGGCGCGAGGTTGCCGACGCCTTCGATGACGTAGTCGCCGAGCCGCGCTCCCTGTCCGACGGCGACACAGAACAGTGCGGGGATCAGTACCAGCGCCGCGATCGGCGACATCTTCTTCGTCATGATCAGGACCAGGAAGGTCGCGATCATGGCGAAGCCGAGGATTGTCAGCATGGGGATACCTAACGTTCATCCTTGAACTCCCACCGGTCTCGGCGGTCCGGATGACGTTAGGGGCGCTCTCGCGGCGTTAACAAGATGTCGACGTGTGAGCAATACGAGCAAAACCCCAGGTCAACACGGTGATGTCAAAGAGCGGGGGTCACGGAGACCGCGATGGCGTTCAGGACGGCGGTGCCGGACAGCGGATCCAGGAGCGTGCCGTCGAGCAGTTGGTTCACGTTCGCCCCCGGGTGGGCGGCGGCGACCGCCATGCGGGTGCCGGGACGGCTGTGGCCCCACCCGTGCGGCAGGCTCACCACCCCGCTGCGCACGGTGTCGGTGATCTCGGCGGGGGCCTCGATCCCGCCGCCCGACGCCTCGATCCGGGCGGTGGCCCCGTCCACGAGTCCGAGGCGGGCCGCGTCGTCGGGGTGGATCTGGAGGGTGCAGACGTTGGACCCGCCGGCGAGCGAGCCGACGTTGTGCATCCAGCTGTTGTTGGAGCGCAGATGGCGGCGGCCGACGAGGACGAGCGGGGCGGGCCGGCCGCCGAGCGCCCGGCGCAGGCGCGGCAGGTCGGCGGCGATCGGCTCCGGGAGCAGTTCGATGCGGCCGGAGCGGGTGCGCAGGACCTCGGGGACGCGGGGCTTCAGCGGGCCGAGGTCGATGCCGTGCGGGTGGGCGAGGAGCTGCTCCAGCGTCAGCCCGTACGGGCCGAGGCGCAGCATCAGGTCCAGGCGCCGTTCGGGCCCGTCCGCGCCGGTCAGTCCGGCGGCCAGCTCCTTCGGGGCCGCGGCCCGGGTGAGCGCGGCGTCGATGGCCAGGTCGTCCACGGCGGAGGGCGGCGCGCCGTGCATGCCGCTCACCGCGAGGACGAGGCGGGCATGGATCTCGCTCTCGTCCATCCGCCCGTCCTCCAGGGGAACGGCGGCAGGGGTGTAGCGGACCTGGTTGTGCACGGCGAAGGAGTTGAACGCGAAGTCGAAGTGGGCGCTCTGCGAGGGCGGCGGCGGGGGCAGGACGACATCGGCGTGCCGGGAGGTCTCGTTGAGGTACGGGTCGACGCTGACCATGAAGTCGAGCCCGTCGGCGAGGGCCGCGTCCAGCCGGTCGCCGTCGGGCGCGGAGAGCACGGGGTTGGCCGCGATGACCACCAGGGCGCGGATGCGGCCCTCGCCCGGGGTGTCGATCTCCTCGGCGAGGGCGGCCATCGGCAGCTCGCCCTTGGCCTCGGGATGTCCGGATACCCGGCTCGACCAGCGGCCCAGCGCGAAGCCTTTGCCCGGGCCGGCGGCGCGGGGGGCGCGCGCGGTGGCGGAGAGCGGGAACAGCGCGCCGCCGGGACGGTCGAGGTTGCCGGTGAGGATGTTGAGGACGTCCACCAGCCAGCTGGCGAGGGTGCCGTGCTCGACGGTGCAGCTGCCGATGCGCCCGTAGACGGCCGCGGTGGGGGCGGCGGCGAGTTCGCGGGCGATGGCGGTGATGGTTTCGGCGTCCACGTCGCAGGCGGCGGCGACGGCCTCCGGGGTGAAGTCCACCAGGGCGGTGGCGAGTTCGTCGAGGCCCTCCAGGTGTTCCGCGAGCGGACCGGGGTCGGCGAGCTTCTCCGCCAGGAGGGTGCGCGCGAGCGCGGCCAGCAGGAGTGCGTCCGCGCCAGGCCGGATCGCGACGTGCCGGTCGGCGAGGCGGGCGGTGCGGGTGCGGCGCGGGTCGATGACGGTGAGGGTGCCGCCGCGACTGCGCAGGGCCTTGAGCCGGCCCGGGAAGTCGGGGGCGGTGCAGAGACTGCCGTTGGACTCCAGCGGGTTGGCGCCGATCAGCAGGAGGTGGTCGGTGCGGTCGAGGTCCGGTACGGGGATGGCGTGCGCGTCCCCGAAGAGCAGGCCGCTGGAGACGTGCTTGGGCATCTGGTCCAGCGTGCTCGCGGTGAACACGTTGCGGGTGCGCAGAGCGGCGAGCAGCAGGGGCGGGTAGAGGGAGCCCGCCATGGTGTGCACGTTGGGGTTGCCGAGGACCACACCGACGGCGCTCGGCCCGTGGGCCTTCAGCAGGTCCGGCATCCGGGCGGCGATCAGATCGAACGCCTCGCTCCAGGCGGCCTCGCGCAGCTCCCCGTCCTCACCGCGCACCAGGGGGACGCGCAGCCGGTCGGGGTCGGCGTCGAGCCCTCCGAAGGAAGCTCCCTTGGGGCAGATGAAGCCCCGGCTGAAGATGTCGTCGCGGTCTCCGCGCGCACCGGTGACGGTGGTCCCCTCGATGGTGAGGGTGAGGCCGCAGGTGGCCTCGCAGAGGGGGCAGATACGCGGTGCGGTGCGGGAGTCGTGGGACATGGGCCCTCCCCGGGGCGGCTGCGGCGGCGGCGCGCGGACATGGGCCGGGCTGGCACCCGGCCGGGTTGAGCATACCGACCGGTACGCACGCTGGGGAGGTGTTGCGCCGAGGAGAAGCGGAAGCGGGCGAACGGAGCCCCCGGCCAGGGGCTCCGTTCAGTCGAGCGTCTGGGCGAGGTAGGAGCGGACCAGGGTCCGGGTCTCGGCGATGATGGCCGCGTCCCCCGACGCTTCGGTGCGGAAGGCGAGTTGGAGCAGCGCGTCGGCGGCCTCGACGCTCACCAGGATCACCCGGGACAGCCCCTCGTCGGCCCGGCGGCCGAGGTGGCCGGAGAGCAGTGCGGCCAGCCGGTCCGCCAGACGCCGGTTGGCGTCGTCGGCCGCGCCCTCGACGGGAAGCGGCGGCCCGAAGTCGACGAGCGCGAAGCCGGGGACGCTCCGCTTCATCGCCAGGTACTCGTCCAGCACCGCGTCGATGGCGGCACGCCAGTCCGCGGCTGGCAGGGCCGCGAGCCGGTCGGCGATGCGGTCGGCGTAGGTGTTCAGATTGCGCAGCGCGAGGGCGTCCACGAGCGCGCGCTTGTTGGGGAAGAACCGGTAGACGGAGCCGATCGGCACTTCGGCACGCTCGGCGACGGCCCGGGTGGTGAGCTGCTCGTAGCCGGTTTCGTCGAGGAGACCGGCGCAGGAGTCGAGTATCCGGGCCAGGCGGTCGGCGCTTCGCTGCTGCACGGGGGCGCGACGGAGATGCGGGTTGAGGTGGATCACGGGCCCCATGATGCCGTGCCCCTCGGCCCGGTGAACGGCAGCGCCCCCGGCCCGCCGGCCTCCCGGGGGCTCTCCTCTCCCCGGACACGCCGCGAATGGCGCGATGTATGCCGTTGACGTGCCCCGCTCCTATTCCTACGGTAGTGCATAGGATTCGCCGTCCGGCGGATCAGAGGATTCTCTTGGGCACCGGGAGTGCGGGATGAGCGCGATCGACCAGGCGAGGAAGACGGCCGACGGGCTGACGTATTCCTCCGGCTTCGGCAACGAGCACAGCTCGGAGGCGGTTCCCGGGGCGCTGCCGCACGGCCGCAACTCCCCCCAGCGCGCCCCGCTCGGGCTGTACGCGGAGCAGCTGAGCGGCTCCGCCTTCACCGAGCCGCGCGCGGACAACCGCCGCTCCTGGCTCTACCGGATCCGCCCCTCGGCAGCCCACCCGGCGTTCACCCGCACCGACAACGGCACTCTGCGCTCGGCGCCCTTCACCGAGACCGTGCCGGACCCGAACCGGCTGCGCTGGAACCCGCTCCCCGACCCCGCGCCCGGCACGGACTTCCTGAGCGGCCTGTGGACCCTCGGCGGCAACGGCGACGCCGCGCAGCGCGCCGGGATGGCGATCCACCTCTACCACGCCGACTCCTCCATGACGGACCGCGTGTTCAGCGACTCCGACGGTGAGCTGTTGATCGTCCCGGAGAGCGGCGGACTGCTGCTGCGCACCGAACTGGGCCTGCTCCGCGCCGAACCGGGCCATGTCGCGCTGATCCCGCGCGGGATCCGCTTCCGGGTGGAGCTGCTGGAGGAGACGGCGCGCGGATACGTCTGCGAGAACTACGGCCGCCCCTTCGCGCTGCCGGACCTCGGCCCGATCGGCGCCAACGGCCTGGCGAACGCCCGGGACTTCCTCGCGCCCGTCGCCGCGTACGAGGGCCACGAGGGCCCGGTCGAGGTGGTCAACAAGTTCTGCGGGAACCTCTGGTCGGCGACCTACGACCACTCGCCGCTCGACGTGGTGGCCTGGCACGGCAACCACACGCCGTACGTCTACGACCTGCGCCGGTTCAACGTGATCGGCACGATCAGCTACGACCACCCCGACCCGTCGATCTTCACCGTGCTGACCTCGCCGTCCGAGACCCCGGGGCTGGCCGGGGTGGACTTCGTCGTCTTCGCACCGCGCTGGCTGGTCGGTGAGGACACCTTCCGCCCGCCGTACTTCCACCGCAACGTGATGAGCGAGTACATGGGCCTGATCGAGGGGGCGTACGACGCGAAGGCGGACGGCTTCGTCCCCGGCGGCGGCTCCCTGCACAACATGATGTCCGCGCACGGACCGGACCGGGAGACCTTCGACCGGGCGAGCGCGGCGGAGCTGAAGCCCCAGAAGATCGACGACGGCCTGGCCTTCATGTTCGAGACCCGCTGGCCGGTCACGGCGACCGCCCAGGCGGCTGCCGCCGACCACCTGCAGCGCGGCTACGACGACGTGTGGCAGGGTCTGAGCCGCAACTTCCGGCCGTAGACGGCGGAAGGCCGGAGGGGACGGGGACGGGACGACGTGACAGAGAGCCGCGGAAAGGCCGGGGCGGACGCCCGGGGGGACACCACCGGGAACACCCCGGCCGGGTCCGGTGCGGACGCCCGGGCGGAGCCGGCGCCGCAGCATCCGCCCGCCTTCGCCCCCGACTCCCTCGTCCTGAACCGGAAGCTGCCGCTCTGGTACCAGGTCTCCCAGTCCCTGCGCGCCTCCGTGCTGGGCCGCCCGCAGGACGCCTCCGCCCGGCTGCCCACCGAGGAGCAGCTCGCCGCGCACTACGGAGTCAGCGTGCTCACGATGCGGCAGGCGCTGAAGGAGCTGGAGGCGGAGGGGCTGATCAGCCGGCACCGGCGGCGCGGCACGTTCATCGAGCCGCGCGCCCGGCGGGTCTCCCCGGTCCGGCTGCTGGGCTCGGTCGACGCGATCGTGGCCCAGCAGTCCGGGGAGGCCACGACCGTTCTCGGCCACGGTCCGACAGCGGTGCCCGGCGATCTCGCCGAGTTCTTCCCGGACTGCGCCGAGGTGACCTGCTACCGGCGGCTGCGCCGCGACGGCGAGAGCGACGAGCCCACCAACTGGGCGGAGAACGCGGTGCGCCCCGACGTCGCCGCCCGGATCGACGTGGCCGACCTGGAACGCTGGCCGATGACCAAGGTCCTGCGCGACGTCGTCGGGGTGAGGATCTCCCGGATCACCGACACGGTGGAGGCCCGGCTCGCCGACCCCGTCACCGCCGAACTGCTCCAGGTCCCGCTGCTCAGCCCGATCCTGCACTACACCGGCGTGACGTACGACGAGGAGGGGCGCGTGGTGGACGTGGCCCGGATCCGCTACCGGGGCGACCGGTTCTCCTTCTCCGTGACGGTGGAGGCCCACTGACGGCCCGCCCCGCGGGGACGCCGCCCGCCGATACGATGCGAAGGGGTCACGGCGGTCGGCGGACAGGGGAGGACGGCTCGGTGGCAGCGCGCGGAACGGCGGCGACGGCCGGGGACGACGGGGCCGCGGAGTCCTCGCCGCGGGACGTCTCCTTCTCGTTGGACGAGCTGATGCCCTGGTCCGTACGGCCGCTCCGAACCGGCCGCGCCTGGGTGAGCGGACCCGACCCCGCGGCGCTCCGGGCCCGCTGGGAACGGCTGGCCGGGGCCGGCCCAGCCGAGCAGGAGCGGCTGTTCGCGTCCACCCGCTCCCGTACGCCGCGCTCCTCGGTCGCCGCCCTGCCGGGCCGGTCCGCCGGAACGGGACGCTTCGCCCGGACTCCGGGTCCCTGCCCCGACCCCGTACGCATCCTGCACGGCCCCTACGACGAGCAGTGGCTGCTCCCCGACCACCGGCTGATCGACGCGGCCCGTCCGGAGCTGTGGCGGGTGGCCGACGGGCGGCAGCTCTTCGCGGTCGAACACGGCTCCACTCCCGAGGACCCCGGCCCCGCCCTGTCCGTGACCGCGCTGCTGCCGGACGGGCACTCCCCCGCCGGGCGGCCCGGCCGGATCCGGCCGCTCTACCGCAGGCCCGGCGGCACGGAACCCAACCTGGCGCCGGGACTCCCGCGCCTGCTGCGCGAGCGGCTCGGCGGGGCCGAGCCGGACGCGTTCACCCCGGAGGCGGTGCTGGCCTGGGTGCTGGCCGCCGCCCGGCCCTCCGCCACCGGGCCCCGGGTCGCGTTGCCGGCCGACGCGGAGGTGTGGTCCTCGGGGGTGGCGCTCGGCCGTGAGCTGCTGCGCATCCAGTCGCGCGGGGCCCGGGGCGGGGAGCGCCCCCGGCTGCCGGGCGGACGCAGGCCCTATGTGCGGGCCGCTCTGCCGGCCCGCCCCGCAGAGCTGGTCCACGACGCCGCGAGCGAAGCGCTGCTCGTCGACGATGGCCGGATCTCGCCGGTGTCCGCGGCGGCCTGGGGGTTCACGGTGGGCGGCGTGCGGATGCTGGAGCTCTGGTTCGGGCGCCGGGCCGCCGCTGCGGCGGGCCGCGCCCCGGACGGTACGGTCCCGGACGGTCTGGAGGCGGTCGGCGCGCGCGGCTGGCCCCGGGAGTGGACCTCGGAGCTGTTGGAGCTCATCACCGTACTGGCGTTGCTGGACGGCACGGCGGGGTCCCGGGACGAACTGTGCGCCCGGCTGGAGGCGGGGCCGCTGATCGAGCCCGCCGAGCTGCGGGCGGCGGGGGTGCTGCCGGTCCCGCCCTCGGCACGGCGCCCCGCGTCGGTGCTCGGGTTCCAGGAGGAGGGCCCGGAGGGGCAGTTCGCACTGCTGTAGCGGGCGTGGAAGGGCCCGGAGGTGGCGGAGGGGGGCGGTCAGCGGGTATGCACAGGTCATGAACACATCCCCTCTTCCCCTGGACGGCGTCACCGTCGTGGCCGTCGAGCAGGCGGTCGCCGCCCCCTTCGCCACCCGGCAGCTCGCCGACCTCGGAGCCAGGGTCATCAAGGTGGAGCGCCCGGACGGCGGCGACTTCGCGCGCGGCTACGACACGGCGGCGCGCGGACTCGCCTCGCACTTCGTCTGGTGCAACCGCGGCAAGGAGTCCCTCGCCGTCGATCTCAAGGATCCGCGCGGTCTCGCGGTCGTCCGTGAACTCGTGGCCGGCGCGGATGTGTTCGTACAGAACCTGGCCCAGGGGGCGGCTGCCCGGCTCGGGCTCGACGCCGCCTCGCTCTGCGCGGCGCACCCACGGCTGGTGGCGGTCGACATCTCCGGTTACGGGGCGGCCGGGCCGTACGCGCACAAGCGGGCGTACGACATGCTCGTGCAGTGCGAGGCCGGGCTGGTCTCGGTGACGGGGACGGCGGAGCAGCCGGTGAAGGCGGGCATTCCGGCGGCCGACATCGCTGCGGCGATGTACGCGTTCTCCGGGGTGCTCGCGGCCCTGCTGCGGCGGGCGACCACCGGGCGGGGCGGACCGGTCGAGGTCTCCATGCTGGACGCCCTGGCCGAGTGGATGGGTCATCCACTGCACCAGGGGACGCACGGCTCGGCCGCCCCGGCGCGGACCGGTCTCGCGCACTCGGTGATCGCCCCCTATGACGCCTTCTCCACGGCCGACGGCGAGCAGGTGCTGCTGTCCGTGCAGAACGACCGGGAGTGGCGGCGGCTGACGGAACAGGTGCTGGGACGGCCCGAGTTGGCCGACGATCCCGATTTCGCGACGAACGCGGCACGCACCGCGAACCGGGAGCGCACCGATGAGGCGGTGGGCCGCGCGCTGGCGGGTCTGACGGGGGCGGAGGCGCTGGCCGGGCTGGAGGCGGCGGGCATCGCCTGCGCCCGGCTGAACACGGTGGCTGATGTGGCGGCGCATCCGCAGCTCGCGGCACGGGACCGGTGGCGGGAAGTGGAGTCACCGGTGGGGCCGTTGCGGGCGCTGCTCCCGCCGATCACCCTGCCGGGGAGCGAGGAGGCTCGGATGGGTGCCGTACCGGCGCTGGGCGAACACACTGATGCGCTGCTGCGAGCCCTGGGGATGACGGACGGGCAGACATCGGTGCTGCGCCGGGACGGAGTGATCGCCTGAGCCGCCCCGAGCGGTGGGCCGGTCCAGACGTGCGGTGCCGGGCCGTGGGTCAGCGGCGGCTGCCGAAGAGTGAGCGCCGCAGTCGCCGCAGCGGCGCGAAGAGCGACACGCGTGCGCTCCTGCTCCGGCGGGTGTGCGCGGCATCACGCGAGGTCAGCTCACGCATCAGCAGGGTCGCTTCCGCCGACTCGCGCTGCGGGACGACAGGGCCGCCGAGCACCGCGAGATGGCGGTCGAGGCGCGTACTGGTCGCACCGCTCCCGCATGTGATGGCAGGCACACGCGGCCTGCTTCGCACCGTTATCTGTTCCATGTCACTCCCCACCCGTACGAGGGCACCCGGTCCGGGCAGGTTAACCCTATCGTCCCGCGGTGACACCCGTGCATCCCGGCCACGCGATGGCGCACACGCATACGGAGGTTGACGCGCCGTCACTGAATCCGCGCGATTCCCGGGCGACTACGGACAGTTCGGCTTGAATCACTCGGTTCGGGAGGAGCCCCGGCCGGAGAGCCGAGCCTCCGGCCGGAGAGAGCGGGTCTCCGGTCAGAGAGCGGCGTTGAGGACGGGGAGGTAGCCGCCCGACTGTCCGGCGGCGGTCGGGTGGTAGGACTCACCGATGTTGAGCCAGTTCACGCTGTGCAGCCAGGCGTTCCCCGAGCAGATCTCGTGCCCGGCGAAGGTCGTCCTGACGTCGCCGAAGGTGAAGCCGTGGTCCGCCGCCCGCTTGGCGGTGGCCGTGTTGAGGTGGTCGGACGCCCCGTTGATGGCGGAGCGCTCCTTCTCGCTCAGACCGGCGAAGCAGCCGCCGCCGAGCTGGTAGAAGCGGGGGTAGCCGAGGACGACGACCTGTGCGGAGGGGGCCTTGGAGCGGATGGCCGTGTACACGGAGTCGAGCCGGCCGGGGAGGGTGGAGTCGACGAAGGCGCGGGCGGTGGCGATCCGGTCGAGACAGGTGGCCTCGGACTGAAGGACACAGGTCGTCATGACGTCGGCGAAGCCCGCGTCGTTGCCGCCGATGGAGATCGAGACCAGATCGGTCGAGGAGTTCAGCCGGCCGAGCTGACCGCTCGTGACGTCTGCGGTCCGGGCGCCGGAACAGGCGGCGAAGTGGAACGAGGAGGGGGAGTTGGCGGCCGCCCAGAGGGCGGGGTGGGCACGGCTGCTGCGCTTGCAGCTGGAGCCGTCGTAGCTGCCGGCCCCGACGCCGGAGGAGTAGGAGTCGCCGAGGGCGACGTAATCGACGGCCGCGGCGGACGAGTCGGCGTTCGCGACCCCGGCACCGGTGAGGGCGAGGGCGGCGCCGAGCAGGAGAGAGGACGAGAACGCCACGAGTCTGGACATTTTCATGGGACCTCCTTGAGCAGGGGATGACTGCCTACTCCGTAGTAGCAGCACTCACACCCCACCGGAAGTGTTCATGCCAAAAATAGGGACGGCGTGCTCCCGCCCGCCCCCGGGAGTTCAACGCGCGCTCCTTGACGCGCCGCTGTCGCCCCGTCGGTTCCCCGGCCCCGCGAGCCTGTGAAACCCGGGTGCACGGGGTGCCTCCGTGCCGGATCATGGGCGCCATGCCCGACTCCCCCGAATCCGCTCTGCCGATCCGGCTCACCGTCGACGACAGCGATTCACCGTCCGACGTCGTCGACGCGCTCTTCCTCGGCCGCTTCGCGACGGGCGAGCAGCCGTACTCGCACAGTTCCTCCCTCGACCGGGTCAAGGCCGGGGCGACACTGCTCCCGCCGGACGCCACGGTGCTGCGGACCGCCCGGGACGACGACCGCAGCGCGACGCTCGCCGAGGGCGAGGGCTGGACCCTGCTGGCCTCCCGGTGGAACCGGGGCGCGGACGTCACCGTCACCGCGACCAGCGCCGAACTCGCGGAGGAGGTCCTCGGCCTGGCCACGGACGGGGCCCAGGACGAGCCGGAACCCCAGCCCGACAACGTGACCATGGGCTTCTGGTACGTCTCCCCGCGCCGCGGCCCGTACCGCACCACCCGCCGGATCACCGCCGGAAGCTGGGACGAGGTCCGCCCCAACTACACCGCCCCGGTGGCCGAGGCCATGGGCCGGCTGATGAAGGTGACCCCGGACGACATCGCGGGCCGGCTGCTCCTGCTGCACGGCCCGCCCGGCACCGGCAAGACGTCCGCGCTGCGCACCCTGGCGCGCTCCTGGCGCGACTGGTGCCAGGTCGACTGCGTCCTGGACCCCGAGCGGCTCTTCAACGACGTCGGCTATCTGATGGACATCGCGATCGGCGAGGACGACGGCACGGCCAAGGGCCGGTGGCGGCTGCTGCTCCTGGAGGACTGCGACGAGCTGATCCGCGGCGAGGCCAAGCACACGGCGGGCCAGGCCCTCTCCCGCCTGCTGAACCTGACGGACGGTCTGCTGGGCCAGGGCCGCAACGTGCTGGTGGGGGTCACCACCAACGAGGACCTGGAGCGGCTGCACCCGGCGGTCGTGCGGCCGGGCCGCTGTCTGGCCAGGATCGAGGTGGGCCCGCTGACCCGTCAGGAGTCGGCGGCCTGGCTCGGCACGGAGGAAGGGGTGGGCCGGGAGGGCAACTCCCTCGCCGAGCTGTACGCCCTGCGCCGGGGCATCGGCCCCGCCTCGGTGCCGCAGCAGGGCGCGGGGGCCGACGCCGGGCTGTACCTGTAGCCGCTCCCCGGCCACGGGGGCCGCGTCCCCGTGGGCGGCGCGCACCCTGCCGCCCCGGCCCGCACGTGATCAGTCCCGGTAGGCGGCGCGCACCGCGTCCTCGGCCAGCGCCAGGGCCTGCTGCCGGGTGAGACCGAGCCGCTCGGCGGTCATGGCGTAGAGCTGGGCGGCGGCCGCGGCCCGCTGCTCCGCCGCTCCCCCCGCGGCCGCGACGAAGGTTCCGTTGCGGCCCCTCGTCTCGATCACCCCGTCCGCCTCCAGGGCCCGGTATGCCTTCGCGACGGTGTTGGCGGCGAGGCCCAGCTCCTCGGCGAAGCCGCGTACGGTCGGGAGCCGGTGGCCGACCGGCAGCGCGCCGGAGCGGGCCAGCTCGGAGAGCCGGGTGCGCAGTTGCTCGTACGGAGCGATGCCGGAGTCGGGGTCGAGGACGATCTTCTCAGTCACAGGCCGATTCTCCCCCACCGGCGGAAAAAGGGGAGGCGTCCCGGGCGCGGCTGCGCATACGGTCCACCACATGACTGTGATCGTGCGCGACTTCCGGCCGTCCGACGCGGAGGCGTGGACCCGTGCCCGCCGGGCCTCGGTCCCCTGGATGGTGGCCACCCCCGAACAGGTCGTCCACGACCTGGCCCACGCCCATCCGGACCGGCACTACCGGCTGCTGGTCGCCGAGGAGGACGGCGAGATCATCGCCACGGCGCAGGCGGGCATCGCCCACGAGAGTCCGGAGCCGGGGCAGGGGTACTTCACGCCGCAGACGCTGCCCGGCCGCGGCCGACGCGGCGCGGGCTCGCTGCTGCTGCGCACGGCGGAGGAGCACCTGGCCGAGGCCGGGGCCACGGTCGTGTACGCGTGGGTGCTGGACGACCCGGAGAGCCTGGAGTTCGCCCGTAGGCGGGGCTACCGGCCCAGCCGCTCCGCGCACTTCCAGCACCTCGATCTCGCGGGCGGGGCCCTGCCGCCGCGTCAGGAGCTCCCGGCGGGCGTCGAGCTGCGGCCCGGGTCCGACTTCGCGGACGATCCCCGGCCGCTGTTCGAGGCGGACGCCGAGGTGACGGCGGACGAGCCGGGCGACATCACCTCCGAGCTGGGCGATTACGAGGACTGGCTGACGACCGTCTGGCGGCACCCGGCCTTCGACCAGGGGCTCACCTCGGTGGCGCTGGTGGACGGGAGGGTGGCGGCGTTCAGCGCGGCCACCACCGACGGGCTTCGGACGTATCTGAGCGCCATGACCGGCACTCTGCGGGACTTCCGGGGGCGGGGCCTGGCGAAGCTGGTGAAGAACGACTCGCTGCACCGGGCGCGGGCCGCCGGATACACGGACGCCTACACCTCCAACGACACCGGCAACGGCCCGATGCTGGCCGTCAATCAGTGGTTCGGCTACACGATCCGCGCGACGGAGGTCCGCCATGTCCGCACGCTCCCCTGAGCCCCGCCCGGGCCGTACGAAGGGCCTGGTCGTCGCCCTGAGCAAGGCGGGTCGCACCAAGATCAAGTATCCGGCGGAGCTGGTCCGGGACGACGGCGTCCGCATCACCGTCCGGGCCCCGTGGGCCGCTCCCGGCGTGCGGGACTTCGGCTTCGTCCGGTTCGAGCCCGGGGACGTCCTCACCGAGCACTACTGGAGGGACCGGTGGTTCGCGGTGAAGGAGGTCCGCACCGGCGACGGCACGCTCAAGGGCTGGTACTGCGACATCACCCGGCCCGCCGTGCTCGCGGACGGGGTGCTGGCGGTCGAGGACCTGGACCTGGACCTGTGGGTGTCGGCCGACGCCGCGACGGTCCTGCGGCTGGACGAGGACGAGTTCGAGGAGAGCGGCCTGGCCGGGCACGATCCGGCGGCTGCCCGGGCGGCGGTGGCGGCTCTGGACGAGCTGGAACGCCTGGCCCGGACCGAGGGTCTGGCCGGCCTGCTCGGCTGACCGTCCCGTCAGGCCCCGGGGCGCTCGCACGCCGGGCGGCTCAGGGCCGGGGCCGGGAGTCGGCGACGAGCTCCACCTCGTGCCCCGCCGGGTCCTCCAGGTAGGCGGCGTGGTGCCCCTCGCCGCCCGCGTACGGGTGGCGGTCGGGGAACAGCAACCGCCAGCCGTACGCCGGGGCCTCGGCCGTCAACGCGTCGAGGACGGCCCGGTCCGCGACGTGGAACGCCAGGTGGTTGAGCCCGGGGCGGCGGCGGTCGTGACCGCCGCCGATCAGGTCGGGCGACTGTTCGAGCACGACGTAGGTGTCGCCGCGCCGCCAGCTCCGGCCGTGGGACCAGTGCTGGTACGGGACATGGCCGAGCCGGCCCAGCAGCCAGCCCCAACCGCGCTCCGCCTCCGCCAGGTCCGCCACCCACAGCTCGATGTGGTGCACTCGCCCGGTGGTCTCCTCCGCGGCGGGCAGCGGGACGGCCCGGCGGGCGCCGCCCGGCACATACGCGATCGGCTCCCCGTCCCGATGCCAGTGGATCATGAAGTGCTCGCCCGCCCGGTACCCGTCCAGGCCCGCACGGCAGTACGCGACCATGTCGTCGGGCAGTGCGGCCAGCGGGAACCAGGCCAGCTCGGAGCACTTCTCCGGCTCCGCGTTGCGCGGCGGACGGGCCGGGTCGTAGTCCGCGACGAAGAACCAGCCCATGCGCGCCGCGCCGCCGGGGCCCCGGTGCTGCATCACGAGGGCCACCCGCAGCTCCTCGGGCTCCAGGTCGAGGCCGATCTCCTCGGCGGCCTCCCGGATCATCGCCTCGCGGACGTCCTCGCCGTCCTCCGCGTGGCCGGAGGGCATGTGGAGGAGTCCGTCCGCGTATCCGGTGTTGGAGCGGCGGGCCAGCAGGACGTCCGGGCCGCGGCGCAGGACCAGGTGGACGTCGACGACCTCGCTGTGCCGGTGCGAGGGCATGGCGCGGGCGACCAGCGCGTAGCGCTCGTCGTCGACCTCCTTGCCCCACAGCCGGGTGTCGGGGGCCAGGTCCTCGTGGTGGACGCGTTCGGTGTGCGCGGAGAGCAGGGCGGTGAGCGCGGTGGCGGACAGGCCGGCGCCGCCCCACACCCCCTCGATCAGGACGAGCCGCCCGCCCGGCTTCAGCAGGCCGAACCAGTGCGCCAGGGCCGCCGCCTGGTCGGGCAGCAGCCAGACGACGTGCCGGGCCACGACGACGTCGAACGCCCGCTCGCCGACCGGGGGCCGGGCGGCGTCCCCGACGAGGACCTCCGCACCGGTCCCGGCGAGCTTGGCACGGGCCCGTTCGGCCATCCGGGGCGAGCGGTCGACGGCGGTGACGCGGTGGCCCTGGCCCACGGCGAGCAGGGAGAGGCTGCCGGTGCCGCACCCCAGATCCAGCACATCGCCGCGGGTGGCGGGCAGCCAGCTCTCCAGCCGCCCGGCCCAGGCGTCGCGCACCGCGGGGTCGAGGAGCCCGTGGTCGGGCTCCTCGTCGAAGGATCCGGCAGCCGCGTCCCAGTCGATCGTGGTCATGGAGCCGATGCTCTCAGCCGCCACTGACAGTGCGGGACTCCTCTGCCGTTTTCCGGCCACCGCGCGGTCGCCGGACCAGCCGGCCGATCAGCGGCCAGGCCACGATCAGCACCACGATGGCGTAGACGGTGACGGAGAACGGGGTGTTGACCAGGCCGGACACGCTCCCGTCACTGATCTGGAGCGCGCGGCGCAGCTGCTGTTCGGCGGCCGGGCCGAGGATCACCCCGATGACGGCGGGCAGCACCGGCAGCCCGTAGCGCCGCATCCCGAACCCGATCAGCCCGATGACCAGGAGGATCACCAGGTCGAGGGACTCGCCGCCGACCGCGTACGCGCCGACGGCGGCGAAGAAGAGGATGCCCGCGTACAGATAGGGGCGCGGGATTCGCAGGAGCTTCGCCCAGAGGGGGGCGAGCGGCAGGTTGAGAGCGAGCAGCAGCACCATGCCGACGAAGAGGGAGGCGATGAGGCCCCAGACCAGCTCCGGTTCGCGTTCGAACAGCAGGGGGCCGGGCTGGATTCCGTACTGCTGGAAGGCGGCCAGCATCACGGCCGCGACGGCGGTGGTGGGCAGCCCGAGGGTGAGCATCGAGACGAGGGTCCCGGCGGCCGAGGCGGAGGCGGCGGCCTCCGGACCGGCGACCCCCTCGATGGCCCCCTTGCCGAACTGGTCGCGGTGCTTGGAGAGCCGCTTCTCGGTGACGTAGCTGAGGAAGGTGGGGATCTCCGCGCCGCCCGCCGGGATCGCCCCGAAGGGGAAGCCGATGACGGGGCCGCGCAGCCAGGGCTTCCAGGTGCGCCTCAGGTCGTCCCGGCCGAGCCAGGGCCGGCCGACGGGGATGGGCCGCACGGCGGAACGGCGCAGGTGGGCGGCGACCCAGAGGGCCTCGCCGATCGCGAAGAGCCCGACCGCGACGATGACCACGTCGACGCCGTCGGCCAGTTGGAGCGAGCCGAAGGTCAGGCGCTGCTGGCCGGTCATTTGGTCGAGGCCGACCAGTCCGATGGTGAGGCCGATGAGCAGCGAGGCGATGCCGCGGATGCGGGACGCGCCGAGGACGGAGGTCACGGCGATGAAGGCCAGCACCATGATGGCGAAGTAGTCGGGGGCGCCGATGCCGATGGCGAGGGATGCGACGGTCGGGGCGAGGACGACCAGCAGGATCGTGCCGATCATGCCGCCCGCGAAGTGACCGATGGCCGCGGCGGCGAGGGCCTGGGCCCCGCGTCCGGCCTTCGCCATCGGGTTGCCCTCGATCGCGGCGACCACGGCGGCGCTCTCGCCGGGGGTGTTGAGGAGGATCGAGGTCGTGGAGCCGCCGAACATGGCCCCGTAGTAGATCCCGGCGAACATGATGAACGCGCCGGTCGGATCGAGCCCGTAGGTCACCGGGAGCAACAGCGCCACGGCCATCGCCGGGCCGATGCCGGGGAGCACGCCGATCGCGGTGCCGAGCAGGACGCCTATCGCGGCCCACAGCAGGTTCATCGGGGTGAGTGCGGTACCGAAGCCGTCGATGAGGGAGTTGAGGGAATCCATCGGTCAGAGCACCCCCATCAGCGGGCCGCCCGGAAGGGGGACACCGAGCAGGTTATCGAAGACGAAGTAGGTGGCGAGGGAGATCCCGGCAGCGATGAGCGGGTCACGGCCGTGGTGCCGGCTGCCGAGCGCGTAGGCGGAGCCCCAGAAGAGGAGCGCCCCGGCGATCGGGAAGCCGAGGGGGTCGATCAGGACGGCGGCGCCGAGGAAGACCCCGGCGAGCAGGAGGACGGTGCGCCAGTCGGCCGGTTCGCCGAGGTCGACGTCCTCGCCGCCCTCCGCCTCGCCGCGTCCGCCGCGCAGGACGTCGCGGGCGAGCAGGACCGCGATGAGCAGGAACAGACCGCCGATGACGAAGGGGACGGTCCGGGGGCCGACGGGACCGCGCTGGGCGATGTCGACGCTCATGGTGAAGGCGTCGGTGAGCACGAGCACACCGAGCGCGAACAGCAGTACGCAGACGCCGAGTTCGGAGTGCTCGCGCAGCCAGGAGAGGGCGCCGCTCCGCTCCTGCGCGGCGTCGGCCCGGCCCGTGGAGCCGGTGGAGCCCGCGGGTCCGGAGGGTGCGGATGCGGTGGGTTCAGTGGAGCCAGTGGGTCCGGTGGGTTCCGTGGTCACAACCCCAGCTCCTTGAGAACGGTGGCGACGCGCTGGTTCTGCTCGTCGAGGAAGTCGCCGAACGGTGCGCCGATCAGGAGGGCGTCGTCCCAGCCGTTCTTCTCCATCGACTCCTTCCACTGCTTCGAGCCGTGGAGTTCGCGGACCAGGCCGGTGAGCTTGTCGCGTTCGGTCTGCGAGAGGCCGGGTGGGGCGACGATGCCGCGCCAGTTGGTGAACTCCGTGTCGAGTCCGGCTTCGCGCAGGGTGGGGGCGTCGAGGCCGGGCACCCGCTTCGGGCCGGTCACGGCGAGCAGCCGCAGCTCGCCCGCCTCGATCTGGTCGCGGTACTCGCCGAGGCCGGACACCCCGAAGCCGACCTTGTCGCCGAGGATGGAGGCGAGGAGTTCGCCGCCGCCGTCGAACGGGATGTAGTTGACCGTCCTCGGGGCGATCCCGGCCGCCTGTGCCATGAGCATCGGGGCGAGGTGGTCCGGACCGCCGGGCGAGGAGCCGCCGCCGACCGGGACGCGGGCCGGGTCCTTCTTCCAGGCCGCGAGCAGGCCGGCGATGGAGCGGTACGGGGAGTCCTTGGCGACGACGACGATGTCCGGCTCCTCGGTGAGCCGGGCGATCGGGGTGGTGTCGGCCAGCGTGCTGGGGGACTTGTTGGTGTGGACGGCTCCGACCACGCCGAGTCCCATGGAGAGCGCGAGCTTGCCGTTGCCGTGCTCCCCCACGAGCCGGGTCAGGCCGACCGTGCCACCCGCGCCCGGCAGGTTGAACACCTCGATGTTGTGCGTGAGTCCGGCGTCCTCGGCGTTCTTGGCCAGGGTGCGTGCCGTGATGTCGTAGCCGCCGCCGGGACTGTTGGGAACCATGAAGCGGAGCCCGGGAATATGGGTGCCGGTGTCGGCGCCGTCACCGGTGGACAGCAGGGGTGGTCCCACCACCACCAGCAACGCGGCCCCGAACAGGGCGAGGAGAGTGCGCAGTCGCACAGGTTCCGCCTTTCGCTGTGAAGTGGGCCACATGTTGCCTGCGCGTGAACAAGCTGTCTCGCTTCCGGTATCAACGGTCGTTGTGGTCGTTGCGGTCGCCGCCTAGCGTGGCGGCGTGACAACAGTGCTGGTGGTGGACGACGACTTCATGGTCGCGAAACTGCACAGCCGCTACGTGTCCGCCATGGACGGCTTCGCGGTCGTCGGGGTGGCGCACAACGGCACCGACGCCCTGCGGGCCGCCGAGCGACTGCGCCCCGATCTGGTGCTGTTGGACATCTATCTGCCCGATATGGATGGGATCGGGGTGTTGCGCGCGCTGCGCGCGGCGGAGGAGCGGGATGCCTCGCGCCCCAGCGCGGACGCCCTGTTCATCACGGCCGCACGGGACGCGGGAGTGATCCGGGCGGCGCTGCGGGCGGGGGCGCTGCACTATCTGATCAAGCCGTTCAGCCGGTCCGCCCTCCAGGAGCAGCTGCGCCATGTCGCCTCGCTGCGCGCCCGCCTGGACGGGCTGGGGGAGGCCCGCCAGGAGGACGTCGACCAGATCTTCGGCACCCGGCCGCCCGGTTCGCGCGAGCTGCCGAAGGGCCTGGCCGCCCCCACGGCCGACCTGGTGGAACGCACCCTGCGCAGGCACCCCGGTGGCCTGTCCGCGTCGGAGTGCGCCGAGGCGGGGGCACTGTCCCGGGTGAGCGCGCGCCGCTATCTGGAGTACTTCGCCGGAACGGGCCGGGCCGAGGTGACCCTGCGCTACGGAGGCACGGGCCGGCCGGAGCGCCGGTACCGCTGGACGAGCTGACGAGCCGACGAGCTGACGACCAACGGGGCTGCGGGGCACCGCGGGGCTGCGGAGCTGCCTGAGCCCACGCCTAACCGGCCCTTAAAGCAGGCATAAGGATCGCCGCCACCCCCTCCGAGCAGGCGTTTTCGGCGTTCCGGGCGGCTAGCTTGCTGAGCGCCACCCTCCATGGCTGCGCGGGGTCGTGCCGTAGGCGTTCCGCAGCCGTGCCGCTCAGAAGGAGATCCGTCCATGACCGCTCGTCACAAAGCCGCCGGGGTCATCGCCCTCGGTCTCGCCCCGCTCGCCCTGGCCGGGCTGGCCTCCGCCCCGGCCGTCGCGCACGGTTCGCTCACCGATCCGGTGAGCCGGGTGTCCGCGTGCTTCGCGGAGGGTCCGGAGAGCCCGCGGTCGGCGGCGTGCCGGGCGGCGGTAGCGGCGGGCGGGACCCAGGCGCTGTACGACTGGAACGGGGTGAACATCGCCGACGCGGCGGGCAGGCACCGTGAGTTGATCCCGGACGGCGAGCTGTGCAGCGCGGCCAACGACACGTTCCGGGGTCTGGACCTCCCGCGCGCCGACTGGCCGGCCACCGCGATGACGCCGGGCGGGCACACCTTCCGGTTCCGGGCGACGGCCCCGCACCGGGGCTCGTTCGAGCTGTACCTCACCAAGCCCGGTTACGACCCCACGAAGCCGCTGGCCTGGTCGGACCTGGAGGCGAAGCCCTTCGCCGAGGCGACCGACCCGCCGCTGGAGAACGGTTCGTACGTCTTCGACGGGACGATCCCCGAGCGCTCCGGCCGGCAACTGGTCTACACGGTCTGGCAGCGCTCCGACTCCCCCGAGGCGTTCTACGCCTGCTCCGATGTGACGTTCGGCGGCGGTTCGGCGGGCGGCGGGAAGCAGGACGTCGGAGCGGAGAAGGGGGGAGGACAGCAGGGCGTCGGCGGTGACGCCGGCGGCGGAGCCCCCGCCCCGGCCCCCTCCGCGCCGTCCGAGGAGGCGATCGCCGAGGGTTTTGAGAAGTCGTCGGTCGAGCACGACGGCCACGGGGACGACGACGCGGAAACCGGGCCCGAGGTCACGGCCGCCGCCGCCCCGGCGAGCAAGGACGAGGGCAAGGGGGACAAGGGCAACGCCCCGGAGGCCGACGCGGCGGGCGCCGAGGAGGCGCTGGCCGACACCGGCGGCTCCGGCGGCAGCACGTACCTGGCGATCGGGGGCGCCGGGGTGCTGGCCGCCGGTGCGGCCGTGCTGTTCGCCTCACAGCGCCGCCGGGCCGCCGCGTCCACGGGCCGCCACAGCGGCTGACCGCCGCCGCACCCCCCTTCACACTCCTGCCGCGCCCCTCCGGGACGTCGGGCGCGGCAGGTAGCCGACGGGCCGGGGTCCGCCGTCCGCCCCATCGGACAGCGGACCCCGGCCCGTTGTCGCGCGGCGGGTCAGCCGATGATCGAGGCGCAGGTGGTCGGGGTGGCGCGGGCCGGGTCGAGGGCGTTGGCCACTTCGTGGAAGGCGATGCGGTCGATGGTCCCGATCGCCACGTGCTCGGAGAGGTCGAGCGGGCACAGGTTCTGGAGCAGCACGTTGCGTACGTTCGGCCCGTCCAGGTACTGCGTGCGGTACGGGGTCACGACCTGGTCGTACTTGGTCGCGATGACGGTGTAGCGGACGCCGGGGACGGTGTCGCCGCCCGCCGTGAGTTTGGTGATGAAGGGCGATCCCGCGATCTGGTCGGCGAGTCCGGGGGTCTTGTCGCTGATGAACTTCTCGACGCCGGGGAAGAACGGGAGCAGCTTGGTGAGGCCGAGCAGCGTGGTGCCGTGGTTGTCCGGGGCGATCCCGACGAGGGCGTTGACCTTGTCGGCGCCGCCGAGGAACTTCAGGTAGTAGTTCGGCATCATGCCGCCCTGGGAGTGGCCGACGAGGTCGGCCTTCGGGGCTCCGGTGGCGTCGAGGACCTCGTCGACGAACACGTCGAGCTGTTCGGCGGACTTGTCGATGGGTCCGAGGCCGTGGAAGAACGGCACGCCGGGGAGCTGGCCGTAGTCGAGGGAGAAGACGCAGTAGCCCCGGTTGACCAGGTAGGGGGCGAGGACCAGCCAGTTGTCGATCGAGTTCCCGAAGGTTCCGTGGACCAGGACGACGGGGCGGGGGTGGGCGGCGGAGGGTTTGCAGGAGTAGTCGTTCCAGCCACGCGAAGTGGCCTCGGCGGCGGCCGGGGCGGCCACGGTCGCGGTCG
This sequence comes from Streptomyces sp. NPDC091649, assembly GCF_044756785.1. Classification (NCBI taxonomy): domain Bacteria; kingdom Bacillati; phylum Actinomycetota; class Actinomycetes; order Kitasatosporales; family Streptomycetaceae; genus Streptomyces; species Streptomyces sp. NPDC091649. The sequence goes on along the minus strand of NZ_JBIVTR010000025.1, from coordinate 66,737 downwards.
CCGCGGGGGCGACGAGAACGGTGAGGGCGAGGAGCAGGGCGGCGAGCAGACTGCGCGTGCGGGGAACGCGCGCAGCACGGATCCAGGGCAGCATCGTGTGGTCTCCTTGCGGCTCAAGGGAGGTGCGATGGCGGTGCGCCCTGTGGCCCGGACCACAAGCTTTACGTGCTCATGCCAAATTACGCACGAGTAGGGTGGAGAGGGAAGTTACGCGTCGGTAAAAACTGGCGGGACGGAAGCGCGGCCCCGCAACCGCCGCCGGCCGTCTCGGACGACCGCGGCAGGCCGTGCGCCCGCGAGGAACCGCCGGCGACCCCCCGGGAGCACCCTGCGCAGCCGGTGACGGACGCCGTCGACCACTGCGGAGCGCGAGCGGCGCGGTGACCCGGCGCAGGGGCGGGCCGTCCGAGGCGGAAGGGCGGACGGACCGGGATGAGCGGGACGCCCCCCGCTCCCCGATGCGTCCGCACCGCGCTACGGCGCGCCGGCGAGCCTGCCCATCACGTCGTACACCTGCTGCGGGGTCAAAGGTCCGACGGAGAGCGGCCTCTGCCCCGGGCCCGCCCTCAGCCCGTCGAGCAGGAAGGCGACCTGGCGGCGCCAGGCATCCGGCGCGGTGCCCGCGCCCGCGCGAGCGAGCAGAGCGTTGGCGCCGAAGAAGAGCAGGAGGTCCTCGCCGGTGAAGTCCGGGCGGACAGCACCGGCCAGCCGCGCTCGCTCGATGATCCGTGCGGCGGCGTCCCGGTCGAGGTGGCCCGGGCCGTGCCGCCCGAGTGGACCGAACGCGGCGGGGGCGCCTTCCTGCTGGCTCAGGGCTACTCGGCGGCACAGCCCATGCCCCACCTCAGCGGCATGGGTCCGGTGATGTCAGCCACCCGTAATTGCCTGTACTCCCTCAACGCGGAGCTGGCCGGCACGGGGATCTACGCCGGCGCCCTGACCATCGCGTCACTGATCGCCCGCAGCGAGGTGTCCGCGGCGGCCCAGGCCGCCTTCGAGTCGGCCGACGGTCCGCAATTCCCGGTCGTCGACCCGGACTACCTCGCAGAGCACTACTGGAACATGTACACCAAGCGCGACCGCGTCGAGCAGTTCCACCCCGAATCGCGGACTCCGGGGGCGACGGCGTAGCGACTGCGCCACCGAGCAGGACGCCCGGCGTCAGGCGCCCGCCCGGGGTGATGGCGCGCGTCTCGTACGGAGTTCGGCCACCGACGCCCCAGTCGCTCCGTTCGGCGAGGCCAGGTACGCGGCGCCGCACGCCACCCGGCGGTGGCCGTACGAGCAGGGGTCCCTTACGCCGTTCGGCCCCGCCCGGCCTGCGCGGACACCGCGCCGCCCGGACCGTGGGGGCATGACTTTCGTCGACGAGGTGAAGAACGCCGTCACCCCCCGGGCCGCCCTGCTCGTCATCGGTGTGCTCGGACTGCAACTGCTGTTCATCGCGTCCTACGTCGGCGCGCTGCACAAGCCCAAGCCGACGGATGTCGCCTTCGGGGTGGTGGCCCCGCAACAGATGTCCCGGCAGCTCGTCGACCGGCTGGACGGGCTTCCCGGCGGACCGCTCGACCCCCGTACGGTGAGCAGCGCGGCCGAGGCCCGTGAGCAGATCATGAACCGCGACATCAACGGCGCTCTGATCGTCTCGCCGGAGGGCCGGACCGACACCCTGCTGGTCGCCTCCGGTGGCGGGACCGTCCTCTCCAGCACTCTGGAGCGGCTCCTCACCCAGGTCGAGGGCTCCCAGGAGCGGACCGTACGGACGGTGGACGTGGCCCCGGCCTCGCCCGAGGACTTCGACGGGCTCTCGTCCTTCTACCTGGTGGTCGGCTGGTGCGTGGGCGGCTACCTCTGTGCCTCGATCCTGGCGATCAGCGCGGGGGCCAAGCCCGCCAACCGGCAGCGGGCGGCGATCAGGACGGCGGTCATGGCGCTGTACGCGATCGCGGGCGGCATCGGCGGGGCGGTCATCATCGGTCCGGTCCTCGGCGCACTGCCGGGCAGCGTGTGGGGCCTGGCCGGCCTCGGCGCCCTGGTGGTCTTCGCCGTCGGCATGATCACGCTCGCCCTGGAGGCCCTCACCGGCATCGTCGGGATCGGCCTGGCCGTCCTGATCATCGTCATCGCGGGCAACCCGAGCGCGGGCGGCGCCTTCCCGCTTCCGATGCTTCCGGACTTCTGGCGGGCGATCGGCCCCGCCCTCCCTCCGGGCGCGGGCACCTGGGTGGCCCGCTCGATCGCCTACTTCCGGGGCAACGCGGTCACCGGCCCGCTGCTGGTGCTCTCCGCCTGGGCGGTCGTCGGCACGGCACTGACCCTGCTGCTGTCGATGCGGCGCCGGCCGGAAGCGGACCGGCCGGACGCCACGGCGGACACGGCCGCCACCCCCGCACCGGGCTCCGGCGGGTCGACCGCGGCCTGACACCGGACCCGCACCTGCCTTCAGCCTTCCCCCCTCTCTCCTCTCCCCCTCCTCCCCTCTCCCTTTCACCCCCGTTCATCCCTGATGACCCGTCCGTGGGGCCGCCGAGTCGGCGGCCCCATCTGACGTGAGCACCAATTCTTGATGTCCGGTCAGCGCGATGACTAGGCATGACAGGGGCATGACGACATGCTGGAGCGGCCTCGCACCACCCGACGAGGAGTACGCCTCGACCACTCCTTCCACCCTCACGGAGGTCGCTCATGCGTCGTCGATTCACGCTTCCGCTCGCCGCGGCAGCCCTGTCGCTCCCGCTCACCCTGATCACCGCCGCCCCCGCCCCGGCCGCCCCCGCCGACAAACCCCGGGTGCTCAGCTCCTGGACCCAGACCAGCGCCTCCAGCTACAACGCCTGGAACGCCGCCCGGAACAACCAGGGCGCCTGGTCCGCGTACGGTTTCAACTGGTCGACGGACTACTGCAGCAGCTCTCCCGACAACCCGTTCGGCTTCCCCTTCAAGAACGCCTGCGCCCGCCATGACTTCGGCTACCGGAACTACAAGGCCGCCGGCTCCTTCTCCGCCAACAAGGCCCGGCTCGACTCCGCCTTCCACGAGGACCTCAAGCGTGTGTGCGCCGCCTACTCCGGCGCGAAGCGGACGTCGTGCAACGGCACGGCCTGGACGTATTACCAGGCCGTGCGCGCCTTCGGCATCGCCCCGGCCGGGGCCGACGCCCACAATCTGCCCCAGGCCGCCTGACCCCGCCCCCGACACGGGGAAGAGGCCCCCGGCGGACCGGGGGCCTCTTCGTCGCTGTGCCGCGGTGGTCCGATCGCGAACACCTCGCGCAACCGTCGGCAGCCCTGGGCGAGGGCTAGTCCTGTCCGGTATTCGCCGTCGCAGGTCCGGAACCTCTACCCACCTGTCCGGATGCCGACGGAAATCGTCCGCCGGGAGCCTCCCAGGACCTTCACAGTTCCTGGCGCCCAGCAGTCCCGGTAACGCCTCTGATGGGTCATCATCGAAACGGCAGCACACGCCGGGCACGCCGTGCCCGGGCCGGCCGGGTGACCGAGCGGAGGAGGAACGGGTGCGCAATCGGGTGCTCGCGGCGGACGGGCGGCATCTGATGGTGGAGCGGACGGGGGACCCACGGGGAAGACCGGTCTTCCTCCTCCACGGCACCCCGGGCAGCAGGCTCGGGCCCGCCCCCCGCGGCATGGTCCTGTACCAGCGCCACACGCAGCTGATCACCTACGACCGCCCGGGGTACGGCGGCAGCGACCGGAACGAGGGCCGCCGCATCAAGGACGTCGTCGAGGACGTCCGGGCCATCGCCGACTCGTTGGGACTGGAGCGCTTCGCCGTGGTGGGCCGCTCCGGCGGGGCTCCGCACGCCCTGGCCTGCGCGGCGCTGTTGCCCGACCGGGTCACGCGCACGGCGGCCCTGGTCGGCCTCGCCCCCCGCGACGCCGCCGGGCTCGACTGGTTCCACGGGATGGCCGCATCCAACGTGGACGCCTACTCCACCGCGGCCGCCGACCCGGACGGGTTCGCGGAGTCCTTCACCATCCGCTCGGACCAGATCCGGCGGAACCCGGTCCGGCTCCTGGACGATCTGCGCCGGGAGCTGACCGACTCCGACCGGATGGTGGTCAACGACGTGGGCATCCGGTCCATGCTGCTGCGCAACTACAGCGAGGGGCTGCGCACCTCGGCGTACGGCTGGATCGACGACGCCATCGCCTTCTGCCGCCCCTGGGGGTTCGACCCGGCGCGGATCAGCGGCCGGGTGATGCTCTGGCACGGCGAGAAGGACGTCTTCACACCCGTGGGCCATTCCCGCTGGCTGGCCGGGCAGATTCCGGGCGCCACCGCCGTACTGGAACCGGCGGCGGCGCACTTCGACGCGCTCTCGGTGCTCCCCCGCGTCCTGGACTGGCTGCTGGACGAGCGGGAGCCCCCGGACGGGACGCTGTCGGCCGCCCTGCCGGGAGGATGAGCCCTCCCGGCCGGACGGTCACACCGACATCGGCTCCAGTTCCCGCCGGAACCGCTCCTCGGTCCGGGCCATCCGGGTGAGCGGATGGTCGTCGCCGAGCTGACGCGACAGCTCGTCGACGATCTCCGCCCGCAACTGCAGCGCCTGGTCCCCCCGCCCCATGGCATCGAGCGTGACCGCCATGTTCGAGGTCATGGCCAGCGTCTCCGGATGGTGTGAGCCGAGCGCCTGGCGCAACTGCCCGGACAGCCGCTGCTCGGCCTCCAGCACCAGGTCCAGTCGCCCCAGGTCCGCGGTCGCGCTGGCCAGGTTCATCACGCAGAACAGCGTGTTGGGATGATCCCGGCCGAACGTCTCCCGCATGGAGGCCACGACCAGCTTCAGCGTCCGCTCCGCCTGCTCCGTCTCCCCGGCCGCCGTCAGGTAGACGCCGAGGTTGTTCTGCGCCGCCAGGGTGTACGGGTGCTTCTCCCCCGGCACCTTCATGTACTGGTCGACGACCTCCTGGGCCGTGACCTTCGCCTCGGCGCTCTCACCGGACGCGAACAGGTCGGCGGCGAGGTTGAGGTCGCAGGCCAGCGAGTCGGGGTTGGCGGTGGTGTACTTGGCCCGGTAGCGGGCACGGGTCGCCACCGTGAGCCGGCGGGCGTCCTCCAGCCGCCCCGCCCTCCGCAACGACACCGCGAGGCTCTTCGCGGCGCTCAGCGTGGCGGGGAAGCTGCGGCCCATCGTCGCCTTGAAGCTGTTGTACGTCGTGCTGAGCAGCCCGACCGAGTCCTCGTACCGTCCGACTTCCCGCAGGTCGCGCGCCAGGTTCATGGCGGAGGACAGGCTGTAGGGGTGTTCCGGTCCGAGCACCTGGGAGCGGAGGTCGTAGACGTCCTGGTCGATCTCCCGGGCACGGGCGTACTGGCCGACGCTGCGCAGGTTCAGCGCCAGGTTGTTGGCGGCGGCGAGGGTGCGGGGATGGGAGTCGTGGAAGATCTGTCCGAAGCCCTCGTGGGCCTCGGTCGCCATCTCGATCGCCCTGCTGTAGTCGCCCAGCAGGCCGAGGTCGATGGCCAGGCTGCTGGTGGTCATGTAGGTGTGCGGGTGCTCGGGCCCCAGCACCTCCCGCTGCCGTTCCAGCGTGAACTCGTCGAGATCCCTAGCCTCCACGTAACGCCCGCGGGTGCGCAGGATGTTGGAGAGGTGGAAGCAGAGGTAGAGGTACTGCAGGTCCCGCTCCCCCAGCTTCTCCTGCCAGATCTCCCGCAGTTCCTCGCCCAGCGCGCCCGCGGTCCTGACGTCGCCGCGCTTCCAGAGGTAGCGGACCCGGTCGATCAGGAGCCTGCGGGTCTCCGGCTCCTTGCAGTTGCGGGCGTCGGAGGGACCGAGGTGCGGCCAGATCGTCGCGAAGCGCGGCCAGGTCTCCGGGTTGTCGATCGGCTCGTCGTCGTCGGGCCGGGCGCCCGCGAGGATGCGGTGGACGACGTGCCGGGCCTCGCGCTGCTCCTCCTCGCTGAGCTGCGCCTTGATCACGGCCTGGACGAGGCGGTGCACCTGGATGGAGTTGGAGACCTGGTCGACCTTGGCGAGGGCGAAGCGGCCGATCTCCCGGATGACCCGGCCCAGCACCAGCTTCTCCTGGAGCGAGGAGTCGTACGGCTTCAGCGCGTCGATCATCTCCTTGCTGTAGAGGAGGTTCGCGGAGATCGGTTCCGGGGCGAAGAAGGCGCAGAGCTGGAGCAGCCGCACGGCGGCGGGCGAGCGCTCCTTGAGCCGGGCGATGGAGATGTTCCAGGTCGCGGCGACCGGTTCCGGGTAGCCGGCCGGCTGGTTCAGCGCGAGGACCTGGGGAGCCTGGCGGGCGAGCTGTTCGAGATAGGCGTCGATGGGGGTGGCGGTCTCCGCGATCCAGGCGGCGGCCTGCTCCACGGCGAGCGGCAGGTCGCCCACGGCGGTCGCCACCTGGTCGGCGTCCTCGTCGCTGAGCCCCGGGGCCCGGCGCTGGAGGTGCTCGATCGACTCCTCGCGCAGGAAGACGTCCACGGGAAGCGCGTCCCCGTGCTGGGACCAGCTCTGGTTGCGGGAGGTCACCAGGATGTGGCCGGAGCCGCCCTGCGGGAAGTAGCGGCGCAGCTGCTCGGGGTCGTCCGCGTTGTCGAAGACCAGCAGCCAGCGGTCGGAGGGCACACCGCGCCGCAGCAGGTCGACGGCCTCCTGGGAGGCCGCGGCCATGTCGTCCCCGCCCTGGGCGCCGAGCCGGGTGGCGAGTTCGGCGAGCGAGGCGACCACGTCGTCGGGCTGCTCCGACGATATCCACCACACCAGGTCGTAGTCGGCCATGAAGCGGTGCACGTATTCCAGGGCCACCTGGGTCTTGCCCACGCCGCCGAGCCCGTACAGGGTCTGCGGCTGGGGCAGCACGACGGCCAGGCCGCCACCGAGCTGGTCGCGCATCCGCTCCAGGACGAGTGAGCGGCCGGTGAAGCCGGGGTTGCGGGGCGGCGCGTTCCAGATCCTCGGCACGGTGCCGGGAAAGCGGGGCCCGGGCGACACCCCGTCGGCCACCTGCACCGGGCGGTCCAGCGCCCGCATCACGGCGGTGGTGGCGTGCACCTCGTCCAGCCGGAAGAGGTCGACCGGGTTGCGGTCGATGTACGGAGTGGTGAGGCGTACGTCCCCGACGCGCAGCGGGAGCAGTCGGCGGCGGCCGCTGCCGACGGCCTCGGCGGCCGTCCGTTCCCACAGCTCGACCGCGCGCTGGGACTTCAGGTAGGCGCTGGAGAGCAGCACGACGGTGCGGGCGGTGTTCTCCGCGGTGGCGTCGGCGGACTCCTCCGGGGGGCGTTCGGCGGAGACGTCGCGCGGAACCACCCGGAAGCCGGCCCGGGTGAGGATCGATTCGAGCCAGTCGGCCCACATCCGGTTCTCCGCCACGTAGCTGAGGTAGAGATCGGCGGGCAGGGCGGGCCTGCGGCGGGTGAAGGCGTCGCGGATCCGCAGGCGCACCTCTTCGCCGACCGGGGGCATCGAGGTGATCTCCCGGTCGGTGATGACCGCGGTGAGCCGTTCGAAGGCGGAGAGCAGCGAGTTGGTGAGCCCGGCCTCGTCGCCGAAGGTGGCGAGCGTCTCCTCGTAGGCGTAGTAGGGGCGGTAGGGAATCTCCACCGCCCCCCAGTAGGCGGTGAGTTCGTCGCCGGACAGATCGCGCGGCAGCCGGTCGAACTTGATCCGGGCCAGCGCCCGCCCGGCGTCCGCCTTCTCCTTCTCACCCTCGTCGATGCGCATCGGGACGGGGTAGAGGGCGATGGGGCGGCCGGTGTTGCGCTCGGCGATCTGGCGGGCGACGGAGGCCGCGCCGTCGATGGACTGGTCGCTGAGGGTGAAGCAGTCGACGAGAACGTCCGGCAGGTGGACGGTGCAGATGTCGGCGATGTCGCTGAGGCCGGTCCGGCTGTCGATGAGGACGTAGTCGTAGTTGGCCTTCATGTCGTCGCGCAGCGCGTCGAAGAAGTGGCCGCCGCCGAACCGGTCGTAGAAGTTGTCCCAGTCGAAGGTGGAGACGGTCGCGGAGTACTCGCGGTTCTGCCGTCCGGCGGAGACGAAGTCGAGTGTGCCGCCCTTCGGGAACTCCCAGCCGAGCGACTCCGGGGTCAGCGACACGGCGTGGGGCTGGATACGGGCGTAGTCGCGGTGCCAGTCCTCGGCGCGCTGGGCGGGGCTGGTCGCGGCCCAGGCGTACTCGGTGATCAGGTCGATCACGCCGGTGGTGGCGCCGAGGGTGGCCGGGTCGAGGAAGGGGTGGAAGAACCGGTGCAGCCCGGGCGCCTCCAGGTCCCAGTCGACGGCCAGCACCCGTTTGCCGTTGGCCGCGAGGATCCAGGCGGTGTTGGCGAGCGCCATGGTGCGCCCGGTGCCGCCCTTGTACGAGTAGAAGGTGACGATGCGCCCGTCACGACCGGCACTCATAGGTCCTCCGCTTCCGTCGCAGGGTCGTGCGGGTCGAGGGTGTGGCCCGTGGTGTCCATGGGTCCGATGAGCCGGGTCCGCTCGCCGGGCCCGCCGCCGGACCCGGGTGGGTACGCCTTCGCGTGCTTGAGGTACTGCTGGGCGGCCACCTCGACCACCTGGGGCAGGAGTCGGCCGAACGCCTCCATGGTGGGCACTCCTTTCGCCGCGGCACGGCAGAGGGCCCGGCCCTGGCCCATCTTGATCGGCATGGTCGCTTCGAGCTTCTCGGTCAGCTCGCTCTCCGCCGCTCTGCTCTGGTGGTCGTCCCGGCTCCACGGCACGACCATGGTCACCCAGGGCCGGTTCTCGGCGTCGAAGGCGGCGAGCCTGCGGCGGTGCTCCTCGTCCCGGAGGGCCCACCGGTCGACGAGCAGGATCTCGGGTGTGCTGGGCGGGGCCTTGCCGTCGTGCCGGTCCTCGTCGAACGAGGTGATGACGGCCTGGTAGTTGAGGGAGCGGACCAGTTCCTCGGCCACATAGGCCAGCGGGCGGGCGGCGGCCGGGTAGTAGGGGTTCCAGTCCTGGGGGTGGTCGCCGTAGTGGTCGCTGTTGCGTCCCTCGGGCAGGTCGTGGCGGGTGGGCGCCGCGATGGTGATCTGCATCGGGCGGGGAGCGCCGACTCCGCTGCTGGGCGAGCCGAAGGCGCTGGGCGCGAGGCGGTAGTCGACCGGTCGGCCGGTGTCGATGCGGACCGTGTCGGCGACGCTGACGATGCGTTTGGCCAGCTCGTAGACGGCCCGTTCGTATTCCTCGGCGAAGAGTCTGAGCTTGATCAGACCGTAGAGGCCGTCGCTGACGTAGCGTTCCCCGAAGTCGCGGTGGTTGAACTGCAACCGCTCGGCGGAGCCGGGCAGCTGGCTCGGCGGCACCGGCACCCAGAGGGCCGGGACGATGGCCTCGGCCGGCTGGTTGGAGCGGGCCCGGTGGTGGATGGCCCGCTGTTCGAAGGCGTACCACTCCTTGCCGCACATCTCGCTGGCGAAGTAGCGCGGCGAGAACAGCGGAACGAAGACCCGGCAGGTGGCGAGGACGTCACCGAGCCGTTCCGACCAGCCCTCGCCGGAGCGTATCTCCCGGTCCATGAACCCCGCGGGCGCGCCCGCGGGTAAGTCGGTCATGGCCATCACATGGCCGCAGAGGTCCTGGAAAAGCCGCTCGACCCACATATCGGGGTCCGTGCCGCCACCGTACCCGGGCGTGTGGGCGTAACTCAGAAAGAAATACGGCCGATGGCCCACCGCTCGCTGTTGCGTCGATGCGTGCACACGACCCCCGTCCTGTGTGAGCACTCGCATCCCGGAAGGAGGAAGGGAGTGCAAGCGAACTCATCATTCCGGAGCGGACCGCTTTCCACCCCCCTGCCGTTCGGTCATTCGAACGTCACTTTCCGGTCAGCCGCCAGAACGTTCGAGACCTGACCGGACGAAGGGGAGGTCCTGCGGCGATTCTTCCCGGCCGCACTCCGTGTTCCGCTGGTCTCCTTGCGGACAGCGGCGATCAGCTGTTTTCCGTCGACCGTCACCTCCGCGGCGTTATCGATCATGTCGAGCGCTTCCGGAACACCCGTGAGGAAGCGCGGGTCGTAAAGCCCCAGCCCGGCCCGTTCGAATGTCTCGGCCAGCAGTCGGGAGAACGTCACGGGCTCGTTCCCCCAGGGCGTCCGATGTTCCCAGGTACCGTCCAAGGCGTAAAGATCCGTCACTTCACCGAGCGCCCGCAGTTTCGCCCGGCGGAATCCGCTCAGCAGGCCGAGTGCCAGCTCTTTCACGTCAGCCGTCTCCCCGACGCCGAGTGCGCCGTGGCCGTGCCGCCCCGGCTCGGCCGTGCCGGCGGTCAGCGGGGTCAGCGTGGTGAGCGTCCGGGCCGCCTCGGCCGCCAGGTCGGGAACCGCGTCGGCCAGCAGCGACCATGCCCCGGCGATCCGGTGTGCCCAGGCGTCGGCGCGTTCCGCTTCGAGGCGGCCGGTCGCCGGGCCGCCGAAGCAGTCGCGGAAGGGATCGAGGTCGTCGAGCAGGAGGACGGGGGCCGGCGCCTGCCGCAGCACGCGCACGGGAAGCCAGTGCGGGCCCTCCGGCTCCTCGCGGGCGATGCGCAGCTCGGTGCCGGGCCCGTCGGCGGGCGCGTCACCGGGCCCGTCGCCGAAGGCGGCCGTCCGCGCGTGGACGAGGAACCCGTCCCCCGTGGCACGCACCACTGCGGCTCCCCGTTCCTCGGGGCCGCCGAGGAGCACCGTGCCGAGGGTCGGCAGGTGGAGGGTTCCGCTCCGGTACGCCACCGGAACGGACAGGTCGAGCCCGGCCCGGACGGCGGCGACGGCCACGGAGGCGGCGAGCCGTTCGGCGGCGGGTCCCGGGGCGCCGCCGTCGGCCCGGGCGTCCTCCAGGGCACCGGCCAGCCAGGTGCGGGTGTAGGGGTGCGCCAGCACCGCGTCGAGCGCCTCCGCGCCCCGGGCGTCCGCCTCCACCGCCGCCGCGAGCCGCCAGGCGTCGTCCCAGAGTGCGCCGCCCCGACCGTCGAGCGTGTCGTGGAGGACCGCGAGCAGGGTCCGGGTCAGGTCCTGGTGGGCGGCGAGGAGGTCGTCCGGCGACCGGACGGCGGCTGACTCGGTGGTGGCGGCCGTACGCTCCTCGATGCCCCGGATCAGCGCCGCCAGGTCGGCGCAGTAGACCGACGGGTTGTCGAAACCGCCGCCGGAACCGCCGCCGGAACCGCTGCCGGAGCCCGGGCCGGAGCCCGGGCCGGGGCCGCTGTCCGAGCGGTAGCGGTGGGTGTAGAGACCGCCGCCGCACGATCGCACGACCGGGCAGCGGCGACACGTCTCGCTGACTCCGGCCAGGCCGAGCTGCCGCGCCCGGACGCCGGGGTGGGCGGCGACCTCGTCGAAGCTGTTGCGGAAGACGTCGAACCCGGTGGCGGCGGCGCCTTCGTAGGCGCTCTTGAGCGAGTCGACCTGTTCCAGCTGGCCGTCGGTCTCGATGACCACGAGGTCGGTGGGGGCCAGGCCGAGGGACTCGGTGAGGCTGGGGCCGCCGCTCAGGCTGGAGAGGACCGAGGCGAACATCCGGACCGGCATGGGACGGCCCTGTTCCGTCCAGCGGTCGAAGACCGTCAGGAGCCAGTCGGCGTACGCGGTGGGCGTTCCGTCCGGCCGCTGCGGCGGGTCGTCCCAGGTGGCGTGCGGCAGCAGGAAGTCGACGAGCGGGGGTTCGAGCGCGGCGAGCGCGTCGTGGACGGCCACCGGGTCGTTGCGGACGTCGACCGTGCAGAGCAGCCCGAGGTCCAGATGGCGGTAGCGCTCCTCGCGGAGCAGTTCGACGGCTCGCATCACCATGGGGTGGCTGCTGCGTCCGCCGGCGAATCGGCGGTGCCGGTCGTTGGCCGCGCGGTCGCCGTCGAGCGAGATGCCGACCCGGACGTCGAAGGCGTCGAAGAGGTCGAGGTAGCGGGGGCTGAGCTGGACGCCGTTGGTGTGGATCCTGAGGTCCAGCTCAGCGATGCCGTTCAGGGCCGAGCCGAGCTCCTCGCAGACCCGTCGCAGTCGCGCGGGCCCGGCCAGGAGCGGTTCCCCGCCGTGCAGGATCACTGTGACGGAGGGAAGCGCATGAGTCGCCGCATGCTCGGCCAGACGCCGGGCAGTCCAGGAAATTGCCTCGTCAGAGATGGTCTTCGGGCGGGTCAGCCAGCTCTGATCTGCATGTTCGTAGACATAACAATGGTCGCAGGCGAGATCGCACCTGCTGTGCACTTTGAGCACGAATTCACGGAAAGGGACCAGGGGTCCTGTCATTCCGCCATTCTAGCCACTCCTGACGCCGGCTCAGAGAGCCGAACTGAAAGTGGAGATCCGGGTGGAGCGGGCCGTTGTCGCACCGCTTACACGGCTGAGCTTCCGGGCGGCCTCGGGGCTGCGGACGTCGATCGCCGCGAGGGTGGCGCGGGTCTTCGCGGAGGCGAAGTCGGGGGTGGTTCCGTAAGTCTTCACGGCCGTCCTAGGGGGATCCTGAAGGGGTCTGTTTCCGGACATTGAAACGCTGCCGGATTCCGTGTCTTCACAACGGCCCGGCACGCGCACTTTACTACCGAGAAGGCCCTTCCACCCGCCGGCGGACCAGCCTTCACACCTGGTTCGGAAAGTCGGAACACGCCTTCCGCTCGACCGCTCGGGTGAGCGGGGGACGGCCGGCGGGGCCGGTGGGCCGCGGAGCGGCCCCTCTGCGGCCGGCCCTCGCAGGTGAGGGGCTTTCCGCGACCGGCGGGACCGCCCGCGGATGTGCCGTGCGCGCGCGGTGCCACGCGCCCGCGCGGCTCTGCCGCACGCGTCGGGAGACCCCGGGCGGAACCGCCGTTCACCCGTTCACCGGCTCTCCGCCGACCACGGGGACGTGGTGTTCCGCGCGGGCCCCGCGCATACAGTCCAGGACGCGCTCGTGGCTGTCGCCCACGACGTCCGTGACCCGCACCCGGACATGCAGCGCGTCGACCCGCTCGACGCACCGCCGCGAGAACACCCCCACCGGCACGGTCTCGTACCCCCCGGCGCCGACCACCGGAAAGCCCGGCCCGAAGGCGGCGAGCTGGTAGTCCGACCCGGCCGAGAGACCGCCGGCCGCCAGGGTGGCCACGACGTCCGGCACCGCGCCCCACGGCACCGCCTCCGCGCCGGGGCCGCCGCGCAGCACCACCCGGCACTCCCAGCTCTCGATCACGGCGATGTGCTGACCGCCGTTCAGTATCCCCACCCGCCACGCGGGTTGCCCCTCGGCCAGCAGCCCGGGGCGCCAGGAGCCGCGCCAGCCGAGGTAGGGCCGGACCGTCCGGGCGTACTGCGCCCTCGCCAGTACGGCCCCGGCCGCCACGGCCAGCAGGCCCCCGAGCACCTCCATGTCCAGCAGCCGCAGGCGCCAGGGCCAGGCGTCCTGGGCGCCGGGCGGGACGTTGGCCCGGACCGACTCCCACAGCAGGATCAAAGTGAGGACCGCGAGAAGCACCAGAGGAGCGGTGAAGAGCAGCGGACTGCGGCGCACCCTGCGCTGGCTGTCCGCGAGCGGCACGTCCTCGCCCGCCCCTGCCGTCCGGCTCCCCTCGATGGCCCCTCCCTCGCCCGGAGCTGATCGACGCCCATCGTGTGAGGCGTCAACTCGCCTGCATACCAGTCAAGTTGAACCACCTTGCCACAAGGAGACGGCACGAGGAAGGACACCGACACGGAAGTGGCCGAACTCCGCCGTAGCGGCTCTCCGGGAGGCCGGGACGCTCTTGCCGCGCCCAGCCCTCCCCCCTACTCTCGTGGCCCCGGGCGGGGCAGCGCGACGGCCGGCCCGGCCAGACGACGACTGCGGACGGAGGCGACCATGACGGCGTTGCCCGAGCCGCTGAGATCCATGGTCTTCAGGAACGATGACCTGCCGGCGCTGTTCCACCACACGGACGCGGTCGCCGTGGCCCGCCAGCGCGAGGCCGTGAACACCACCCGGATACAGCTGGCGCTGCTCGTGGCCGGCACGGTGCCGGCGGCGCTGCCCTGGTCCGCCGGGGACGGCCCCGCGGCCCGGGTCCTGTACGGAGCCGCGGTCGTGGCCTACCTGGGCGTACTGTTCGCGACCTTCCTCGCCTCCCACCGCAAGGCGAAGTCGCACTGGCAACTGAACCGCTCCGCAGCGGAGTTCATCAAGTCCAACTGCTGGCGCTACGCGGTCCACGGCGCGCCGTTCGACAGCTCGTCCGAGCATCCGGAGGCGCTGTTCGCCAATCGCCTGGAGGACGGCCTTCAGGAGCTGCGGAAGGTGGGCTGGGCCGACCCGCGCGAGGAGCTGGAGGATTCCGGCGGCCTCATCACGGAATCCATGCGCGCGTTACGGAACAAGGCGTACACGGTCCGCAAGGAGACCTACGTTCGGGACCGGCTCATCGAACAGCGGCGCTGGTACCGCAGACGCCAGCACGCCTCCCGGCGCGGGGCGCTCCTGTGGTCGGGCGCCATTGTCGCGCTGACGCTCCCGGCTTTGGCACTGAGCGCGTTCCAGACCTTCGGGGTGGGGCGGTCGTTCGGCCTGACGGGGGCGTTGTCCGCGGCGGCGGCGGCCTGTCTCGCCTGGAACGAGACGCGGCGGCACCATCCGCTGATCTCGGCGCACTCGCTGGTGGAGAAGGACCTGGAGTCGATGCAGGCCGCCATGGAGACCACCCTCACCGAGCGGCACTGGCCGGCGGCGGTGTTCGAGACCGAGCGGATCGTGTCACCGGAGCACACCGACTGGCTGGTCAGACACCGCGTGTGAGCCGGACGCCCGCCCGTGAGGCCCCCGCGGCGCTCCTCGTGCGGCCGTACGTGAGCGCGGCCGTACGCGCCGCGGCCCCTGCGTTCCCCCGCCCCCGCGTCCCGTCCCGCCCCGCCCCGTCCCGTCCGGCTTCCCCCGCCGGTCAGCCGCGCAGCACCCCGTCGCGCCAGATCACGGTGACCGGGCGGCCCAGGGTGCGGGCGTAGGTCACGATGTCGCCCGTGCCGCCGAGGCCGCGGGCCGGGCGGCCGTCCCAGACCGCGAGGAGCCGGTCGCAGTGGTCGGCGATGTAGGCGCCCGCGGCGTAGTACGCCTCGTCGGTGGAGTGCGGGAAGCCCAGCCGGACCTCCCGTGCCGCGCGCGCCTTGAGCATCCGGTAGCGGGCCAGGTCGGCGGCGGTCTCGAAGCAGTTCTCGTAGTCGCCGCTGGGGATCACGGCGGTCAGTTCGGCGCCGCAGGCGAGGGCGAGGTCGGCGAAGATCTGGTCGGCGCCGACCGCCAGGCTGGAGAGCGCGTGCGTCGCGCCGTCCGGGCCGCACAGCGCGGCCCGCAGCCCCGTGAGCACATGGGCCCGGGCCTCGGCGGGGATGGAGCGGTGACCGGTCACTCCGATGCGATTCACGGACCTGCTACCCCCTGATGCCAGCGGAGCTCGTCCCGGTGGCGCGTCCGCCCCCGTCGCCCCGTCACGACGATCCGTCGTGGCGACATCCTCTCAAGAGGCCCCCGGCGAGCGGGAGCCCCCGTCCGGAATTCCGGACGGGGGCACGTATGTACGGACAGCTCCGTACCCGGCCGGGTACGGGTCCGGTCAGTACACGCTGACGTTGTACGCGTTCAGCGCCTCGGTGACCGGCTGGAAGAAGGTCGTTCCGCCGAAGGAGCAGTTGCCGCTGCCCCCGGAGGTGAGACCGATCGCCCGGGTGCCGGAGTAGAGCGGACCGCCGGAGTCGCCGGGCTCGGCGCACACGTTGGTGCGGATCATGCCGTAGACGACGTCGCCGCCCCCGTAGTTGACGGTGGCGTTGAGTCCGGTGACCGAACCGCTGTGGGTGCCGGTCGTGGAGCCGCGACGGGTGACGGACATGCCGACCGTGGCGTTGGCGGCGCTGGTGATGTCCTGGTTGCCGACCGTGCCGCTCTTGGTGATGCTGTTGTTCGTGTAGCGCACGATGCCGTAGTCGTTGTTCGGGAAGCTCGATCCGGCGGTCGTGCCGAGCACGGTGGTGCGGGCCGAGTTCGCCCACCAGGTGCTCGCGCCGTCGGTGCAGTGACCGGCGGTCAGGAAGTAGTAGGTGCTGCCGCTGCGGACGTTGAATCCGAGGGAACAGCGGCCGGTGCTGGAGTAGATCGCGTCGCCGCCGGAGATCAGCTTGGTGAACTTCCCGGGGGTGCGCTCGATGCGCAGCGCGTCGGCGTTGGAGCCGGCCGACTTCTTGATCTGCTTGATCTCCGCTTTCGAGACCGTGCTGTCGACGGTGACGACGAGGCGCTTGGACTGCGGGTCGATGTTCCAGGCGGTGCCCGCGATGTCGGCGCCGAGCACGGCGTCGCTCGCCGCGGTCAGCTGGTCGGCGCTGAACGTACGGGGGGTGTCGGCGTTCGCGGTGGGAATGGCCATCGCCGCGACGGCGGCCAGCCCCGCGAGGACGGCCGTGGTACGGACGCGTCTTGCCGCACTGGAGCGGTTGTTGGTGCGCTTGATCCTCACTTCGGGTTCCTCCGAGGGGAATCGGGGGCCCACCTGTGGGGTGGTGGGCCCGTGAGGCGCAGTCGGGGGCCTGTCCGGATCTGGATTTGCCGTGCCCCTGACAATCGCTGACCGGAGTATCGAGGGGGCCGGACGGGAGGCGCAAGAATGCCTTTCGGCCACGTGGGTCACACGCGTCTCCGGCCCCGGGGGCCGTGGGGCCGCTGGGTCCGCCGGGGCCCCGAGCGGCTCTCGCGGGTCAGGCGTCGATCCGGTTCCGCTCCCCTGCCGGGACCGCCACGCCGAGCGTGTTGCCCGGGGGCGGGAGGGGGCAGATGAAGTGATCGGCGAAGGCGCACGGCGGCAGCAGGGCACGGTTGAAGTCGACGGTCACGCTGCCGTCGCGGGCGGGCGCGCCGGGCCGCAGGAAGCGGAAGCGGTAGCTGCCGTTCCCGCTGGTCGCGTCGGCGAAGACGGCCCACAGCGACCCGTCGGGCTCGACCGCGGCCCCGAGCGTGTGCGGGTCGCCGTCCACGGTGAAGGCGATCTCGCCGTCGAGGCCGAGACCGCGCTCGACCCCGTCCGCGTTCGCCACCCGCACGGTCCGGCCCCCGCCGTACGGCCGGAAGGTCCCGGACAGCGCCCAGCGGGGGTCGTACGGGGTGGCCTCGATGGTGGAGAAGGCACGCCGGGCCGGTGAGCCCGGGTCGAAGTCCCGCACCGCCCAGAGCCCTTCGCGGCGGAGCACCACCAGCCGCCGCTCCCCCCGCGCCACCCGGGCGTCGTCGACCGGCCCGCGGTCCGCGCGGAGCCGGACCCGGCCGGTCAGCGGTTCGCCGTCGACGACGATGCCGTCCTCGGCGGCGGCCGTGAGGACCACCTCGTCGCCGTCCTCGCGCCAGTGCCCCGGGACGGCCGGAATTCGCCCCTCCGGGTAGTCGGAGAGCCAGTGGGTCCCGGTCAGGGAGAGCGGTCCGTACGGGGCGGCGACGGCGACGACGCGCCCCTCGTGCCACCGCCGCCAGTCCCGCGCGGCTTCCGTCCCGCCGCCCTGCTCCTGCTGCTGTGCGTCCGTGCTCATGCGGCCAACCCTTCCATACCGATGCGTACGCATACGCCCCCGGCGCGTACGGGCACGGCGCTTACGGGCACGGCGCGTACGGCTCAGCAGTCGCAGCCGCAGGAGTCGCCGCAACAGCAGCAGCCCTCGCCGCACTTCCCGCAGCAGTCGCACGCCTCGCAGCAGTCGCCGCAGTTGTTGCACGGCGCCTGCCGCCGCTCCCTGCTCCAGGGGTCCTCGTAGGTCCCGCAGCACATCTGGCAGGTGCAGGCGAGTCCCGCCCACACCAGGCATCCGGCGATCAGCCCGCGCCGGTCGCGCGGCGGGCGCGGCGGAGGCGGGGCGGCCGGTCCGCCCGGCGTCGGACCGTACGGGTGGCCGGGCGTCGGGCCGGAGGGGTTTCCCGGCGGCGGTCCGAAGGACCCCCGGGGCAGCTGGAGCCCCGAGTGCTCCGGACCCTCCTGGTGCGAGCAGGAGGAGGTGCCGAACGCCCGGTCGACCGAGCGCCGCAGCTCGTGGGCGAGCAGGACGTGGACCAGCTCGCCGTCGGTGAACTCCGCCTCGCGCAGCGCGAGGCGGATGCCGTGCAGCGCGTCGTCGCAGAGCCGGCGCGCCTCGGACAGCGGGGTGCCGGTGACGGTGAGCGGGTTCCAGGCGCCCGCGGCGGCGTCGGCCTCCCGGTCCTCCACGGCGTCCAGCAGATGGGCGAGCCGCCCGAAGAGCCGGCCGGCCTCCGCGAGCGGCGCCGCGTTCTGCGGCTTCCCCGCGAGGTGGGCGGTGTGCGCGAAGGCGGCCGCGGTGGCGGTCTCGGTGGGCTCGGTGACCGTCAGCAGGGGGGTTCCGGACCCGGCGAGCGCCTCGATTCCGGTCTGCCGGTCGACCGCGTCGACCAGGAGCGCGGTGTCGAAGCCGAGGGCGGCCCCGGTCCGCGCCCCGGCCCGGTCCCACCCGGCGGCCACCCGGCGCGCGGCGGCGGCGACCGGCCGGCGGGCCAACAGGCCGTCCCGGTCGGCCACGTGGTCGCGGATCTTGGCCGAGGCGAGGACGAGCGAGACGGCGGCGGCGAGTCCGGCCCCCTCGCCCCGGGCGACCGGGGCGGTGCGCATGGCGCGCAGCGGGCAGGGCCCCGCGGTACGCCGGCTCCCGGGCGTGCGGCCGGCCTGAGCCTCCGTCAGGACGGAGACGATCAGACCGTCATAGTTCGTGACAAGACGGGCGAACTGTCCGTGATCCGCCCTCAGGGCCAGGCAGAGGCCGCAGAGATGGGCCATCCACTCGGTCCGGAGACCTTCGGAAAGCCGATGGGTACAGGGCCTGACGATTCCGAACACGACGATCCCCCGGGAGCCGGTCAGCCGGTGCGCGACGCTCGCGCACCGGAGCGGCGTGCATCGTATCGAGTGGCCCGTTCACCCGTACGTCTCCCGGATCACCCGTACGGCCGGAGCATCATATTTTCTTTCCGCAAGCCTCCTTATGCGGGAGGAACCCTGACGAACCGCCACATCTTCTGCACCAGTAACGTCACGAATCGCCTGTGAGCCGACTATCTACTTGGCGCGGTATCCGCATCATGGACGACCATAGGGATACGAGAGAGATGCGGAACACCAGGGAACCGCGGTGAGAGGAGGCGTCCATGGGATCGGTGCGCAAGGCGAGTGCCTGGCTGGGTCTCGTCGAGGACAACGACGAGCGGTACTACGACGACGAGTACGCCGAGGGTGCGGAGACCAGCACGGGCAACCGGGCCTGGGTCACCGACCCGCGGGTGCAGGTGGCCGCGGAGGCCGCCGAGGAGCAGGACCGCCGGATCGCGACGGTGACCCCGGACAGCTTCCGGGACGCACGGGCCATCGGCGAGCTCTTCCGGGACGGCGTCCCGGTGATCGTCAACCTCACGGCCATGGACCCCGCCGACGCCAAGCGCGTCGTCGACTTCGCCGCGGGGCTGATCTTCGGCCTGCGCGGTTCGATCGACCGGGTGGCCACCCGGGTCTTCCTCCTGTCCCCGGCCGACACCCAGGTGGTGGCGGGCGAAGCCGCCGGCCGCAAGGCCGACGGCTTCTTCAACCAGAGCTGAGCGGGGCGCTCGCCGGAGCGGTCCGGTCAACGCCGCCGGCCGGCGCGCGCGTGCCCGCGCGCCCGGTTCACCGGAAGGCGTCGAGACCGGTGAGCGCCTTGCCCAGCACCAGCTGGTGCATCTCCACGGTTCCCTCGTAGGTGAGCACCGACTCCAGGTTCGTGGCATGCCGCATCACCGGATACTCCAGCGAGATCCCGTTGGCCCCGAGGATCGTGCGCGAGGTGCGGCAGATCTCGATCGCCTCCCGCACGTTGTTCAGCTTGCCGAAACTGACCTGCTCCGGCCGGAGCCCGCCCGCGTCCATGCGGCGGCCCAGGTGGTGGGCGAGCAGGATGCCCTTGTGCAGCTCCAGGGCCATGTCCGCCAGCTTGGCCTGGGTGAGCTGGAAGCCGCCGATCGGCCGGCCGAACTGTTCCCGGCTCCTCGCGTAGTCGAGGGCCGACTCGAAGCTGGCCCGCGCCGCGCCCATGGCGCCCCAGACGATGCCGTACCGCGCGTGGCTCAGACAGCTGAGCGGACCGCGCAGCCCCCTCGCGTCCGGCAGGACCGCGCCGGCCGGCAGCCGCACCTCGTCCATGACCAGCTCGCTGGTGACGGAGGCCCGCAGCGACCACTTGTGCCGGATCTCCGGGGCCGAGAAGCCGGGGGCGTCGGTCGGCACGACGAATCCCCGGATGCCTTGCCCCTCCTCGCCCCCGTCGGTCTGCGCCCAGACGACGGCGACCCCGGCGACCGAGCCGTTGGTGATCCACATCTTGCGGCCGGTGAGGACCCAGTCCTCGCCGTCGCGCCTGGCGTACGTCCGCATCCCGGCCGGGTCCGAGCCGTGGTCGGGCTCGGTCAGGCCGAAGCAGCCGATGATCTCGCCGGAGGCCATGCCGGGCAGCCACCGCCGCTTCTGGTCCTCGGAGCCGAAGCGGTGGACGGCGTACATGGCGAGCGATCCCTGTACGGAGACGAGCGAACGGATACCGGAGTCGGCGGCCTCCAGCTCCAGGCAGGCGAGCCCGTACTGGACGGCGCTCGCCCCGGCGCAGCCGTACCCGTCCAGCGACATGCCGAGCGCGCCCAGCGCGCCGAGTTCCCGGGCCAGCTCCCGGATGCCGGGCAGCTCGCCCTTCTCGTACCATTCGGCGATGTGCGGAAGGACGCGGTCGGCGGCCCAGGTGCGGACGGTGTCGCGGATCGCGAGGTCGTCGGGGCCGAGCAGGTCGTCGATGCCGAGGGGGTCCGACGCGTCGAACGGCGGGAGCTTCGACGGCTTCGCGGACTCGGTGCTGCTGGACATGAGGGTGCCTCCGGCGGCTCGCACGGTGCTCGGAGGGACCGGGAGACGCCCGCCCTCCGAAAACTAGCAGTGGTAGTCAGGGCGTCGTGCTGACGTTACGGCTCAGTGTGCCGCCCGTCCAGAGCCGGTCGCCTCGGCGGGCTCGCGCCGCGCGGCCGGCATCGGGCGCGGGGCCGGGCGGACGGTGTCGGCGGCCAGATGGTCCGGGACCCCGCACTCGGCGGCGGGGCGGTCGGCGGCCGCGGGTGCGCAGGCCGCGGACACGGCGGCACCGGCCTCGCTCCGGCGGCGGTGCTCCTTCGGCGGACAGTCCATGGCCCCGGGCAGCCGCAGGGCGGCCAGCGCGCCGAGCAGCAGCAGTCCCGCGCTGACGTAGAGCGTGATGTGGAGGCCGCCGATGAAGGCGTGCCGGGCCGTGGAGCGCAGCAGGTCGCCCATCGGGCCGCCCAGCTGTGCGGCCACCTGGTACGCCTCGCCCAGCGAGTGGGACGCCTCCGCCCCGGCGCGGGCCGGGACGCCCTTCTCGCGCAGGGACGCGAGGCCGGGGGCGTAGGCGGCGTTCATGACGCTGCCGAGCAGAGCGATGCCGAGGCCCGCGCCGAGTTGGTAGGAGGTCTCGCCGATCGCCGCCGCGCCGCCCGCCCGCTCCGGCGGGGCGTCGCTGAGCATCGACTCGTACGCCCCGAAGAGCGTGGTCTGAAGTCCGAAGCCGAGCAGGACGAAGGCGCAGGTCAGCAGTACGGGCCGGTCGTGCTGGCCCATCGAGGTGAGCAGCAGCACCGAGGACGCGGTGAGGACGAAGCCCCAGCCCACCATGCGGCGCGGGCCGACACGGCGAAGGGTGTGCGAACCGGTGGCGCCCGCCGCCATCGCCGCGAAGGTCAGCGGCAGCAGCCGCAGTCCGGTCTCCAGCGGGCTGAGCCCCAGCACCAGCTGAAGGTACTGGACCGCGATCAGCTGGAGGCCGACCAGCGCCAGCATGGCGAGCACGATGCAGCCGACGGCGGTGGAGAAGGCCGGGCGGGCGAACATGGAGACGTCGATCAGCGGATGCGTGCGGCGCCTCTGCCGGCGTACGAAGAGGACGAGGAGCGCGAGCCCGAGGGCCAGTGGGCCCAGCGACACCGGGTCCAGGAGCCCCGCGCCGCCGCCCAGGTGTTTCACGCCGAGGACGACGCCGAGCACTCCCGCCGCGGCGGTCAGCGCGCCCAGCACGTCCCACGGGCCGTCGTCGCCGCCGCGTGACTCGGGCAGCAGCCAGCGGCCCAGCGGCAGGATCACGGCCATCAGCGGGATGTTGATCAGGAAGACCGAGCCCCACCAGAAGTGTTCGACCAGGAAGCCGCCGACGACCGGTCCGGTGGCGGCGCCGACCGCGGCGACCGCGGTCCACACGCCGATGGCGAGCGCCCGCTCCCGCCGGTCGGGGAAGACCTGGCGCAGGATCGACAGCGTGGCGGGCATGATCATCGCGCCGCCGACGCCGAGGAGGGCGCGGGCCGCTATCAGGACGGCGGGGGTGTCGGCGGTCGCGGCGAGCGCGGAGGCGACACCGAACAGCGCGTAACCGAGGAGCAGCACGCGCCGTCTGCCGACCCGGTCACCCAGCGTGCCGAAGAGGATGAGCAGCGAGGCGCAGACGAGGGGGTAGGCGTCGACGATCCACAGGAGGGCCGTGCCGCTCGGGCGGAGGTCCTCGGTGACGGCCGGAACGGCGACGTGGAGCACGGTCGCGTCCAGCGCGACGACCAGAAGGCTGAGGCAGAGGACCACGAGGACGACCCAGCGGTTGGCGTCGTCGGCGGCTTTGCGCAACCGGTCCCCGGCCGTGGTCGTCCCGGACATCTGCGTACCTCCCGATGAGTCCCTCGCGCTCGGCGGACCGACGGTGACGTGGAACGCGCGCCCCTCGGGCCCGGCATCGACGGGCGAGCGAGCGGTCAGCGTACGCGAGTTCGGCGAGGTCACCTGTGGTGCACGTCATACCGCGGTTCGCCGCACAGTGTGGCGTACGCCATGCCGGGGCCGGCCGGGGGGGCTCCCTCTCAGGCGCCCGGCGCTCCGCGGCGGCGGGCCCCCGGCGGGCCGGGCGGCGGGTGGCGCGACGGTGTGCGCCTCCCCCGAATGGCGGGAGCAATTGCCGCGGATTTGGATGCGCTTCTTTTTCCGAGAGATCAAACACGCTTACGAACGGAACCGGCGGGCAATTGGCCGGACGCTCGCGGGGGCACTTCTCCGCATCCGGAAAGAACTCCGTTTCGAGACGAACTCCACATCACATCGTCATCACAAAGAGACCGGATCGGTCTGCTCGCACACTCACTCGCTGTAACGTCGATTGGGTGCGTACCGACATCTTTGCCCGCCTGGACCGGGAGCCGGAACCGCCGAAGATAGAAGCGCCGCGGATGAGCCGTCACCGCATCGCCCTCTTCGGCGGGACGTTGGCGTTCTATCTCGCCATCGTCTTCGCGGTGCTGATCACGTCCTGGCTGGTGGCTCTGGACTGGAAGGTCATGCTGTTCCGGCCCTACCAGCAGTGGCCCGAACTGCACGCCTTCCTGGACTACTACGTCGTGCTCGGCCAGCGCGGCCCCACCGCGGTGATGGTCGCGTGCTGGCTGGGCTGGCGCTCCTGGCGTCAGCACACGCTCCGGCCGCTGCTGGTCCTCGGCACGTCCCTGCTGCTGCTCAATGTGACGGTGGGCGCGGTCAAGCTGGGGCTCGGGCGGCTAGGCCCGCACTACGCGACGCAGATCGGCTCGGCCGAGATGTTCGCCGGCGGGGATATATTTCCGTCCGGGCACACGGCGAACGCCGTTGTGACCTGGGGAATCCTCGCCTACCTGGCCACCACTCCGCGTGCCAGGCGCTATCTGTCGGCGGTGTCGGCGACGGTCTCGCTGGGCGTCGGCCTCACCACCGTGTACATCGGTACGCACTGGCTCAGCGATGTCGTGCTGGGCTGGGCCGCCGGGCTGCTCATCCTGCTGGCGCTGCCCTGGTTCGAGCCGCTGATCGCCCGGACCGAGGCATGGATCTTCGCGATGCGCGAGCGCTGGCGGGAGCGTCGCGGCGGCGCCCGTCCGGCGCCGGTGGCGGGGACCGGGCCGCAGCCGGTGCTGGTGCCGCAGTCGATGGCCAACGACGCCTCCGCCGCCGAGACCGTGATGACCCCGGCCGAGCCGGCGCTCCCCGCCGGACATCCGACGACGGGCGTCAGGGCGCGGGCCCACGGCGGGCTCCCCGCGCGTCCGGGCACCCTGCCGCCCACCCCGACGGGCGTCCGCCGCCCGCCGCACACGGAGCGGGGCCCGCGCGCGGCCGGCAGCCCGGCACGCCCGATGACGGGCGGCTGACACCGCCGCCGCGGACCCGCGAGCACCGTACGCACAGCCTCGCCCGTATGACGAAGGCCCCGACCGCGGTCGGGGCCTTCGTCATACGGGTCCGGCGGCCGGGGGTCAGCCCACCCAGCAGCGCGTCACGGTGTCGTCCTCGACCTGGAAGTTGATGCGGCCCCGGCGGAACTCCATGGTGAGGAACGCGCCCGGAGGGACGGCCCGGACCGTGTCCCACCCTCGGCTCCTGGCCTGCCGCTCGGCGGCGTCGGCGGCGAGGCCGACGTACGACTCGGCGGCGTCGTCCGGCTGTGCTGGGGGGGTCGGTAGAGATGCCATGCCCTCACCGTAGGCGGCCCCGGACCGTGGCGGAAGTGCGGGCCGGGAAGGCGTCTTTGGCATGCCCGTATGCCGTGGCGGTCACGCTTGTGTCACAGAATCCCCACACCCGCATACGAGGCTCCATTCACTCGAACGGGCTGCGGGAAGGCATCGGCGCGCAAATGCGGGAACGCCCGTCCGCAGACGCGGGAACGGCGTCGGCAGCCTTCCGGAATCGCGGGGGTGACCTGCTTCTTTTCCTGGCGGCCGCAGGTGTCGCCCGAATGGTCGGGACACCGGGATTTCCCTCCCCGTAAACCAGCCCTTTTCCTTTCCGTCGACTTTCCTCGCCCCGCCCGGCCGCCGGACCGGATGACGCGGGCGATCGCAGGGGCCGGGGTCACGGTTCGCCGAGCGCGCGCGTGAGCCGGTCCCTCGCCTCCCGTATGACCTCGGTCAGCTCGGGCGGTTCGACCACCTCGAAATCGAGGCCCGTCATCAGGATGTGGACCGCCATCTCCTCGAGGCTCGCCGCCCCCGAGGTGAGCCGGCAGGAATCCGCGTCCACGGCCTCCAGAACGCCGGCGGAGGGCGAGACCCGCCGGGCCGCCTCGGCCGGCGGCGCCTTCAGCAGGATCACGGCGCGTGCCGCGTAGACGGAGACCGCGACACCTCGCGAGACGTACGCCGCCAGATCCTCCGCGGGCGGGGGGCGCGGGGTGAAACGGGGGCCGTGCGGTGGTGCCGGGGTGATCCGGTCCACCCGGAAGGTGCGCCAGTCCGCCCGCTCCAGGTCCCAGGCCACGAGATACCAGCGACGCTCGGTGCAGACGAGCCGGTGCGGTTCCACCGAGCGGCGCGAGAGGTTCCCGCCGTGCGCCCGGTAGGCGAACCGGAGCCGCTCGGCGTCCCGGCACGCCCCGGCCAGCTCGGTGAGCACACCCGGGTCGACCGCGGAGGCGTCCGGGCCGCGCAGCATCGGCACGGTGTACGCGCCGAGGGCGCTCACCCTGCGGCGCAGCCGGTTCGGCAGCACCTGTTCGAGCTTGGCCAGTGCGCGTACGGAGCTCTCGCCGATGCCCTCGACGCCGTGTCCGGCGGCCGTGCGCAGGCCGACGACGACCGCGACGGCCTCCTCGTCGTCCAGCAGCAGCGGCGGCAGCTCGGCGCCCGCTCCGAGCTGGTAGCCCCCGCCGGTGCCACGGCTGGCGTTCACCGGATAGCCCAGGTCCCGCAGCTTGTCGACATCCCGGCGCACGGTGCGCGGGGTGACGCCTAGCCGGTCGGCCAGATCTGCGCCGGACCAGTCCCGGTGGGACTGGAGCAGTGAGAGCAGGCGCAGCAGTCGTGCCGAGGTCTCCACCATGCGGGTGAGTCTGCCAGGGATTGCGGACAGCGCCTGTCCGCAGTCCGAGGTCCGTCCCCGGCTCCCCGGGCCAGAGTTCCCTCGTCCCTCAGCGAGTCTCCGCCGCGGGCTCCAGCCGGAGGCAGAGGTCGTTGTCGGCGGTGTAGCACGGGGTGGCGAGCACCCCGGGGGCCGCCGGGCGGCCCGGGTAGACGAAGGACCTGTGGCGGGACCAGACGTCGTCGAGGACGCGGGAGATCCTGACCCCGTCCGCGCCCGCCGCCGGAATCAGCCACAGCTGCCAGAGCTGCGCCTCGCGCACCGGCCCGGCGGCGGGCGGCGCGTAGGGCAGGGTGAAGGCGAAGCCGCCGGACGCCCCGTCGGCGGAGGTGAGCGGGACGCGGTGCGCCCGGGCCGGGTCCCCCGGCAGCCGGGCCTCCGCGGCGGCCCCCTCCCCCGCGGCGACGCCGTACAGCACGCCCTCGACCCGTACGCCGGCCGTGCCGACGACGACGGCCCCCGCCTCGGCGTGCGGGGCGCGGGCCCAGCAGCGCAGGGCGAGGCGGCCGTCGGCCGTCGGGTAGGGGACCCGGGCCCTGACGCTCGCGCCCCGGGTGTCCGGGCTGCGGTCGACGAGGGCCCGCAGGTCCCGCAGCCCGGGCTCCACGGTCCGGGCGGTGTCGGATCCCGGTTCCTCGACATAGGCGTCCCAGCGTCCCTCGGACAGTTCGGCCGAGGCCGGGAGCACCGCCCGCAGCCGTCCGGGCCCGGCCTCGGCGAGCGGGAGCCGCACCGTGCCGCCGGGTCTGCCGCCCGCCGCGCCCCGGCGCCGCAGCAGCAGCACGGACGCGGGGCGGACGGCCGGGGCGGCCAGGTCGAAGGTGAGCGTTCCCGCCGGGTCGGCGGCGCAGTCGGCCCGTACGGCGGTGGGGTTCACGCGGCCCTCCCCCTGCGCAGCACGTCGGCGGCCTTGTAGCGCAGGGCGTAGGCCCCGTCGAGGACGCTGCCCCGGGTGCGGTGGAACGCGGTGCGCAGAGCGCCGTGCCCGTGCCCCTGGGCGCCGCGGGTGACGAGTTCGGCGAACAGGCTCTCGTGGCGCTCGGCGATCCGCGCCGGGTCGAAGCGGGCGGAGGCGCCGAGCGCGGCCGCGCCCATCCGGTGGCGCAGGTCGTCGTCCTCGATCAGCTGGAGCAGCGCGGCGGCGATCGCTTCCGGGTCGCCGGCCGGAACCAGCCGCCCGTCCACTCCGTCCTCGATGATCTCGGCCGGTCCGTGCGGGCAGTCGGTGGCGACGACCGGCAGCCCGCCGCGCATCGCCTCGACGATCGTCATACCGAAGGACTCGCGGTCGGACGTGACGGCGGCGATCGACCCCTTGGGCCACTCGGCCTCCATCGGGTTGGCCGAGCCCATCAGGAACACGTGGTTGTGCAGGTCGAGTTCGTCGATGAGGGCGCGCAGCGCGGCCTGCTCGTCGCCGGTCGCGTCGCCGCCGCCGTAGATGCGCAGCCGCCAGTCCGGGCGCGCCGCGGACACCCGGGCGAAGGCCCGCACCAAGAGGTCGTAGCGCTTGATGCGGTGCAGCCGGCCCGCCGCGACGACCCACTTCAGGTCGCCTCCCGCGGGCGGACAGGCGGGCTCCGGCACGGCGTTGGGGATGGCCTCGATCCGTACGCCCGGCAGTTTCAGGCGGCCTCGGTAGTCGTCCGCGTCGGCACGGGTGACGGTGGTGAGCGCGTCCAGGAGCGTGTAGCGGTGGGCGATCTCGCGGCGCAGCCGGTAGCTGTGGCTGTCGAGCGTCAGGTGCTCCTGCCCGACGCGCACCGGTCCGCGGCGGGTCTGCCGGCTGAGGTGCACGTTGAGGCCCGGGCGGGTGCCGACCACGACATCCGCCTCGATGGCCTGGAGATGGGCGGCGATGCGGGCGTCGGTGAGCCTGCTGTACTGCTTGTGCCTGCTGTCCCCGCGCGGGAACACCACGGCGGGCCTGGCGTGTTCGGCGTCGCCGCCGTCGTAGGTCGCGCTCTTCTTCCGCAGGTCGACGAGGTGGCGCAGCGTCACGCCCTCGGGCGCGCCGAGGACGGGGGCGTCACGGTGCCGGAAGACGGACACGACCTCGACGTCGTGCTGCTCGGCGAGCGTGCGGGCGAGCGTGAACGTCGTCCGGATGGTTCCCCCGATTCCGTAGGCATTGTGCAGAAGAAAAGAAATATGCATGGTGTCGCTGTTTCTCCTGTCGACCTGACTTGTCAAGACTGTACGCGCCGAGCGGTTTTCCGCCCGGAATGCGCCGGGAAATCCGGCACATCCCCCGCATCGCGCACGGGATCCCTGGTTCACCTCCGGAACCGCCACTGACCTGCGGGTTCCGGAAGCCCTTCATCCGGATGACGCTGTTCCCGGAAGGGACGGACCGTGCCCGCGGGACACCGGAGCGGTAAACCGGTCGGGCTGCCCGGCCATCCGTTCACCAACACTTTCCTTCGAGGTTGACGTAGGGCAATGCGGGGAGGTTGCCCGCGCGCCGGTAAAACTTGCGGCCGGATCGCCGGAGCCGTACGCCGAACGGGCGGCGCCCCGCCCGACCGGGCGAAATGCCGTACGTCGACTGCTCGACCTACCGATGTGTCGACCCGGCCACACTTCCGTCCGCCGCGATGCGTGACCCCGGCCACGGATCCCGCGTTGTCTCTTCATGAGCCGGGAACCACCCGGCCCACGCACCGAGTTCGAGGAGCCACCGTGCCGCGCATGCTCGACGTCAGCCAGGACGTACGCGCCGAGATCGGCGACGACGAAGCCGACCGGCTGCTCGTCGGCGACAACGCCCCGGGCAGTTACGACTGCACCTCCTGCCGCACTCCCGGCGACTCCGACCAGGAACGCACCAGCACGGTGCTGTTCATCGGCGACGAGACCGCCGTCCTCGCGTTCGCCCACGCGACGTGCATCCCCTCACAGGTCGTCAGGGTCGCGGAGGACCAACTCCAGGGCGCGGTGCGCAGCATCACCGGCAGCGAGCAGAAGAACACGGAGGGGCGTATGCCCGAACAGGCTGTCCTCGGCATCACCAGCGGACTCGTCCTCATCGAGGACGATCTCCGCCCGGCCCTGGTCGTCGAACCGACCGGGCCCGTCGCCCGGCCCGGCACGGACGGCAGCGGGGGCGACGAGTTCCTCCAGCTGCTGCTGGAGCAGGGCTTCCGCCCCGCTCCCGACATGAACCGGCTGCCGGAGGTCCTCGCCGGCTGGTCCGTGCTGCTCGCGGCGGGCCAGCTGCACGCCGTGCTGCAGCCGAGCGCCGGCGGCGGCAACCCGGTCGCCTGGTGGCAGGCCCACCAGCCGCTCCAGGTGACCGACGGCTGGCGGGCCGCGGTGAACAAGTCGCAGACGGTCCTCGTCTTCGCCGCCCCCGTCGGCACCATCGGCCAGCAGCCGCGCGAGGACCTGCTCCGGGACGCCCTGGAGAAGGCCGCGGTCAACGGGCTCCTGGTCGCCGCCTCGATGCCGCTGGCCGGGACCTGATCATGTCCGCCCAGCCCGGGCACCCGTACCGAACAGCGTTTTCTCCGTCGGGGCCGCATCCGACGGGCGGTGAGGTCGTTGGCACCTACGTGCACTCATACGACTCCTCCCGCCAGCATCAGAGTCAGATCCCTGCCATGCGCCCTTCGCAGGATCCGCCGGGGGGCGTGTCCCCCACCCCGATCTACGACGCGCTGTACTCCGAGTACCGGCGCTCGTTCCGGGCGTTGCCGGGCGACCGGAGCGGCGAGGAGAGTCTCGCCTTCCCGGCCTTCGGCGCCGGTCTCTTCGCCTCCCGGGCCCCGCTGAGCGGTCACTCCGCCCCGTCCGGGCACAGCGGCCACGGGGGGCGCGGCGGCCAGAGCCAGCACGCCGGGGGCCTCGGTTCCTGGCAGCGGGTGGGGCGTCACGCGGGGAAGCCTCGCCCCGCGGCCCTGCCCCCGGGCTCCCGGGACTTCTGAGCCCCGGCGAAGGCCGTACGGCGAAGCCCCGGGCCGCTCTCGCGAGAGCGGCCCGGGGCTTCGCCGTACGGCGGTGCTACTTGTTGCGGCCGCGCTTCTCGCGGACCCGTACGGAGATGTGGATCGGAGTCCCCTCGAAACCGAACTCCTCGCGCAGCCGGCGCTCGACGAAGCGGCGGTAGCCGTGCTCCAGGAAGCCGGAGGCGAAGAGCACGAAGCGCGGGGGCTTGGTGCCCGCCTGGGTGCCGAAGAGGATGCGGGGCTGCTTGCCGCCGCGGATCGGGTGCGGGTGGGAGGCGACGATCTCACCGAGGAAGGCGTTGAGCCGGCCGGTGGGGACGCGGGTCTCCCAGCCCTCGATCGCGGTCTCGATCGCCGGGACCAGCTTCTCCATGTGCCGGCCGGTGAGGGCCGAGACGTTGACGCGCGGGGCCCAGGAGATCTGCGCGAGCTCCGTCTCGATCTCGCGCTCCAGGTAGTAGCGGCGCTCCTCGTCGAGGGTGTCCCACTTGTTGAACGCCACGACGAGGGCGCGACCGGCCTCCACCGCCATGGTGATGATCCGCTGGTCCTGGACGCTGATGGACTCACTGGAGTCGATCAGGACGACGGCGACCTCGGCCTTCTCGACGGCGGCGGCCGTACGCAGCGAGGCGTAGTAGTCCGCGCCCTCCTGGAGGTGGACGCGGCGGCGGATGCCGGCCGTGTCGATGAACTTCCAGGTGATGCCGCCGAGCTTGATCAGCTCGTCGACCGGGTCGCGGGTGGTGCCGGCCTGCTCGTTGACGACGACCCGGTCCTCGCCCGCGACCTTGTTCAGCAGGGAGGACTTGCCGACGTTCGGGCGGCCGATCAGGGCGATGCGGCGGGGGCCGCCGAGGGCGGTGCCGAACTTCTGGGCCGGGGCGTCGGGCAGGGCCTGAAGGACCGCGTCCAGCATGTCGCCGGTGCCGCGGCCGTGCAGCGAGGAGACCGGGTAGGGCTCCCCGAGGCCGAGCGACCACAGGGCGGTGGCGTCCGCCTCGCCGCTCTGGCCGTCGACCTTGTTGGCGCAGAGGACGACGGGCTTGCCGGCCCGGCGCAGCAGCTTGACGACGGCCTCGTCGGTGTCGGTGGCGCCGACGGTGGAGTCGACGACGAAGACGACCGCGTCGGCCGTCTCGATGGCGTACTCGGCCTGGGCGGCTACGGAGGCGTCGAGCCCCAGCACGTCCTGCTCCCAGCCGCCGGTGTCGACGACCTTGAAGCGGCGTCCGGCCCATTCGGCCTCGTAGCTGACGCGGTCGCGGGTGACGCCGGGCTTGTCCTGCACGACGGCCTCGCGGCGGCCGATGATCCGGTTCACCAGGGTCGACTTGCCGACATTGGGGCGGCCTACGACGGCGAGCACGGGGAGGGGGCCGTGACCGGCCTCGTCGAGGGCGCCCTCGACCTCCTCGGGATCGAAGCCTTCCTGCGCGGCGAGCTCCATGAACTCCGCGAACTCGGCATCGCCAAGTGCTCCGTGCTCGTGGCCCGAGCCGTCGGAGTGAATCTGGTCGTCCATGAAGTCCGTTCCTCTTTACATCATCATCGATGGACCGCGATCAGCGCGGTCCACTACTCAAGTCTCGCCTAACGCCCGGTGAGGCGCCTGGCACTTTCCAGGTGGGCGGTCAGCTTCGCCTGGATCCGCAGGGTCGCCTCGTCCAGCGCCCTGCGCGTGCGCCGCCCGTCGCCGGCGCTCGCGTCGAACGCGTCACCGAAGACGACGTCGACCCGGCTGCGCAGCGGGGGCAGCCCTCGTATCAACCGTCCTCGGCGCTCGGTGCTTCCCAGGACGGCCACGGGGACGATCGGAGCCCCGCCCCGGACCGCGAAGTACGCGAGTCCGGCCCGCAGCGAGGCGAAGTCTCCTTCGCCCCGGGTGCCCTCGGGGAAGATCCCGAGGACGCCGCCGTCCTCCAGTACGCCGAGCGCGTGCGTGACGGCGGTGCGGTCGACGACTCGGCGGTCGACCTCGATCTGCCCGATCCGGTGCAGGAACGGGTCGAGGGGGCCGACGAACGCCTCCTTCTTGATCAGGAAGTGCACCGGCCGGGGTGCGGTCCCCATCAGCATCGGTCCGTCGATGTTGTGGGAGTGGTTCACCGCGAGTATGACGGGTCCGGCGGCGGGCACGCGCCACGCGCCGAGGACCCGGGGCTTGAACAGCCCGTACATCAGGCCGATGCCGATGGACCGCCCGACGGCCGCTCCGCGCGACGTGGGCGCGTCTGTGGCATCGCTCACGCGGCCACCCGCTTCCCCTCGACGAGGGTGACGACGCACTCGATGACCTGCTGGAGGGTCAGCTCGGTGGTGTCCACCTCGACGGCGTCGTCCGCCTTGGCGAGCGGCGAGGTCTTGCGGCCGGAGTCGGCGGCGTCCCGCCGAATCAGGGCCTCGCGGGTGGCCGTCAGGTCGGAGCCCTTGACCTCACCGCTGCGGCGGGCGGCGCGGGCCTCCGGGGAGGCGGTGAGGAAGATCTTGAGGTCGGCGTCGGGCAGCACGGTGGTGCCGATGTCCCGTCCCTCGACGACGATGCCGCCGGTCGCCGCCGCCGCGATGGAGCGCTGGAGCCCGGTGATGAGCGTGCGCACCTCGGGGACCGCGCTGACGGCGCTGACCTTGGAGGTGACCTCCTGGGTGCGGATCGGGCCGGAGGCGTCCTCGCCGTCGACGGTGATCGTCGGGGCGGCGGGGTCGGTGCCGGAGACGATCACCGGCTTGCCGGCGGCCGTGGCGATCTCGGCCGGGTCGCCGACATCGATCCCGTTGTTCAGCATCCACCAGGTGATGGCTCGGTACTGCGCGCCCGTGTCCAGGTAGCTCAGGCCGAGCTCGGCGGCGACGGCCTTGGAGGTGCTCGACTTGCCGGTGCCCGAGGGCCCGTCGATGGCGACGATCACGGAGGAGCGTGCGGTTTCCACGGTGGTGGACACCTTCCTGGTACACGGGTGGGGACGGACGGGCCTGCGAGGGGCCTCGTACCAGGTTACCGAGTACCGGGCGTGCCCTTGTACCCCG
Organism: Streptomyces sp. NPDC091649; assembly: GCF_044756785.1. Lineage (NCBI taxonomy): Bacteria > Bacillati > Actinomycetota > Actinomycetes > Kitasatosporales > Streptomycetaceae > Streptomyces > Streptomyces sp. NPDC091649. The sequence goes on along the minus strand of NZ_JBIVTR010000025.1, from coordinate 33,872 downwards.
TACGGGGGAGGCGGGCCACCCGGGCGGGGGTGGCGGCGCCCCGTCGTGCGGGACCGGGGTCAGCCCCGGATCGACCAGCCCCGTTCCCTCAGTGCCGTGCCGAGGACCGGGGCGGCACTGGGCTCGACCATGATCTGGACGAGGCCCGCCTGCTGGCCGGTGGCGTGCTCGATGCGGACGTCCTCGATGTTGACCCCGGCCCGGCCGGCGTCGGCGAAGATCGCGGCCAGCTCGCCCGGCTTGTCGCCGATCAGGACGGCCACGGTCTCGTACACGGCGGGGGCGGCGCCGTGCTTGCCGGGGACGCGGACCCGGCCCGCGTTGCCGCGCCGCAGGACGTCCTCGATGGCGTCGGTGCCCGCGCGCCGCTTCTCCTCGTCGGCGGAGTGCAGGCCGCGCAGCGCGGTCACGGTCTCCTCCAGGTCGGCGGCGACCCCGGCGAGGACGTCGGCGACCGGGCCGGGGTTGGCGGAGAGGATCTCCACCCACATCCGGGGGTCGGAGGCGGCGATCCGGGTGACGTCGCGGATGCCCTGCCCGCACAGCCGCACGGCGGTCTCGTCGGCCTCCTCCAGCCGGGCGGCGACCATCGAGGAGATCAGCTGCGGGGTGTGGGAGACCAGGGCCACGGCCCGGTCGTGGGCGTCGGCGTCCATGACGACGGGGACGGCCCGGCACAGGGCGACCAGCTCCAGCGCCAGGTTGAGCACCTCGGTGTCGGTGTCCCGGGTCGGGGTGAGGACCCAGGGGCGGCCCTCGAAGAGGTCGGCGGTCGCGGCGAGCGGCCCCGAACGCTCCTTGCCCGCCATCGGATGCGTGCCGATGTACGGGGCGAGGTCGAGGCCGAGCGCCTCCAGCTCACGGCGCGGGCCGCCCTTGACGCTGGCCACGTCCAGATAGCCGCGGGCCGCCCCGTCGCGCATGGCCCCGGCCAGGACGGCGGCGGTGTGCGCGGGCGGTACGGCGACGATCGCCAGGTCGACCGGGCCCCCGGGCGGCTCGTCCGTGCCGGCGCCGAGCGCGGCGGCGGTGCGGGCGGAGGCGGGGTCGTGGTCCACGAGGTGCACGTGGACCCCGCGGCCGGCCAGTGCGAGGGCGGCGGAGGTGCCGACGAGCCCGGTTCCGATGACGAGGGCGGTTCTCACTGGGCGATGTCCTTGCGCAGAGCGGCGGTGGCGCCGAGGTAGACATGGCTGATCTCGGCGCGCGAGAGATAGGTCTCGACATGCACGAGGATACGGACGACCCGGGGCATGGCCCCCTCGATGTCCAGCTCCTGGGCGCAGATCAGGGGTACGTCGGCCATCCCGAGGCCGCGGGCGGCGGCGGCGGGGAAGTCGCTGTGCAGATCGGGGGTGGCGGTGAACCAGATGCTGATCAGGTCGTCGGCGACGAGCTCGTTGCGTTCCAGGACGGCCGTCAGCAGCTCACCCACCCGCCGGCCCATGTGCCCGGCCTCGTCCCGGTCCAGCTGGACGGCGCCCCGGACCGCTCGTACCGCCACGTCGCACTCCTCGCTCTTCGCTGCTCGTCGGCGCCTCCGGCCCCGCGCTCCGCGGCGCGGCCGGCTGCTCGCCTCAGCGTAGATCGGCCGCGGCGGGCCCGGTCACCGTGTTCCGTCCGTGAGACGGGCGATGGTGCAGGGGTGCCCGCCCCCGCGTCGGGAGAGCTGCCCGTACCGGCTCGGTGTCCGCCGAATCCGCCCCATCCGCCACCCGGGCGGGCGCACCGCCCGCCCGGTTGCTTCGTCCGAAGGCCCGCCGCGGACACGATGGCCGGCATCCACCGCACCACGCCTGCCATCGAAGGAGAGCCCATGAACGCACGGCGAAGGACGGTGCTGGCCGCGGGCGCGGCGGGCGCCGCGGCCCTGGCCACCGGCTGCGGATCCTCCGACGGGGACGGCGGCGGGGACGCCACCGGCACACCGACCACCTCGGCAGGGGCGACGGACGGGGCGTCGCCGGGCGCTTCGGGCGGTGCGGAGCTGGCGAGGGCCGAGGACATCCCGGTCGGCGGCGGCACCGTCTTCAAGGAGCGGAAGGTGGTGGTGACCCAACCGGAGGAGGGCGATTTCAAGGCGTTCTCCGCCGTCTGCACCCATGCGAGCTGTCTCGTCTCGACGGTGAGCGACGGCACCATCAACTGCCCCTGCCACGGCAGCAGATACAGCATCACGGACGCGGCGGTCGAGGCCGGTCCGGCGACCCGGCCGCTGCCCGCCGAGCGGATCAGCGTCGCGGACGGGACCATCCGGCTGGGCTGAGGGGGCGGGCCCGGATATCCGGGGCGCGGCGGCGGCCGCGCCCGTAACCTCGCGGGCATGATCACTCCTGCCGACGAGGCTCTCGTACGCGACCACACGGTCTACGCGTGCGTCATGGGCTCGCGCGCCTTCGGACTGGCCACCGAGGACAGCGACACCGACCGGCGGGGGGTGTTCCTCGCGCCCACCCCGCTGTTCTGGCGCTTCGAGAAGCCGCCGACGCATGTCGAGGGCCCCGCGCCCGAGCAGTTCTCCTGGGAGCTGGAACGCTTCTGCGAGCTGGCGCTGCGGGCCAACCCGAACGTGCTGGAGTGCCTGCACTCCCCGCTGGTGGAGTCGGTGGACGGCACCGGCCGCGAGTTGCTGGCACTGCGCGGGGCGTTCCTCTCCCGGCTCGCGCACGGCACGCTCGTCCGGTACGCGCTGGGCCGGCGGAGGAAGCTGGAGGCGGACGTACGCGCGCACGGGGCGCCGCGCTGGAAGCACGCGATGCATCTGCTGCGGCTGCTGACGAGCGGCCGGGATCTGCTGCGTACGGGCGAGCTGCGCATCGATGTCGGCGAGGCCCGGGAGGGGCTGCTCGCGGTGAAGCGGGGCGAGGTGTCCTGGCCGGAGGTGGAGCGCCGGATGGACCGCCTCGGCGAGGAGAACGACGAGGCGGCCACCGGCTCCCCACTGCCGCCGGAACCGGACCGGGCGGCCGTGGAGGACTTCCTCGTCCGGACCCGGCGGGCCTCGGCCGACCGCGCTCGGGGCCGGTCCGGGCTCACGCCGTCCGGGGACCTTCCGACCCGGCCGTGAGCTCGGCCAGCTTCCGGAACTCGCCCAGGTCGTAGTTGGCCAGCACGGAATCGAGGTTGGTCAGCGCCCCGAGGTACTCGACGAATCCCTGGGGGTCGTACTCGACCTGAAGGGCGACGCGGCTCGACGTGTCGTCGAGCCGGTGGAAGGTCACCACTCCCGCGTGGTGGACTCCCTCGGTCGTCTTCCAGGCGATGCGGTCCTCGGGAACCACCTCGGTGAGCTCCGCGACGAAACGCTTTTCCGCACCGGGCAGCGAGAGCTGCCAGGCGAAGCGCCGCTCGTCGATCGGATCGACGCGCTGGACGTGGCTCAGGAACCTCGGCCACTGGGTGACATCGCTCCACAGGGCCCAGGTGACGGCCACGGGCGCCTTGATGTCGACGGTCTCGACGAGTGAGGAGGACATGGACAACCACGGACCTTTCGTACGGAAGCAGGTTCCGGTCCCTCGTACCCGGTCACTGCCGGCTCATGCGGGAATCCTCGCCCGACAGAACGCCACACAGAGGCGCATAATCGAGGAGAGTACGGATCGTTTGGAGGATCCCATGATCGTCCTCGGCATCATTCTCCTGGTGATCGGCCTCCTGACCGGCCTTTCCCTTCTCTGGACCATCGGCATCATCCTCGTGGCCATCGGCGCCGTGCTGTGGGTGCTGGGCGCCGTCGGGCACGCGGTCGGCGGAAGGCGTCACTACTGGTGACCCCGGGCCCGCCACCCGCGGGTCCCCGGGACAGCCGCGGTGACGGAGATCCTGGCTCAGGCGTCCCAGAGCGCGGCGAGGGACAGCAGGTCGCTGCGGTACTCGATGCGTTCGGACCACTCCCTCGGCCAAGCCGCCGCGCCCAGGTGCGCCCCGGCCAGCGCTCCGGTCAGGCAGGCGATCGAGTCGGAGTCGCCCCGGGTGCAGGCGGCCCGGCGCAGGGCGGTGACGGGCTCCTCGGGGAACAGCAGGAAGCAGTGCAGCGCGGTGGCGAGAGCCTCCTCGGCGACCCAGCCGTCGCCGGTCCGCTCGCACGGGTCGGTCTCCGGTGACGGATCGCGCAGCGCGTCCTGGACGCCTCCGAGTGCGGTGAGGCACTCGTCCCAGCCGCGCTGGATGTACGCCTGAGGGGTCGCGCCGCCCGCGTGCCGCCAGAGGTCGCCGAGCCAGCGGGCGTGGTAGCGGCCCCGGTTCTCGTAGGCGTAGCTGCGCAGCAGCCCGGTCAGGCCGAGGGGTTCGGCGCCCTGGGCGAGCAGGAACACCGCACGGGCCAGCAGGTCGGAGGCGGCCAGGGCGGTGGGGTGGCCGTGGGTGAGGGCGGCCTGGAGCTGGGCGGCCCCGGCGCGCTGTTCCTCGCTGAGGCCGGGGACCAGGCCGATGGGGGCGACCCGCATGTTGGCGCCGCAGCCCTTGGAGTGCGTCTGGCTGGCCTCCTGCCACACCCGGCTGTGTTCGAGCGCGCGGCAGGCGGTGAGGCAGGTGTTGCCGGGGGCGCGGTTGTTGTCCGGCGAGTGGTACCAGGCGACGAACTCCGCGCGGACCGGGTCCGCCATCCGTTCGGGGGTGAGCAGTCCGCTGTCCATGGCGGTGCGGATGCCCCGGCCCAGCGCGATGGTCATCTGGGTGTCGTCGGAGACGACGGCGGGCTCCATGAGCGGCAGCTGCCGCCAGGGGCCGAACTTGGCGAGGATGGCGGGCACGTCGTTGAACTCGGTGGGGAAGCCCAGGGCGTCGCCGAGCGCGAGCCCGGTCAGCACGCCGGTGGCCGCCTGCTTCGTGAGGGGCGGGGTGGCGATGGTCATCTGTCTCGTCCTTCCGGTGCGGGGTGCGTCGGGTCTGCGGGGGCGTCCGGCCGCGGTGGGCGCAGGAGCGGCGGGTGCAGGGCGGTGGCGTCCCCCGCCCGGTAGAGCGCGGCCGGTTTGCCCCGGCCGCCGGTGCGGCGCGGGCGGCCCTCGACGGCTTCGACGAAGCCGGGCGCGTTGAGGACCTTGCGCCGGAAGTTGGGGCGGTCGAGCTCGACGCCCCAGACGGTCTCGTAGACCTGCTGGAGCTCCCCGAGGGTGAACTCGTCGGGGCAGAACGCGGTGGCCAGGCAGCTGTACTCGAGCTTGGCGCCGATCCGGTCGTGGGCGTCGGCGAGGATCCGGTCGTGGTCGAAGGCCAGCGGTCCGGTGGAGCCCGCGTCCCACCAGCGGGCGCTCGCCGCGTCGCCGCCGCCGCGCGGTTCGGGCAGGTCCGGCAGGAGTGCGGCGTACGCGACGGAGACGACCCGCATCCTCGGGTCGCGGTCCGGGTCGGTGTAGGTGCGCAGCTGTTCGAGGTGGAGGGAGCCGACGGTGCCGGGGCCGAGACCGGTCTCCTCGGCGAGCTCCCGCCGGGCGGCGTCCTCGGCGGACTCGCGGGGCAGGAGGAAGCCGCCGGGCAGCGCCCACCGGCCCCGGAAGGGCTCCTGGCCGCGTTCGACGAGCAGCACGTGCAGCCGGGCCTCGCGGACGGTGAAGACCGCGAGATCGACGGTGACCGCGAAGGGGGCGAAGGCGTGCGGGTCGTAGCCTTCGGTGGCGTGGGTGCTCATCGTTTCTCCGGGAGGGGCGCGGCGAAGTCCCAGCCGGTGGCGAGGAGCGCGTCGACGGCGGCGGTGGCGGTGGCGAGCCGCGCCTCGGGCGGTCCGGTCAGCTCGACGAAGGGCCGTCCGGTGCGTGTGAGTTCGGCGCGGAAGCGGTCGGTCATCCAGGGGCGCAGCTCCTCGCCGTCGCGCAGTCCGTCGTCCTCGAAGGCGACGCCCTCGTGGTCGGTGAGCAGCCACAGGTGGCGGGCGGTGCGGTCGGCGATCTCGCGTCCCAGAACGGGACCGTGGAGTCGGTCGCCCGGGACAGCGGGAGGGTGATCCCGAGGGTCCCCACCACCCCCGCCGCGAGCAGCCAGGTCCATTCGGTGCGCGTCGTTCCGCGCACCGGCAGAACGGCGGTACCTGGTCCACCCCCGTGGGTCCAGGTCCACCAGCCGTACGCGGCGAGGGTGATGAAGACGATCTGGAGGCCGGCGTCGGCGTACAGACCGGACTGGGCGAACAGCAGGATGAAGAAGAGGTTGTTGGCGATGCCGACCGGCCAGTTGGCGAGGTGCTGGCGGGCCACGAGCCAGACGCACAGCGCCCCGCTGCCGAAGCCCAGCACCTCGGTCCAGCTGACCGAGGTGTCCAGGATCGTCACCAGGGGCTGCCGCAGGGGATCGAGTATGTCCGCGGGACTCACGCCCACCTCCCCCTTAATGGTCAGTATGACTATAAAGGTTGGAGGGGGACGGCGAAAGGCCCGCGGCCGGTTCTGTTCGAACTTTCCGAACGGATACCGGCCGCGGGCCTTCGCGTGGGCGTGGGCGGCTAGAGGCCGACCTCGCGCATGAGCATGCCGACCTCGGTGTTGGTGAGGCGGCGCAGCCAGCCGGACTTCTGATCGCCCAGCGGGATCGGCCCGAAGGACGTCCGCACGAGGCGCTCGACCGGGAAGCCGGCCTCGGCCAGCATCCGGCGCACGATGTGCTTGCGGCCCTCGTGGAGGGTCACCTCGACCAGGTAGTTCTTGCCGGTGTTCTCGACGACGCGGAAGTGGTCGGCGCGGGCGTAGCCGTCCTCCAGCTGGATGCCGTCCTTGAGCCGCTTGCCGAGGTCGCGCGGCAGGGGGCCCTGGATGGCGGCCAGGTAGGTCTTCTTCACGCCGTACTTGGGGTGCGTGAGGCGGTGGGCCAGCTCACCGTGGTTGGTGAGCATGATGATGCCCTCCGTCTCGGTGTCGAGCCGGCCGACGTGGAACAGCCGCGTCTCGCGGTTGGTCACGTAGTCGCCGAGGCACTGACGGCCGTCCGGGTCCTCCATCGAGGAGACGACTCCGGCGGGCTTGTTCAGCGCGAAGAAGAGGTACGACTGGGCGGCGACCGTCAGGCCGTCGACCTTGATCTCGTCCTTGTGCACGTCGACGCGCATGCCCTGCTCGACGACGATCTCGCCGTTGACCTCGACGCGGGACTGCTCGATCAGCTCCTCGCACGCCCGGCGCGAGCCCATGCCCGCACGGGCGAGCACCTTCTGCAGCCGCTCGCCCTCCTCCTCGGCGCCCGGGTGGGTCTTGGGGAGGCTGATCTCGGGCTTGTTCGCGTACCGGTCGCGGTTGCGCTGCTCGATCTTGGCGTCCAGCTCGCGCGGGCGCGAGGGGGCGGCGCGGCGGAAACCGCCCGTACGGCCGCCGCCCTGCGAGGGCTTCGGGCCGCCCTTGGCACCGCCGCGGGCCGCGGAGCCGCGGCCCTTGCGGGGGCCTTCCTGCTCGGACCGGACGCCGGGAGCGTCGTTGCCCACGTCGTAGCGGCGCTCCTCCGGGCGGGGACGGCGGGGGCGCTGCTCCTCCTCACGCCCGCCCTGGTAGCCGTCACGGCCACCCTGGTAACCGTCACGGCCGCTCTGAGAGCCCGGACGACCGCCCTGACCGCCGGGACGGCCACCCTGGCCCGAGGGGCGCCCGCCCGACGCTCCGGGCCGACCGCCGCCGCCCTGGCCGCCGCCGCCGCGTCCGGCGCCGCCGCCCTGGCCTCCGGGACGTCCGCCCGGGCCGCCGCCCTGGCCCTGGCGGAAGGACCCGCCGCCGCTGCGGCCGCCGCTGCCGGCGCCGCCGCCGCTCCGGGGGTTCCGGTTGCCGCCGCTGCTCCGGCCGCTCCCGCCGTTGCCGCTTCCGCTGTTCCTGCCACTGCTTCGCATCAAAAATCCGTCTTGTCGTCTGCGTGAGTATCCGGGGTGTCCGGTGCGTCCGGATCGAACGACGGCACACCCTCTAGCGTCTCAGCCTCGATCGCGTCCGCCTCCGGGAGGAAGGGCGCGAGCTCCGGGAGCTCGTCCAGGCCGCGCAGGCCCATTCGCTCCAGAAAGTAGTTCGTCGTCCTGTACAGGATCGCACCTGTTTCGGGTTCCGCGCCCGCCTCCGCCACCAGACCCCTCTGGAGGAGGGTCCGCATGACGCCGTCGCAGTTCACTCCGCGCACCGCCGAGACCCGTGAGCGGCTGACGGGCTGCCGGTACGCGACCACCGCCAGGGTCTCCAGCGCGGCCTGGGTGAGCCGGGCGTGCTGGCCGTCCAGGACGAAGCCCTCCACGGCCGCCGCGTACTCGGGGCGGGTGAAGAAGCGCCAGCCGCCCGCGACGAACCGCAGGTCGAAGCCCCGGCGCTGGACGGTGTACTCGTCGGCCAGCTCCCGCAGCGCGTCCGCCACGGCCCTGCGGGGCCGCTGGAGCACCTTGGCCAGCTGATCGACGGTGGCGGGTTCGTCGACGACCATGAGGACCGCCTCCAGGGCGGGCTTCAGATCGAGCCCGGCGACCGCGCCCGCCTCGTGCGCTCCGCCGTCCTGTGCGATGGGCCGCGCGCTCATTGCCGTACGTCCTCCTCCTGCTCGACCGCCCCGTTCGGCTCCCGGCCCCCCGGGGCTCCCGCTGCTCCTGGACCTCCCGCGTCACCCGCGCGTCTCCTGGATTTCCTGGACCTCCCGGTCCAACTCGTCCGTCACCACCGGCTCCGCTTCCGTCCCGCCGCACCAGGCCACCAGCAGGTCACCCAGCGCCTCGTCCTGGTCCAGGGTGACGGCCTTCTCGCGGTACAGCTCCAGCAGGGCCAGGAACCGGGCGACCACGGTCAAGGTGTCCGGCGCGTCCTCGGTCAGCGCCGCGAAGCTCACCGCGGCCCTCGCCGCGCGCAGCCGCTCCACCACCAGGGCCGCCTGCTCCCGGACGCTGACCAGCGGGGCGTGGATGTGGTCGACGTACACCTGCGGCTCCGGCCGGGGCCGCATCGCCTTGACCGCGAGTTTCGCGAAGCCCTCGGGCCCGATGCTGATGACCACCTCGGGCAGCAGCTCGGCGTGCTGGTCCTCCAGGCCGACGGTCCGGGGGCGGCGGCGGGCCTCCGCCTCCAGGCGGTCCTGGAAGATCTCGGCGATCCGCTTGTAGGCGCGGTACTGGAGCAGCCGCGCGAAGAGCAGGTCCCGCGCCTCCAGGAGCGCGAGGTCCGCCTCGTCCTCGACCTCGGCGGCGGGCAGCAGCCGGGCGGCCTTGAGGTCGAGCAGCGTGGCGGCGACGACGAGGAACTCGGTGGTCTGGTCGAGGTCCCCGTCGGGGCCCAGGGCGCGCATGTACCCCATGAACTCGTCGGTGACCTTCGACAGTGCGACCTCGGTCACATCCAGCTTGTGCTGGGAGATCAGCTGGAGGAGGAGATCGAAGGGGCCCTCGAAGTTCACCAGCCGGACGGTGAAGCGCGTGCCGTCCGCGTCCCGCGCCGTCGCCGCTTCCGGCTCGGGCGGTACGGGCTCCGGCTCCCGTACGGCTTCAGGCGGCGGTACGGGCTCCGGCTCCCGTACGGGCTGCGGAGCCGTCTCCTCCACGGTCACCGGCGGTGCGACCGCGCCCGGGCCCGGCCCCAGGGCACGGCGGCGCCGGGTGTCGGGCTCGTCGGGCGTGGGCATGGTGGTCCAGGGGTGGGACGGCGGCACGGGCGGAGCCCGCCGGTGGGCGGGCCCTGCGGGGCAGGCTACCCGCGCCGTGCCGCTCAGCGGCCGCGCAGCCGCCGTACGAGGATGCTCGCGTCGCCCCGGGACTCCAGGTCGGCCAGGACCACCGCCACCGCCTCACGGACGATGCGGCCGCGGTCGACGGCGAGGCCGTGTTCGCCGCGCAGGACGAGGCGGGCGTGTTCGAGGTCCATCAGCTCCTCGGCGGAGACGTAGACCGTGATCTTCTCGTCGTGGCGTTCCCGGCCGCTGGGGCGGCGGTTGGCGCCGCGTCCGCCGCCTCGCCTGCGCTGCTGCTGGACCGCCGGCGACTGCTCGGCCGGGGCCGCGGAGGATGCGGGGCGCTCGCCGGAGGCGGGCCGGGCGGAGGAGGAACGGCCGCGCGAGTCGCCGCCCTCGGCGTCGGCCGCGGTGTGCTCCTCACGGCCTGCGGGCGGGGTCTGGCCGGTGGGATCGCTCTCCCCGGCGGGCGCGGGCACCCGCGGCTCGCCGTTCGCCTTGCGCCGCCGGTCCGCGGGGGAGGACGGCTGGAGGCCCATCCCGCCTCCGGTGGTACGGAACAGTTCGTCGGCCCCCGGCAGACTCACTCGGCGTGACACCGGGCGAGCACCTCCCTGGCGAGCTGGCGGTAGGCGGCCGCGCCGACCGAGTTGGAGGCGTAGGTGGTGATGGGCTCTCCGGCGACCGTGGTCTCCGGGAAGCGGACCGTGCGCCCGATGACCGTGTGGTAGACGTGCTCGTCGAAAGCCTCGACGACGCGCGCCAGGACCTCGCGGCTGTGCACCGTACGGGAGTCGTACATGGTGGCGAGGATGCCGTCGAGCTCCAGTTCCGGGTTGAGCCGCTCCTGGACCTTCTCGATGGTCTCGGTGAGCAGCGCCACCCCGCGCAGCGCGAAGAATTCGCACTCCAGCGGCACTATGACCTTGTGAGCGGCCGTCAGGGCGTTCACGGTGAGCAGGCCGAGGGAGGGCTGACAGTCGATCACGATGTAGTCGTAGTCGGCCATGAGCGGCTTCAGGGCGCGCTGGAGCGTGGACTCGCGGGCCACCTCGCTGACAAGCTGCACCTCGGCCGCGGAGAGGTCGATGTTGCTGGGCAGCAGGTCCATGTTGGGGACCGCGGTCTTGAGCAGGACGTCGTCCGCCGCCATGCCCCGCTCCATGAGCAGGTTGTAGACCGTGACGTCCAGCTCCATCGGGTTGACCCCGAGACCGACGGAGAGGGCGCCCTGCGGGTCGAAGTCGACGAGCAGGACCCGGCGGCCGTACTCCGCGAGCGCGGCGCCCAGGTTGATGGTCGACGTGGTCTTGCCGACGCCGCCCTTCTGGTTGCACATCGCGATGATCTTCGCGGGGCCGTGGTCGGTCAGGGGGCCCGGGATCGGGAAGTACGGCAGCGGCCGTCCGGTCGGGCCGATGCGCTCGCGGCGCTGGCGCGCGGCGTCGGGCGCGAGGGTGGCCGCGTACTCCGGATCGGGCTCGTACTCGGCGTCGGGGTCGTAGAAGTGCCCCTCGGGCACCTCGGCGAAGTCGGCGAAGCGGTCGGTGTCCCGGCTGCTCTCGTTGCCGGCCGTGGCGTTCACGTGTAGGCCGTCCATCATCTGGGGGGCTGTCGTCATGTGCTGTTGGGTGGCGAAGGTGCGGACAGCGACGGAGCCGACAGCTTCGAGCCCGATCGGGCTCAGACCCCGTGCGGGCATCCCTGGTTGACCACCCCCGGGAGTAATTGTCGACTCATTCACAAGTCGTCTTACCTCCTTGGACGTGACCAGGAAACTTATCGATAGGTCAGCGTGGCACCATGCCGACGATTGGCGACTCTATGGCGTGTCACCGGTCCGCAGCAACACAATCCGCCGGACCCGGCCCGATGTGTCGGCAATCGAACACCGCACTGTCAAGGGTGCACAGCGACCAAGCCGCACATTTCACCGCCGCACGAAACGGGTAAAGGGTTACGTTCGGCGCGAGTTACGCAAGGGCCTCACCGGGCCCGATACACGTCCGGCCGGACCTTGCTCGGCAAGGTCCGGCCGGACGCGCGATGTTGACGGAGGCGTTGACCCGTCAGCCGAGGAGCGTGCTCAGCTCGATGTGCGGGAGACCGTGCGCCTCGGCCACCTCGCGGTAAACCACCTGGCCCTCATGGGTGTTGAGCCCCTTGGCGAGAGCGGCGTCGCGGCGCAGGGCGTCGGCCCAGCCGCGGTTCGCGAGCTCCACGATGTAGGGCAGGGTCGCGTTGGTGAGCGCGTAGGTCGAGGTGTGGGGCACCGCGCCGGGCATGTTGGCGACGCAGTAGAAGACCGAGTCGTGGACCCGGAAGGCCGGCTCGGCGTGGGTCGTCGGACGCGAGTCCTCGAAGCAGCCACCCTGGTCGATTGCGATGTCGACAAGTACACTTCCGGGCTTCATCTTGGCGACGAGCTCGTTGGTGACCAGCTTCGGGGCCTTGGCTCCGGGGATCAGCACGGCGCCGATGACGAGGTCGGCCTCGACGACGGCCTTCTCCAGCTCGAAGGCGTTGGAGACGACGGTCTGCACCTTGGTGCCGAAGATCCTGTCGGCCTCGCGCAGCTTGTTGATGTCGCGGTCGAGCAGGGTGACGTGGAAGCCGAGGCCCACGGCGATCTGCGTGGCGTTCCAGCCGGAGACACCGCCGCCGATGACGACGGCCCTGCCCGCCGCGGTGCCGGGGACGCCGCCGGGCAGCACGCCCCGGCCGCCGACGGAGCGCATCAGGTGGTAGGCGCCGACCTGCGGGGCGAGGCGGCCCGCGACCTCGGACATCGGGGCGAGCAGCGGGAGCGCGCGGTTCGCGGTCTCGACCGTCTCGTAGGCGATGGCGGTGGTGCCGGAGGCGAGCAGCGCGTCCGTGCACTCGCGGGAGGCCGCGAGGTGGAGGTAGGTGAACAGGGTCTGGCCCTTGCGGAGGCGGTGATACTCCTCGGCGACCGGCTCCTTGACCTTCAGCAGCAGGTCGGCGGCGGCCCAGACCTCGTCGGCCGTGGACAGTGTCCGCGCGCCCGCGGCGACGAACTCCTGGTCCGTGATGGACGAGCCGGCGCCGGCGTCCTTCTCGATGACGACCTCGTGGCCGTGGCGGACGAGCTCATGCACTCCGGCGGGGGTGATCGCCACCCGGAACTCGTTGTTCTTGACTTCGCGGGGGATGCCGACCTTCACGTCGATCACGGTCCTTGGCTCGGAGGGTCATCCGGGCACAACGGTGCATACCCGGCATATACAGCATAAATGGAGACGCCACGGAGGAACGCGGCAGAGCCAGTCTAATGAAGGACTTCCCGCTGTCTAGCCTTACAAAGCATTAACTTTCTGACGAAGCACTACGGATTTCGTAGGCAGAAGCCTCCTCGCCCAGCAGTCTGTCGGCCGCGCCCCGGTGCAGCCTGGCCGCGGCGGGATCCCCGAGCCGGTCCAGCGTGTCGGCCAGCCGCAGCTGGAGCGCCGCCTGAAGCCGCACGTCACCGGCGCGCCGGGCCAGGTCGACGGCCTCCCGGCAGGTCTGGAGCGAGTCGTGCGGCCGGCCCGCGTACTCCTGGACCCGCGCGGCCTCGCTGACCGCCCGGGCCTGGGCCGCCGGGTCGCCGAGCCTGCGGTGGCCCGCGGCGGCGGCGCGCCAGTCGCGCAGCGCCTGGCCGTAGCGCCCGGCGTACGTGTGGACCGCCCCGAGCCGCCCGTAGAGCCGGGCCTCGTCCGCTCGCTCCCCCTGGGTCAGACGCTGGGAGAGCGCCCGGCCGTACCAGTCCGCGGCCCGGTGGTAGTCCCCCAGCTCCTCGTACGCGCCGCCCACGGATTCCATCGCGCGGCCGGTGGCGTACAGGTCCCTCGCCGCCTTTCCGGCGTCCAGGGCGGCCCGGTAGCGCCTCAGCGCGTCCCGGGTGCGGCCGGTGCGGGCGTCCAGGTCCGCGAGGTTCAGCAGGGCGGCCGCCTGCTCGCGGGGCAGCTCCCGGCGCAGCGCCACGTCCAGGACGAGACCGTGCAGCCCGTACAGCTCGGGGGCGGCCTCCTCCGTCCCCCGGTGCGCGGCCAGGGCCCGCACCAGCGCCGCCACCAGCCGCCGCGCCAGGGTGTCGAGCTCGCCGTCCGCCACGGCGAGCCGGGCCGAGGCGAGCAGGGCGGGCTGGCGGACCCGCAGCCACGCGCCCGCCTCCTCCGCGTTCGGGAAGCGCAGCGAGCGGGGCAGTCCGGCGAGCCTGCGGCGGGCGGCGGAGCCCTCCGGCTCGGTGACCGCGCGGCAGGACTGGAGCCGGCGCACGGTCCGCTCCAGCATCCGGGCGCGGGCGAGCTGGATCTCGGCCGGCCGGTCCCGGTCCTCCAGCAGCGCCCGGAGCATCGGGAGGAGGCACCCGGGCACCGCGTACTGGGGGTGGGCCGCGCCGTCCGTCCGCAGCAGCCCGAGCTTCACGAAGTCGTCGAGGGTGGAGCGGGCGGCGGAGACCGAGCAGCCGGCCAGCGCGGACGCCGTGTGGGCGTCGGCGAGCCCGGCGGGGGCCAGGGCGAGCAGGCGCAGTATCCGGGCGGCGGTCGTCGGCAGGGAGTCGTGGACGAGCCGGAACGCGCGGGCCAGCGGGCGGGCGCCGGCGGACTGCTGCTCGCCGGGGTCGGGCAGCTCGTGGAGCTGCTTGGCGACGTCGGCGACGGAGGCCATGGGGTGGGCGGCGAGCAGGCCGCCCATGAGGGTGAGCGCCGCGGGCTGTCCCCCGCACTCCTCGGCCAGGGTCTCCGCGGTTCGCGGGTCGACCGTGATGCGGACCTGTCCGATGGCACGGGCGAGCAGCCGCACCGCCGCGCCCGCCTCCAGGCCGCCGAGGGTGCAGGGCCGCACGTCGGGGATGCCGGTCAGCGGGCCGGTCGCGGTGGCGAGGACCAGGCAGTCCGGGTTCTCCGGGAGCAGCGGGTCGACCTGCTCGGCGTCGACCGCGTCGTCGAGCAGCAGGACGAGCCGCCGTACGGCGAGGGCCTCACGGACCATCTCGGAGAGCTCGTCCTGATCGGCGCCGGGCGGGACCGCCGTCCCCAGGAGGCCGAGGAGTTCGCCGGCGGAGCGTTCGGTGGGGACGCGCTCGCCCCCGGGGTCGGTGAGGCCGACCCGGAGCACCCCGTCGGGATAGTCGCCGGAGCCCGTGCCGGGGACCGACCAGGGCAGGGCGCCCGTAGCGGACGCGGCCGCCCCGGCGGCGTCGGTTCCGGTGAGCGCCCCGGCCAGCGTCTCGGCGAGTGCGCTGCGGCCGGAACCGGGGCGGCCCGCGATGAGCAGGACCCGGGCGCGGGGGGCCTTGCGGCCGGCCAGGGTGTCGAGGCCGGCACGCTCGATGTCCGCCCGCAGGGCCTTCAACTCCCGTTCGCGGCCGAAGAATCGGGGCGGGGCTGCGCCGGACGGCTCCTCGGTCCCCGGGGCCTTCGCCGGGCCGCTGGTGTCCACCGCCTGATCGGTCACGAGCCACGCTCCACTTCGCTGCACGCGGTGCCCGCCGGAACTCCGGTCGGGTGCGTTTCGAGCGTAGTTCAGCGGTGACGACGATCACTGCGGAGCGGGGCGGAGCGCGGGGAACATCCCCCGATCGGATCAGCAGTTCTTCATTTTTTACGATCACACTCCTGTGATCGTCCGACCGGGGGCGCGGTGCGCGACGGCAGACGGTACGTCAGGCCGCCGGTACGTCAGGCCCGTCGGAGCGTCAGACCTCGAAGGGCCGGGCCGGCCAGGGCGCCTCGGCGGGCCGCAGGGAGTCGACGCCGTCGCCCGCCCGTACGGCGGTGAGCGCGAGCACTCCGACGACCAGGCAGTTGTTGTGCAGGTCCCCCGCGATCACCGAGCGGACCAGCTCGGGCAGCGGCACCCTGGCGAGCTCCATGTCGGCCTCCTCCTCGGAGACCGCGTAGCGCTCGCCCTCCGCCTCCGAGAGGTCGCGGGCCAGGAAGACGCGCACGGCCTCGTCGCAGCCGCCGGGCGTGGTGTAGACATCCGTCAGCACCCGCCAGTCCTCGGCCTTGACGTGCGCCTCCTCGTACAGCTCGCGCTGGGCGGCGTGCAGAGGGTTCTCGCCGGGGATGTCCAGCAGTCCGGCCGGGATCTCCCAGAGCCGGTGGCGCACGGGGTGGCGGTACTGCCGCAGGACGATGACCCGGTCGTCCTCGTCGAGCGCGAGGACGGCGACGGAACCGGGGTGGACCTGGTAGTCGCGGCCGTGGACGGAGCCGTCGGGCATCACCACCTGGTCGGTGCGGACGCTGGTCTTGTTGCCGGTGAAGGGAGTCGCGGTCGCGGTGACCTGCCACTCCTCGGGCTTGTCCTGGATACCCATGTACGTCCTCCCACGAACCAAAAGGAAACCGGGGCACCGATCCGCGAAGGATCCGTACCCCGGTCAACCGTAATGCCTCGGTGTTACGCGCCCGCGCCGTCCGCCGCGGCGACCTGGCGCGCGACGGCGGCCTTCACCAGACCCGCGAAGAGCGGGTGCGGGCGGGTCGGGCGGGAGCGCAGCTCCGGGTGCGCCTGGGTGGCGACCAGGTAGGGGTGCGTCTCGCGCGGGTACTCGACGTACTCGACGAGCTTGTTGTCCGGCGAGGTGCCGGAGAAGACCAGCCCGGCCTTCTTCTCCAGCTCGGCCCGGTAGCCGTTGTTGACCTCGTAGCGGTGGCGGTGGCGCTCCTCCACGTACGGCTGGCCGTCGTACGCCTCACGGACGAGGGAGCCCTCGGCGAGCTTGGCCGGGTAGAGGCCGAGCCGCATGGTGCCGCCGAGGTCGCCCGCGCCCTCGACGTAGGCCAGCTGCTCCTCCATCGTCGAGATGACGGGGTGGGAGGTGGCGGCGTCGAACTCGGTGGAGTTGGCGTCGGGGATCTCGGCGAGCGAGCGGGCCGCCTCGATCACGATGCACTGGAGGCCGAGGCACAGGCCGAGCAGCGGGACCTTGTTCTCGCGGGCGTAGCGGATGGCTCCGACCTTGCCGTCGACCCCGCGCTCGCCGAAGCCGCCCGGGATGCAGATCGCGTCGACGTCACCGAGGTGTTCGGCGGCGCCGTCGGCGGTCCGGCAGTCGTCGGAGGTGACCCACTTGACCTGGACGCGGGCCTTGTTGGCGAAACCGCCCGCCCGGATCGCCTCGGTGACCGAGAGATAGGCGTCGGGCAGGTCGATGTACTTGCCGACCAGCGCGACGGTGACCTCGTGGTCGGGGTTGTGGACCCGGTCCAGCAGGTCGTCCCAGGTGGTCCAGTCGACGTCCCGGAACGGCAGGTCGAGCTTGCGCACGACGTAGGCGTCCAGGCCCTCGGTGTGCAGCACCTTGGGGATGTCGTAGATCGACCGGGCGTCCGGGCAGGCCACCACGGCGGTCTCGTCGACGTCGCACATCAGCGAGATCTTGCGCTTGATGGCGGTGGGGACCTCGCGGTCGGCGCGCAGCACGATGGCGTCCGGCTGGATGCCGATGTTGCGCAGGGCGGCCACCGAGTGCTGGGTGGGCTTGGTCTTCAGCTCGCCGGAGGGGCCGATGTAGGGCAGCAGCGAGATGTGGACCACGAAGACGTTGTCCCGGCCGACCTCGTGGCGGACCTGGCGGACGGTCTCCAGGAACGGCAGCGACTCGATGTCGCCGACCGTGCCGCCGACCTCGGTGATGACGACGTCCACGTCGTCGGTGGCCATGCGGCGGATGCGGTGCTTGATCTCGTTGGTGATGTGCGGGATGACCTGGACGGTGTCGCCCAGGTACTCGCCGCGCCGCTCCTTCGCGATGACCTGCGAGTAGACCTGGCCGGTCGTCACGTTGGCGGAGCCGTCGAGGTCGACGTCGAGGAATCGCTCGTAGTGGCCGATGTCCAGGTCGGTCTCGGCGCCGTCGTTGGTGACGAACACCTCACCGTGCTGGAAGGGGTTCATCGTGCCCGGGTCGACATTGAGGTAGGGGTCGAGCTTCTGCATGGTGACCCGCAGGCCCCGCGCCTTGAGCAGGGCACCCAGGCTGGAGGCAGTCAGACCCTTGCCGAGGGAGGAGGCGACACCCCCGGTGACGAAGATGTGCTTGGTCGTCGTGGATGTGGGCTGCATAGCCAAAGGGGGCTCCCGTGGTCGCGATTCTGAGGTGCGTACCGGCTGCCGAACCGGGGATTCCGGAGGTGCCGTCGCTGCGGTTCGGGGGCCTCGTACGCTGTCGCGAACGACCACCGGTCCACGGGCTACCAGGGTAACAGCGACGACGGGAGGCCGCTTCCGGCCACACCCTGCACAGCGGCGTCACGCCATCATCACGGACACCGCACGTCACACGGGATCAGCCGGGAGATGTTGCGGGGACCGTCGCGCGGATCTTCCCCGTGCGTCGTATCCTGCTCAAACACTCGCTGCCGAGACGGCCGGGCGGCGGCACCACCCAGGTCGCCCACCGGTACAGGAACTCGTCGCATCTTCCCGGGTGAAAGACCCTACGACCCTCTTGACCCGCAGTAAGCGCCCTTCAACGGGGCGACATGGCCGTTCGACTGGAGACGCACGTGGCCGGGCGCATCGAGGATTACGCACTCATCGGAGACATGCAGACCGCAGCCCTGGTCTGCCGGGACGGCACAGCAGACTGGCTGTGCCTGCCCCGCTTCGACTCGCACGCCGTGTTCGCGGGGCTTCTGGGCACCGAGGAACACGGTTTCTGGCGCCTGGGCCCCGCGAGAGCGGAAGGAACAGAACCAGCCTTCGCCGACCGGCGGCGGTATCGCGGTGACTCCCTCATCCTGGAATCGGAGTGGGACACACCGCGCGGCACCGTACGGGTGACCGATTTCATGCCCCCGCGTGACGGCGCGCCGCAACTGATCCGGATCGTGGAGGGCGTCAGCGGCCGAGTGCCGATGCGCTCGGAACTGCGGATGCGGTTCAGCTACGGCCGGGTGACGCCCTGGGTGCACAAGGTCGACAACCGCACGGTCGCCGTCGCCGGGCCGGACTCCGTCTGGCTCGACACCGAGGCGGACACCTACGGCAAGAACCTGACCACCTACTCCGACTTCACCGTGGGCCCCGGCGACCGGGTGGCGCTCACGATCAGCTGGCAGCCCTCGCACCACGGACCGCCGGCCCTCCCCGACCCCGAGGGGGCACTGGAGGCGACCGAGCTGTTCTGGCGCGAATGGGTCGATCAGTGCACGTACCACGGGCCCTACCGGGAAGCGGTCGTCCGCTCCCTGATCACGCTCAAGGCCCTCACGTACGCGCCGACCGGCGGCATCGTCGCGGCGCCGACCACCTCGCTCCCCGAGGAGATCGGCGGCGTACGGAACTGGGACTACCGCTACACCTGGCTGCGGGACGCCGCGATCACCCTCTCCTCGCTGCTTCGCACGGGGTACCGGGAAGAGGCCCGCGCCTGGCGCGAGTGGCTCTTGCGGGCCGTGGCGGGCGACCCGGAGAACCTCCAGATCATGTACGGCATCGCCGGTGAGCGCGAGCTCGGCGAGGCGGAGCTGGACTGGCTGCCCGGGTACGAGAACTCCGGCCCGGTCCGCGTCGGCAACGGGGCGGCCAACCAGCTCCAGCTCGACGTGTACGGCGAGGTCACCGAGGCGCTGCACCTGGCGCACATGACGGGTCTCACGCGCAACGACTACGCCATGGGCCTCCAGCTCAAGCTGATCGAGTATCTGGAGAAGCACTGGGAGGAGCCCGACGAGGGCATCTGGGAGGTGCGCGGGCCGCGCCGGCACTTCGTGCACTCGAAGGTGATGGCGTGGGTCGCGGTGGACCGGACGATCAAGCTGGTCGAGTCCGGGGACGTCGAGGGCCCGCTGGAGCGGTGGTACGAGCTGCGTGACGACATCCACCGGGACGTCTGCGAGCGCGGCTACGACAAGGAGCGCAACACCTTCACCCAGTCCTACGGGTCGAAGGAACTCGACGCCTCCCTGCTGCTCATCCCCCAGATGGGCTTCCTGCCGCCGGACGACAAGCGGGTCATCGGCACGATCGAGGCGATCCAGCGGGAGCTGTCCACGGAGGACGGCTTCATCCTGCGCTACCCCACCGAGGGCGATGACGCGGGCGTCGACGGGCTGGCGGGCGACGAGGGCGCGTTCCTGGCCTGCTCGTTCTGGATGGCCGACGACCTCGCGATGATCGGCCGGGTCGACGAGGCGCGCCAGCTGTTCGAGAAGCTGCTGTCGCTCCGCAACGACCTGGGCCTGCTGGCCGAGGAGTGGGACTCCAACCTCCAGCGCCAGGTGGGGAACTTCCCGCAGGCGTTCAGCCACGTCCCGCTGATCGACACGGCCCTGCGGCTGACGGCGAGCGGCGCGTACGTCGGCTGAGCCGCAGTCCGTCCTGACGGTGGCCGCCCCGGGCTTCGAACCGTGGGCGGCCACCGCGCGTTTCAGGGCGCGGTGAGCGGTTCGGCCTCGTACGCCCGGCGGAGCACGTCCAGGAACCGGGGGGCGGCGGGCAGCCCGGCCGCGCCGATCCGGCGGACGGGCACGCCCGGCGTCCAGGAGTTCATGACGACCGCGCCGGCGAGGGCGGGCAGGTCGTCGGGGGTGACCGCGACGGTCCGCTGTCCGACTCCGAGCCGGTCCAGCTGTCGGCGGACGATGCCCATCGTGGTCCCTGTCAGCAGGGCGGCCCGGGGCCACACCACCGCCTCACCGTCCCAGAAGGCCAGGTTCCAGATCGTCGCCTCGCTGAACCGGCCCTCCCGGTCCAGGAACGCCGCGTCGTCGAAACCCTCGGCGACGGCTGCCCGGAGCAGGTGCGTCTTGGCCACCTCGCCGACGTGCTTGATGTGCGGCAGGAACCGTTCGTGCGGGACCGCCGCCAGGGCGAGCGGGCCGTCCGGGCCGGACGACGGCGGTCCGGTACGCACCAGAAGCGCGGGGTCGGCGTCGGCCGCGGTGAACTCGCCCGCCGGGGAGTACACCGTGGCGGTCAGCGAGAGGTCGGCCGGCCCGCCGCGGAGCGCCGTACGCAGACGGGAGCGCACCACGTCCTCCGGCAGGGTCCGGCCGAACAGCCCGGCCGACGCGGCGCGCAGCCGCTCCAGGTGGAGGTCGAGGCCGCGGATCCGGCCGTCGCGGACCTGTGTCGCGGTGAAGTGGGCGTGGCCCGCGAAGGCGAGCGGCGCCAGGTCCTCGGCGGTCGCGGCCCGGCCGTTCACGTGCACGAGGTGCGGGGAATCTTCGTCCATGACCCGGACGTTAGAGCCTGACACCGGTGACAAGGTCAAGAGGGAACGGGGCACGGGCAGATGCTGATCGGGGAGCTGTCCCGGCGGACGGGAGCCAGCGCGCGGTCGTTGCGGTACTACGAGGCGCAGGGGCTGCTGACGGCACCGCGCGGCCCGAACGGCTATCGCGCCTACGACGAGGAGGCCGTGGCGACCGTCGCACGGATCCGCGCGCTGCTCGGGGCGGGGCTGTCCACCGAGGTGATCCGTCAGGTGCTGCCCTGTGCCCGGGACGGCCGTGCGGGATTCGACTGGTGCGCGGAACTGCGGGAGATCCTGGACGGGGAACTGGCCGAGATGGACGAGCGGATCGCCGCGCTGCGGCGCAGCCGGGGCGCGCTCGCGGGGCTGCTGCCGCGTCCCTGACCGGTCCCGGCTCGGCAGCGCGGTCCGTGGCCGGCCCGGCGGTGCGGGTGGACGCCCGGCACGGCAGCGCGTCGGTCCACGTCCCCTGCCCTGCGCCTCGCCCGCCCCGGGCGGTAGCGTCCTGAACCGGACGACCGCCCGATCGACGGGCCGGGCACGAGGGAAGCGGGCCGGTACGTGGAGAGCCACAGCGGAATCACCGTGCAGCGGGCGCTGGAGCTGCCGGGGCTGCGCGCCGGGCTCCCGGAGGTGGTGGCGGGCGCCGAACGCCTGAACCGCACCGTGCGCTGGGTGCACGCGGGCGAGGTCCCGAACATCGCCTCCCTCCTCAAGGGCGGCGAGCTGCTCCTGACCACCGGCCTGGGCCTGGGCGCCCGCCCCGCGGAACAGCGCGCCTTCGTCCGCCGCCTCGCCGACCGGGGCATCGCGGCCCTGGTGGTGGAGCTGGGCCCGCGCTTCGGCCGGCTGCCCGCCTCCATCGTGGACGCCGCCCGCGCGGCCGGGCTCCCACTGGTCCAGCTGCATCGCGAGGTGCCGTTCGTCGCGGTGACCGAAGAGGTGCACACCGAGATCGTGAACGGGCACTACGCGCTCCTCCAGCAGGCCGAGGAGGTGCACCGGCGCGCGACGCGCGCGCTGCTCGACGGGGGCGGGGTTCCGCAGGTCCTCGGGATTCTCGCCGACTTCACCGCCAACCCGGTGTTCCTGGAGACGCCCGACGGCCGGCTCCTGTACGCGGCGTCCACCGGGTCCGGCCCGGTGGGAGCGGACCCGCTCCAGGTCTGGGAGGGGATGCGCGGCGACCGGGCCGCACGGGAGAGTCCGCCGGCCGGCGCGGTGCTGGTGGACGTGCCCGGCGGCGGGCCCGAGACCGGTGCGGTACGGGCGAGGCTGGTGCTGCTCGCGGTGGCCGGGCCGCTGGCGACCGTGCACCGGATGGCGGCGGAGCGTGCGGCGGGCCTCCTCGCCGTCGTCCTGATGCAGGCCCGGCAGGAGGAGGAGCTGGCCGCCCGGGGCCGGGGCGACTTCCTCACCGACCTCGCGGAGGGCCGGATCGCCCCGGAGGACGCCCCCGCCCAGGGCCGGGTGCTCGGCTTCCGGCCCGGCGGGACGCCGCTCCTCCCGGTCGTCATGCGGCTGGCACCCGAGCTGTCCCCGTCGGGCAACTGGGCGGTGCTGGCCCGTGCGGTCCTGGACGAGCTGGCCTCGGTCGGGGTGCCGGTGCTGCTCGGTGTGCGGCCCGTGGAGGGGCGGGTCCCGCTGCTGCTGGGGCTGCGCTCGCAGGACGAGCGCACGGCTGTCGCGGACCGGGTGGCGGCGGCGTTGCGGGCGGGGGTGGAGCGGGCCGGGCTCGACCGCGCGGGATCGCAGCCGCCGGTGGTCGTGGTCGGCGGCGCGGGCGGCTGGGCGGCGGCGGGCGCGGGACTGCGGCACGCGTCGGAGGCGGCGACGGCCGCGCAGGGCCTGGCCGACCGGCCCTGGTACGACGCCCGGCGCCTGGACATCGACCTGCTGCTGTGGCGGCTGCGGGACCATCCGGACTTGGCGGCCTTCGTGAACCGGGCGATCGGTCCACTGCGCGAGCACGACCTCACCTCGCGCCCGGCGCTGCTGCCGACGCTGCAGGCGTACCTGGCGCACGCCGGCCGCAAGGCGGAGACCGCCCGCGAACTGCACCTCAACCGTCAGACCCTCTACAACCGCCTCGCCCGCATCGGCGAGCTGCTGGGCACGGACCTGGACGACCCGCAGACGGTGCTGGCGCTGAGCCTGGCGCTGCGGGCCCGCCGCCACACGACCTGACGGCTCCGGCGCGGCGTGCCGGGGGGATGGTCCGGCGCGGCGTGAGGGGGGCGGCCCCGGCCGGTCCGGTCAGCGCGTCCGCACCGCAGCCAGCGGCTGCGTCAACTCGTCGTAGACGCTGAGCACATGGGCGATCGTGTCGTCCTCGGTGGGCCAGCCCGCCGCCTGGGCCCGCCCGGCCCGGGCGAGCCGGGCGCGTGCCTCCGGGTCGCCGAGCAGCCTCACGACCGTCCGGGCGAGGGCCTCGGCGTCGCCGTAGGGGACCAGCTCGGCGGCTGTGCCGACCAGTTCGGGCACGCCGCCGACCTCGGTGGCGACGAGGGGCACCCCTGCGCGCAGTGCCGCCTGCGCCGGCCGGGAGCGGCCCTCCCACCGGCTCGGCAGCAGCGCCAGATCGGCCGCGGCGAGCAACTCCGCCGCGTCGTCGCGGCTTCCGATGAGCGTGGCGGGCAGGTCCTCGTCCCTGATCCGCCGTTGGAGTGCGCCACGCTCGCGCCCCTCCCCCACGATGACGAGAAGCGGCACGGGGTCCAGACGCCGCCAGGCGTGGGCCGCGTCCAGCAGTGTGCCGAACCCGTGATGCGGCACGAGACTGCCGACGGCCATCAGCAACGGCCGGTCCACTGCGCCCAGTTCGGCCCGCGTCTTGTCCGGGTCGCCGCCCGGGCGGGGCGGCGGGACGGCGATGGGGGCGAACCGGGCGTCGCGGGCCCCCCGTTCACGGGCCCGGTCCACCAGGTCCGAGGAGGGGGCGAGGACCACGGCCGCCGCGCGCGCCGCGCGCCTTTCCAGCAGGTGCAGGATCTGGCGGCGGGCCCCCTCCGCGTACCGCCGGCTGTGCCAGGTCATCACCAGCGGCACGGCACGGCCGCTCAGCGCGAGGGCGGTGCGGGCGGCGGCGTGGACTCCGTGGGCATGGACGACGTCCGCTCCCGTGCAGGCGGCCCGGAGCGCGGCGACGGCGGCCGGGTCGCTGCGCCGGGGCACCGGGAGGAACCGGGCCCCGGCCGCCGAGAAGTCATGGGCGCGGTCCACCGCGGGCGGAGCGCAGACGGTCACCTGCACCCCTCGCGCCACCAGCCCGGCGGCCAGCGAACCGACGTGCGCGCTGCTGCCCGCGCTGCCGCCGCCGAGGACTTGGACCGTACGCAGCTGTGACACGTTGATTGGCTCCCCGGGTCTCCGGAGTCGGCGGTAGGTACAGCGTCAAGAATGCCAGTACGTACGCGCGTTGCGGGACGCCGTAACGTTGCTGCCGCTCTCATGGCGACAACCGACCACACCGCACCACCCTCACGGGTGAATATCGAGGCAGAGGGTTGCCGTCATCGCGCGCCGTCGCGCCTTCCCTCCGAGGGCGGGGCGCGGTGGCAGGCGGGGGGAGTTCCCGCCCGCCCGCTTACCGCCCACCCGTCGGGTGTCGCGCCCGGCGGGTCACCGCCCGGCCGCCGCGCCCACCCCTCGCCGCTCGGCCCTCGCCGCTCATCCGTCGGCGCGGGCCGTGGCCAGCAGCTCCTCGGCGTGCGCGCGGGCCGTCTCGGAGTCCTCCTGGCCCGCCAGCATCCGCGACAGTTCCCGGACCCGGTCCTCGCCCTCCAGGACGGTGACTCCGCTGCGGGTCACCGAGCCGTCCACGGTCTTCTCGACCAGCAGCTGCCGGTCGGCGAAGGCCGCCACCTGGGGGAGGTGGGTCACCACCACCACCTGCGCGGACCTCGCGAGCTTGGCGAGCCGCCGGCCGACCTCGACCGCCGCCTTGCCGCCGACGCCCGCGTCGACCTCGTCGAAGAGATACGTCGGTACGGGGTCGGAGCCCGCGAACACGACTTCGACCGCGAGCATCACCCGGGACAGCTCACCGCCCGACGCGCCCTTGGCGATCGGCCGGGGCTGGGCGCCCGGGTGCGGGGCGAGCAGCAGCTCGACCTCGTCGGCGCCCGAGGGGCCGTAGACGACACTGCGCCCGCCGATGTCGATGCCGGACGCCTCGTCCGCCGCCTCGGTCTGCCGGATGGCGAAGGAGACGCGGGCGTGCGGCATGGCGAGCGAGGCCAGCTCGGCCGTCACCGCCTCGGCGAACCGGGCGGCGGCCTCCGTGCGCGCATCGGTCAACGCCTGCCCCAGAACGGACAGTTCGGCCCGCAGCCCGTCGCGCTCCGCGGCCAGTTCGCCGATCCGCTCGTCGTCGCCCTCCAGCTCGGTGAGCCGGCCTGCTCCCTCCTGGGCCCACGCGAGCACGGCCGTGATGTCCGTGCCGTACTTGCGGGTCAGGGCGGTCAGCGCGGCCCGGCGCTCCTCCACGGCGGCCAGCCGCAGCGGGTCGGCCTCCAGCTGGTCGGCGTACCCGGCCAGCTCGCCGGAGACGTCGGCGATCAGGATGGAGATCTCCCCGATCCGGTCGGCCAGCGCGGCCAGCGCCGGGTCGTGGGCCCGGACCCCGTCCAGCGCCTGCCCGGCGGCGGCCACGACGGTCGTCGCGTCGACGCCCTCCGGGTCCTCCGGGTTCCCCGCCAGCGCCGTGTGCGCGAGGGACGCCGCCGCCGCGAGGGCCTCGGCGTGACCGAGCCGCTCGGCCTCCGCGGCCAGCTCGACGTCCTCGCCCGGCAACGGCTCCACCGCCGCCACCTCGTTCAGGCCGAAGCGCAGCAGATCCGCCTCCTGGGCCCGCTCCCGGGCCCGGGTCGTCAGCTCCTCCAGGTCGGCCGCGACGGCCCGCAGCCGCCGGTAGGCCGCCGCGTACTTGGCGCGCGGGACCTCCACGGCGTCCCCGGCGTACCGGTCGAGCGCCTGCCGCTGCCGCGCCGGCTTGAGCAGTCCCTGCTGGTCGGTCTGGCCGTGCACGGCGACGAGCTCGTCCGCCAGCTCGGTCAGGACCCCCACCGGCACGGATCTGCCGCCGAGGTGGGCCCGGGAGCGTCCTTCCGCCGAAACCGTACGGCTGATGAGCAGCGCACCGTCGTCGAGCTCCGCCCCGGCCTCCTCGGCCCGCAGCGCCGCCGCGTCGCCCTCGGACACCGTGATCCGGCCCTCGACGACCGCGGCCTTGGCCCCGACCCGTACGAGGGCGGGGTCCGCGCGCCCGCCGAGCAGCAGCCCGAGACTCGTGACGACCATGGTCTTGCCCGCGCCGGTCTCACCCGTGACCGCGGTGAAACCGGGTGACAGCTCCACCACCGCGTCGTCGATGACTCCGAGCGACCGTATCCGCATCTCCTCCAACACGGACATGACCTTACGAGGTCCCGAGCCGGACGCGCGACGGCCCCCGTTCCCGGATTCACTCTCCCGAGGGTCACGGGGGCCGTCCGGCGCCGCCGGAAGCGTCAGTGGGGCGCGCCCCGCCAGCCCGACACCGGCAGCGCGAACTTCGCCACCAGCCGGTCGGTGAACGACGCCTGGTGCAGCCGCGCCAGCCGTACGGGCACCGCGCCGCGCCGTACCTCGACCCGGGCGCCGGCGGGCAGCTCCACGGTCCGCCGGCCGTCGCACCACAGCACCCCGTGCGGGGTGTGCGGCTGGACCTCCACCGCGAGCACGGACGTGGGCGAGGTCACCAGCGGCTTGGCGAACAGCGCGTGGGCGCTGATCGGGACCATCAGCAGCGCCTCGACCTCGGGCCAGACGACCGGCCCGCCCGCCGAGAACGCGTACGCGGTCGAACCGGTCGGGGTCGCGCAGACGATCCCGTCGCAGCCGAACCCCGTGACCGGACGGCCGTCGATCTCCAGGACCACTTCGAGCATCCGCTCGGGCGACACCTTCTGCACGGCCGCCTCGTTGAGCGCCCAGTCGGTGTACACGACGTCGCCGTTGCTGTGCACGAGAACGTCGATCGTCATGCGCTCCTCGACCTCGTAGTCGCGGGAGACGACCCGGGAGACCACCTGGTCGAGGTCATCGCGCTCGGCCTCGGCGAGGAAACCGACGCGTCCGAGGTTGACGCCGAGCATCGGCACCCCGGAGGCGCGGGAGAACTCCGCGCCGCGCAACAGAGTGCCGTCGCCGCCGAGGACGATCAGCAGCTCGCACCCGTCCACGGCGGCGGGGCTGGTGTCCGTGACCGTCTCCACGGTGTCCGGCAGCGGCAGATCGGCCGCCTCGGTCGCCAGGACCCGTACGCCGAGCCCGTTGCGCAGGAGCCCCTGCACGACGAGCTCCGCGCTGCGGATCGCCGCCGGACGGCCGGTGTGCGCCAAAAGGAAGACTGTTCGTGCCGCATTCGTCGTCAACGAGGCCCCTCCGCCACTGCACGGTCGACATCCGCGGGATCCAGCTCAGGTGCGCCGGCCCGCAGCCACAGAAAGTACTCGACGTTCCCCGACGGGCCGGGCAGCGGACTGGCCGTCACCCCCCGTACCCCGAGGCCGAGGCCCAAGGCCCGCCGAGCCACCTCCCGCACGGCTTCGGCGCGCAGCTCCGGGCTCCGCACCACTCCGCCGCTGCCGAGCCGCTCCTTGCCCACCTCGAACTGCGGCTTGACCATGAGGACCAGGTCCGCGTCGGGCCCGGCGCACCGGGCCAGGGCGGGCAGCACGAGACCCAGCGGGATGAAGGAGAGGTCCCCCACCACCACGTCGACCGCCTGCCCGTCGATGTCGTCCAAAGTCAGCTCCCGTACGTTGGTACGGTCCTTGACGACGACTCGTTCATCGGACTGGAGCGACCAGGCGAGCTGCCCGTAGCCGACGTCGACGGCGACGACCTGCCGGGCGCCGGCCCGCAGCAGCACATCGGTGAACCCGCCGGTCGACGCCCCGGCGTCCAGCGCCCGCCGCCCCTCCACGGTCAGCCCGAGCGGCACGAAGGCGGCGAGCGCCCCCGCCAGCTTGTGGCCGCCGCGCGAGACGTAGTCCGGGTCGCCGTCGTCCTCGGTGACGACGATCGCGGCGGCCGTCTCGACCTGGGTGGCGGGTTTGGTCGCGGTGGTGCGGCCGACGGTGACGCGCCCCGCGGCGATCAGCTGGCTCGCGTGGTCGCGCGAGCGGGCGAGCTTGCGGCGTACCAGCTCGGCGTCGAGGCGGCGACGTACCACTCCTGCCACGTTCGGTTCAGCTCCTGTTGTCATGATGCGTGTCGTGCGTGCGGTGCGAAGGCGTGGGCGGGGGACCGGGTACGGCGGCCGGACGGGCGTCCAGCGAAGTCAGCTCGGACCGCAGCCCACGGTGTACATCCTCGTACACCTCGGTGTGCCCGTCCGCCGGGAGGTGGTCGGCGTCGGCCAGGCGCTCCAGCCGGGCGTCCACCGCGGGGTGGCCGGTGGGGGTCCGCACGACCCCGAGGGGCGCGGGCCCGGCGGGCTCGAACGAGGGCACGGCGACGGCCGGCCCCCCGGCTCCGGGCCCGTCCACCGCCGGCCCGTCCCGCGCCGGGTCCGGCTCGTCGGGCGTGCTCACGGGCGGTGTTCCCGCCTCCGGCGTCCAGTCGCTCATGCGGAAACGCTACATCGGCGGGCCGGTGTACCGTCGAGCACGATGGCGACCATGACGGAGTGCCGCAGCGCACTCGACAGACTCTCCGACAACCTCGCCGCCGCCGAGGGCGACGTGCGCGGTGCCGCAGCCCTCGACCGCTCGCTGAGCTGTCACATCAAGGACCTCGACATCACGTTCACCGGCCGGCTGGCCGATGGCCGGATCCGGGTGCGGGACACGGTCGAGGGGCCGCCCCGGGAGAAGGCGGAGATCAGGCTCGCGATGACGGGCGACGACCTGGTGGCGCTGGTGGACGGCGACCTGAACTTCGGCAAGGCGTGGGCCTCGGGCCGCGTACGCCTGGAAGCGGGCTTCCGTGACCTGCTGAAACTGAGGTCACTGCTGTAGCCGCCGAAGGCGGGCTCCAAGGCTCGCCGAAGCCCGGATCACGGCCCGGGCAGATGGAGCCGCCCGCCCGGCCGCCGGCCGCGCCCGCCCTCCGGGGGCCTCAGGCTGCCGCCTTCCGGGCCCTCCGGGCCGCCGGCACCACCAGCGGCGTACCGGTCTCGGGATCGTCGATCACCTGGCAGCGCATCCCGAACACCCGCTCCACCAGCGCCGCGTCGACCACGTCCGACGGGGCGCCCTCAGCGACGATCTTCCCGTCCCGCATCGCGATGAGGTGCGTGGCGTACCGCGCGGCGTGGTTCAGGTCGTGGAGCACGGCGACCAGGGTGCGGCCCTGCGTCTCGTGCAGCTCCGCGCACAGGTCGAGGACGTCGATCTGGTGCTGGATGTCGAGGTACGTCGTGGGCTCGTCGAGCAGCAGCAGCGGCGTCTGCTGGGCCAGCGCCATGGCGATCCAGACCCGCTGACGCTGGCCGCCGGACAGTTCGTCGACATGACGGCCGGCCAGCTCGGCGACGCCGGTGGACTCCATGGACGCGTCGACCACCCGCTCGTCCTCCGGCGACCACTGCCGCAGCAGCCCCTGGTGCGGGTACCGGCCGCGGGCGACGAGGTCGGCGACGGTGATCCCGTCCGGGGCTATGGAGGACTGCGGCAGCAGCCCCAGCGTCCGGGCGACGTTCTTCGCGGGCAGCTGGTGGATGCTCCGCCCGTCCAGCAGCACCTGCCCCCGGCTCGGCCTCAGCATCCGGGCGAGGGCCCGCAGCAGGGTCGACTTGCCGCAGGCGTTGGGCCCGACGATCACGGTGAAGGAGTGGTCGGGAATCTCCACCGAGAGGTTCTCGGTGATGACCCGCTGGTCGTAGCCGAGGGTCACCGATTCCGCGGTGAGGCGCTGCATGGTCGTACTCCCGGAGTCGGTGAGGTGGAGCGGGCACTGCGCGGGGCGCGGGAGGACCATCGGGCAGCGCCAGGTTAGGTTAACCTATCTTCCCCCTCGCGCCACTGGCCCCCGGGCCGCCGCCCCACGCGTTCGGCGCCCTCCCGCGCACGGGAGGCCGGGCGGCGCCGAGGGCCTGGTTCAGAGGCCGAGCCCGGCGAGGGCCTTCGCCGCGTCCAGCCCGCACACGCCCGGTCCGGCGAAGGTCCAGGCGGCCGCGCAGAGGGCCCGCAGCCCGTCGAGGGCCTCGCCCTCGCCCTCCACGACCAGCTCCTCCCCGCGCACTGCGGCCGTCCAGCCCCCGCACCGGTACGCCGCACCGGCCGGCGTCACCTCGGGCTGCCCGGTCAGCAGCCCCCGCAGGTCCCGGTCCACATAGGTCGGGCGGTGCTGCGGCGGGGCGGCGAGGAGCTGGGCCCCGTCGGTCACCCCGGTGAGGACCAGCAGGGAGTCCACACCCCCGTTGAACGCGCCCTCGATGTCCGTGTCCAGCCGGTCCCCGACGACGATCGGCCGCTTCGCCCCGGTCCGCAGCACGGTCTCGCGGTGCATCGGCGGCAACGGCTTCCCCGCCACCTGCGGCTCGGCGCCGGTGGCGATCCGTACGACCTCGACCGCGGCCCCGTTGCCCGGCGCGATGCCCCGGGCACCGGGGATGGTCAGGTCGGTGTTGGACGCGAACCACGGCAGCCCGCGCCGGATCGCGTAGCTCGCCTCGGCGAACCGCCCCCACACCATGTCCGGACCGCCGTACCCCTGGACCACCGCCACCGGGCCGTCGTCCGCCGACTCCACGGGGACGAGCCCGCGCTCGCGCAGCGCGACCCGCAGACCTTCCCCGCCGATCGCCAGCACCCGGGAACCGGCCGGAAGCCGACCCGCGGCGAGCCGGGCGACGGCCTGGGCGGAGGTGATCACGTCGGCGGGTTCGGCGGGCACCCCCAGCTCCGTCAGGTGCTCCGCCACCGCGTCCGGTGTCCGCAGCGCGTTGTTGGTGACGTACGCGAGGCGCATGCCCCCGGCCCGCGCGCCGGCCAGGGATTCCACGGCGTGGCCGATGGCCTCGCCGCCCGCGTACACGACCCCGTCCAGGTCGAGGAGAGCCGTGTCGTACGCCTCGCTCAGCGCCGTACCGCTCCCCGACGGCCGGCGCCTGTCCTGCTGCTGGCTCATATCGCTCGCTCCTCTTCCGGGCCTCTGCCCCGATCATCGCGTCCGTCCCCAGCACACATACGATGCCCTGATGAACACTTCAGGTCCCGTCGAGCAGGGGCTGCGGATCATCCCGTTCCGCGGACTGCGTTACGTCCCCGAGCGGGTCGGCAGCCTTGCCGCCGTGACCTCGCCCCCGTACGACGTGGTCGTCCGGCCCGACGGGCTGCACCACCTGGAGTCCGCGGATCCGCACAACATCGTGCGCCTCATCCTCCCCCAGGCGGACACCGCCCGGGACCGGCACCGGCAGGCGGCGGCCACGCTGGACCGCTGGCTGGCCGAGGGGGTCATCGCCCCGGACCCGGAGCCGGTGCTGTACGTCTACGAGCAGCGGAACGACGAGATCCTCCAGCGGGGCGTGATCGGCGCCCTGGCCCTCTCCCCCGCTGCCGACGGCATCGTGCTGCCCCACGAGGACGTCATGGACGACGTCGTCGCGGACCGCGCGGAGCTGATGCGCACGACAGGGGCCCATCTGGAACCGCTGCTGCTGACCTACCGGAGCGACGAGGGCCCGGCGGCGGGGACGGCAGCGGTGATCGAGCGCACGGTCCGGCGGGAGCCGCTGCTCGCCACCACGACGGAGGACGGTTTCCGGCACCGGCTCTGGGCCGTGACGGAGGCGTCGGACCGGGACGAGATCGAGTCGGACCTCGCCCGCCACCAGGCGCTGATCGCGGACGGCCACCACCGGTGGGCCACCTATCTCCGGCTCCGGCGGGAACAGACCGCCCCCGGACCGTGGGACTTCGGCCTCGTCCTCCTCGTCGACACGGCCCGCCACCCGCTCCAGGTCCGCGCCATCCACCGGCTCCTGCGGGGACTGCCGGTGCCCCGGGCCCTGGAAGCGCTGACCGGCCTCTTCCGCGTCCGGCCGGTCGCGGGGCCGCTTCCCCGGGCGCTGGACGCGCTGGCCGAAGCGGCGGCCGGGGGCAACGCGTTCCTCCTCGCCGGCGACGGCGGTTTCCATCTGGTGGACCGTCCCGACCCGGCCCTGCTGGCCCGCACGGTACGGACGGACCGCCCCGACGCCTGGCGCACCCTGGACGCGACGGTCCTGCACTCCGCGCTGCTCGACGCCGTGTGGCGGATACCCGACGCACCCGAGCACATCGGCTACATCCATGACGCCGCCGCGGCCGTCGAACAGGCGGAACGCCTCAATGCCACGGCGGTGCTGATGCATCCCGTACGCGAGGAGGTCGTGCGGGACCTGGCCCGGCAGGGCGTCACCATGCCCCGGAAGTCGACGTCGTTCGGCCCGAAGCCGGCCACGGGCCTGGTCATGCGGAGTCTCGCCCTCGACTGAGCCGCCTCCGGACAGGAAGAGGGGCGGCACTCCGGTGGGAGTGCCGCCCCTCTTCGTCAGCCGTCAGCCCTTGGCCGAACCGTCCGCAGAACCGTCCCGGTCATCGTCCTCGTCGCTCTCGTCGCCCTCGACCTCGCGGTCGGCGTCGTCGCGCACGTCGTTCTCGTCGTCCTCGTCGTCCCGGCGTTCGGGCGTGTCCTCGGCACGGGGCACGTCGTCGTCGCCCGCGACGTCACCGAGGACGTCGACGAACTCCACGCCGTCGAGCACGGCCAGCCGGTCCGACGCGTCGGTGGAACCGTCCTTGTCGGCCTCCAGCGCCTTCCCGAACCACTCCCGCGCCTCGTCCTCGCGCCCAGCCTCCAGCAGGGCGTCCGCGTACGCGTAGCGAAGTCGCGGCGTCCACGGCTGCACGGAGTTGGACGCCAGCTCGGGGCCCTGGAGCGTCACGATCGCGGCGTCGATCTGGCCCATGTCACGGCGAGCCCCGGCGGCCACCAGCCGCATCTCGACCTGCCCGGCCTTGTCCAGCTTCTGCACCTCGGGTTCACCGGCCATGGCCATCGCCCGCTCGGGCCGCCCGAGCCCGCGCTCGCAGTCCGCCATGACGGGCCACAGGTCCACGGACCCGGTCATCCGCCGGG
The DNA here is from genome assembly GCF_044756785.1 of Streptomyces sp. NPDC091649. Lineage (NCBI taxonomy): Bacteria > Bacillati > Actinomycetota > Actinomycetes > Kitasatosporales > Streptomycetaceae > Streptomyces > Streptomyces sp. NPDC091649. Next base: position 940 of record NZ_JBIVTR010000025.1, on the reverse strand, counting down.
ACGCCCGGAACTCGGCGAGCGCCTCGGCGTACTTCTGCGTCGCGTACGCCGCGAACCCGGCCGCCTCGCGCACAGCGGCGACGCGGGACGCGAGCCGGAGGGCGATACGGGCGTACGCGTACGCCTCCTCGGGGTCCTCGTCGATCAGCCGGGCCACCATGACGAGGTTGCGCGCGACGTCCTCGGCCAGGGTCTTCGGCAGGCTCATGAGCTCCTGGCGTACGTCCTTGTCGATCTCGTCGCCCGTGACGTCGTCCGGGATCGGCAGCCGCTTGATCGGCTCGCGGTCGCGGTCCCGGTCGTCGCGTCCCCGGAAACCACCACGGTCCCGGTCGTCGCGCCGGCCGCCACGGCTTCCGCCCCGGTCCCTGTCACGGTCGTCACGGCGGAAGCCACCGCCGGAGGGCCGGTCGTCGTCACGGCGGAAGCCGCCGCCGGAGGGCCGGTCGTCGTCACGGCGGAAGCCACCGCCGGAGGGGCGGTCGTCGTCTCGGCGCGGGCCACGGGGACGGTCGTCCCGGCGCTCGAAGCCACCGCTGGGACGGCCACCACGGTCGCCACCACGGTCATCGCGCTGCTGACCTCCGCGGTACCCACCACGGTCGTCATCACGACGCGGCGCACGGTCACGGTCCCGGTCATCACGACGGAAACCGCCGCCCGAAGGCCGGCTGTCGTCACGGCGGAAGCCACCGCCGGAGGGGCGGTCGTCGTCTCGGCGCGGGCCACGGGGGCGATCGTCGCGGCGCTCGAAGCCACCGCCACGGTTGTCGTCACGGCGGAAACCACCACCGGAGCCACCACCACGGTCATCGCGAGGGAAGCCACCGCCACGGTTGTCGTCACGGCGGAAGCCGCCGCCGGAGCCACCGCCACGGCTGTCGTCGCGACGGAAGCCACCGCCGGAGGGGCGGTCGTCGTCTCGGCGCGGGCCACGGGG
>NZ_JBIVTR010000024.1:2928-104669 GCF_044756785.1 Streptomyces sp. NPDC091649 | reverse complement strand
GATACGCGCCGACCTCCATCTCGGCCTTCTCCAACTCGCCTGCAGCATCATCTGCTTGAGACGACTCAAAACCTCATTTTGAAACCGTCAGTAAGCGCCCTCACTCGACAAGGAACTCCATGAGGAACCATTGCGGGGCGTCCCGCGCCGTGCGCGGCGTCCCGTGCGGGAACCCGTCGTCACACGATGGAGCGTGCGACGCGGAACCCTACGTCCTCCACCTGGAATGTCGGGTGGCTGCGACGCCGAGCGGAGGCCCGGCAACTCCAGTGCTCGTCGAACCAACCACCACCACGGAGCACCCGGTAGCTGCCGTAGACCTCGGCGTCGTAGACGTCCCAGCACCAGTCCCAGACGTTGCCGAGCATGTCGTGCAGGCCCCATGGGTTGGGGCGTTTGCCGCCCACGGCATGGACCTGCTCGTCGGAGTTGGCGCGATACCAGGCGATCTCGTCGAGCGGCGCGTACCGCGGCCCCTCCGTACCGGCACGGCAGGCATGCTCCCACTCGGCTTCGGTCGGCAGTCGGTACCCGCCGGAGGACGCGTCCCACTCAATACCGTCACCGTCACTGTCGGCGTCAACGTCGGTGTCACCGTCGGCGCGGAAGCGGTACGCGGGCGTGAACCCGGCGGCTAGGGACAGGGCATTGCAGAACCGCGCCGCGTCCCACCAGGAGACGCACTCGACGGGCAGCCGGTCCCCCTGGGCCGCACTGGGACGCTGTTCGGCGACCTGCGCGTACAGCTCCTGGGTGACAGGGAACGCCCCGAGCCGGTAAGGCGCGAGGTCGACCGGCCAACTGCGCTGCGTCCGCCGGTCCGAGAGCGTCACCCGCCCCGGCGGAATGTCGATCATCTCCAGGCCCGCCATCCCATCCATGATCGAGCATCCTAAGGCTGTCCCACGATTCCCGGCGGGACAACCCTTAGGGAGCCCTGCCGGCATGGAACCTCGGGTCAAAGGCAGAACTGGGCGGCCCCGGAGGCCAGAACGGTCACCGACTCACCGCGCCGGCACCCGGCCGGACGGGCTCGTGCCCGGCCGCGGTGTGGCCTTCCCTGTCGCCGCCGCCTGACCGGCCGAGGACCGAGGGACAGCCGAGGGCCGGGGGACAGCCGAGGGCCGGGGGACAGCCGAGGGCCGGGGGACAGCCGAGGGCCGGGGGACAGCCGAGGGCCGGGAAAAAGGAGGAGCGGGACGCGCATGGCGCTGAGACAATTCTGCCTGCCGCCCGGGCCCGCACGTCCAGCACGAGACCGCGGCACACCCAGCACGACCGACGCGCCAGCACGCCCAGGCCGTCCAGCCCCGCTGACCCCTCCGACCCGTCCAGCCCGTCCAGCCCGTCCAGCCCGTCCAGTCCGTCCAGCCCAGGAGAAGTACGCACGTGACCCGCACCAGCGCCGTTTCGCTGATCCGTTCCCGCACCCTTTCCGACGTGGCCGAATACGCCTACGCCGCCACGGCGCCCGCCGGGTCCAGACTCATCTTCCTCGCCGGTGCGTGCCCGCTCGACGAACAGGGCAACACCGTGGCCGTCGGGGACTACGCCGGCCAGGCGGCGAAGGCCGTCGAGAATCTGCGGACCGCGCTCGCGGACGCGGGCGCCTCGATCGAGGACGTCATCAGCACGCGGGTCCTCGTGGCATCGGCCCGGCAGGAGGACCTCGTGACCGCCTGGGAGGTGGTCCGGGACGCCTTCGGCGACCACGACGCACCCAGCACGCTGATGGGCGTCACCGTGCTCGGCTACACGGACCAGCTCGTCGAGATCGAAGCCGTGGCCGCCGTCCTCGACGCCCCGGAGGCAGGACCTTCGCCATCGCGATGAGCCGGTCGGCCACCGGCCACCGGCCACCGGCCACCGGCTCCCGGACCGGCGACCCCGACTCCCGTGCCTCCGCCTCTCCGGCCACCGGCCGCCGGCCGCCGGCTCCCGGCGAACAGGGCAAGGACGCCGCGTCCGTCACTGCCGCGCCGGGGGCCGTCCGGTGCCCGGCGCGGAGGTCCGTGTTCGTGATCGCGGGCGGGGACGCCCCGTACGGACGCGCAGAGCACGCCCTTCGCCACCCCGTGAGCGACGATGAGGAGACCCGCCAGATGGGCGGCGGGTGCGCACCCGTCACTCGAACGGCGCACCCCCACATCAGCCTCATCTCATATCTGAGATAACCTGCCGTCATGTCAGACGACTACCTCGTACGCATCGGCAAGCTCATCCGTGACGCCCGTCAACATCGGGGCTGGACACAGACACAGCTGGCCGAGGCGCTCGCCACCAGCCAGAGTGCCGTCAACCGCATCGAGCGCGGCAACCAGAACATCAGCCTTGAGATGATCGCCCGCATCGGTGAAGCCCTCGACAGCGAGATCGTGTCCCTCGGTTACGCCGGGCCGATGCATCTGCGGGTCGTCGGCGGCCGGCGGCTCTCCGGGGCCATCGACGTCAAGACCAGCAAGAACGCCTGCGTCGCGCTGCTGTGCGCCTCGCTCCTCAACAAGGGACGCACGGTCCTGCGCCGGGTGGCCAGGATCGAGGAGGTGTTCCGGCTCCTGGAGGTGCTGAACTCCATCGGGGTGCGCACCCGGTGGGTCAACGACGGCGTGGACCTGGAGATCGTGCCGCCGGCGCAGCTGGACATGGAGGCGATCGACGCCGACGCCGCGCGTCGCACCCGCTCGATCATCATGTTCCTGGGACCGCTGCTGCACCGGATGGAACAGTTCACCCTGCCGTACGCGGGCGGCTGCGACCTGGGCACCCGCACCATCGAGCCGCACATGATCGCGCTGCGCCGGTTCGGCCTGGAGATCGCCGCCACCGAGGGGCTGTACCACGCGCAGGTCGACCGTTCCATCGTGCCGGGGCGGCCCATCGTACTGACCGAGCGCGGTGACACGGTGACCGAGAACGCCCTGCTGGCCGCCGCCCGCCACGACGGCACGACCGTCATCCGCAACGCCTCCTCCAACTACATGGTCCAGGACCTGTGCTTCTTCCTCGAAGCGCTGGGCGTACGGGTCGACGGGGTCGGCACGACGACGCTGACCGTGCACGGAGTCCCGCAGATCGACGTGGACGTGGACTACTCCCCCTCCGAGGACCCGGTCGAGGCGATGAGCCTGCTGGCCGCCGCGGTGGTGACCGAGTCCGAGCTCACCATCCGCCGGGTGCCGATCGAGTTCCTGGAGATCGAGCTCGCGGTCCTGGAGGAGATGGGCGTCGACTGCGACCGCACGCCGGAGTACGCCGCCGACAACGCGCGTACCCGCCTGGTGGACCTGACCGTGCGCCCCTCCAAGTTGGAGGCCCCGATCGACAAGATCCACCCGATGCCGTTCCCCGGCCTCAACATCGACAACGTCCCGTTCTTCGCGGCGATCGCGGCCTCCGCACACGGCCAGACCCTGATCCACGACTGGGTGTACGACAACCGCGCGATCTACCTCACCGACCTCAACCGCCTCGGCGGCCGCCTCCAACTCCTCGACCCCCACCGGGTCCTGGTCGAAGGCCCGACCCGCTGGCGCGCCGCCGAAATGATGTGCCCGCCCGCCCTGCGCCCCGCCGTCGTGGTGCTGCTGGCGATGATGGCGGCGGAAGGCACCTCCGTACTCCGCAACGTCTACGTGATCAACCGCGGCTACGAGGAACTGGCGGAGCGGCTCAACTCGGTGGGCGCGCAGATCGAGATCTTCCGGGACATTTGATATACGGATGCCGCCGCACCCCGTCTGACCTGCTACTCAGCGGGTCAGAGAGGGGTGCGGCGGCACCTCTGGGACTTCTCTGGGACTTTGGGCCCGCGAGGAGCTACGGGCCACACTCCACAGGCTCTGCCGACCGGCTACGGCTCCGCGAAGATCGCGTCGATGGCAGCGGCGCCCCGTGCGCCCGCGCGGGGCAGGAAGTGGGAGTACTTCCGCAGCGTGAACCCCGGGTCGGAGTGCCCCAGCCAGCGTGCCAGGGAGACGACCGATTCTCCAGCCTCCAGTTCCTCGGAGGCGTAGAAGTGGCGCAGGGCATGGAAGCCGTGCTCCCGGGACGGCTCCCAGACGCGAACACCGTCGGTGCTGCTCTCGTCCAGCGGGGCGATCACGTGCGCTGTCGCCAGAGCGGGCTTCCACACGTAGGAGTTGAGGTAGTTCCGGTTGACGGCCTTCTGCTCGCGTCCCGTCACCAGGAGGCTGTAGGTCCTCGGCCGCCGGTGTTTGGCCTCCACCGGCGTCTCGGCCGGAGTCGGGTCGTCCCAGGGCAGCGTGACCGGGATCGGCGCGAACTGCTCCATGTGCTGCCGGATTGCCCGGGCCACGCTGGCTGGTAGCGGCACGTCCCGGACCTTGCGGCCCTTCGGAAGCGCGAAGCACAGTTTCGCTCGCACCATCTTGATCTGCCGCCGGACGTGGACGACTTCCTTCTCGAAGTCGATATCGTCCACTGAGAGTCCGAGCGCTTCCCCTTGGCGGAGCCCGAGACCTGCTCCGATCACGAGGAGTATCCGGTAGCGGTCCGGCAGGGCCTCCCGTACCGCCAGGACCCGTTCGGGCGGCCACGCCTCAACCCTGCCAGGGGCCGCGGGCGGAGGCCCGACCGTGCTGGACCGGCATGGGTTGCGTCCAAGGCGACGGTCCTCGACCGCAGCCTGGAGGACGCTGGAGAGCGTCGCCCAGACCAGACGGATCGAGGTCGGACCGAGGTCCTTCTCCAGCCGCTTCTTCCAGTGCCGCAGGACTTCCGTGCCGATGGCGTTGAGCGGCTGAGCACCCAGGTGAGGAACGATGTGGCGGCGTACCCTCTGCTCGATCCGCTCGATCGTGGACGGGTCACCGCTCTGGGTTGGCCACCAGTGGGTCGCGATGTAGTCCTTGAGGGAGATTGCCCCGTCGCGGGGATCGACGAACTCGCCTCGGCGTGCATCGGTCTGGGCCTGGGCGAGCCAGGTCTTGGCGTCTTGGAGTGCGTCGAAGGAACGGTCCTTGACGCCGGGGATGCCCTTGACTCGGTAGCGGGTGCACTTGCCGTACATGGCGGTGCGGTCGCGTTTGCCGGTTTTCGGGTTCGGGCGCTTCTTTAGCCATCGGTCTTCTATGTAGCCGGCCAGGTGGAACTCCTTTGTGATGAGGGTGACGGCGGCGTTCTACGGCGCAGGAGGCCGTGTCAGGCGGTGGTAAAGCGGGCGGACCGCCCCTGCGGCCGGACGCTGAGTGGGTTGAGGGCGGGGTTGAAGCGGGAGTCGGCCTGCTCCTGTTCGCGGACCCAGGCGTCGAGGGCTTCCACTCGGTACATGACGCGACCGCGGGGGCCCATGCGGAAGCTCGGCGGTCCCTGACGGCGGTGGCGCCAGACGTAGAGGGTGTGGGGTGAGAGGCCGAGGTAATCGGCGGCGTCCTTCACGGTCAGGAAGGCCGTGCGTACCGCCGTGGAGGAAGCAGTGGGGGCAGGCAAGGGTCGTGCAGGCATCTGGGGTTCTCTGTGAGGGACGGGAGAGGCGAGCCCGGCTGGGCGGAAACCGCTGGTCCGCCCAGCCGTTGCCTGTCATGAGGCAGGGAAGAATCGCGGACAAGCCGCGACCCGGTGTGCCGCTACGGACGCCGTGCGGTCGAAGTCGGCTGGCTCGGCTCAGGAAGGGCCAAGGCGGCTTCGAGTCGATCCCAAGGGATTTCGTCCCGGCTCGGCTTGCGAAGGCAGTTCGCGAAGCGTTCGGCGAGGCGAGGAGCGTCCATTCCGGCGCATTCGGCCACCGCAAGGATGTGGCCCGCCGTCTGGTCGCCGTTCTTCAGCCACGCCGCAATGCGCGCGTCACGGAGAGCCGAGACATGCCTACCGAGCGACGAGTTCAGTTCATGTGCTTGCAGGGCTGCTGCCCGCGCCTGCTGCCAAGCCTTTCGGTAGACCTGGGCGGTCAGCGGTCGTCCGTTGTCGAGGACAAACATCGCGTCATCGGGGCGGAGATCGCGCCGGGTGGTCTCCTCCTTCAGGATCGCCGCCAACTCGCGGCAGACGGGAACACGCCGTACGGTACCGGCGCGGTCCGAATCCTTCTCGCGGCGCTCTTGTGCCTGAGGGTGGACCATGAGCCAACCGGTGCCGTCGTCCACGAGTTCCACGTCTCGCACGCGCAGCACCCGGGCCTCCTCCGGGCGCAGTGCCGCGAGAGCGATGGAAGCCAGGAAGGCTCGCAGGGCGAGGCCGTTCTGCGGATCTTCGCTGGCCCGGTCCAGGATCGCGAAGCACTGCCGATCGGACAGATAAGACGTTTGTTCATTGACGACTGCGGTCATGGAAGAGCTCCTTGAGGGTGAGGCATGGATAGACACGGCAGTCCGGCCATCCCAGGCGAATCGCACGGCGACCGAACACCATCAATACTCCGAAGAATCGCCGGTTTGGGTAACCGGCGATCCCGTGCTACCTTGCGCCGCTCTCGCGCACTCTTCCGCAGCTGATCTAGGTTCGCTTGCTTCACCGCACGATTCCAGTCTTTTCCCGGGTCAATGTGTCTGCCATCGGCGAACCACCATGCTGGCGCCGGAATCACATAGGTCAGCCTGTCGAATAGTCAGCCCTGAACGAGTGGAAGCACCGGAACAGAGCAGGTGTCTTCTAAGCACCTGGACTATTCTGCGAAGCTCTACTCGGCGCCTGAGCGCCAATACGCTCCTGCCGCAGATACATCTCCGCGTACCTGCGTGCCATGTCGGTACCGCCTCTCAGGACGGATCGCCCCCGCGTCGGCGGGGAGGACGGGCCCCAGGAATAAACCCACAGGCCCGGTGCCGGAACACCCCCGCGTCGGCGGGGAGGACCCCTGCGAGGCGATTTCCAAGCTCACGTCGGACGGAACACCCCCGCGTCGGCGGGGAGGACGCTCACCACCCATGAAGTTCCGGACGTCAACACGGAACACCCCCGCGTCGGCGGGGAGGACTCACGCATCTTGTACGCCGAGTTCTGCGCCATCGGAACACCCCCGCGTCGGCGGGGACGACTCTCACCGTGGGTGCGCTCACGAATCCCTCCCCGGAACACCCCCGCGTCGGCGGGGAGGACCCATGAGCCGGGTTCCCGGTGACAGCGGGTCACGGAACACCCCCGCGTCGGCGGGGAGGACAAGTACCGATGCGCCCTCTACCGGTTCTTCGACGGAACACCCCCGCGTCGGCGGGGAGGACCCGCAAAGACCGTCAGCCGCGCGCTGAAGGTACGGAACACCCCCGCGTCGGCGGGGAGGACGTTGACGGTTTCGAACCACCGCCAGAGGCCGTCGGAACACCCCCGCGTCGGCGGGGAGGACGCCTCGATGGAGATGGGCACGAAACCGTCGGCCGGAACACCCCCGCGTCGGCGGGGAGGACGGAAGCCGGGCGATCGATATCACGAACACGGGCGGAACACCCCCGCGTCGGCGGGGAGGACGGTGAGGGACAGCGGCGTCCCGGCCGAGTGCGCGGAACACCCCCGCGTCGGCGGGGAGGACACGTGTACGCAGGTGGGACATGGTTCGTCGGGCTCGGAACACCCCCGCGTCGGCGGGGAGGACTCCTTGGGCGGCCTACACGCTGATCGCGGCGCCGGAACACCCCCGCGTCGGCGGGGAGGACGGTCTTCTGGGGGTCGACGTTTACGCGGAGGGCGGAACACCCCCGCGTCGGCGGGGAGGACCTCGGCGGCCACACAGACACCGGTGCCATGACCGGAACACCCCCGCGTCGGCGGGGAGGACCCGGCCATCGCAGCCGACGCCGAGTCTGTGATCGGAACACCCCCGCGTCGGCGGGGAGGACTGCTGGGTGATGCCGGGGCGGTGGGGTTTGGGCGGAACACCCCCGCGTCGGCGGGGAGGACCCCGTATCGCCGCAGCACTGACCACCGCCGCTCGGAACACCCCCGCGTCGGCGGGGAGGACTGGATCAAGGGGGCCTTTCGGGTGGGCCGGTTCGGAACACCCCCGCGTCGGCGGGGAGGACGACGACATCTTCGAGGGGTGGCAGCGCTTCTACGGAACACCCCCGCGTCGGCGGGGAGGACCCGCGGGCGACAACGCACGCGACCCACTCGGACGGAACACCCCCGCGTCGGCGGGGAGGACGCCTTCTTCGCCGACGAGTTCGCGCTGTCGGCCGGAACACCCCCGCGTCGGCGGGGAGGACGTGGGTGTAGGTGACGGTGAGCGTGCCCCCGACGGAACACCCCCGCGTCGGCGGGGAGGACTCGGGGGCTGCCGGCGCCACGTCCGCGCCGTTCGGAACACCCCCGCGTCGGCGGGGAGGACGATGTTGGGCTCCAGGCCGAGGTGGACGCGGGCGGAACACCCCCGCGTCGGCGGGGAGGACAGCTGCGCCACAACGCCGGCCCCGTTGGTGATCGGAACACCCCCGCGTCGGCGGGGAGGACTAAATCAACCAGCGCAGCAAAGATGCCACCGTCGGAACACCCCCGCGTCGGCGGGGAGGACACTTCCTGACCTGCACCTTAAGAAGGGCTTTGCATTTCCTTTGCCTTTGGTGCGGCGGTCATACGGATCAGGGTAAGCCCGTCGAAGTCGGCGGGTACGCGGCGACGGGTGCCGGCGGTTCGGATGGCGTAGCCCTGTTCGGTGGGGGCGGGGTGGACGAGGACGGCGGCTCCGTTGCCCACGGTGTCGGTGACGGCTTGCCAGAGTTGGTCGCGGACGCGGGCGGAGACGCTGCCGACGAAGATGCCGGGGACGACCTCGCTGGTCCAACGGCTGAGTGCTCCGCGGAGGTGGTCAGGAACGGCCGTGGTGGCTATCACGAGCATGGACGGCATCATTCACCTCGGGCCGCGTAGTTGATGCCGGCGGGAAGGGTGCCGGCCTTGGGGTCCCAGAGGTGGACCAGTTGGACGTCGCGCTTCTCCTGTGGCTCGTCTTCGTCGGTGGCATCCGTGGAGCGTGGCGTCAGGAGGTTCTGGACGTCCCGGACGATGCGTGGGAGGAGCTTGAGGAGTCGTAGGTCTTCACGGAAGCGGCGACGTGCTTCCTGTTCGGGGTTGTCGGCATTGTGGAGGGCGAAGGCCAGAGGGAGGGTGGTCTCGGCCTTGTAGAGGTCGGCGATGTCGTAGACGAAGGAGTGCTGCTTACCGGTGTGGACGAATCCGAGGGCGGGAGACAGTCCGAGCGCGAGCAGTGCGGCGTGGACGATGCCGTAGAGACAGGCGCTGGCCGCGGACAGGGCGAGGTTGACGGGGTCCTGGGATTCCCATTGGTCGGGGTGGTAGTTGCGGCGGAAGCGGCCGATGCCGTGCTGCTGGGCCAGGATCTTGTAGAAGGCTTTCATCCGCTGGCCCTCGAGGCCGCGGAGTTGGTCGAGGGTGACGGCTTCGGGGAGGTCGGCGTCCTGGAAGCGCATGCGGTACATGCGGACGGCGACGTCGAGGCGTCGTCCGGAGTCGGCCCAGCAGGCGACCTGCTGTTCCAGCCAGTGAGTGGTGAGAGAGTCGGAGAGGATGCCCGCGTAGGCGCGTACTCCGCCGGATCCGACGGAGATGACGCTGGTGCCGTGGCGGGCCAGGGTGTTCAGGGCAGGTGTGGTGATGGAGACGCCCGGGCCGACGAGGAGGCACGACAGTGCCGCGGTGGGGATGTAGACGAGGTCGGTGCGCTGGGCGTCTACCTGGATCTGGGCACAGACTCCGGTGTCGTCCTGTACCACGCGGACCATGTCCAGGTAGAGGAATGACAGGGAGTCGGCGACGCGGGGCAGCATGGCGAGGGTAGGTGAGGCGAGGCGCCGACGGGCGTCGCCTCGCCTTCTCGGGGCGCTCATGCGACCGGTGCGGGGGCCAGGCTGAGCAGTCCGGCTCCGTACGGTTTGCCGCGTCCGATGCCGGCCAGGACGGCCTCGTGCAGAGCATCGGGGTCGGTGACGACTGCGGTGCCGTCGTAGCGGATCAGGCTGTGCCGCATGCCGTCGGCATCCTGCCTGCGGGGGCGGACCGGCGGCATGTTGGTGGGCGTCAGGACGTGGACGTGCAGTCCCGATTCGGCCGCCCGGCGTAGCCACCACTGGTCGGCGTCCGCCCCGGACAGTGGCACGATCCGGCCGCGCTTGCCTTTTGCCTCGAGCGGGAGGCGCTCGCGCTTGGCGGGGTTGAGGACGATGCGGTAGCGGACGGCCAGCCCTTTGCGCAGGGCTGTGAACATAGGGGTGAGGCTCTTGATGTCTGCCTGCCCGTATCCGGCGGGGAGACGGTCAGGGTTGAGGCGATTCGCTTGGACGAGGAGGGTGCTGGTGGTGTCGGTCTCGTCGAGGCGGTAGAGCAGGCCCGCCTGGCTGCGGGGCGATTCGCCGAGGCCATCGGGCACCATACGCATCACCGTGCGGTGCATTTCGGTGGCGTCGCGAAGATCCCGCTGTACGTCACGACTGTGCGGGTTGAGGCGGATCCGGGCGATCACCGGCTCGTCGTTCATGCGTGTTCCTCGGCGTGGGCGTAGTCGATCAGACGCGTGAGCAGGCTCTTCTGCGGTCCTGCCAGAGAGCGGTGCACCGGCTCGACGGTGCGGTAGAGACGGCGACTGGCATGGGCCCGTCCGTGTGGGGCGAAGCTGACCGACATGTCGTTGACCTCGATGACGTCGGCGGCCGCGCCGGGACCGCCTTCGGGAAGTGCACGCTCTCGGAGGAACTGCACCGGGACCGATTGTTCTGCATCGTCACGGGGTTCGGGAGAGATGAGAGGTACTCCGGTCAGCAGCTCATTCTCGGGGTCGTCGACGTGTCGGCGCAGGAGGAACGGCTCGTCGGGTGGGCAGGAGCGTCGGCCCAGGTACGGCGCCCAGTAGGGGCGCCGTAGTGCGGCAGCGAGCTGGGCCGTCAGGTCGTCGGGGGCGGTGACGGCGACGACGAAGACCGCGTCGGTCAGGTACTGGCGGCGGGTGATGACGGCCGCGTCCTTGTGGCTGCCGCCGCTGGTGGCGGCGGTGCGTTCCTTGGGGAAGCCGCCACCGACGGTGTGGTAATCCTCCAGCAGCGTGCCCGGTCGGTCGACCCGCACCGTCAGCCGCACCTGCTCGTACTTCTTGAGGCTGGCTGTGTCGCCCCGGGCGGTGCCCTGGGCAGCGGCGAACATGCCAATTAGCGCGGAACGGGTCGGGAAGAGGGCGGTCTCCCGCACGGGGGTGAACGCCGAGCGTTCACCCCAGGACTGCAGGGGACCGGCCAGGCGCAGCAGCAGTCCACTCACTGCTGGGCTCCCGCGACCGTGGTGTCGGCGGCGCTGATCGCGGCCTCGACGGCTGCGTCCACGAGCGTGTAGTAGGACTCGTGGGCGGTGCCGAGTCCCTTGGGGTTCTCCTGCGGGTCGATGACTGTGTGCCCGTGGAAGGGGCGGTTGCGGTCACCGGTGAGCCGGTTGATGTTGACGGTATAGGTGTCGAGTGCCTGGCGGGACGGCTTGGAGAAGCCTCCCTGCCGGTCGGCGGTCACAGGGGTTTCGAACGCGGCGGCCAGCGACAGCGGCCGGTGCTCGCGCACCGCCAGGTACGCGAGGTCCGGCAGGGTGTGCGGAGCCGTCGAGTTCTTCTTGGCCTGGGGCAGTGACATCAGGAAGTGCTCGGCGAATGAGGCCAGCACGGTGCGGGCGGCCTTGACGTCCCCCTCAAGGTTTTTCAGCAGGTCGGTGACGTTGACGGTCCCGTACCGGTAGAAGACGCCGGCGGCGAATTCGGCGGTGTCCAGGTGCCCGCTACCAGTCTCGGATTCGCCCAGCCAGTCGTCGACCGCGGTGAAGTAGTCCCGCTGTGGCTCCGCGGCGTGCGTGGTGAAGGCGTGCGCGACCTGAGCGGCACCATCGACGTTGGCGTCCGGCAGCTCGGCGAGCATGCGTCCCAGCAGGCTGATGGAGGCGGTGCGCCGCTTGAGGATCTCCTCGATCGTGTTCGGGGGCAGCGTCTGCGGGGCCTTGACTCCCTTCTTGGCGCTCGCCGCCTTCTTCATGGCGGCCTCCAGGGCCGCGCGGTGCTCGGCACACACGGTGGCGAGCTCCTCGACGGCCGCCTCCGGCAGGAACAACAGGACCGAGGTGTGACCGGCGGCCTCCAGACCGATGCCCTTCTTTCCGGCGCTCACCGCCACTTGAGAGCCGGCGAATGCGGCCAGGTCGGTGGGCCAGCCCGCCCGTTCGAGCGTCTGCTGCACCTTCACGGGGACGAGGCGGGTTCGGGCCGCCTTCTCCCCGAGGTCCTTCTCCACACCGAGACGGATGGGCCGCTTCCAGGACTGGCTGGAGACCCGGATCCGCAGCGCGTCGCCGTAACGCACCTGCTTCGGAGATCCAAGATCATCGCGGTTCAGGTTCGCGGCCGGCACCGACTGGAGCGCGTTCAGGTCCAGGTAGAGGGTCATCGCTCGTTCTCCTCGGGAAGAGTAGTGGTGGTGTCGGGGGCGCCAGCGGGCGTGGAGCGGCGGAAGTACTGGTCGAGCCAGCGGGTAGCAATGGCGTCGCGGTCCTGGGTCCACCAGGACAGGTCCTTCAGCAGGACAGACCAGTCGACCGCGGTGCCACCGCTCAGGAGCTGCCGGGTCAGGGAGGGAAGCGTGCGGTGAACGGCATCGCTGCTCTGCCGGGACATCAGGTGCAGAGCGCTCTCGGCCGTGCCCGCCTTCATGACGTCCCTGCGGACAGCCTCGCCGAGCGCGGCCCCCAGATTCGGACGCAGGGACCAGGAGGTGGCCGAGGTGGCCGCCGGCTCGGTGTGCCGGGCGGCGCGCGGGCGCGCCGCTATCAGCGAGGCCACCGAGTAGTAGGCGCGGCGGGTGTCCGGGTACCTGACGTCGTCGTGCTGGTGGAGCCAGGGGACGAGGTAGCGGTGCATGTAGTTGCACCGTTCGACCGGCAGGCCCAGGCCCCGGCGCAGCTCGGCACGGGTGCGGTTGTCCTGGCAGAGGTCGTGGACGTAGGAGATGAATCGGTCGTGTTTCGGCGGCGCAGCGGCCGCCGTGGAATCGGTCATGAGGCATCCCTGGTAGGGAGAATCAGGTGAGAGCGCTGACAGATGGTCAGCGTGTGCAGGATGGTCGGAGCCGGCTCAGCCGGTTTTGGGGCCCAGGAGCGCGAGGAGCATCGAGCGGGCGCGGTGCCGGGCGCGCGCCACTCTGATGTCCGCCCTGCTGGACGGGCCGATCGCCTCGTCCAGCGCCGACAGGGCGGCGTGAACGAACGGCTCCCGGGGCCGGACCGCCCGCCGCTCAGGTTTGGTCAGCTGCCAAAACTCGGTCTCGGCCTTCGGCCAGAACCGGGTCAGCGCGGCGGAGGCCCACGGGCCGGGCTTGCGGGCGTCGAGCTTGACCTTCGCCTTGGGCGAGGGATCAATGCTGGAGTCCGTGGCGATCTTCCAGGCGACCCTGGCCGCGAAGTCCAGCCGGTCACCCACCTCTTCTGCGGAAGCGTGACAGCGCTTGATGCGGTGCGCCATCTCCTCGTCGTTCTCCTCAAGCCAGGTCAGGACCCGGGGAGTCTTCGACGCGAACCAGACGCTGTCCTTCTGCTGGCCGTCCTGATCGAAACCGTAGGCCCGCACCCGCAGAGTGGGCAGCAGAGTTTTGGGCATTGCGCCAAAGGCAGGCGGCCGCTGGGCGTCCTGCCGGTCGTCCTTCAGCAGCAGGGCGTCCAGGTCACGCCACAGCGCGCGGGCACCATCGGCCTCGCGGGGCTGAAAATTCCCGTCCTTGCGCCGGTCGAGGATCTGGTAGGGGTCACGCACCACAGGGGCCGGTGCGTGCGTGGACCAGGTGATGTACGCGTCCGTCACCTGTCGGCCGTCAGACGACGGAACGAGCAGCACGGCGTGCCGGAACCGGCCGGTCAGCATCCGACCCGGCCACGTCATCGGAATGCGAGGCTCCAGCGGGTGAAGAAGTTCGCCCTCCCACGGGCACAGGTCCTCGTCCTCGTCGAGTTCCTCGTCCGGCAGCCTCGGCACGGCCAGGATCAACGAGGTGAACAGGTCACTACCCGACGGGAAGTACGAGACCGACTTCCGCAGAGGTGCCGCGTCCCCACTGCCGGTCCGTTCCTCGGTGATGCGCCGGGGAGTGCACTGGCCTGACGGCCCGAAGTAGAGCTGGGCGATCAGATGCCAGACGGCCTCCGCGGCCGGCACGGGGACAGGAGCGGTGTCGGTGAAGTGGCCGAACAAGACCGCTCCGTTGACGCCTGTCGGCCGGCCCATCACCAGCTTGTTCACACCCGACGGGTTCGGCACGCCCTTGGCGTCCACGCATTCGGTTCGAAGCCGAGGGTCCTGCAGGAACGGCCTCTGCGGGTCAAACAGGTCGAACCTTCCTGACGGCACGCCCTTGTCGAAGTACTCGTCCACGGCATCCGGATCGAATCGGCCCGTCCGCAGAACCCGCCGACGCAGAACGATCCAGTCCTGGACGTTCTCGGCGACGTCAAGGTCATCGAGACGGTCGTCTTCATCGGCGGCAATCCTGGCTGTGATCGCTGCCAGAATCCGCATCAGCCCAGCAGCTGCCGGCGGCACCGGCAGCTCCAGGTCTTCGATCTCATGAGCCTGCTTGAACACCTGCCGCAGTCCCAGCCGCGCCGACTCCCCAGTCAGCAGCCGCACCGGAATCCACGGCTCGTCCCGCAGGTCGAACCCCCCAGACATCAACAGCCCCTCCACAAACATGGTTAGCGCGAAGCAGCACGGCAAGGCCCCAGCGAACCGCCGCCTGAGTAACGCTTCGCATTCAAGCAGCCACCACTGACACAGAGGCTCCGTTCCGTGCTGCCGATCAGTAGAGCACCTTCCGGTGATGTGCGTGACGGATTCCCAGAAGGTTGGAGAGAGGGGTGGAGTCTGAGGAGGGGGGCTTGATCAACTTGCGCCATTGGGGCAGCGTCCGTTAGAACTGCCCTCCGTCACACCAGAGTTGACCTCGAGGAGACCTCGTGAACCGAGTCCCAACCGCATCCGCGTCCTGGGATTCACCGGCACCCTGGGTGCTGGTGATCACCATCATCGTGATCGTCGTCGGCCTGAGACCCGACCCGGCAACCACCGGATCGTGCCTGCTTCTTCTGACTGGGGCAGGCAAGGCGTACCACGGCTTCTCCCGGTAGCCTCCGGGGGAAGCAGTCGCCGTACGCAGGCGCGACCGCTTTCCCGCCGATGCGGGGGTGTACCAGTTGGAGAGCGCGGGGCTGGGAACAGCTCAACGCCTTCCCCGCCGATGTGGGGGTGCTCCACCTGAGTGGCTGTTCCCGCTTATTCGCGGACGAGGCCCAGGTCCTGATGCAGACGCAGCATTCTGTCGCCGATCTTCACGGCCTGGGCCTTGCCCTGGCGGACCGGCTGACGGAGAACTCGGAGGTCTCCCAGCATGGGGTGCTCGGCCCACGAGGAGGGAGGACTGAGGGTGTCCGGCTCGGCGTCACGAAACCAGTCGGCGCGTACAGGGATCGTACGGCGCATCACCTCTCGGACACGCGGGGCCGGCATCCTGCCGTCCTCGGGCATTTCGGGCAGCGGCTGCCTACCCTCAGCGTCGAGCGTCAGCTGGCCGCCCTCCTGCGCGTAGGCGCACAACAGGCGTACCGAGTCAGCACCCAGACGAGTCGACACCTCCCACTCGTCTTCTTCACCCTCCAAGGCATGCAGGTCATGCAGCTCGGCAACCTGCCGGGCACGCGGCACAGCGCACAGAGCAGCGATGCTCCGCTCCGCGGTCTCCTTGCCCTTGTGCTCCGCCCAAGCCTTCGCCTCGCGGCCGCCGGAGACGTTCCAGTCGAATTCCTCGCTGTCACCGTGGACCGCCTCGACCAGCCCTTGCACATCATCCGGAATGGCGATGTCTCCACCCTCGACCTCGGTCAGCATCCGGGAGGTCTTTCCGAGCAGGTGCTCGGAGTACACCTCACCCCACTGGACCGGTACCCGACCACCGCCCACCAGGGGATCGAGGACAACGAGACGAGGTGTATCCGCCCACGCCGGGCGGCCGCGACCGGCGGGGTACCCGTGCCTCTGCCAGTGCTTCTCATGGCGCCAGCAGCGGCCCGCTCGCTGCAGCAGCAACGACAGGGGGGCAAGATCGCTGATGACGATGTCCGCGTCCAGGTCCAGGGACTGTTCGACGACCTGCGTGGCCACCACGATCCGCCGGACCGGCCTCGGACCGCTCCGGCCCAGCCCCGCGGTGACCCCGGCCGTACGCTCCTCCCGCACATCTCCGGGGAATCGGGCATGCAGCAGCTGAACGTCGCCCGCTTCCTCATGGGAGCGCCGGTCGATCTCTGCCCGGAGCTGCAAGTAGGTCTCCTGCGCGTCGCCCACGGTGTTGCACACCACCAAAGCGGTACCGCCGTCACCCGTCGCGACCGGCTCCAGCAGCCGCTTGATCACCGCGATCCGGTCCCCCACTACGTCCTTCCCGCCGTGGAGGACGCGCTCTACGCCCACCCTGAGCCGCATGTTCCGCGTACGGGCCTGCTCCAGCTGGCGATCCTGGGACATCGGGGCGCATGTGCCGGTCTCGCCGTCCACGTACAGCCAGCCCGGGTAGGGCGCCGGGAAGGTCTGCCGTTTCAGCGCCGACGATTTGTGGCCCGCGCCCCGCAGGTACTCCTTGACCAAGCGGTCGCCGACCGAGCACGGCAAAGTCGCCGACAGCAGCACGACCGGCACCCCGTAGAAGCCCAGCCAGTTCAGCAGCCGGCCCAGCAGCACCTGCATGTACGGGTCGTAGGCATGCGCCTCGTCCACGATGAAAGTCTTGTTCGAGAGAGCCAGCATCCGCAGAGCGTTGTGCCGAACAGGCAGTACAGCCATGAGCGCCTGGTCAATTGTCCCGACCGCGAACTGCGCCAGCAGCGGCCTCTTCGGTCCACGCAACCACCGCCCCGGGCGCATGTCGGCCTCCCGGCGACGGCGCCCGGCCGGAGCCTCGTCGCCGTCGCAGGTCACCACTGCCTCGCCATCCAAGTCTTCGTCGGCGTAGGAGCTGCTCAGCCACGCCATGCTGTGAACCAAGGTCAGCCCGGCTTCCTCCCCGGACTGGTTTCCCAAGGTCCTGGCGACCCGGTCGTGCATCTGGTCACTGGTGGCCATCGTCGGCAGCAAAAACGCATACCCGTGCGTGCCGAAGATCTTCGACAGGATCCGCTCCGCCTCCAGCGCGGTCTCCGACTTCCCGTCACCAGGCGCGGCCGTCACCAACATGATGCCGCCTCGGCTCCCGGTACCCGCCGCGGCCAACAGGTCGTCCATGACCGACCGCTGCAAGGGATTCGGCTTCCCCGCGATGCCGTACGCCTCGGTGAAGTCCTTGCGCTCCAGTTCCACCGGAGTCAGCCCGGCATCCCTCAGCAATTCGGCCGCGTCAGCCTGCGAGCGCCGGAAATGAGCGGCCAATGAAGGCTCGAGCGTGCGCTGGCGTCTCCGCAGGTATCCCTCCTGACTGACCAGCCAGTCCGCGAGTATCACCACCCCCGTCACCAACACGGCAACGGGAGCCTCAAACGACCCTGGCGCGGCCGGGGACCCCAGCGCCTCGTGCACCGCTGTGGCATGCGCGACCCGCTGACCAGCCCACGCCGCGCCGCCGAGAAACGTCGGACAGGCGCCGTCCACCTGACGGTGGAAGCGGCCGTGATGACCGCCGATGATCTCCGCAACTCGTTCAGCGGCGGACATCTCGTCTTCATCGTCGAAGCCCAGGACCTCCAGCACCGCGGCCGCAGCAGTCATGCCCGCCACGTCGTGCCCGGCCCGTTCGGCACTCATCCGCTCGCTGCCCGCCGCCAGCCCGCCGTTGAGGAACTGCGCAGCCGGCCGTGAACAGAATTGGAACCCCGACACCTTCCCGATGTCGTGCAGGCCAGCACACAGGCCGACGAGCGCCCGAGCGCGATCCGGTTCCCCGGCCAAGCCCATCCCATCAGCTATACGCGCCCTTTGGTTCTCCGCCAGGTAAACGTCCCACAAGTGGAGCGCCATCGCGGCCGCGTCGAGAAGATGCCTCACCAGCGGATAGGGAGGCAACGCCGGATCCAGCCCCCGGGACTTTCCCCACACCGACTCATCCACCACGTTCCGCCTATGCAGCACGCCAGCCCTCTCCGCTCCACCACTCGAACCTGATCTGGCAACGGAAGCGAACCCGCCACCCATCGCATACAAGCACCCGGCACTGACATTGATATCGCTACTCGCGTACCGCGGCCGTTCCTCGATCAGTAACGGGGCGCGGTCCTCGCCTTGGCGACCTTGCCAGCTGCAGCTGGATAGAGTGACGGCATGCGTCTGACTGAGCGCCTCACCCCATCAAGAATGGCAAAGAAAATGCAAAGCCCTTCTTAAGACGCAGGTCAGGAAGTGTCCTCCCCGCCGACGCGGGGGTGTTCCGGATCAGGCCGCCGAGAAGGCTGCGCAGGCGGCGTCCTCCCCGCCGACGCGGGGGTGTTCCGCGCAGGTGCACGCCACCCTCGCGCTCGCCGCGTCCTCCCCGCCGACGCGGGGGTGTTCCGGTCTTGGTCGTCCTTGTCGAGACCGTTGACGGGTCCTCCCCGCCGACGCGGGGGTGTTCCGAACCTCGCCTGCTACTGCCCGCTCCCCGCTGAGTCCTCCCCGCCGACGCGGGGGTGTTCCGCAGGCCGCCGAGCCCGACGAGGAAACCGCCCCGTCCTCCCCGCCGACGCGGGGGTGTTCCGGCCATCTCGGACCTCATGGGAATCGTGAACTGGTCCTCCCCGCCGACGCGGGGGTGTTCCGTTCTTCAGCAACGGCGGGGCCCCTGGGGGTGCGTCCTCCCCGCCGACGCGGGGGTGTTCCGTCGGTGGGCGAGGCCCTGATGAACGTGCTGGAGTCCTCCCCGCCGACGCGGGGGTGTTCCGGACTTTCCGCCCCTCCCCTCCCCCGCCGCAACGTCCTCCCCGCCGACGCGGGGGTGTTCCGCAGTCGTGTCCCTTGCGTTGCGGGGCAACGCCGTCCTCCCCGCCGACGCGGGGGTGTTCCGCACGCGGAGGCCGCCACGGCCGTGGCGCCCGCGTCCTCCCCGCCGACGCGGGGGTGTTCCGGCTCCGTTGCTGTCCTCCGCGCCTGAGTGTGAGTCCTCCCCGCCGACGCGGGGGTGTTCCGAACTCGGGCGCCCGAGTTCACGTCATCGCGAAGTCCTCCCCGCCGACGCGGGGGTGTTCCGCAGGTGGCTGATGGCCGTGCTCGCAGTAACCCGTCCTCCCCGCCGACGCGGGGGTGTTCCGGAGATATGGTTTCGTGAGCAACGTGTGTACGTGTCCTCCCCGCCGACGCGGGGGTGTTCCGGCGACTGCACCGCCCGCCGGAGGGTGACTACCGTCCTCCCCGCCGACGCGGGGGTGTTCCGTCCTCTTGGGGCCGGCGGATCGGGGCCCGGCGGTCCTCCCCGCCGACGCGGGGGTGTTCCGTCCTCTCGGGGCCGGCGGATCGGGGCCCGGCGGTCCTCCCCGCCGACGCGGGGGTGTTCCGACATGGCCCGGCGCCTTGCCGCGCGGGCCCGAGTCCTCCCCGCCGACGCGGGGGTGTTCCGGTCCAGGTCGGCGAGGAGTTGTTCCACGAGTCGTCCTCCCCGCCGACGCGGGGGTGTTCCGGTCGATGCCCTCGATCAGAGCCTTGAGGTCCAGTCCTCCCCGCCGACGCGGGGGTGTTCCGGGTGGCCCAGCAGCCGGCGCCGCTGTCGTGCGTCCTCCCCGCCGACGCGGGGGTGTTCCGCCCAGCAGGCCCAGAACCTCCTCGAACAGGCGTCCTCCCCGCCGACGCGGGGGTGTTCCGCGGATGCTGACGAGCATTTTCGTCACCCAGGCGTCCTCCCCGCCGACGCGGGGGTGTTCCGGCGCGCGCCGTCGACCACATCGAGCACGGACCGTCCTCCCCGCCGACGCGGGGGTGTTCCGTTCACCGAAGACCAGATCTTCGCCGCCGCCGGGTCCTCCCCGCCGACGCGGGGGTGTTCCGGCCCAACCGGTCTGGTTGATGTCCCACCGGTAGTCCTCCCCGCCGACGCGAGGGTGTTCCGAGCCGGAGTCCGCCGAGGCCCTTCGCGGCCGTGTCCTCCCCGCCGAGGCGGGAGTGTCCGCGGGTAGCCGTGGTGACGATGACCATCGTGCCGTCCTCCCCGCCAACGCGAGGGTGCGCTCACCAGGGAAGGCGCTTGGCGCGGGTGTTGGTCCTCCCCGCCGACGCAGGGGTGTTCCGCTGCGCGGGAGGCAGTCGTCCCAGCCCTTGCCGTTGTTCCCGCCGAAAACGGCGCCAAGCCGGTCCCGGAGCGACCCGCCAGCTCGCCGCCGCCACGGGCCGACAGTCAAGGGTGCACTCCGTACCGACCAAGATCCGGGCCATACGCGGACCAGCCGCCTACAGCTTGGCCGCATAGTGGCCGTTTCCGCTGGTCAGGGAGCATCGGAGGCGTGTACCACCAGCAGACGAAGAACCTGCTGGCACTCTGCGCAAGTGGCTGAGTGGGACCGCTCAGCACCACGAAATTCCCAGCACCTTGCCGCACCCGTACAGTCAGGAGGCCACCCGACCAGCGGAGCAATGCGCCTGACGGCTCATCAGAACGAGCGTCACGATGCCTCGGAGAGCGTCATTTCAGCGTCAAGATATCGCCCGTAACGCCCACAGTGCACATAACGCACACCACCCAAACCCGCAGGTCAGACGTTCTTTACGACGGGTTCGAGGATCGCCACGCACTCCACATAGTGCGTCATCGGCAACACGTCGGCCCACCGCTGACGCGGGCGTCACCGTCCGCCTAGACACTCCGGTCCATCGGGACTCCAACCCCTGAGAAATGGCTTGAGTTCCTCACGCGTGGGCTCATGGGTGTACGGCAGTCCTGGAAGCGAAGCCAAGGGGTCGATTGACCTCACGTACTCCCTTGCCCACTCCAGCCACAGTCGAGCTGAGTCCAGAGTCGACTCGTCCGCAACACCGATCAACTCGCCGATGCGACGTTCCAATGCATTGCAGTACGCACTGAGGTCAGCGGCCTCCTGCCAGCGCGCAGCCTCTTCACACAGCGCCCGGGCAAGCTGTTCACGGACAGCTTGTTCCTTCGCCCCATCCATGGCCGCTTGCCAACGAAGTTCTCGTGCTACGTGGGCCTGCTGCTCCTCCTGTCTACGCCGAGCGTCCTCTACCGCCCGCGCCTCGATCTCTCCAAGGATCAAGCCCAGGGCTTCTTCGAGCGTCCGGGTCTTCCGATCCCGCCAGCGACCGGGCCGACCGGTCAGGCCATGGGCCAGCTCCACGACAAGACGAACGGAACGCTCCGGATCTGTGGACTCCGGGAACTCCTGTCTGACGGTGACGGTATACGCGAAGCCGTCGACAGCGACGTCCACTCCGCCCTCGCGCGGGTAGAAGGACGACCCGGCCTTCCGCACCGCGTACCCTCGCCGGACCGCCTCAGCCGCCAGTCCCTGCAACAGCAGGAGCGACCTACGGCGCAGAGCAGACGGCATGACGAGTCGGCGCTCGTCGTCTTTGAGGGCGGTCACGATCGGATGGAGGTTCCCCAGTCGTGAGGGAGCGGGGACCGGATCCCCGCCCGCCTTCGACCGTTGACTCCGCGCGTTGGGATGCGGGCCATCCGCAAGGAACAGCTCCAGCCCCGGCCCACCGCACGGAACCTTCTCAATGCGCTTGCCCGCTGGTTCCAGGCCGTGCCGTTTCGCGTAGTTGACGACGCGCCGCCACTCCGCGACCTCGTCGTCATCAGGGTCGGTGATCCGAACGCGACCCTCGGCGACGAGCCGCTCGATCAGCTCTTGAGCCTTCGCCCGCCGAGCCCGCGGGACGGGCCTCTCGCCGTAGGGCGTCCGAGGGCTGGCGGGCACTGCCGGCTCGCTGCCACCAGCGACCGCAGAGTCGTCGTCGATCATCAGGATCCCACCATCCCGCAAGCCAGCGCCCGAGCGCCAGTCACTCGCCATCCAGGCTCCACCACCTTCGTTGGAAACGAGGCCGTTTCGACGGCCCATACGCCCGTACAGAGCGGAAAGACACCCGTCAGCAGTGGGAGTCCCCTGGGACTTTTCTGGGACTTCCGGCCCCATCAAGCGGCACGAGCGTGAAACAGCCGAAAGGTCATTCGCGCAGGTCATCGACCACAAGTCACTCATCGCGGCAGGTCACCGCGTTCCCTGGTCTCTTCCGGGACATCTGAAAGCCCTCAGGAACAACACCGTTACACCCCTTTCCGGCCTGAGGCGCAACGAGTCAGGGAGGGGTGCGGCGGCATCTCCGGGGCTTCTCCGGGACGTGATCCCCGGTGGATCAGCGCGCGGCGTCGGATGCGGTGCATCGCAAGGCGGGCGGTCGTCCGCACACTGGATGTCTGTGGATGTTCCGACAAAGCGGCGAGGTGCCGTAGCTGTCGTCGTGCGCCCGTCAGGGATTACGGGACAGCCTGCACGCACCTCACGAGACCACCGCGACTTCGCATCAGCCCTGCTGACGAACTCGAAGGGCTATCGCCGCCCGGCCTCATAGGTCTTCTATCCGTCGACGACGAATTGTTCGACTCCCGTGTCGGTGAGCGAGTCAAGGGAGTCCAGTTGCTCCGCGGCGAGTACGAGGTCCTCGTACTCCGACCGGAGGACGGGAAAACGGTAATACTGGATCAGCAATCCGATGTCGTCCATCGCCAATTCGGTCTCGTCGTTCTCCACCATATGAACGACCGACGTCAGGGCACTGACCGGCTTGGCCTGTTCAGCCAGTCGACGGGCCATGCGCAGGGCGACGGAGCGGATGATGGCACCGGGCGGGTCCAGAGGCGGGTTGCCGGGCGGGTTCGGGGGGCGCACGTACGGATTCCCTCCTTGTGAGAAATGTGCAGCGGCGGGACGGCCGGGCCCCGGTGCCGGAAGGGAGAACTCCCGTTCCGGCACCGGGGCGGATGACGTCAGCGTCGGTTGATGTAGGCGCTGGTCACGCCGAGCGGCTTCCCATCAGGAGCCGCGACGGTGCGATAGTGCACCGTAACTGTGTACTTCTTCTTCTTTCGGCATCCGCAGCCGGTCCAGTAGGTGTAGTAGATATCCCACTTTCCGTTGCGGCTGTCGCCCCACTGATAGCGCCACTTACCTGAGGTGAGTGCCTTCTTGAGGTCACTCAACATGGTGGAGCTGGAACGCCAGGCCGATTTCTTCCCTCTGCCGACATGCTTGTCCTTGATGTGCCTCAGGCCGAACTTCCCGTACTTGACACCATTGGCCTTCACATTGCCCTTGCTGCCCTCTCGGATAGTCTTCCAGTGGCTCCCCGGCGAGCGGGACCACATGAGGATGCGCCATTTGTCGCACGACTTGAAGGGGTTGCCCCAAGCGCCGCACCGGCCGTCGAGGTCGGTTCCGTTGACCGGGTCGGCGCACACGAAATCGTACGCGTTGCAATTCCCGCCGAAGATCGGGTCGACCTGGAGGAAGCGCGCCGTGGAGGGGTCGTACAGTCGGACGCCCATCAGGACGAGTCCGCTGAGGGTCTCGCTGGAGCGCTGCTTGCCGCCGAACCAGCCGTAGCGCTGGGCGTCGCCGCCACCGCGGGGCGCGCCGTTCTCGTCACTGTCCAGAGCCTTTGGCGCGACGGACGTGTCGAGCGGCAGTTGCAGGGCGATGTCCCCGTGGATGTTCGACAGTTGGAGGACGGTACCGATGGTTTTGCCGGTGGTCGCGGCGAACATGCCGGTGGCGGACGCGACGTTGCGCGTCACCGCGCCCTGCGTGTTCTCCGCGATCCAGCTCGGGTTGTCGCCGTCGTCGCCGTAGTGGTTGGTCTTGGCTGTTGTCCGGGTCCAGGTACCCGCGTTGTCGGCCTCCACCGTCCAGGACCGGAAGCGCAGCGTGGCGTCCAGTTCCCACGTCTGGCGCTGCTTCCCCGCGACCTGCTGACGCACCAGATCGTTGGTGTAGTAGGAGAGAGTGGAGCCCGGCAGTGCGGTCGTACGCCCGAAGGCGTCGTAGACGTGACCCGCGCCGGCCACACGATCGGCACTGTCGTAGCTCCGGCCGGTGACCGCTCCCGCGCTGGTGGGGCAGGCGACACCGGCGGCGCCGGCGGCCTTGGCCGTGCCCGTTCGGTTGGACCGCTTGTCCAGGGTGTATGTGCGCAGGGTGCACGCGTTGTCGCTGGTGTCCTCCACGCGGGTGAGGCGGCCGGCGTTGTCGTAGTCGTAGCTCTGGTGCGACCAGCCGGCTCGGGTGGACGCCTGGCCGTGGATCGTTGAGGTGACTGCGTCGCTGAAGACCGTCGCCCCGTCGCTGTCTCTGGTGTAGAGGCGTTCGACGACTGCGCCCGCGGCGTCCTTGACCTGCTTCAGGGTGTAGCCACCCGGCAGCTTCTCGGTGGCCGTGGCCCCGTCGGCGTCGTAGGTGGCGGAGAAGTCGCCGGCGACCGAGTCGGAGACCTTGGTTGCCAGGCCCCGCGCGTCGACGGCGGTGTCATAGGTGTAGGTGACGGTGCTCGGGACGCTGTTGCCGACCTGTACGGGGCGGTTGAGGAGGTCGTACTCGGTGGTGGTCGTTCCTCCGTCGGCGTCGGTGTAGGAGATCAGCCGGCCCAGGTCGTCGTAGGCGCGGGTGATGGTTCCGCCGGTCGGGGACGTGGACTTCACCGCCCGGCCGGTGTCCGGGTCGTACGTGGTCGTGGCTGTCGGGACGGCCGCGCCGATGCCGCCCGTGGTCGTCACGGATACGGGCCGTCCGGCGGCGTCGTGGGAGTGGGTGATGGTACGGGTCGACGCTCCGGCCTTCTCCGTGGTCCGGGCCGTGTCGCCCCACCAGTTGTACTCGGCGGTCATCGTGGGGAGCTGGCCGGGGTTGGCTCCGCCCCCGGTGATGTCGCCGGCCGGGCCGGCGGTGCACAGCAGGTCGGCCCATTCGGGGCGTCCCGCGCAGGCGCCGGTGCCGGTGGCCGACCAGTAGGCGCTGACCTGGGTGCCCGCGTCGGTGCCCCCGGTGCCGGGTGCGCCCTGCCTGGTCACCCTGCCCTGGGCGTCATACTCGGTGGTGGTCGTGATGGCGAGCCCGGCGGGGTCCTGGACCACCTTCGTGGGCAGTCCCTTCACCCAGTCGTACCCGACGGTGGTGAGCTGTGCGTCCGCCATGACGGCCGGGTGTTCGCGGACCTGAGCACCTTCGGTGGTGCTGGTGACCTGGTTGCTCGTGACGAAGCTGCCGTCCGTGGGGCGGCCCTCGTCGTAGCGCTTACTGGTCCAGCTCCGCGCGATGACGGACGAGCCCGCGGACACAAGAGTGGTGGAGCCCGACTTCAGGTCCCTGGCCAGGTCGACTCGGCCCGTAGGACCGAACTTCTCGAGCTCCTGAGCACCTGTTTCGTCGTAGACCGAGCGGGTGGAGAGCAGTTCGGCGCGTTCGGCGCTCGGCAGGGCGCTGAGACCGAGGTCGGCAAGAGCCTCCTTCGCGCCTGCCGTGGTGCCGAGCGCGGTCTCCCGGTTCCCGGCCGACAGGACGCGCACGATGTTGCCGAAGCGGTCGTAGTCAGTGCTCTCGATCCGGCCGCCGGGCTCGACGGTGTTGGTGCTCTGGCCCGAGGCGTCGAGGTAGTGGACGGTGGCACGGCGGTAATCGGCCGGTGCGAGCGCCGACCCCGCGTGGGAGGAGGGCACGGTGTCGGCGGGCAGGACGGCGGCGGCGTCGACGGGAATGCTCCGCTGCCCCCACGCCCTGACCGCGTCCTTGTTCATCGAGTACGGGGCGGCGGAGCCGGAGAGCGGCACGTCGTAGACGACGCTGGTGGTCGCCTCGCCCTCGGTGGTGTCGGCCGTTCCCCGCTTCAGCGCGGCACGGGTGGCCTTGAGGAGCATTCCCTCACCGACCGCCGGGTCATTGCCCGCCTTGCCGTAGGTGAAGTTCCACGGGAGCTCTCCGGGCGGAGCCAGCGAGGTGACCCGCCCCGCCGCGTCGTAGGAGTACCGGGTCGGCAGCCCTGGCGTGATCTGCGGGTTCCAGGTGCGACGGAGCTTTCCGGTCTCGTCGTACTGGTACATCTGGACGGACTTGGACGTGGCCGAGGCGGCTCCGGGCGCGGTGGACCAGAGGCGGATCTCCTTGACCTGGCCCGCGAAGTCACCCAGGTCCGACGGCGTGGCGGTCGTGGTGGAGGCGTAGACGTACTCCAGCACGCGGCAGCCCTTGGTCGCCGGATCGGCGGCACAGGCCGAAGCGCTGACGGCGGAGGTCGGAGCGATGATCCGGGTGGGCCGTGCCAGCTTCTCGCCGTTCACGGCGACGTTCTCCGACAGGACCGTGGTGGTCGTGTGGGAGAGTCCGTCGTGCAGTGTGCTGCTGACCTGCCAGGTCGTGGTCTGCGGGTCGGCCCTGGTGAAGTGGGTCACCGTGCCCGCGCTGTCGGAGAGGGTGAAGGCGCCGTTGACGCTCCCCTTCAGGACCATCTCCTCCGCGCCCGGCTCGGGGACCCATCCGTTCTTCGCCGCGGTGGCTGTGAAGTGGATCGGGTCGTCGTCGGCGAGCATCACGCTGACGGCCGTGTCGGAGACCTTCTTCAGATGGGTGTAGTCCGACTCGGTCAGCTGCGCCTCGAACCCCGATACCCATTGCGGCCCGAAGATGGCGGCCTGGTCCTCCTGCTGAGCCCCGGCCTCCGGACGGCGCGAGGAGGCGGTGCGGGTTACGGCGACGTCGAAGTAGGAGACGTCCTCCTCGGAGATGCTGTAGTCGCCCGTCAGCAGATTGACGGAGCCCGGACCGATGTCCTCGCTCGCCGCTCCGCTGGAGTTGCGGTCGACCACGATGCTGATCGGATCGGTGGACCCGGTGGCCCCGCCGGGGCCGGTGAAGTCGGCCTTCAGCTCGATGGTGCCGTCGGGTTTGACCGTGCCTGTCGCATTCCAGGTGAGCGGGGTGTTCTTACCGCCGGCAAGTGCGGCCGGCCACTGAGCGAGCGCGGTGCCGTCCAAGGTCACGTCTCCGGCAGGCACCTGCTGCCAGGGGTCGGCGGCGGAGCGCCGCCACGAGAAGGAGACGCCGTCGTACTTGCCGCCGTCGCTCTCGGCCTCAAGGATGAGACGTCGCGCGGTACGGTCGCCGGACGCGGGACGCAGGAAGCCGCCCGCTCCGACGTTGAAGGAGTAGGTGACGACCGGGGACCGGTTGTCGGCCTTGTCGACGGCGCGGACCAGCAGGGACTGCGCGCCGTTGTCGGCGGGGGTGATGGCGACGTCCTTGTCGCCGCCCGCGCCGCCGGTGGCGACCTTGGCCCAGGTCTGGCCGTCCATCGACCATTCGAGCCAGTTGTGGTCGGAGGCCGGCGGAGTGACCGTGAAGCGGCCGGCCTGCCCCGCGCCCTTGCTCCACTTGCCCGACGGGTAGTCGGCCGAGGCGACCTTGGCGGGCGCTGCGGGGGCGGTGGTGTCGACGGTGAAGGTCTTCCAGGCGGACCAGCCGGTGTTGTAGTGCGCGCCGTCGTAGGGGTTGGTGCGGAACTTGTAGGTCCTGCCGTTGGTCAGTACGCCTGCCGGGACGGTCACGGAGGCGACTTGGCCGGAGGGTACGTAGGGGGAGACGATGACGTTGCCGACCTGGGTGTTGGTGGCGTTGTCGAAGATCTGGAAGGTGCCGTTGACCTTGTCCCCGTCAGCGTCGACGAAGGTGTCGCGCAGGGTGGGGGTGGTGGTGTCGACGACGTAGGAGCCGCCGTAGGAGAAGTACGGCGGACCGGCTTCCTGCTTGGTCCCGGTACGCGGCCGGTAGTTGTAGGTGACGACCAGCTTGGGCGGGTTGGAGGCGGCGTTGGCGGAGTTGACGCGCTTCCACTGCCTCGTGCTGCTCTCGTCAGCGGCGCGCAGGCCCATGTGGGACCGGGATGCCTTGGCGGAGGCCCATTCCTGCGCCAACGTGGTCACGTCGGCGTTGATCCAGCCGTCGGGCTGGGTCGAGCAGGAGGAGTTGCCGCGGGTCTCCGAGGAGGTGGCCTTCTGCGTCGTCCAGGCCGGCTGGTTCGGTGCCGCCCATCGCGAGGATGTCGACGCGGCTCCGGTGGACCACACCTCCCACGGCTGGGTGGGGCAGGAAGTGCCGGTGTAGTTGCTGGAGTGGAAGTTCCACAGGGACAGCTTCGCGTCCACCACCAGGGCGTCGGAGATCGGCGCGGTGTTCCAGGTGATGAAGGACCGGGCGGTGCGCGGGGTGCCGTCGGCGTTCTTCGTGCCCGGGTTGCCCAGGTCGAGTTCGGTGTCGGTGGACCAGTCGCGAGTCTCGCCCTGCTGGACGTAGGTGTCGAAGACGTTCGACAGCGCCGAGGTGGACGGGTCCACCGTGACGGGGTACGTCGTCTTCGGGTCGGCGAGGAAGTCGGCGTCGGGGGTGACGACCAGGTCCACGCCGTCGTCGGTCTTGACGACCTTCAGGCCGACCTCGCCCCGGTTGGTGTGCTCGCCGGAGACCTTGTCCACCGAGGCGTCCCACATCACCGGTGCGGGCATCACGGCCCGCTTCTTCTTACCCGACTTGGCCTCGGTGAATACCAGGCTGCCGTCCTTGAGTTGCTTGACCTTCAGCCCTTCGGTCTCCAGCGGCAGCGTGTAGGAGTAGGCGCCGGTGGCGGGGCGCTCGTTGATCTCGACGAACTGCTCGAAGCCGGTCCGCGTGGCCTCCACGACCACGTCAGCGTCCGGCAGGGCGTCAGGGTAGGTGGCGCGGGTGCCGTCCAGTTGCGGCGCGGGCAGGCCGCCCCTCCACTGGAGCGTGATCTGCTCGTCGCCGCTGCCCAGCGTCACCAGGTCACGGGCCGGCGCTTTCGCCGCTGCCGCGAGCGACTTCGGCAGCGCGCCCCCCTTCCCCGCCAGGCTCAGCCCTGCCGGGTGCGCCTGAGCCTCTACCGATCCGTCCGACTGCCGCACCAGATCGACATCGACGTCGACCCACTGCCCGTCGCGCTGGAAGCGGACCGGCCCTGACGACATCTCAGTCGTCAGGCTGCCGCTCTTGTTCACCCACGTCGTCGAGTTCTCCGTGCGCTCCGAGAGAGCCTCGACCCGCTTGCCCGACAACCGGGCCGCCACCTTCGCCGAGGCGATGTCGGCAGCCTGCGTCGCAGCGGGCTTCGACTCCTTCTCCCCCGCCGGCTGCTGCGGCGGTGCCGCGCTCGCGCCTTCGACGAGAGTGACGGACATCAGCAGAGCGAGGCCGCCGGCGGCCCAGCGCGCCCGCCTGGTTCCCAGCCCCCCGATACGCCGTGGTCTCCCAAAGGGAGGCGTATCCCCTATACCGCTCAAAGCACTTCCTGTCTCTTGTAAGAGAAAGCTAATCGTGAGGAAGATATCGAGTGAGTAAAGATGTCAAGTGCCCGTTTATGAGCAGCAAGCGGGCTCAGTTCAGTCGAGAGTGCCAGTGATGTGTGCCACTGGAAACCGTTCGGTGAAGCCGCCTTTCACCTCAAGAACACACAGGGTGTCCGTAGTTCGCTTCTCACTCAAGAGCCGCCAAATAGGTGTTCTTGGACAGCGATTCCGCACGAGTGGGCACGTGTCGGCGCTCGCCTCGGTCACGGCCGACCGGCACGTTTCAGGAGACGGTGTTACGAACTCCACGGCCGGAGCACGATGTCGGTCCTGGACGCGGCGTTCAACTTCCTCATGATGCGGGCGACATGGTGTTCCACGGTGCGAGGGGAGAGAACGAGGCTTTCGGCGATGTCCCGGTTGGCGCGTCCCTGGACGACCAGCCGGGCCACCTCCTGCTCGCGCGGGGAGAGCTGGTCGCCGTAGCCGAGCCGGCCGCGGCGGTGGGTGGTGACGATGTCGTGGCGGCGCAGCAGCCGTTGGCAACGGGCCACGTCCCAGCGGGCGCCCAGGCGCCGGTAGGTCTCGACGACCTCCTGGACGAGCGGGACCGCCGTCTCCTCGCCGGCGTCGAGCAGGCAGCGCCCGCGGGCTTCCGCCGAACGTGCCACGTCGAAGGGGCGGCCGAGCTGCCGCCACCGGGCCTCCGCATCGGCCAGCAGGCCGGTTGCCTCGCCGCGTCGTCCCTCGGCTTCGGCGAGCAGCGCACGGCACACGGCCAGGGCGGTACGGGCGGCAGGCGCGTCGCGGTCCGCGATGCCGACCGCGCAGTCGGCGACGAGCCGGTGGGCTCGCGCGGTCTGCCCGTCGCGGTGCAGGGCCTCCACCGCGATGGGCAGCACCTCTGCCGCCCACACCCAGCCTCCGGTCCGCTCCAGCCGGCGCAGGGCCTCCTCCACGGCGTCGCACGCCTGGCCGGGCCGCCCCGCCTCCAGGTGGATGCGGGCCAGGGCGGCGGCGGACGCGGTGAGGACGAAACCGGTGTCGTAGCAGGTGGTGCCGGCGGCCTCCGCGAGGTCCCGGCGGGCCCGGGGGACGTCGCCGAGCACGTGCAGCGCGGTCAGCCCGCGCACCAGCATGGCCTCCGCGGTCAGATCGGGTATCTCCTGGTACTGCCGGGTGGTGTGGTCGGCGTCCGTGTGCAGACCGCGCCAGTGGCCCTCGTGCCAGGTGAGCACCAGGCGGGCGGTCTGGGTGAGCCCCTCCAGGTACGGGCTGCTGGTCTCGGCGAGTCCCTCGGCGGCCAGGTCGAGGTACTCGCGGGCCCGTTCGCCGTAACCGAGGGCGCTCGCCGCGTGCGCGAGGTTGGCCCAGCCCCGGGTGTGGTGCGCGGCCTCCATCGCGGTCCCGGCCGGGTCGCGCAGCGTTCGGGCGGCGGCCCAGGCCCGCGGGTCGCCGAGCAGCATCAGGGCGGTGGCGCGGTTGGCGGCGATGGCGGCCCGGGCGACCGGGTCGGTCACCTGGCCGGCGAGCGCCCCGCAGCGCTCCAGCCAGTCCCGGTGGCGGCCGACGGGCCAGCCCTTGATGGAGGGGATGGCGGCGACCGCCATGGCGCGGGCGGCGGTCTGCGGGTCGGACGCCTCCAGGTCGGGGATGGCGCGGGCGACCTCGTTGAGGCTGTCCTGGGCCCCTCCGCTCTGGTTGCGCAGAACGACGCTCAGATGCAGCCGGATCTCACCGCGTATGCGCAGCGGCGGGTCGTCCTCGTCCAGTACCCGCCGCACCGCGGCCACCGCCCGGTCGCCCGCGCGGGCCAGTTGGGCGGTGCGGGCCAGCTTCGCGGCGGTGCGGACCCGGCCTTCCGCCAGCGGGTCATCGGCGACGGCACGGGTGTAGAGGCGGGTGGCGGTGGCGTAGTCGCCCGCGGTGGCGGCCCGGTCGGCCGCCACGACGAGGCAGCGCAACCCCTCGCGCACCAGCCCCGCCGCCCGGTACAGCCGCGCCAGGTCGACCAGCGGTGGCGGGCCGTCGCCGCCGCGGCGCAGGGCGCGCGCGGCGCGCAGGCTCAGCCGGGCCCGCCGCGGTCCGGACACCTCCGCCAGCGCGGCACGGCGGTCCAGCGGATTCCGGAAGACGGGGTACGGCCCGTCGGCCGTGAGCACGGACCGGCGTACGCAGGCGTCCACGGCCGCCTCCGCTCGCCCCGGCGCGATCTCCGCCACCTCGGTGAGCACAGCGACGGGCACCGCCGATCCGATGACCGCCGCCGCTTCGAGGAGTCGCCGCGCGTCCTCGGTGAGCGAGGCGCGCCGCCGGGCCGACTCCCGCCTCACGTACGGAGGGACGTCGCTCTCCCGTACGGCGGCGAGTACCGCGTCCGCGCGGCAGCCCTCTCCCGCCGCCCGCACCCGGTCCGCCGCGCCCGTGCCGCGCCCGTCGCCCGCCCGCAGCAGCTCCTCGGCCCCGCGCAGCAGCGCACCGGCGACCCCGGGCAGCCCTCCGGTCAGCTCATGCACGGCGTTGGCGAGTCCGTTCTCTTCCTCGCCTTGCCTCTGAGGGTCAGCGGCCAGCCACCACCGGACGAACGCCGCTGTCTCCTCGGCCGTCCAGGGCCGGACTTCGATCTCCTCCACCCGCACCCGCTCCGGTACGCGGACGTCGAGGGCCGGCAGCCCGCGTGCGGCCTCCTCGGTGACGACGAGCCGCAGTCCGTCCGGCATCGAGCCCCCCAGATGGCGCAGGAGGCCGAGGGTCGCGGGGTCCGCGTGGTGGGCGTCCTCCACCACCAGGACGACGTTCCCCAGCGCCGCCAGCAGGGCCTCGACCGCGCGCGGCAGCAGCCCCCGCAGGACCTCGGGGTCGGCCGCGGACGGAGGCGGCGGCGGCAACCGGTCGGCCAGTTCGGGTACGACCAGGCCCACGGCACCGGCCACCGGCGGCAGCGGCGGCAGCGGCGGCAGCGGCGGCAGCGGCGGGCCGGGGGTACCGGACGCGTACGGCAGCCCGGCCAGCGCGTCGGCGACGGGTCCGAGCGGAACCGGGTCCACCGCGTCGGGACACCTCGCGCGCAGGTGCGTCCACCCGGCGAACTCCGCCCCGCCGAGCGCCTCGTCCACCAGGCGTGAGGCGCCGGCGCCGGCGGCCGAGCGCACCACGGTGAGGCTGCACCCCTCGCGCAACGCTCGCCGCAGCCGCCGCAGGTGTGCGCTCCGCCCGACGAACCCGCCGTCGGCCGTCTCCTCGCCGCCTCCCGTACCGGGAAGACCTTTCTCCACGGCTCCGCCTCTCACCGGCCATCGGCCCCCAGGGGCCCCCTCGCGATCCGGCGGGCCCCTGGGGGCGGGCTCGCGGGCCGGACCTGCACGGGCCCGGGCCTCGTGGCCCGTTGGGCAGGTGGTCTACCCGCCGGACGGCCGACGTTGCAATAGGGGCGATCACCTAGAGAATGCCGACTGCCTGTCCGCGCCCCGCCCGGCCCGGCCGCGGCCCGTGGGGGACGGGTAGCCGGCCGCGGCCCGTGGGGAGGCGCGGGTGGCCGGGCGCGGGCCGTGGGGAGGCGCGGGTAGCCGGGCGCGGCCCGTGGGCGGTGCGGGTGGCCGGCCGTGGGCGGCCCGGGCGCGGGGCGGCCACCGTCCGTACCGCCGCTCCCACTCTTTGGGTAGCGCTACGGATTGCTGGACTGCCGCCGGGTGGCCGAAGCTCTGGGCGATCCGGCAACGCCACCCCGTGCACCCCGGTTCCTGGCCGGCAGAGCCGGGTGCACGGGGGCGGCCGCGTCCCCACACAGCCGCGCGGCGTGACCGGACCCGTGTCCCACCGAACCCACTTGGTGGGACACGCCCCCTCACCCCACCGCCTGCGGACGCCGGCACCCGAAGGCGTCCGCACGACCGCCACCACCAGGCCGTTGTCATGACCCCGGCAGAACCTGGCGTGCCCGGCACCGCGTGCCGTGGCGGTCACTCCGGGCCCCCGCCTCCCACCACGGACGGCGCGGGTCCGGAGACCACCCGGCGACGGGTGCCGCACATCCGGGCCCGAGCCGGTTCCGGACAGCTCTCAAGGAGAAATCATGGAGTTTGACGCACGCGTCCTGCGACGCCTGCTCGCCGTCGGCGCCAGCGCCGCCCTGCTCGTCGGGGCGGCCCAGACCACCGGGGCCGTGGCCGCCCCCGCACCGCCGGGCGGCGGCGAAGGCCGCATCGTCGGCGCGGACCGCCCCGGCGCGGTCGAAGGCTCGTACATCGTCACGTTCAAGGACTCGGTCGCCCGCACCGACGTGCCCGGCTCCGCGAAGGCCCTGGCCAAGCGGCACGCGGGCAGCCTGCGCTTCACCTACACCGCCGCCCTGCGCGGTTTCGCCGTGCGCATGAGCGAGGAGAAGGCCAAGCGGCTGGCCGCCGACCCGTCGGTGGCCCGGGTGGAGGCCGACGCTGCGGCGTACGCGATCGACACCCAGACCAACCCGCCCTCCTGGGGGCTGGACCGCGTCGACCAGCGCGACCTGCCGGTGGACCGGAGCTACACCTACGGCACCACCGCCTCCAATGTGAACGCGTACATCGTGGACTCGGGCATCCGCATGAGCCACCGCGACTTCGGCGGCCGGGCGGTCAGCGGCTACGACTTCATCGACAACGACTCCAACGCCTCCGACTGCAACGGCCACGGAACCCATGTCGCCGGCACCGTCGGCGGCGGCGCGTACGGCGTGGCCAAGGGCGTCAAGCTCATCGGCGTCCGGGTGCTGAACTGCCGGGGCAACTCGGGCGACACCTGGGCCCCGGTCCTCGCGGGCATCGACTGGGTCACCAAGAACGGGGTGAAGCCGGCCGTGGCCAACATGAGCGTCGGGGGCGGCAGGATCGAGTCCGTGAACGACGCGGTGGCGGCCTCCATATCCTCCGGAACCACCTGGGTCGTGGCGGCCGGCAACGACAACGCCGACGCGTGCTCGTACTCCCCGGCCTCCACCCCGTCGGCCATCACGGTCGGCGCCACCAACAGCCGGGACGCCCGCGCCACCGGCTGGAACAACGGGCAGGCATCCAACTACGGCTCCTGCCTGGACATCTTCGCCCCGGGCGACAGCATCGTCTCCACGTCCAACTCCGGCGACACCAACTCCCAGTCGATGAGCGGCACTTCCATGGCCGCTCCCCACGTCGCCGGCGCGGCGGCCCTGCTGCTCTCCGCCAACCCCACGTGGACGCCGGCCCAGGTCCGCGCCAAGCTGCTCGACGACGCCACATCGGGCAAGGTCACCGACGCCCGCACCGGCTCCCCCAACCAGCTCCTGCACACGGGCGCCGGCGACGACACCACGCCGCCCGGCGACGGCGACACGTTCGAGAACACCGACGACTACCAGATCCGTGACAACGCCACCGTCACGTCGCCCATCACGGTCACCGGCATCGACGGCAGGGCCGCCGCCGACCTGGCCGTCACCGTCGACATCCGGCACACCTACCGCGGGGACGTGAAGGTCGAGCTGGTCGCACCCGACGGCGGGGTGTTCCTCCTGAAGAACTACAAC
This sequence comes from Streptomyces sp. NPDC091649, assembly GCF_044756785.1. Taxonomy (NCBI): domain Bacteria; kingdom Bacillati; phylum Actinomycetota; class Actinomycetes; order Kitasatosporales; family Streptomycetaceae; genus Streptomyces; species Streptomyces sp. NPDC091649. The sequence continues at coordinate 69,854 of NZ_JBIVTR010000024.1, read as the reverse complement.
TCCTACGACAGCGCCGACGACGTCCGGGGCACGATCACGGTCGACGCCTCCAGCAAGACCGCCAACGGAACGTGGAAGCTCCGCGTCACCGACAACTGGGTCAACGACACCGGCTACATCAACGCCTGGTCGCTCCAGTTCTGACCCGTACGGCCTGACCCGTCCGCACGCGTGAAAGCGCCAGCCCCGCAGCGCCCGACGCCCCCCGCGCGGACCCGCGCCGCTCCCGGCAGACTCCGCCGGGAGCGGCGTCGGTTCTCGTGGAGCGAATTCCCTTCCTCGGCAGCGCATACCCGCGCCCTGGACCGTTGTTCTACCTTAGGATCTCCGATGTCTGCCGTGGGGACCGCCGCATGGCCGAGAACGAGATCCAGCACGTCCGCACCGGGCCTCCGCCCCCGTCAGCCAGGCCGCTCGACGCCCGACACGGCCTGCTCACCGCCGTCGTGCTCCTCAGCCCCGACCTGAGGGGCTGACTCCGGCATCGTGGAACAGCTGACGGCACGAGACCCTGCGCACATCGGCCCCTACCGACTGATCGCCCGGCTCGGCGAGGGCGGCATGGGTCTGGTCGACTTCGGCATCGCGCGGGCCCTGGACAGCGCCGGGCCACGGTCCGCCGGCGGCTCCGATGCACGTGGGCCCGGCCGGCAACGGCGCTCCGCCGGATCCCCGGCGCTGGTGGGGCCTCGCGGTGGCCACGTTCGCGCAACTGGTCGTGCTGCTCAACACGGCGAGCGCACTCGCGCTGCTGCCGGACATCGCTCGCGACCTGAGCAGCAGCTGGGACGGCCCGGCCTGGCTGTCCGCCGGCTACGCGATGGTCTTCGGCGCGCTGCTGCTCGTCGGCGGCCACCTCGCGGATCTCGTCGGCCGCAGGACGACGCTGCTCATCGGTCTGACCGGTTTCGCGGTGACCGCTGTGGCCGGCGCCTTGTCCACCGGGACCGACGCGCTGCTCTGGAGCCACGTCCTGCGAGGCGTCTTCGCCGCTCTGATCGTGCCCGCCTCGCTCGGCCTGGTCACCGCCCTGTTCACCGAACCGGACGAACGCAGGAATGCCTTCGGGATCTACTCCGTGGCCGGCCTCGGCGGCAGTGCGCTGACCCTGTTCATCGCGTTTCCGCTCTTCCTGACGCTGAACTGGCGCGTATCGCTGTACGTCACGGTCCTGCTGGCCCTCCTCGCGCTCATCGGCGCCGCCACGCTGGTCCGCGACCAGCCCGGCCGTACTCCGTCCCGCTTCGACGCGCCCGGTGCGCTGCTGAGCACGTTCGGGGCCGCGGCTCTCCTCTACGGCTTCGTCCAGTTCCAGGCGGACGACGGGGACGCATCGCTCGCGTACTCCGCCGTTCTCCGCGGCATTCTTCTGCCGGCCGCCTTCGCCTGGCAGCAGTCACGGACGGCGAATTGGATTCTGCTGGCGTACGCAACCGGGACCGGGACCCGCGACATGTTCGGCGCGTCGCTGGCCCTGTTCCTGACCGCGCTCGCTCTGGGGACCGTGGTACGACTCCTCGGCCCGTTCCTGATGTCCGTCGAACTGCCGGCGTCGCTCGCCGTATTCGTGCTGATGACCGGGCAGTTCCTCGTCGGCTCCCGGGTCGTCTCCGCCCGGCTGCTGCCTCACATCGGACCTCGCGCCCTCCTGCTGCCGGGTCTGCTGCTCGCGGCGGTCGGAGTGCTGCTCATCCGGCTGGTCGAGGGCTCCGTCGTCAGCGCCTTTCCGAGCATGATCTGTCTCAGCCTCGGCCTCGGCATGGCCGGTACGGTGATCTACTCGACCATCACCGACGGCATCGCCGCGCACGACTCCGGCGGACTGGCCGGCTTCGTCATGGCGAGCCAGCACATGGGCAACGATCTCGGAGTCGCGCTGCTCTACGGGACGACGAGCCGTCTGTCCGGTGACAACCCCGCGCTCCTCCACACAGCCGCCGCAGCTCTGCTGGTCGCGGCGCTGCTCGGAGGTCTACTGATCAAGGGTCCCGCCAGGAGCGTCGCACCCGCCGAGACGTGGGCTGCCCCGACCCAGTCATGACTCGACGGCGGCGGGCCACACGGATGGCGGCCCGACGCCGTCGGCGGAGCGGGAAGGGGCGGCTGGTGTCAGTGGCCGGCTGGTGTCAGTGGCCGGCGGTGAGCCGGCCGGCGAGTTTGTCGTGCATCTCGGCGCTGGCCTTGTTCAGGCCGATGATGGTGACCTTCTTGCCGCGCTGGGCGTACTTGGCCTCGATGGCGTCGAGGGCGGCGACGGAGGAGGCGTCCCAGATGTGGGCGTCGGAGAGGTCGATGACGACGTCGTCGGGGTCGTCCTTGTAGTCGAACCGGTAGACGAGGTCGTTGGAGGAGGCGAAGAACAGCTCGCCGGTGACCGCGTAGACGACCTGGTTACCGTCCGGGTCCACGACCCCGGTGACCTCGGCGATGTGGGCGACCCGCTTCGCGAAGATCACCATCGCGGTGATGCAACCGAGCACGACACCGATGGCGAGGTTGTGGGTGGCGACCACCGCGGCGACGGTGACGACCATGACGGTGGTCTCGCCGACCGGCATGCGCTTGAGCGTCTTCGGCTGGATGGAGTGCCAGTCGAAGGTGGCGAAGGAGACCAGGATCATCACCGCGACGAGAGCGGCCATCGGGATGTCCGAGACGACCGGGCCGAACACGATGCACAGGACCATCAGAAAAGCACCGGCGAGGAAGGTGGACAGGCGGGTGCGGGCTCCCGAGGTCTTCACGTTGATCATGGTCTGGCCGATCATGGCGCAGCCGCCCATGCCGCCGAAGAACCCGGTCACGATGTTGGCGACGCCCTGACCGATGGACTCACGGGTCTTGTTCGAGCGGGTGTCGGTGATGTCGTCGACGAGCTTCGCCGTCATCAGCGACTCCATCAGGCCCACCAGCGCGAACGCGAAGGCATACGGAGCGATCGTCGTCAGGGTGTCCATCGTGAACGGCACATCGGGCAGACCCGGCACCGGCAGCGACGACGGGAGATCGCCCTTGTCACCGACGTCGGGAACAGCGATCCCGGCGGCGAGCGTGATCACCGTCAGCGTGACGATAGCGACCAGAGGTGCGGGAACCACCGTGGTGATCTTCGGGAAGAACACCATGAGGGCCAGACCACCGACGATCAGCGGATACACCGCCCACGGAACATCCCGCATCTCCGGCACCTGCGCCATGAAGATCAGGATGGCGAGGGCATTGACGAAGCCGACCATCACCGAGCGCGGAACGAACCGCATCAGCTTGGCCACTCCGAGCGCGCCCAGGGCCATCTGCATCAGACCGCCGAGGATGACGGCGGCGATCAGGTAACCGAGGCCGTGCTCGCGGTTGAGCGGCGCGATGACCAGGGCCATGGCGCCGGTGGCTGCGGAGATCATGGCCTTGCGGCCACCCACGAACGAGATCACCACGGCCATCGTGAACGAAGCGAACAGACCGATCGCCGGATCGACACCCGCGATGATCGAGAAGGAGATCGCCTCCGGGATCAACGCCAGCGCCACCACCAGACCGGCCAGCACCTCCGTACGGAAAACCTTCGGAGAAGCCAGCCAGTCCGGCTTGGACATACGCAGCTTCGGAGCCGCGGACAGCGGTGTAGACATGCAACCGTTTCTGTTCGGGCGCACACATCCACCTGTCTGGACACGCACGCATCGTTCTCGACTCCATGCAGGGGGCGGAATCCCCGCAGCCCGGCATCGGTGGGGTCCTGCCAGATCGAGTGGCAGCCTTCGCGGCTGACCGTCGGGCATCATTGCCCGAAAAGCCTGTGAGGCCCTGGCTGGGGCTCAAGCGTCAGCGAGGTCCGCCCAGCGGTTCAGGCCCACGGCAAAATCGTACCCTGACGTGAGAGCAGAGTGCGAGTTGCGGCTTGTGAAATACAGGTAAATACGTCTGCGGATCATGTGATTCTGGACACGTATGCTGATTCCCTTCGAACGTTCGAAGAACAGCCGGTTATCGAGGAGGCAGGCGCGGGATGACAGAGCGGCAGATGCAGATCGGTGAGGTGGCCGAGCGAACGGGCTTGTCGCTTCGCACGATCCGGCATTACGAGGAAGTCGGCCTGGTCATCCCCTCCGCCCGCAGCAAGGGAGGATTCCGCCTGTACACCGAGACGGACGTCGGCCGCCTGATGGTGATCCGCCGCATGAAGCCGCTGGACTTCTCGCTGGAGGAGATGCGGGACCTCCTGGAGATCGTCGACCGCATCGCGGCCGACGACACCTCCACGGCCGAGGAGCGGGAGCGACTGCATGAGCGACTGGACTCGTACCGCAAGGTGGCCGACGCACGCTGCGAGACGCTGCGCGCCCAGCTGATGGCGGCGGAGGACTTCGCCGCCACTCTGCGCCGCAGGCTCGATGTCCGGAGTTCCTGACGGCTCGGCTCGGCCATCGCGACAGGACACGCCTCCCCGCACCGACCCTTGCGTTCGCACCGCTCCGGACACGGGGACCGGCGTCGATGGCGACGAGGAGGCCGTCGACCGGTCAAACCGGCCGAGGCCAAGCGCCTCGCTTTTCGCGCGTCACCCGTGCGCGGGGCCCCGCGCACGCGGCCCTGCCACCGACATCCGGTCTCGCGCACTTCCGCTCCCCCGCCGGAACGGCCGCACGACGCCCCTGCGCCGCGGAGCGCTTCCGCCCATAATGGATCACCCCGCAACTCTCCGGTAGCGTCAGCGTATGAGCCATCCACATCCTGATCTGAAGCCGGCCCCTCCTCTCGTCGCAGGCGGGCTGAGGGTCGTCGCCCTGGGCGGTCTCGGGGAGATCGGCCGCAACATGACCGTCTTCGAGTACGCCGGCAAACTGCTGATCGTCGACTGCGGGGTGCTGTTCCCCGAGGAGACCCAGCCCGGTGTCGACGTGATCCTGCCCGACTTCACCTCGATCCGGGACCGCCTGCACGATGTCGTCGGTGTGGTCCTCACCCACGGGCACGAGGACCACATCGGCGGCGTGCCCTACCTTCTGCGGGAACGCCGGGACATCCCGGTCATCGGCTCGAAGCTGACGCTCGCCTTCCTTGAGGCCAAGCTCAAGGAGCACCACATCAAGCCCACGACGGTGCGGGTGAAGGAAGGGGAGCGGCGCGACTTCGGGCCTTTCGGCTGCGAGTTCGTGGCGGTCAACCACTCCATCCCCGACGGCCTCGCGGTCGCGATCCGGACCGGCGCGGGCATGGTCCTGCACACCGGTGACTTCAAGATGGACCAGTTCCCGCTGGACGACCGCATCACCGACCTGCGGGCCTTCGCCCGGCTCGGCGAAGAAGGGGTCGACCTGTTCCTCACCGACTCCACCAACGCCGAGGTACCGGGCTTCACCACGTCCGAGCGCGAGCTGAACCCCGCCATCGAGCACGTCATGCGGACCGCCCCGCGCCGGGTGATCGTCTCCAGCTTCGCCAGTCACGTCCACCGTATCCAGCAGGTCCTCGACGCCGCCCATCAGCACGGGCGGAAGGTCGCCTTCGTGGGCCGGTCGATGGTCCGCAACATGGGCATCGCCCGCGAGCTGGGTTATCTGAGGACGCCGCCGGGTCTCGTGGTCGAGGCGAGGGAGCTGGAGAAGCTGCCCGACCACAAGATCACCCTGGTCTGCACGGGCTCCCAGGGCGAGCCGATGGCCGCTCTCTCCCGCATGGCCAACCGCGACCACACGATCCGCATCGGGCAGGGTGACACGGTCCTGCTCGCCAGCTCCCTCATCCCGGGCAACGAGAACGCCATCTACCGGGTGATCAACGGGCTGACCCGCTGGGGCGCCAACGTCGTCCACAAGGGCAACGCCAAGGTGCACGTCTCCGGCCACGCCAGCGCGGGCGAACTGGTGTACTGCTACAACATCGTCAAGCCCCGCCACGTCATGCCCGTCCATGGCGAGTGGAAGCACATGCGGGCCAACGCCGACCTCGCCATCCGTACCGGGGTCGCACCGGACCGCGTGATCATCGCCGAGGACGGTGTCGTCGTCGACCTCGTCGACGGGCGTGCCTCCATCACCGGAAAGGTCCCGGCCGGCTATGTGTACGTCGACGGGATGACGGTCGGCGGCGCGACGGAGGCATCCCTGAAGGACCGCCGCGTCCTGGCGGAGGAGGGCGTGGTCACCATCGTGGCCATCGTCGACGCCGACACCGGAGCCCTGACCGAGGCGCCCGACTTCCTGGCCCGCGGATTCGAGCACGACGACAGCACCTTCGAACCCGTCGTCCCGCTCATCGAGAAGACCCTGGCCGCGGCGGCGCAGGAGGGCATCGGCGACCACCACCAGCTCGAACAGCGCATCGCTCGCGCCGTCGCCTCCTGGGCCTTCCGCAGCCACCGCCGCAAGCCTCTGATCATCCCCGTCGTCATCGACGCCTGACACCGCGTCGCCGACCGGAGGAGATCCCCACCATGACCACCCGCTTCGAGGAACTCGACTGGAAGCCGACACCGATCGGCGACATCAGCCTGCGGCGCCGACGCGACCCGTTGTCGGGAGACGACGTGTACGAGGTGAAGCTCGGGGACGAGTTCCTGATGTCCAGTCTCTTCACCGAGGGCGAGATCGCCCTCGCCCGACTGGGCCTCGCCCCGCTCGCACACCGCACCGACCTCGATGTCGCCGTCGGCGGCCTGGGCCTCGGGTACACGGCCCAGGCCGCACTGGAGGTGCCGGGCGTCCGCTCACTGACCGTCGTCGACACTCTCGGCGAGGTCATCGATTGGCACCGACGCGGTCTGGTGCCGCTAGGAACGGCGCTCGGCTCGGACGATCGCTGCCGACTGGTGCACGGCGACTTCTTCGCCATGGTGCTGGAGGGCCACGGGCTGGACCCGCAGACCGAGGCCCGCCTCTTCCACGCCATCCTGCTGGACGTCGACCACTCCCCCCGCCATGTGCTGCACCCGAGCCACGCCGCTCTCTACCGGCCGGCGGGCCTGAGTGCGCTCACGCGCTTCCTCCACCCCGGAGGCGTCTTCGCCCTGTGGTCCAACGACCCGCCGGACGACGACTTCGTCTCCCTCCTCGCCCATGCCTTCCAGGACGCCGTTGCACATGTGGTGGAGTTTCCCAACCCGTTGCGAGGCGGCACCTCGACCAACACGGTCTACGTGGCCGTGACGGGCAGCGCCCCCGGTACGGGGGCCTGAGGGACCCTGTATGAGGCCGTCGGCGGGCGCCGGGCACCTGGGAGTCGGCACGGGGCTCTGCCCCGAGCCGGTCCCCCGCCAGTCGTCGCCCCCGCCTCCTGCGAGAGCCACGGCGCTCGCGTCACGTGCGCGAGCGCTGTACTGCGGCGGGAGCGCTGTGCGGCGACGGATGCGCCCCCGCGGGCGGATGCGTGCTGCGGCAACGGGGGCCCGGGCCCGGCCGGGGCTGGTCAGGGCGGTCCCGGCCGGACCCGACATGACTGCTATCTTGCCTTCGGTCCACCACCCGCCACCCGCCACCGCATCGGCCGGTCAGTGGGCGCCGGCCCAGACGGGGGGTGTGCGGTGCGACCACGGGGCAGTCTGTTCGAGTTGGCCGGCGAGACGGAAAAGGGTGTCTTCGCGGCCGAAGCCGGCGGCGAACTGCAAGCCGACGGGGAGCCCGGTCGCCGGGTCCGTGGCCAGTGGTACGGACATCGCGGGAGTGCCGGCGACATTGAAGGCGGCGGTGAACGGGGAGCGGTCGAGGAGCCGGTCGAGCCAGCCGAGACCGTCGAGGTCTTCGACGCCCTCGGCATGGACCCCCAGGCGCGGCGGCAGCTCGGGAAGAGTGGGCGTGAGCAGCAGGTCGTACCGGGCGAAACAGCGGCCGAGGCTGCGGGACACGGTGTTGCGCACACCGAGCGCGCTGACGAAGTCGGGGCCGGTGACTTCCCGGCCCCACGCGTAGCTGGCGAGCGTCTCCGCCTGGACGGTGGACCGGTCGATGGGCCGGCCGGAACCGGCGGCCAGGGCATCCAGCCACGGCACCAGGTTGGCCGTCCAGAGCCGGGCGTTGGCCAGTACGAATTCCTCCCAGCTCACCCCGAGGTCGAGCGTGGCCTCCTCCACGTGGTGGCCGAGCGAGGCCACATGCTCCGCGGCGAAAGAGACGGCGTCGAGCACGGTGCCCTCGGTGGGGCGCCGGCCGCCCCCCTGCGTGATGACGCCGATCCGGAGGCGGCCGGGGTCGCGGTCGGTCTCTTCGGTGTACGGGCGTTGCGGCTGGGCGGCGAAGTAGGGATCGCCGCTCTCCGGCCCTCGGATGTGGTCAAGAACTGCCGCACTGTCACGTACCGTGCGGCTGACGCTGCCCTGGACGGCCAGGCCGTTGAAGATCTCGTCCACATCGGGACCCATGGAAACCCGGCCGCGGGTGGGCTTCATTCCGAACAGGCCCGTACTGGCGGCGGGGATGCGAATGGACCCCGCCGCGTCCGTGGCGTGCGCGACCGGGACGATGCCGGCCGCGACGGCAGCCGCCGAGCCGCCGCTGGACCCTCCCGCGGAACGATCGAGGTCCCACGGGTTGCGGGTCGGCCCGTACAGGACGGCCTCGGTCGTTATGCCATAGGCGAATTCGGGGGTCGTGGTACGGCCGAAGGTCGCCAGTCCCGCCGCACGGAAACGCCGCATCAGATTCGAGTCCGCCGGCGCGACACTCCCTTCCGCGAGCCGGCTGCCCAGTTCCACCCGCTTGCCGGCCATGGACACGCCGAGATCCTTGAGCAGGAAGGGCACGCCCGCCAGCGGCGCCGCTTCTGCGCACGTCCGATCCGCGCCCTCGCCGCCCTCCGCGGGCCAGGTTTCCACGACTGCGTTGATGAGCGGATTGACGGCGGAAACCGCCTTGAGGGCGACAGCCTCCAGCTCGCCGCTGGTCACCTCTCCGCGGGCGACCAGTTCGGCCAGCCCGACAGCGTCGTACGCCACGTATTCCGACAGCTTCATGTGAGCCTCTCTAAGCGAAACCGATTAGGTCCACTCGAAACCGATCGGTATCGCGTGGATCTGGTGGGTACCCTAGCACCGGGGCGGCGCGAGAAAGGCTTCGCCCGGAACGAGAGGGAACAGACATGACGGACACGGTGCGGCCGGGCCGCGCAGAGCGGGTGGCCACGCTGCCTCCCCGCGAGCGCATCCTCGACGCGGCGGAAGAGCTGTTCCACTCCCAGGGGATCAGGGGAGTCGGAGTCCAGGCCATCGCAGAGAGAGCCGGCACGACCAAGGCTGCGCTGTACCGGCACTTCGACACCAAGGACGCGCTGGTCGCTCGCTGGCTGCTCATCGTGGCGGCCGACTACGCCTCCGCCTTCGACAAGATCGAGCAACGGTGGCCGGACGACCCCCGGGCCCAGATCATGGGTGTGACCGACTTCGTCGTGGAGACGCTGACGGCCATCTCGCATCGCGGGTGCCCCTTCATCAACTCCATCGCCGAGCTGCCCGATCCGTCCCACCCGGCGCGCCAGGTGATCGAAGCGCACAAGGCGCGGCAGCTCCACCGCGTCACCGCCATGTGCGTCGGCGCAGGTCTCATCGATCCCGAAGGCGCCGCAGCGGAAATCACCTTCGCGCTGGAGGGCGCCCAGGTAAGTGCCCAGAACGGAAGCGTGGACCGCGTCGGCGAACGACTCGTGACACTCGTCAAGGCGGTGTTGGCCTGGCACGGAGCGCGTGAATAGCCGTGCGGGGCCCGTATCCGCGGTGGTTGTCCGTCCGGCAGCTCGTCGCCCGGCACGGGTTCGTTGTATGAACGGGCAACCGTGCACTCAGCCGACTCCAGGCCGACGCCGTCGTCTGTTCGACTGCGACAGGGCTGCGTCCGGTGGGCGTGCTACTCGTGGGCGGCCAGGAGTGTGCCGAGGCTGGCGTCGGGGAACTGCCGTTGGAAGGAATGCGCCTGCCAGCGGTCGGGGAACAGAGCGAGCTGCGCCTTGTCGCGGATTCTGGTCAGGGCCTCGCCCGTGACCAGACGGGAGCGGTTGAGCGTGGCCGCTCCGGCCGCGTCGGTGGCCCGCGCCAGGTGGTAGGGCAGCGTCTCCAGGCGTACGGGGGCGGAGAACTCCCCGGCCATGCGGGCGGACACGACGTCGAACTGCATCGGCCCCACCGCCGCCAGCACGGGCGCCTGGTCCCCGCGCGCGTCGCTGACGAGGACCTGCACGACGCCCTCCTCGTCCAGCTGGGCGATCCCCCGGCGGAACTGCTTGGAGCGGCTGATGTCGACCGGCCGTACGACCGCGAAGTGTTCCGGAGCGAAGGTCGGCATGGGTGGGAACAGAGCCGGCGCGCCGTCGTAGAGGGTGTCGCCGACGCGCAGGGACGCGGCGTTGACCAGTCCGACGACGTCACCCGGGTAGGCGGTGTCGACCATGGAGCGGTCCTGGCCGAAGACGCTGTGGGCGTACTTGGTCGCGAACGGCTTTCCGGACGCGGCGCGGGTGACGGTCGCCCCTCTTTCGAAGACGCCCGAACACACCCGCAGGAAGGCGATGCGGTCCCGGTGGGCCGGATTCATGTTCGCCTGCACCTTGAAGACGAGCCCGGAGAACGGGGCGTCGACGGGCCGGCCGCCGCCGCCTTCCAGCTCTCGCGGGCCCGGCGGCGGGGCCAGGTCGACGATGGCGTCCAGGAGTGGCCGTACGCCGATGTTGGAGACCGCGGCGCCGAAGAACACCGGCGTGGAACCGCCCGCCAGGAACGAGGCCCGGTCGAACGCGGCGCCGTCCGCCTCCAGCAGCTGGAGCTCCTCCGCGGCCCGCTCCCAGTCGGCGCCCTCCTCCGACGAGGCCCGCTCGGCGGGGACCACTTCCTCGGAGGCTTCGTGCGCGCCGCCGGGGGTGCGGGTGTACCGAAGCATCCGCTCCGGGTCGCGTACGTCGACCAGGCCGCGCAGGTAGCCTGCGGTCCCGACCGGCCAGTTCACCGGGGTGGGCTTGAGCCGGAACTCGCGCTCGATCTCGTCCAGCAGCTCCAGGGCCTCACGTCCGGGCCGGTCCCACTTGTTGATGAACGTGATCACGGGGACGCCCCGGTGCCGGCAGACGTCGAAGAGCTTGCGGGTCTGCTCCTCCAGCCCCTTGGCCGCATCGATCAGCATGACCGCGCAGTCCACGGCCGCGAGCACGCGATAGGTGTCCTCGGAGAAGTCCGCGTGCCCCGGAGTGTCCAGCAGGTTCAGCACGCAGTCCCGGTAGGCGAACTGCAGGACGGCGGAGGTCACGGAGATGCCGCGGGCCTTCTCCATCTCCATCCAGTCCGACGCCACCCCCCGGCGCCCGGACTTGCCGTGCACCGCCCCCGCCGACGTGATCGCGTGCGCGTGCAGCGCCAGCGCCTCCGTCAGCGTCGACTTGCCCGCGTCCGGGTGGCTGATCACGGCGAACGTACGCCGCCTGGCCGCCTCACCGGCGACCCGCTCGCCCGTGGCGTTCACCGTGCCGCCCCCGGTCCGGCCGCCGGCGCGTCCGCCAGGTGAGCGGGCTGCTCGGGCAGGGGCCGCGCGAACGCCTCAACCGTTCCCGGCTCACGACGCAGGTCCTCACACCGCGCGTCGGCCCGCACCCAGTACTTCCGCAACTTCGCCACCAACTCCTCGTACGACTGCTCATCGTTCTCCGGCGGCGGACCACCGGCGCCAGGAAGCGGGTCCAGCACATCGAGCGGCGCCCGCACATCGCCCGGGCCGAGCCCGAGCGGCCGCATCCGCCGCACCGAAACCGGCCGGCGCGCCTCCGACTCCGCGCACAGGCGGAAGCCGCCCAGGCTACGCCCTTCGGGGGCGACCACACCGTCGTCCCCGTGGTGACGCATCGGGCGCGGGGACGGCCCCGTGCGCTCGGGTATCGCACCGACGCGCTTCAGCCGCCCGACCGCACCTCTGCCGCCCCGCGTCGCGCCCGTCCGACGTCTCCGCCACCACCAAACCTACCGTTACGTTAGAGTAGATGGGCGAGGGGTGCAACGCGAGCAGCCCCGGCGCCCGGTGCCGGGGCTGTGCCGAGCCACGACGCTCCGGCGCCTTCGTCCGCACTCGGACGCCCGGGCCGGAGGCGAACCGAGCCGTGTCCAGACGTGCGCACGCGCCGCACTCCCTCCCCCGAAGCGGGGGCACCGTGCCGGTGTCGCCCCGGAGCCCGTCGGCCGCTCCGGTCAGCGGGCTCCGGCAGCACTCCAGTCGTTCTCGACGACCGGGCTGCGGCCGATGAGCGGTTGCCACCAGGAGCGGTGGTCGGAGTACCAGCGGACGGTCTCCCGGATGCCTGCCGCGAAGGGGATCTGCGGCTCCCAGTCGAGTTCGCGCCGGATGCGGGAGGAATCCAGTAGGTAGCGGCGGTCGTGGCCGGGGCGGTCGGGCACGGTTTCCTTCAGCGACCGCGACAGGCCCAGTTCGTCGAGCACGAGGTCGGCGAGTTCGTCGACGCTGGCCTCCACACCCGTGCCGACGTGGTAGATCTCTCCGGGCGTCCCCCTCAGGAGGACGGTTTCCACGGCGGCGCAGTGGTCCAGGACGTGAATCCACTCCCGGCGATTGCCGCTGGAGGCGTACACGGGCAGGCGTCGGCCGTCGAGCGCCCGGGTCGCGAACAGCGGGATGACCTTCTCGGGAAACTGGTGACTGCCGTAGTTGTTGGCGCAGTTGGTGATCGTCACGGGCAGTCCGTACGTCTCGTGATAGGCCCGGACCGCGTGGTCGGCCCCGGCCTTGCTGGCGTTGTAGGGGGTGCGGGGGCGGTAGGGGCTCGTCTCGGTGAACGTCGCGTCGGAGTCGAGGGCCAGGTCTCCGTACACCTCGCAGGTGGATATGTGGTGGAAGCGTTCGACGCCCACCGTGCGGCATGCCTCCAACAGCCCCTGTGTGCCGAGGACGTTGGTCCGGAAGAAGCGCCCGGGGTCCAGTACGGCGAGGCTGTTGTGCGACTCCGCGGCGAAGTTGACGACCTTCTCGGTCCGGTGCTCGGCGAGCAGTCGGCGTACGAGCGGCTCGTCGCCGATGTCCCCCTGGACGAAGACCACACGGTCGGTGAGGTCCTCCAGGTTGGCGAGCGAACCGGCGTAGGTGAGCGCGTCCAGGGCTACCACGGTGTCATCGGGGTACCGGCGCGCCCAGTGCCGGACGAAGTGCGATCCGATGAAGCCTGCCGCGCCCGTGACAAGTATCGACGTCATGGCCGCAGGCTAGTGTCCCGGGGGGAGTTTTTGTCCCGGGTCGAGCGGGATTCGACCCGTCCCCGAGACGCGCTCGTGCGCCGCGGCAGGGCCTGTGCGGTGCGCGCCTCGCGTCGTCCGCGGTCGCCGGCGGCGGCGGGGAGGCGAACGGCCGCGCCGAGTGGCGACAGCCCGGCCGGGCACCGGAATCGGTGGGCGGTGCTCAACTCTCGCAGCAGTCCACCTCGTTGGAGCCGGGCCGCCGATCCACCGGCGCACCAAGGGGCGCGCGGACGGCGCGTTGTGACCTCGTAGCCGCCTGTCCGTGCCTCGGAGCGCGGGCCGGGACCGTGCCGGCCTCCTGGCCGGACACGCTCCCGCCAGGAAGTTCGCCTCCTTCCGCCGGGGTGCGGCGGAGCCATGGCCCCCACGGGCCGCCCCCGGCACCCCCGGCGGCAAGCGCTTGCCCGCCTGTCACGCCATCAACACCCGTACAGGCAGAGCGACATCGCTGAGTTCCGGCCGAAACAGAGGTGTCGGTAACGAGCCGCCTGAACTTCACGAGAACTCCAGCGAAATGGCACGTGTGTGGATATCGTGCACGAGCGAGGGCGCATCCGTCAGTCCATGGGATCGGCGGATGCGTCCCGTTTGTGGGGGTGCGACTCGGACTGGGGGGTTCATGGGGCATGTCGAAATACCTGATACCGGCCTATCCGGACCGGTGGGGCTCCGGGGCGCGCCGCGCCCCCGCACCGCCGCCTCCCGGAATCGTACGGCGTCCCTGGAGCAACTGTGGAGGGCCCCGACGGCACAGCGCGACCGGGCCGCCCGGACCGGGCCCCGGCGGAAGCCGGCGACCGGTCCCGCCCTCGCCGCGCTGACGGACCTCCTGGGTCTGGCCGGCCCGGCATGGCTGCTGCTGCGCGCGGGCGACCAGCCCCGCCCGGTGGTCGCCGCCGCGGTGGCGGGTCTGGTCTGGGTCGGACTGCGCGGCGCACGGGGGCGGTACGCGGGCCGGCCGGGGACCGAGCCGGGCAGCGCGGCCGGCCTGGTCGGCACGGCCGGGGACTGGTTCGTACTCATCGGCCTGCTGGCCCTGCTGCACACGGCGGCGGGAAGCCCGGTGGACCCGGCCACCGCCCTGGTGGCCGTGGCGCCCGGGCCGCTGGCCGCGGCGGTGGCGGGGTTGCGAGCGTGGCCGCTCTCCGCGCGGCGGGGGCGCCGGGTGCGCAGGGTGCTGCTGGTCGGCGAGGCGTCGGGGGTGGGCCGGGCGGCCGAGCTGCTCAACTCCCGTACGGATCACGGCTACCGGCCGGTCGCCGCGATTCCGGTGGGGACGGCCCGGCTGGAGCTGGACGGCTTGCAGGTGCCGGGCCACCTCGCGTCCTGCCCGGCCGAAGACGACGTGACGACGGTGCTCGGCGGGGTCTACGCCCACGCGGCGGACCTGGTACTGGTGGCTCCCGGGCCCCAGCTGACCGGAGACCGGCTGCGGCGGCTCGGCTGGGGCCTGCACGACGGGGGCGTGGCACTGTCCGTGCTCTCGGAGCTGTCCGGTGTGGCGGCCGAGCGGGTGCGCCCCGTCACCGCGGCCGGGCTCACGTTCCTGCACATAGCGCCGCCGCTGCGCGGAGGGCCGCAGGCGGTGCTGAAGAACGCGCTGGACCGTACGGGCGCCCTGTTCGGACTGGTCGCCCTGGCTCCGCTGCTGCTGGCGGTGGCGCTCAGCGTCCGGCTGTCCTCGCGGGGCCCGGTCTTCCACCGGCAGGTCCGGCAGGGCCGGCACAACCGGCCGTTCACCATGTGGAAGTTCCGCACGATGGTGGCCGACGCAGAGAGTCTCAAGGCGCGGCTCACCGCCGCCAACGAGGTCGACGGTCCGCTGTTCAAGATGCGCAGCGATCCTCGGGTGACCTCCGTCGGGCGGATGCTGCGCCGCACGTCCATCGACGAACTCCCCCAGTTGGTCAATGTGCTGCTGGGCCACATGTCGCTGGTGGGGCCGCGGCCGCCCCTGCCGGAGGAGGCGTCGCGGTACGACGAACGGGAGTACCGCCGGCTCGCCGTGAAGCCGGGCCTCACGGGCCTGTGGCAGGTGAGCGGCCGCTCCGACCTGACCTGGCAGGAGACCGTCTCGCTCGACCTCTGGTACGTCGACAACTGGTCGGTAGCCGCCGACCTGGGACTCCTCGCCCGCACCGTGCGCGCCGTCGCCGACGGCCGCGGGGCGTACTGAGGGCGGCGGGCGTGCGGATGCGAGGAGCGCCACCTGTGTGCCGCGGCGAGGGGTCCCGCGGCGGTGAACGGTCAGTCGGCGGGGGAACGTTGACCCAGCCACCAGGCGTACGTGCGGGCGATGCCGTCACGCAGGGACACCTGCGGCGTGAAGCCGAGAGAGGAGAGGCGGCTCACGTCGAGGAGCTTGCGGGGCGTCCCGTCGGGTTTGCCCGTGTCCCAACAGATGCGGCCCCGGTAGCCGGTCACCTCCCGTACCAGCTCGGCGAGTTCTCGGATGGAGAGGTCCTCTCCGCAGCCGATGTTCACCGGTGTTTCGTCGTCGTAGGACTCCAGCAGCCGCACACAGGCGGCGGCGAGGTCGTCCACATGGAGGAATTCGCGGCGCGGGGAGCCGGATCCCCACAGGGTCACCTCCGGGGCCCCGTCCCGCCGGGCCTCGTGGAAGCGGCGGATCAGCGCGGGCAGGACGTGCGAGGTCTCCAGGTCGAAGTTGTCGCCGGGCCCGTAGAGATTGGTGGGCATGGCGCAGATGTAGGAGACGCCGTACTGCCGCCGGTAGGACTGGGTCTGGACGACTCCGGCGATCTTGGCGAGGGCGTACGCCTCGTTGGTGGGCTCCAGCTCGCCGGTGAGCAGCGACTCCTCGCGGATCGGCTGCGGCGCGAGCCGGGGGTAGATGCACGAGGAGCCGAGGAAGAGCAGCCGCCCGGTCCCGGCCGCGTGCGCCCCGGCGATCACGCTGAGCTGGATGCGCAGGTTGTCCTCCAGGAACTGCACCGGATACGTACTGTTGGCCATGATTCCGCCGACCTTGGCGGCGGCCAGCACCACGGCGTCCGGGCGGATCTCCTTCAGATACGCCCCGGTCCGCGCGGCGTCGCGCAGATCGAGGAGGTCGCGGCCGCGAGTGAGCACGTCGTGGCCGTCGTCCGCGAGGCGGCGGGCCACCGCCGAGCCGACCAGGCCGCGGTGGCCCGCGACGAATATGCGGGAGCCGGGCCGCAGTAGCGAACGTGTGGATTCCTGGGACGGGACGGGGAGTTCGGTCGTCATGGCTCGGATTGTGCCAGCAGGAGGGGACCGCGGTGGACACTTTGCCGCGGAACGCTCCAATCCCGATATGTCGGTGAACGTCGCCTCCGAGGCGATCAGCAGAGAAGGGGGAATCGTGGCGAAGACCGCGCTCATCACCGGAGTGACCGGCCAGGACGGCTCGTACCTGGCCGAGTTGTTGCTCGACAAGGGGTACACGGTGCACGGGCTCATACGCCGATCCTCAAGCTTCAACACCGAGCGGATCGACCACATCTACCAGGGTCCCGAGGAACCGGAGCGCTCCTTCGTCCTGCATCACGCGGACCTGTCCGACGGTGTCGCGCTGGTGAACCTGCTGCGCGACATCCAGCCCGACGAGGTGTACAACCTGGGCGCGCAGTCGCATGTGCGGGTCTCCTTCGACGCGCCGCTGTACACCGGTGACGTCACCGGGCTCGGCACCGTCCGACTCCTGGAAGCGGTCCGGGCGAGCGGCATCCGGACCCGGATCTACCAGGCGTCCTCCTCCGAGATGTTCGGCGCGAGCCCGCCCCCGCAGAACGAGAGCACCCCGTTCCATCCGCGCAGCCCGTACAGCGTGGCGAAGGTCTACGCGTACTGGGCGACGGTCAACTACCGCGAGGCGTACGGCATGTTCGCCGTGAACGGGGTGCTGTTCAACCACGAGTCGCCGCGCCGGGGCGAGACCTTCGTGACCCGGAAGATCACCCGGGGCGTCGCCCGGATCAAGGCCGGGCTCCAGGACCGGCTGCATCTGGGCAATCTGGACGCGGTCCGGGACTGGGGATACGCGCCGGAGTATGTGGACGCCATGTGGCGGATGCTTCAGTGCGAGACGCCCGACGACTATGTGGTCGCCACCGGTGAGGGCGTCAGCGTCAGGCAGTTCGTGGAGTTCGCCTTCGAGCACGCGGGCCTGGACTGGCGCGAGCATGTGCGCTACGACCCGAAGTACGAACGTCCCAGCGAGGTCGACGCGCTGATCGGGGACGCGTCGAAGGCTGAGGAGCTGCTGGGCTGGAAGCCCGAGGTGAAGTCGCGCGAGCTGGCCCGCATCATGGTCGACGCCGACATCCGCCGGCTGGACGACCAGCTCACCGGGGCCGCCGTCCGGGTGGACCGATGAGCGGGCCGGGCGGCGCGTCCGCCCGTGCCCGCCGTGCGCGTGCCCCCGCACCGGGGGCCGGCTCGGCCGGCAGCCTCCGTACGGCTCCCCCACGGCGCCCGGCCCCGCGGGCCGCCGTCCACGCTTCCCGGGCGGCGCGCACCGCGTCCGCGCCCGGGACGATCACCGGCGCGACCGCCGTCTCCACCGAACGCCCGGTGGAGCTCTCCGCGCCGGCACCGGGCGGGGCCCTCGGCTCCTCCTACTCACTCGCCCGGCCCGGCAACGGGACGGACCGTCCGCGCGGCCGGTCGGGCGAGGCAGGACCCGCGGCCTCCCGGCCGCAGCTCGAATCTCACCTCCGGAGCTGAATGATGAACGGAAGTACGGGGCGGAGAACCGGGGGGCGCGGCCGTGTGCGGGCCGCTTCCGCCGCTCTCGGCCTGCTGGCCGGAGCCCTGTCCGCGACCGCGGCGGGCGCCTCTCCGGCAACGGCACTGACCCCACCGGTCGCCATCACCGCGGACGACCTCACCACCTGGCAGACCAACGGCATCGTCTGGTCGATGGCCGCCGGCGACGGCGTCGTCTACGCGGGCGGCACCTTCTCCACCGTGCGGCCCCCCACCGCCGCCCCCGGAACGGACGAACAGCCCGCGGTCAACTTCGCCGCGTTCGACGCGGCGACGGGGACGCCCACCGGCTGCTCGCTGTCCTTCACCGTCTCCTCGGGCACCGCGACCGTCCGGGCTCTCGCCCTGTCGCCGGACGGCGACACCCTGTACGCGGGCGGGCAGTTCGGGGCGGTGAACGGGGTCGGGGTCAGCAATATCGCGGCGATCGACACCGCGACCTGCACCCCGCGGAACGACTTCAAGATCTCCGTGACGGCGACCGTGCGGGCGCTCGCCGTCACCGCCGACACGGTCTATCTGGGCGGCGACTTCAACAGTGTCGGCGGACAGACCAGGAACAAGTTCGCCGCCGTCACGACCGGCGCCTCGCTGCTTCCCTTCACGGCCAACGCCGACGAGGTGGCGCGGGCCGTCGAGGTGACGCCGGACGGGCAGCACGTGCTGCTCGGCGGCGACTTCTTCCGGATCAACGGCACCACGACGCACGCGCTGGCCGTGGTCGACGCCACCACCGGACAACTCACCACCGCCTACCCCGGGTTCATTCACAACAACTCGACGGTCCAGGACATCACCACCGACGCCACCGGCTTCTACACCGCCAACGAGGGAACCGGCGGCGGAGTGTTCGACGGCCGGATCGCCCTGAACCTCGGCGACTTCAAGCAGCGGTGGCGCGACACCTGCCTGGGCGCCACCCAGGCCGTCGCGGTCCACGCCGGTGTGCTCTACAGCGGCAGTCACGCCCACGACTGCGTCAGCATGGGCGCGTTCCCCGACCAGCCGCGCAAGCACCTGCTGGCCCAGTCGGTCGACGACCCGAAGCTGCTGCCGTGGTTCCCGGACACCAACGACGGCATCGGCGAGCCGGTCGGACCGCGTGTGATGACCCAGGCGAGCAGCGGCGGCCGCCACTACCTCTGGGTGGGCGGCGAGTTCACCACCGTCAACAGCAAGCGGCAGCAGGGGCTGACCCGGTTCGCGGACGGCCCGGACACCGGCGCGCCCTGGGTGCCCAACGTCAGTCTGTCCACGCTGACCCCGGGGCGGATCGACGTGAACTGGCAGACCAGCTTCGACACCGACGACGGGGAGCTGACCTACCGGATCTACAAGAACGGCTCGAACACCCCGGTCCACACGACGACCGGCTACTCGGTCTTCTGGGACCGGCCCCAGCTGACGTGGACGGACACCGACGTCGCCCCGGGCGAGACCCACTCGTACCGGATCACCGCGAGCGACGGCGTCAACACCAGCGCCAAGTCCCCGGCGCGGTCCGCGACCGTCGCGAGCACCGCGGAGGCGTACCCGGACAGGGTCAGGTCCGACGGGGCGATCCTCTACTGGCGCTACGACGAGAGCACGTCGACGTTCGCGCACGACAGCAGCGGCAACCTGAACAACGGGTTCCTGCGCAACGGCCCGGCCTACCGGCAGACCCCGGCCGCGGTCGCCGGGCCCTCCACGGCGATCGGCTTCAACGGCGCCGACGAGTACGCGTACAGCAACCGGCAGCACGCCCAGCCGGACCGGTTCTCGGTGGAGACGTGGATCAAGACCACCACGACCCGGGGCGGCAAGATCATCGGCTTCGGGAACCTGACCCAGCAGAACAGCACCCGTCACGACAAGCACGTCTACATGCGCGACGACGGGCGGCTCACGTTCGGCGTGCAGAGCGGCGGCCGGCGGACCGTCACCACTCCGGAGGCGTACAACGACGGCCGGTGGCACCACGTCGTCGCCACCCAGGGGCCCCTGGGCCAGGGCATGGCGCTCTACGTCGACGGGCGGTTGCGTTCGTCGAACATCCTGGTCTCCGGGAACGACGGCAATCCGGGGTACTGGCGGATCGGCGGGGACAACCTCGCCAACTGGCCGAACCGTCCGACCAGCAACTTCTTCGCCGGACAGATCGACGAGACCGCCGTGTACCCGACCGCGCTCAGCGCTTCCCAGATCAGCGCGCACTACGCCCTGAGGAACGGCTGATGAGAAACCCGTTCCTGGCCGGCGCCGTCGTCGTCATGACGGCGGCGGCGCTGGCCGCCTGCGGCTCGTCCGCGGACGGGAACGGCCCGGAGGCCGCGGGCGCCCAGCGCCCCGCGGCCTCCGGGCCCGCCGCCCCCGGCCCGTCCCACCCGTCCACCGCACCCGCCACGCCCCCCGCCGGGGAGCCCGGGGAGCCCGGGGGACCGACGGCCGCCGAGCCGTCCGCGCCCGCCGCCCCGGGTCCGAAGACACCGTCCGACGCGATCACCCCGGCCACGGGGACTTTCACGAAGAAGCAGAAGGAGTATCTGGAGGACCGGGTGCCCGAGGGCATGGACCCGGCCGCCGTGCTCCAGACCGGCCAGGAGACCTGCGACAGGCTCCGCTATCTGGTCAAGGCCGACCGCGACACCGCCGTCGGCGCCATCGCCGCGAACGAGATCCCGGACGCCGCCGACGCGGTCGCCGGTCTCTGCCCCCAGCACCAGGACCTGGTGGACGAGGCCGCGTACGCCTACACGGACGGCACGCACACCGGGAAGGCGCTGCGGCCCGGCGTCTACCGCTCCGCCTCCCCCACCGCCGGCTGCTCCTGGCGGATCGGCGGGGCGGGCGACAAGGAGCTGGCCTCGGGCGCCTCCGGCGCCGGTGAGTCACGGACGATCACCGTCCCGAAGTCCGCCCGCACGTTCACCTCCACAGGCTGCTACGCCTGGCTGGCCGAAGGAGCCGAGGGATGACCGCAGGAACGCCCAGACTGCCCATCGCCGTGGCGATACCCACGAAGAACGAGGGCCTCAACATCGCCGAGGCGGTCGGATCGGTGCTCGGCCACTTCGAGGCGGTCGTCGTGGTGGACTCCCACAGCACCGATGACACGGTCAAGATCGCCGAGGAGTGCGGGGCCGAGGTGGTCACGTACACCTGGGACAGGGGCCATCCCCGGAAGAAGCAGTGGTGTCTGGAGAACGTCCGCACCGATCTGGACTGGATCCTCCTTCTCGACGGCGACGAGCGGCTGAGCGCCGGGCTGCTGGCCGAGCTGCGGGAGATTTTCCGGGATCCCTCCGCGCCGAAGCCCGCCGCGTACGACATCCCGCTCGGGTACTGGTTCTCGGGGAAGCGGCTGCGGCACGGATACACCATCCGCAAGCGATCGTTGACCGACCGGACCCGTTGCCACTACCCGGAGGTCGGGGACCTGGACGCCCCGGGGATCGGTGAGGTGGAGGGGCACTACCAGCCGGTCGCGGCGACGGTGGGCACACTCACCCACCCCATCGAGCACCAGGACCTCGACCCGGTGAGCGCCTGGTTCGAGCGCCACAATCGGTACTCCGACTGGGAGGCGTGGCTGGAGCAGCACCCCGAGGTGAAGGAGCAGGTGCGCCAGGTCAAGTCACGCCAGGGGCAGTTGTTCCACAAGGCGCCGTTCAAGCCGGTGGTGTCGTTCGTGTACATGTACCTCTACCGGCGCGGCTTCCTGGACGGCCGGGCCGGGTTCGACTTCGCACTGGCGATGAGCTTCTACCGCTGGCAGATAGCGCTCAAGTCCCGGGAGAAGCCCGTCCGCTGAGAGGCAGGTCGCTCACCCTCGCCTCCGGCGGACCACGTCCTCGTAGGTCCGCCGGAGGGTGGCGGTGACGACCTCGATGGTGAAGTGCCCGTTGACCAGCTCCCAGGCGGCCTTGCCCGCCTGCTCGGCGGCCTCCGGCTCCAGCAGCTCCAGGATCGCGTCGGCCACCTTGCGCGCGTTGGCCGCGTCCTGTCCGACCCGGCTGTCGATGACCCGGCCCGCGCCGGCCTCCGCCACATCGGGGGCCTGGCCGCAGGTGCGGGTGATGACGACGGGGGTGCCCACCGACATCGCCTCCAGGACGGATACCGGAAACGGCTCCTCGATCGCGGGCAGCACGTACACATCGGCCTCACGCCCTGCGGCGAGGACCTCGTCGTGCTCCAGCGGGCCCACCTGGTCCAGGGAGTCCGCGACGCCCAGTTTCCGGGCGAGCGCCAGGGTGCCGGGCAGCGCACCGGTGTCCGGTCCGGCCAGGACGAAGCGGGCGTCGGGGTGGCGGGCGAGGACGTGCGGCATGGCGGCGACGAAGTCCTCGGGCCGCTTGCGCTTCTGGACGCGGGCGAGATAGAGCACGGTGGCCGGCCGGCCGGGGGCGCGGGCGGGCTTGCGCTCCTGCGGGCGGACGCCGTTGACCAGTCGTACGGTGCGGGTGAGCGGGACGGGGGTGGCGACGGCGTTCACATCGAGCCGCTCCGTCTCGGTGAGATGCAGGACGGCATCCGCGCTGCGCAGCACCTTGCGCACCCCGAGCAGGTCGGTGAGCTGGGCGACCTTCTTCTCGGTCGGGTCGATCATGCCGTGGGTCTGGACGACCAGGGGGGTACGGGTCGCGAGCGCGAGGAGGGCGGCGGGCAGGGTCACCAGGTCCCGCATCAGATGGACGTGTACGAGGTCGGCGCCGCGCATCATGCGGCGGGCCGTGCGCAGCAGTGCGGCGGAGGTGATGCCGCTCACCTCGAACATCGGCAGCAGATGCCGGGCCTGGAAGAGGTGGACCGGAACCCCCTCGACGTGGCTGGGCAGTTCGCCGTCCGGGAAGCCGTCGCCGAGGGCCATGACGCGGGCGTCGTCCCCGGCGGCCCGCTGGACCTTCGACAGGTTGAGCGCCACCCGGGTGGGACCGCCGAAGGCGTGGTCCGGGGTGTGGAGCGTGACGACGTGCAGGATTTTCACCAGAGTTCCCCTCGACTGCGGCCACCTGTTCACAGGTTAGTCGCGACGCCCCCTCAAGTGGGTTGGTTCGTTAGAGTGTTCAGCGGTTCACTGAACGGGGGGCGCATGACGTCGGTGCACACGTCGGCGCACGGACCGGCCGAGGGATCGGCCGTCGACGCGGCCGCGCGCCACAGACGGCCCGGGGGCCGGGGCGGACCGTTCGAGCCCCCGGAGCGGCCGATCGCCTGGGCGATGCTGTCGCGGGCGCTGTCGGTGCCGCTGGTCCTGGGGCTCGTCTGCTTCCTGCCCGCCGTGATCGCCGCGCAGCCCGGCAGCGGTGTCCGGGACACGGCGTACTGGCTCCAGCTGGTCCTGACCTGCTACGCGGGGGCACGGCTGGCGACGATGATCCTCTCCACCCGGCGGCGGCTCCTCCAGGGCGTCTTCTGGATGTTCGTGTACATCGCGATGGGCGTGGCTCCCTTCGCTCAGGTGGTGATCGGGCAGACGCCGACGCCGATGGTGGGGCCGCGCCAGGACCTGATCACGGCCGTCGCGATGGTCCTGGTGGGGTGTGCCGCCTTCGACCTGGGGGCGCTGCTGGCTTCGCGCCGGCCGCTGCCGCGGCGTACGGCCTCCGCACGGGGCCGGGGCGGACCGGCCCTGGCGCATCCGCTGCGGCTGCGGCTGCTGGTGCTCCTCGCCTTCGTGGCGAGCGGGTTCTACGTGCTGAAGCTGGGCGGACCCGCGGTCTTCTTCACCAGTCGGCAGGAGATCAACGAGACCGTCGCGGCGAGCGGGGTCGCCTCGCAGGGGTCCCAGGTGGGCTCGGCGTTCCTCAAGGGCTTCGGGCAGGTCCCGGCGCTGCTGGCGCTGCTCTTCTACACCCGCCGCCTGGCGACCTCCTACCGGGCCCGGCGCACCCCGTCGACGGTGCTCGTGTGGGTGGCGCTGGCGGCCCTGAACCTTCTGGTGAACAACCCCGTCTCCAACGCGCGCTACTGGTTCCTGACGGCGGTGGTCGCGCTGCTGTTCACCGCGTTCCCGAGCAGTGCGGCCGTCTACCGCACGGTGCTGACGACCGGGGTGGTGGGGGCGCTGGTGCTGTTCCCGTACGCGGACAGGTTCCGGTACGACGACGGGGGGCAGCGGGCCGTGCCGTCGGCCTCGGTCTTCGAGCCGCTGGTGACCAAGGACTACGACCAGATGGTGATGTTCGCCAACACCATCTCGTGGGTCGACACCCGGGGCCACACCTACGGCCGCCAACTGGCCGGTTCGGCCCTGTTCTTCGTACCGCGCGCAGTGTGGAGCGGAAAGCCGGAGGACACCGGGGTCCGGGTCGGGCAGTGGATGGGACTGCGGATGACCAATCTCTCGGCCCCGTTGTGGACGGAGTTCTGGGTCGACTTCGGCGCCGGCGGCGTGATCGGCGGCCTCGCCGTCGTCGGCTACGGGGCGGCCCGCACCGACCGCCGGTACGCGCTGGCCGTCACCCGGGCGGGGCCCGGCCCCGGGAGCGTGCTCGCCGTCGCCGCGCCGCTGGTCGCCGGATACACCTTCATCCTGCTGCGCGGGCCGCTCCTCCAGGCGGCGGGCAAACTCGCCATCGCGGCGCTGTGTCTGCTGCTGATCAGCGCGTTCCGGGCACAGCGGGCCGAGCGTCGGCGGTGACGGTCTCCTTGGACGCCGGTGTGCGGCGGCGGAGCCGGGCCACCTGGATCCAGGTCGCGGCGGCCTTGCCCAGCGAGCCGAGGAACAACCCCCAGGCGGCGCCCGGGACGCCCCCGAGGGCGTAGCCGCCCGCGAGGAACGCCACCGCGGTGAGCGAGAAGACGACCTGGATGCTGAGCGTGGTGCGCGGGTCGAGCATGCGCAGGGCGAGCAGCCCGCAGGTGCCGACGGCCATCGCGGCGTACTGGCTGCCCGTCGCGGGGAGCAGGGCGGCGGCCGTGGGCCAGGTGTCGCCGAGCAGTTCGCGTCCGGCGGCGTCGGGCAGCAGGGCCAGCACGGTGGCCCAGAGCAGGGCGGTCACCGCGAGGACCGCGGCGAGTCGGGCGGTGGCGCGGACCCGGCGCCGCTCGTCCCCGATGCGGCCGAGCAGCGGGGGGCCGAAGGACGTGGCCGAGGTGTAGAGGACGTTGAGCGGTCCGAAGAGGGTCGTCGCCCCGCGCAGCGCTCCGACGAGGAGCGGGGTGCCGACCGCGCCGAGGCCGAGCACGGACAGGTGGCCGGTGGCGTTGCCCACGCCGAACTCCACGGTGAAGCGCTGCCCGAGGTGGCCGCGCCGCAGCATCGGGCGCAGCCGTACCGGGGCCCCCGTCGTGGCCCGGTGGAGGAGGGCGGCGGACAGGAGCAGGGCGGGCAGGGCGGACAGTCCCCAGACGGCGATCAGCCGGGCCGGGGACGCCCCGTGGTCCTGGGCGGAGAGCGCCCCGAGCACGCAACCGAGCCGCAGCAGATCGCAGGTGAGGGCGAGATGGGGCCGCTGGAGCGTGGAGAAGGCGTACCGCGCAACGTCCTGCCCCAGCACCACGGGAAGCACGAGGCCGAGCATCATCAGGGCGCGGGCGGTGTCGCCGGGTACGAGGGCGCAGACGGCCCCCAGCAGGGCGCCGAGCGCGGCGGCGGCGAGCACGGTGAGGGTGACGGCGGACCGGCACGCTCCCCGGGTCTCCTCCCCCGCGCCGCGCTTGAGCACGAGAGGCTGCCCGGTGTACGCGCCCGAGACGCCGAGGAGCACCGTGAAGACCAGGTAGACCGCGGAGAAGCGGGCGAAGTCGGCGACGGTGGAGAGCCGGGCGGCGGCCACCAGCACCAGGATGTTGGTGAGCGCCGCCACGCCCTGGTCCGCGACCGAGCAGAGGACGGCGGTGCGGGCTCTCACCTGCGCGCGGCCGGCGGGGTGAAGGCGCGCAGGCCGAGGGTGTCGGCGGGGTCGCCGGTGTGCTGGAGTGCGTCCGCCCCGGCCGCGCCGTTCCCGCCCCCGCCCCCGTCCGCGCCGGTGGAGCGGCGGCGGGAGGAGGTGGCGCGGCGCTCGCCCCGGCGCAGGCGGCCCCGGCCGGGGTGGAGCAGGGCGCCGAGCACGGAGCCGCCGGAGGCGTCGATGATCTCGCGGATGCGTTCCAGGTCGCTGCGGTGCACCTCGCGCGGGTCGCAGACGATCACGACGCCCTCCACCCGGTCGACCAGGGCGACCGCGTCCGCGTAGGACAGGACGGGCGGGGCGAGGACGATGACGATGTTGCCGGGCCGGTCGGCCTCGGCGACGATGCGTCCGACCGGCGGCGAGGTCAGGGCGCGCGGGACGTTGTCGACGGTGGTCCCGGGGACCAGGGCGAAGGCTCCGGAGCCGGGCACGTCCACGTTGGTCCGGCCGCGGGCGGGCCAGCTGCCGTCGCCCTCCTCGGCGGCCCAGCGGGGCGGGCGCCCCCCGTGGGCTGCCGGTCCCAGGTCGCGGGCGAGGGAGGGGGTGCGCAGGTCGGCCTCCACGAGCAGGACGTCGCGGCCCATCTCGGCGAAGGCGGCGGCCAGGTTGGCGGCAGCGGCGGCGGCTGCCGTGCTGTCGCCGCGCGGCGCGGTGACCAGGAGGCGGCGGCGCTCGGCGAACGACGGGTCGTAGGCGAGCCGGAACGCGACGGCGCGGTACTCCTCGGCCAGCCGGGAGCCGCCGCGGCCGATGGCGAGCAGGCGGCCCGCGGCGGCGCGCTCCCGGGGCAGGGTGCCGAGCAGGGGCGCGCCGAGGGAGCGGACGAGCTCGCGGGTGGAGCGTACGGCGGGGTCGAAGACGAGGCGCACCCAGGAGAGCAGCAGTCCCAGCGCGAGGCCGACGACGCCGCCGAGCCCGAGGAGCAGGGGCAGTCCGGGGCCGGTGGGCGAGGTGGGGGCTACGGGCTTCTTGTTGAGGTAGCCGGGGGTGGTGTCCAGGGCCTTCAGTTCGGAGATCTTCCGGCTCAGCTCGGAGATGGAGACGATGATGTTGGCCCGGGCGCTGCTGACGTCGTCCTCCGCACCCGCCCCGAGCCCGTCCTCCAGCAGGTCGCGCTTCTCCTCCAGCGGGCGGAGCTGGGCGCGGTAGCCGTCGGACATGTTCTGGATGCTCTGCTCGGTGCGCGCCTTGCGGTGGGCCAGGTAGGCCCCGGCGAGGGCTTCGGCCCGGGCGCGGGCCTGCTCGGGGGTGGCCCCGGTGTAGGAGAAGCGGAGGGTGAGGGTGTTGGGCGGGTTGGTGACCTGGAGACCGGTGAGCAGCTTGCGGGCGGTGACGTCGTCGCCCGCCTTGAGGAGGGTTCCGGCGGCCAGGGTTCCGACGGTGTCGCTGACGGCGGTCTGCCGCTCGGAGCCGATGTTGATGCCCTTGTCCGCGGAGGACCCGGCGGCGAAGGGGTCGGAGATCGCGGAGCGGACGAGCACCTCTCCGGTGGCCGTGTAGGCGTCCTCGCCGCCGAGAGCGAGGTAGCCGCCGCCGAGCAGGCCGATGACGACTCCGGACGCCAGCAGGCTGCGGTAGCGCAGGAGTTGGCGGAACTGGTCGCGCAGGAGCGCCGGCTCGTCCTGGTCGTCGGGGGCGCGGTGCTGTGGCGTCATCGGCGGGGGCTCCCTTGTGCGTCCGGCAGGACCTCGGCCAGCAGGCCGTCGAAGCGGGCGAGACCCGCCTCCCGGCTCAGACGGCGTGTGACGTACTTCGGGCCCTCGGCCCCGAGGGCGTCGGCGGCGGCGGGGTCCGCGGTCAGCTTCCGCACCGCTTCGAGCAGGGCGGCAGGGTCCTCGGGGGCGACGAGTACCCCGGCCCCCGAGCGGCGGACCTCGTCCGCGGTGCCTCCCTCCTCGGCGACCGAGGCGATCACGGGGCGCCCGGAGGCGAAGTAGGAGGTGAGCTTGGAGGGGACGCTCATGTCGAGGACCGAGGCCCGCTGCGTGACCGCGAGGACGTCGGCGGCGGCGAGCACGTCGGTGAACTCATCGGCCGCGGCGGGCTCCACGAAGTCCACGTTGGGCAGGCCCTCGGCGCGGGCGCGCAGCGCGTCGCGCTGGTTGCCGTCGCCCATCAGGACGACGCGGACGTCCCCGGCGAGGCGTGCGGTGTCCACCAGGACGTCCAGACCCTGCTTGAGGCCCATGTTGCCGGAGTGCAGGAGGACCGTCGTGCCCCGGGGCCAGCCGAGCCGGGCCCGGGTGGCCGCCCGGTCGGCGGTGGGACCTTGCACGTGGGTCCAGTTGGGGACGAGGCGGATACGGCCCGGGTCGACCCCGAGGGCCGTGACGCCGGGGACGAAGCTCTCGTGGATGACGCCGACGAGGGCGGCCCCGCGCAGCGCGTACCTCTCGGCGGCCGCGGCGACGGCGGCGGCGCGGCCGCCCCCCCGGATGCCGCTCTGCGCGGCGGCCGCGCCCATCAGGTCCTGGACGACGGGGAGATACGGGACGCCGTGGCGGCGGGCGAGGCGGGCTCCGATCACGCCACCGGCGAGGCTGGGCATCTGGGAGATCACGACGTCCGGCCGCCCGGGCGGCGGGGCGAGCAGTCCGGTGGCGAGCACGCTTGCCTCGAACGCGGCGCGACGCAGAGCGGTCTGACGCGGCGGGACGTAGTGGCGGCGCCGGTGTACCCCGACGCCGCCTCGTATCTCCACCGTCCGCCAGGAGTTCCGGTACCCCTCCGCCAGTTGCCAGGCGGGATAGTGCGGCATGCCGGTGATCGCCCGGACTCGCGCGCCGGACGCGGCCCAGTGCTCGGCCAGTTGAGTGGCGTACGGGCCTATGCCCGTGAGCTCCGGGGCGTAGTTGGTCGAAACCACCAGAAGTCGGCGGCCCCGGAGCGGACCGGGCCTTGACGCTTCGGACATCGGATGATCGCCTTCCCCCACGACAGCCGCTGTCCCCACCGGGGAACAGCCCCTGCCGAGCTTATCCGTTCACGGCTTGCACAAGTGTTCTTCACAGTAAGGTCGTTGGGACATCACCGGATCAGGTTCACCGTGGGGGGAGAGATACGGATGATGCAGCACAGGGTGGGGTACGCGCCCGGGGTGTACGACCTTTTCCACGTCGGGCACCTCAACATTCTGCGGCACGCCCGCAGCCAGTGCGACTACCTGGTGGCGGGGGTCGTATCGGACGAGATGGCCACGCTCGCCAAGGGCCACACGCCGGTGATCCCGCTGCGCGAGCGCCTGGAGATCGTCCGCAGTGTGCGCTTCGTGGACGCCGCGTTCGTGGAGACCGTGCCGGACAAGGTTGAGACCTGGCAGCAGGTGCGGTTCGACGTGATCTTCAAGGGCGACGACTGGCGGGGCACGGAGAAGGGGGAGAAGCTGGAACGCGACTTCGCCGAAGTGGGCGTGGAGGTCGTCTACTTCCCGTACACCGTGCACACGTCCAGCAGCCAGCTGCGCCGTGCGCTGGACGTGCTCGTCAGCCGCCCCGGAGCGCTCTCAGCTCCTTGAACCACTTGGCGAGGAAAGCCGCAAGGAACAGCGTGTGCACCACCGCCAGCACGGCGTACCCGGCGCGGAAGGCCCCGGGTGCGCCGAGCAGCAGGAACACCAGGCAGAACACCCCGTAGTCGGCGGGCAGCAGCGCCACGGCCCGCACCCGGGAGACGGGTACCGCCGGCACCGCCCAGGACGGTCCCCGGGAGCCGGGGCCTCGCGGGGCCACGCCCGCCGCCGCCTTGCCGAGCTGTTCACGCAGCAGCCCCGCGCAGAAGGTCACCACAGCGGCCAGCTGGAAGCCCAGCGGCAACAGCAGCCATGCCTGCGAGGGCAGTTCACCGAAGCGGTAGAAGGAGATCAGGACGGCGGTGTGGACGAGGAGCAGCTTCCCGCAGTCCACGACATGGTCCAGCCACTCCCCGTCGGGCCCTCCCCGGCCGGTGAGCCGGGCGAGCTGCCCGTCGGCGGAGTCGAGGGCGAAACCGGCCGCGAGAGCCGCGTAGACCGCGACGGCGAGCGTCCAGGACGGCTCGACGAGCGCGACAGCGGCGAGTGCGCCGTAGGTGAACAGCGCGCTAGTCGCCGTCACTTGATTGGGCGTCATGCCCGCCCAATACGCCCCGGCCGCGAGCACGCGCCCGGCGGGGCGGTTCACGTACCGCGAGTAGAGCGAGACGCCCTTGGCGCTCTTCTGGGCGCCGCGCAGTTCGCGCAGCACCGTGCCCGTGCTTCCCATACGCCCCCCAGCGTCCGGCATTGCCCGCATCATGGCATGCGAACAGCGGCCCGTGGGCGCTCTTCGGCGGTCGGGTCGCCGGGATCTCGCTCACGCGGGCCAGCTGCCGGTGGGGCCGCGCGCAGCCTCCGCCGCGTCCGTGCCGCCGGAGCCGTGCCGGGTCACTCGCCGTCGGTGAGCTGCTCGTCGAGTTCGTCGAAGAGCAGCCGGCCGTGCTCGATCTGGCCGGTGCGGTACGCGGAGCGGGCCACCAGGTGCGAGGCCACCGGCCCGGTGAGCATCTGGAAGAAGGCGATGAGGGCGAGAGTGGCGAGCTCCATGCCGCCGCGCAACCGCAGCGCGACGCCGGCGAGGACCAGGATGATGCCGAGGGTCTGTGGCTTGGTCGCCGCGTGGCTGCGGGAGAGGACGTCGGGGAGGCGGATCATGCCGATCACGCCGAGCAGGCAGATGGCGGCGCCGATGAGCAGCAGCACCGCGCCGGCCGTGTCGGCGATCTGAAGCCAGAGGCTCACAGCGGGCCCTCCTGGGAATCGTCGGACCGCGGGGTGCGGGGCCGGTCGCGTACGGCGATGAAGCGGGCGATGCCCACCGAGCCGGTGAACCCGAGGAATGCCAGCACCAGCATGATCGGGAAGTAGAAGGGGTCGCGTTCGAACGCGGACTTGGCGGCGAGGCCGGCGATGATCAGGGCCGCGCAGACGTCCAGCGAGATCGCCCGGTCCAGCATGGAGGGGCCGCGCCAGATCCGGGCCAGCAGCAGGGCCCCGGCGACCAGGATCAGTACGACGGCGGCGGTCAGCAGAATCCGGTCGGCCTGTTCGGGTGCGGTCATGGTGCGGGCCTCCCGGCGGCGAGCTGGGGCGGTGGCGGGGGTTCGGCGACGCGGGCGATCTCGTCGGGGGTGCCGAAGGCCCGTACGGTCAGTTCCTCCAGCCGCCACACCTGGCGTCGGGCGGCGTCGAGTTCCTCGGGCCGGTCGGCGTCCAGGACGTGCAGGAAGACGGTCGCGGTGGCCCGGCGCACCTCGACGATGGAGCCGCCGGGGACGTTGGAGAGGGCGACGGCGGTGGCGGCGAGCATCAGGTCGCTGCGGCAGCGCAGGGGGACGCCGATGACGGCGGCCTGATGGGGCAGGCCGGAGAAGATCTGCCAGGTGACCCGCACACCCGAGGTGTACATGTCGTAGAAGAGGTAGCCGGCCAGGCGGAGGATGCCCCAGAGGTGGAGCCGCAGTCCGAGGTCGACCCGGGGCAGGGGGAAGGCGAGGCAGACGACGACCGAGACCACCAGGCCGGTCAGGACGTTGGCCCAGGTGAGGGTAGACCAGAGCAGCACCCAGATGGCGGTGAGCCAGGCGATCAGCGGCAGGTCCAGCACCCGTCGGCGGCGGGTGCCGAACTCGCAGCTGAACGGCGGCAGACCGGCGCTGCGGAACGAGAGGCTCAGGATGCGTCTCACCGGCCCAGCACCTCCTGGATGTAAGGCGACCTCTGGAGGATCTCGGCGGCCGTGCGGTCGGTGTAGGAGATGAGCGGGCCGGCGAACACGGTGAAGGCGAGGCCGATCCCGATGGTGACCGCGGTGGCCGCGGTCATGGGGCGGGGCAGTCGGTTCGTGGTGATGACGGCCGGTCCGGGCGAGGTCGCGGCGACGGCCCGGCCCGCCGGGCGCTGTGCCGGTGCGACGCCCTCGTCGCCGGTGCCGTGGATGCGGTCGGGGCCCGCGTCCGGGTCGTCGTCGCTGTCGTCACCGGACTCCAGGACCGTGCCGGCGGCGACCGCGCCCGGCGGGGCGGCGCGCCAGAAGGCCAGGTTCCAGACCTTGGCGACCACGTACAGCGTCAGCAGGCTGGTGGCCGCCGCACCGGCGACCAGCGCCCAGGCCCAGCCGCCGCCGTCGGCGACGCCCGCGCGCATCAGCCCCAGCTTGCCGATGAAGCCGGACAGCGGAGGGATTCCGGCGAGGTTCATGGCGGGGACGAAGAACAGCAGGGCGAGCATCGGCGCCGCTTTGGCCAGGCCGCCGATCCGGGTCAGTTCCGTGGTGCCGTTCCGGCGTTCGACGAGTCCGGCGACGAGGAACAGCGTCGTCTGGACGGTGATGTGGTGGGCGACGTACACGATGGCCCCGCCGTACGCCTCGCGGGTGGCGAGGCCGATTCCGAAGACCATGTAGCCGATGTGGCTGATCAGGGTGAAGGAGAGCAGCCGCTTCAGGTCCGTCTGGGCGACCGCGCCGAGGATGCCGATGACCATCGAGGCCAGCGCGACGGCCATCAGGAGGTCGCCGACGCGGTTGCCGGGGAAGAGCAGGGACTCGGTGCGCAGCATGCAGTAGACGCCGACCTTGGTGAGCAGTCCGGCGAAGACGGCGGTCACGGGGGCCGGGGCCGTCGGGTAGGAGTCCGGGAGCCAGGCGGCGAGCGGGAAGACGGCGGCCTTGATCGCGAAGACGGTCAGCAGCAGCACCTGGATCAGGGTCCGTACGCCGGTGGGGAGTTCGGCCAGCCGTGCGGCGAGCTGGGCGAAGTTCGCGGTGCCGGTGGCCGCGTAGGTCATGGCGATGGCGGTGAGGAAGAGCATCGAGGAGAACAGCGAGACGATCACGTACGTGGAGCCCGCCCGCATCCGGGGGCCGGTGCCGCCGAGGGTGAGCAGGACGAAGCTGGCGACCAGCATGATCTCGAAGCCGACGTAGAGGTTGACGAGGTCGCCCGCGAGGAAGGTGCAGGAGACACCGGCGACGAGGATCAGATAGGCGGGGTGGAAGACGGCGAGGGGGGTCTCCTTGTCCCGGTCGGTCATGCCCTGGCCGAGGGAGTAGACGAGCACGCAGAGCGTGACCGCCGAGGAGACCGTGAGCATCAGTCCGGACAGCCGGTCGGCCACCAGGGTGATGCCGAGCGGCGGGGCGAAGTCGCCGAGGTGGACGGAGAGCGGACCCTGCCGGTCGGCGGCGACCATGAGGATCGCCGAGAGCGCGGTGACAGCGGTGAGCACGGCCACGCTGATGAAGCGCTGGAAGCGCCCCAGCCGGGTACCGAAGGCCAGGCTCAGGCCGGTGGCGCACAGCGGCAGCAGCACCGGCAGCGGGACGAGCGCGTTCATGCGTCGGCTCCTCGGTCGCGGGGGTAGCGGTCGTCCGCCTCGGCGTCGCCGTCGCCTGCGTAATCCTCCGGGTCCGCGCCCAGCACGTCGTTCCACAGGTCGCCGGAGGCGTCGCGGCCCCGGGCCTGGCGGGCGCGGTCGGCGCGGAGCCGGTGGCGGAGCCGGCGGCGCTCCTCCCGGTAGCGCTCGCGCTCCTCGGCGGTGGGTTCGTCTCCCGACCGGAACTGCGCGCGCAACTGCGCTCGCTCGCTGAGGACTTCGGCGCGCAGCACGATGCGGCGGTCCTCCAGGTCATCGTGGACCTCGTCGGTGCCGGTGATCTGGTGGCTGCGGTAGGCCATGGCCAGCAGGAACGCGGTGGTGGCCAGGGTGATGACGAGGGCGGTCAGGGCGATGGCCTGCGGCAGCGGGTCGGTGACCCGGCTCAGAGACACCCCGTACAGCAGGGGCGCGGCGCCGGCGGCGCCGGTGGAGGCGAGGATCAGCAGGTTGATCCCGTTGCCGAGGATGACGGCGCCGAGCAGGATGCGGGTCAGCGGGCGGGTGAGCAGGAGGATGCCGCCGACGGCGCAGAGCACGACGGCGGTGGCGAGGAGCGAGGCGCTGACGGTCACCGGGAGGGCCCTCCCGCCTCGGGGCCGCCTTCGGGGACGAGGACGCCCGCCGCCCGTTCGATCTGCCGGTCGACCTTGGCGCCGAGGGCCCGCACGATGTCCAGGACGACGCCGAGGACCAGCAGGTAGACGCCGAAGTCGAAGAGGACGGAGGTGCTGAGGTGGTAGGCGCCGAAGACCGGCAGCTCTCCGTAGTGCGTGAAGGCGTGCAGAACCGTGCCTTCCGAGAGTCCGAGCAGGGCCACCCCGGTGCAGACGAAGAGGCCGAGGCCGGTGAAGAGTCCCGGTTGCAGGGGGGCCGCCTCGGCGAGTTCGAAGCGGCCGCCCGCCAGGTAGCGGGTGATCAGGGCGACCCCGGCGACGAGTCCGGCGACGAAACCGCCTCCGGGCAGGCTCTCGGCGCAGAACAGCAGGTAGACCGAGAGCACCAGGATCGGGTGGAACAGCAGCCGGGCCACCACCTCGAAGACGACCGAGCGGTGCTCGGGGGCGAGGGTCGCTCCGGCGGCCAGCCAGCCGCGCTCGGGGGCCGCGTCGTCGCCCTGCGGCAGCTTGGAGGAGTGGTGGGCGGACAGCGACCAGGCGGTGCGGCCCCGCAACTCCTCCTGGATCATGGAGCCGTCGCTGCGGCGATGCAGGTAGATGAGGCTGGTGACGCCGACCGCGGCCGCGGCGAGGACGGCGGACTCCCCCATCGTGTCCCAGGCGCGCAGGTCGACGAGGATGACGGCCACGACGTCCTTGAGCCCGTGGTCGGCGACCTCCCGGACCATGGCCGCGCCGGCCGGTTCGGCGGTGCGCGCGGCGGCGGCGACCCACATCCCGACACCGACGGTGGCGGCTGCCGCGAGGGCCACGGGGATGTGGGCGACCCGGCGCCAGGTGCTCACGGTCTCGTGGAAGTGGACGGGCATCCGGCGCAGCACCAGCACGAAGACGATCATCGCGACCGTCTCGACGCAGAACTGCGTCAGGGCGAGGTCCGGCGCTCCCTGGACGACGAAGAGCAGTGCGGTGCCGTACCCGGTCAGGCCCGCCAGGACGACGGCCTTCATGCGCCGCCGCACGGTCAGGCACAACAGGGCGGCGGCACAGGTCAGGACGGCGACCGCGCCCTGGAGCGGGTTGTCCCAGAGCCGGGGTGGCGCGGCCCCGTCCCAGGGGGTGTCGACCAGGAGCACGCCGAGTTGTCCGCCGAGCATGACGAGCAGGGCGGTGGCCAGGTACACGGAGAGGGAACCGCGCTGGATGAAGCCGGTGACCTGGAGGGCGAGACGTTCCTGCCCGAGCAGCAGATGGCCGAAGACGCTGTCGGCGGTGGGCCAGGCGATCCGGCGGGAGATCCGGGTGACGCGGTCGCGGCCGAGGAAGAGCACCACGCCACCGGCCCAGGCGAGAGCCGACAGGAGCAGGGCGAGGCCGAACCCGTGCCAGAGGGCGAGGTGGTAGGGCTTTCCGTCGGCGGGGAACGTGTCGGCGTAGGCGCCCAGCAGCCGGTCCGTCCAGCCGACGCCGGGACCGAGGACCAGACCGAGGACGGCGAGCAGGGCGGGCGGGGCGAGGAAGGCCGCCCCGACGTGGTGCACGGGTGTGTCGGGGACGCCGGGTTTGCGGGCGAACGCGCCCCAGACGAACCGCAGGGTGTAGGCGGTGGTCACGGCGGAACCGGCGACGACGACGGCCAGTGCCCACCGGTCGG
Source organism: Streptomyces sp. NPDC091649 (assembly GCF_044756785.1). NCBI lineage: Bacteria > Bacillati > Actinomycetota > Actinomycetes > Kitasatosporales > Streptomycetaceae > Streptomyces > Streptomyces sp. NPDC091649. The sequence goes on along the minus strand of NZ_JBIVTR010000024.1, from coordinate 34,354 downwards.
CGGTGGAGCCGTGCAGCAGCGCCTCGAACGCGGCCTCCTTCGCGGCGAAGCCGAGCAGCGGCGGGATGGCGGCCATGGAGGCGGCGGCGAGCGCGGCGACGCCGGCGACGTACGGCAGGGAGCGCCCGACCCCGGACAGCCGGCGCAGGTCACGGGTGCCGGCGGCGTGGTCGACGATGCCGGTGACGAGGAACAGCGGGGCCTTGAAGAGGGCGTGGCCGAGGATCAGGGCGACGGCGGCGAGGGCGGCGTCGCGGTTTCCGGTCCCGGCGAGCACGGTGAGGAAGCCCAGCTGGCTGACGGTGCCGTAGGCGAGGACCAGCTTGAGGTCGTTCAGGCGCAGTGCCCGCCAGCCGCCGAGCAGCATGGTCGCGCCGCCGAGGACGAAGACGAGCGGTTTCCAGACGGGGACGTCGGCGAAGGCGGGGGCGAGCCGGGCGATCAGGTAGACCCCGGCCTTGACCATCGCGGCGGCGTGCAGATAGGCGCTGACGGGGGTCGGCGCGGCCATGGCGTTCGGCAGCCACATGGAGAACGGCCAGATCGCGGACTTGGACAGGGCCCCGCACAGCACGAGGACGACGGCGACGGATACGGCGAGTGTCGTCTCGGGTGGATCGGCGACGATCGCGGAGATCCGGTACGTACCGGCGGCCTGACCGATGATCAGGAAGCCGATGAGCATGGCGAGGCCGCCGAAGGTGGTGACGACGAGGGCCTGGAGGGCGGAGCGGCGGCTTTGCCGCTGTTCGCTGCCGTGTCCGATCAGCAGGTAGGAGAAGACCGTCGTCAGCTCCCAGAACACGTAGAGCGTGATCAGGTCGTCGGCCAGCACCAGGGCGAGCATCGCGCCCGCGAAGGCGAGGAGGTTTCCGGCGAAGCGGCCCAGTCGCGGGGTGTCGTCGGTGAAGTAGGAGGCGCAGTAGAGCAGGACGAGCGCGCCGACCCCGGCGGCGAGCAGCACCATCAGTTCGGCCGGCGCGTCCAGGCGCAGGTCCAGGGCGACGCCGTAGTCCGGGATCCACTGCCAGGACCAGGTGTCCGCGCCCGACGACGCGACGGTGTTCCAGCGGGTGAAGGCCCAGACGGTGGCCGCCGCCGGGGGCAGGGCCAGCACGACGAAGGCGCGTCGGCCGAGCCGGTGCACCAGCGGGCCCGCGCAGGCCGCCAGGGCGAAGTGGGCGGCGATGAGCGCGATCACCGAGGGGTGTCCGGTTCGGGCGGCGGAGCATCCGGAATAAAGGGCACTAAATACAGATATATCTCTCGAGGCCGATTCACCCGACCGGCGCGCCGCGCACCTTCCGGCCCACTGAGTTCGAGCCTCGGGCGCGGCCGTGAGGTGGAGCGCCCCGTCCGCGTGCGGCGACACCTGGGCGGGGGCGTCGGGGGCCCCGCCGGGCATCCCGCGGTCGCGCCGCCACTCGGACGGGCGGCGGCGGGACGGTGAACCGCCGGCCCCGGGTGGGCGGCTCAGGGCAGGACCGCGGTCCCGTCGATCTCGACCATCGCCTGCTCGTCCCAGAGCCGGGCGACGCCGATGACGGCCATCGCCGGGTATTCGCGCCCCGCGAGTCTGCGCCAGATGCGGCCCAGCTCGGCGGCGTGGGCCCGGTAGTCGGCGACGTCGGTGGCGTAGACGGTGACCCGGGCCAGGTCGGCGGGGGCGCCGCCGGCCGCGTGGAGAGCGGTGAGCAGATTGCCCAGCGCGACGGCGAACTGGTCGGGCAGGGTGGCCCCGACGACCTCGCCGTCCGGGTCGAGCGCGGTCTGCCCGGCGAGGAAGACCAGGTGCCCGCCGGTGGCGACGACCGCGTGCGAGAAGCCGGTGGGCGGGGAGAGTTCGGCCGGGTTGATCCGGTGGGACGGGCTCATGCGGGCGGCTCCTGGGTGAGGCGCGCGGACCTCCGCGCGGCGGACTCCTGCTCGGCGGGCGTGCGGGCCGGGTACTCCTGGGCGGGAAGCCCGTCGGCGCGGGACTCGTGGGCGGGGGAATCCCGGGCGTGGGGCTCGTGAGCCGGCGGCTGCGGGGCCGGGGGTCCCTGGGCAGCGGCCGTCGGGCGCTCGGCGGCGTCCGCGTACAGCTCCTTGGCGATGATGGTGCGCTGTACCTCGCTCGCACCCTCGTAGATCCGCGGCGCGCGGACCTCGCGGTAGAGGTGTTCCAGCAGGTGGCCCACGCGCAGGGCGCGGGCTCCGTGCAACTGGACGGCGGCGTCGACGACGTACTGCGCGGTCTCGGTGGCGTACAGCTTGGCCATCGCCGCGCGGCGCGGCACGCCGCTCTCCCCCGCGTCGTACGCCGCTGCCGCCGCGTACACCAGGAGGCGGGCGGCCTCCGTGCGGGTGGACATCTCGGCTACCTGGTGCGAGACGGCCTGGAGGCCGCTGAGCGGACCGCCGAACGCGGTGCGCCGGGCCGTGTGCTCCAGGGTGGCGTCGAGGGCGGCCCGGGCCATCCCGACGGCGAAGGCCCCGACGCTCGGGCGGAAGAGGTTGAGGGTGTTCATCGCGACCCGGAAGCCCCGGTCGGGCTCGCCGAGCACGTCGTCGGCGGTGACGGGCACACCGTCGAACTCCAGGGTGCCGATGGGGTGCGGGGACAGCATGTCGAGGGCGGAGCCGGTGAGCCCGGGGCGGTCGGACGGCACCAGGAACGCGGTGACGCCCCGGGACCCCGCGCCGGGGGTCGTCCGGGCGAAGACGACGGCGAAGTCGGCCTCCGGGGCGTTGGAGATCCAGCACTTCTCACCGGTGAGCGCCCAGCCGTCCCGGGTGGGTTCGGCTGCCAGGCCGAGGGCCGCCGCGTCGGAGCCCGCGCCGGGCTCGCTCAGCGCGAACGCCGCGACGGCCCGCCCGGCCCGGACCTCGGGGAGCCAGCGCTCGCGGTGCGCCGGAGTGCCCGCCTGGACGACGGGGGTGGTCCCGAGCCCCTGGAGGGCGAGCGCCGTCTCCGCCTCCGTGCAGCCCCGGGCCAGGGACTCCCGCAGCAGGCACAGGTCCAGTGCCCCGGAGCCCAGCATCCGGCCGAGGAGGCCCAGCTCGCCGAGGGCGGCCAGCAGCGGGCGGTTGACGCGTCCGGGCTCCCCCTCCTCCGCCAGCGGGCGCAGCTTCTGGGCGGCGAGGGTGCGCAGCTCCTCGCACCAGGCGGTTTGTTCCGGTTCGAGGGAGAATGCCGTCATGGCGGCGCCTCTCTTGTCGCGTCGTGTCGCGTGTCCTGTCGCGAGGTGCGGCATCGCGTCGCATGGCCTCACCCGTCATGTCTTATCGCGGACCGTTGACTACCGTCACTCAAACGATACGCTCCAGAGGCGACAAGGGGGCGATCCTTCATGGAGCCGAATTCCTCGCCGAACACGCCCACAGCCGCCGCCGACGCGTCCGTACGCGTCCCCGGTGCGCATCCGGAACCGTCCGGGCACGCCGCCGGCGCCCACGCCGACACCTTTACGCGCGACCATCTCCCGCCGCCGGAGCAGTGGCCTGAACTCCTCCTGGAGGACCCCGCCCCGCGCTACCCCGACCGGCTGAACTGCGGGCACGAGCTGCTGGACCGCACCGTCGAGGAACGGGGCGCCGACCGCCCCGCGCTGCGCTCCGGCGACGGCGGGGTCTGGAGCTACGGCGAGCTGCTGGAGACGGTGGACCGCATCGCCCACGTGCTGACCGAGGACCTGGCCGTGGTGCCGGGCAACCGGGTGCTGCTGCGCGGGCCGACCACGCCCTGGCTGGCCGCCTGCTGGCTCGCCGTCATGAAGGCGGGCGCGGTCGCCGTCACCGTGCTGGCGCAGGCGCGCGCGAGCGAGCTGTCCACGATCTGCTCGCTGGCGCGGATCAGCCACGCTCTGTGCGACGCCAGGTCGGCGCGGGACCTGGCGGAGGCGGACGTGGACGGCCTGCGGGTCACGCTGTTCGGCGGGGACGGGCCCGGGGACCTGGCCCGGCTCGCCGAGGGCCGGACGGGCCCGTACCGGGCTGTGGACACGGCCGCCGACGAGGTCGCGCTCATCGCGTTCACCTCCGGGACCACCGGGCGCCCCAAGGGCTGCATGCACCTGCACCGGGACCTGCTGGCCATCGCCGACACCTTCTCCCGGCACGTGCTGCGCCCCTCGGCCGACGACGTGTTCGCGGGCAGCCCTCCGCTGGGCTTCACGTTCGGTCTGGGCGGGCTGCTGGTCTTCCCGCTCCGGGCCGGGGCCTCGACGCTGCTGCTGGAGCAGGCGGGCCCGCGGCAGCTGCTGCCCGCCCTGGTCCGGCACCGGGTCTCCGTGCTGTTCACCGCCCCGACGGCCTACCGCACGATGCTCGGGCAGCTGGACGGGCACGACCTCTCGGCGCTGCGGCGCTGTGTGTCGGCCGGGGAGAACCTGCCGGCGGCCACCTGGCGGGCCTGGCACGAGGCGACGGGGCTGCGCATCATCAACGGCATCGGGGCCACCGAACTGCTGCACATCTTCATCTCGGCGGCCGACGACGCAATCCGGCCGGGCACGACGGGGGTGCCCGTGCCGGGCTGGCAGGCCCGGGTGGTGGACGAGCGCGGGGACGAGCTGCCCGACGGCGAGGCGGGGCTGCTGGCCGTGCGCGGCCCGGTGGGGTGCCGCTATCTCGCCGACCCGCGGCAGACGGAGTACGTCCGGCACGGCTGGAACATGACCGGCGACACCTTCGTCCGCGAACCGGACGGCTACTTCCGCTACGTGGCCCGCGCCGACGACATGATCATCTCCTCCGGCTACAACATCGCCGGCCCCGAGGTCGAGGACGCCCTGCTGCGCCACCCCGAGGTCGCGGAGGCCGCCGTGGTGGGCCGGGCGGACGAGCTGCGCGGCTCGATCGTGGTGGCGCACGTGGTGCTGCGGGAGGGCTCGGAACAGACCGCGGACTCGCTGCGCGCCCATATGAAGGCCGGCCTGGCCCCGCACAAGTGCCCGCGCGTCTTCGTCTTCCAGGACTCCTTGCCGAGGACCGCGACCGGCAAACTCCAGCGGTTCCTGCTGCGTGAGAGGGAAGCGCCCCGCCGATCGGAGCCGCCTGCCGGGCAGGACGCCCCGCCGGCACCTCTAGAGTGATCACGTGGCCGAGTTGCGCACCCCCCGCTCCCTGATCATCACGCTCTACGGCGCCTACGGCCGTCCGCCGGACGGCGCTCCGTTCGCGGTGTCGGAGTTGATCCGCCTGCTGCACGCCGTCGGCGTGGACGCCCCCTCCGTACGCTCCTGCGTCTCGCGGCTGAAACGGCGTGGTCTGCTGGTGGCCGCCCGTGCGGCGGACGGCTCGGCGGGCTACGCCCTGTCGGCGGACGCCCGGCAGCTGCTCGACGACGGCGACCGGCGGATCTACCGGCGACCCGCACCGCTGCTCGCCGACGGCTGGGTGCTCGCGGTGTTCTCCGTGCCCGAGGCGGAGCGCAGCAAGCGCCACCTGTTGCGCTCCCGGCTGGCCCGCCTCGGCTTCGGCACGGCCGCGCCCGGGGTGTGGATCGCACCGGCCGGGTTGTACGAGGAGACGCGGCACACCCTGGAACGGCTCGAACTCGCCCCGTACGTCGACCTGTTCCGCGGCGATCACCTCGGCTTCGCCGCCACCCGCGAGGCGGTGGCCCGCTGGTGGGACCTGGACGTGGTGGCGCGCCTGCACCACGACTTCCTCGAACTGCACGAGCCGGTGCTGCGGGACTGGGAGTCGTCCGGGGCCGCCGACGGCGCACCCCGTCCGCAGACCGCCTACCGGGACTACCTGCTGGCGCTCGACTCGTGGCGGCAACTCCCCTACGCGGACCCGGGCCTGCCGCCGGAGCTGCTGCCCGGGGACTGGCCGGGCAACCGGTCGGCGGAGGTGTTCGGCCGGCTGCACGCGCGGCTGCGGGACGCCGGGGAGCGGTTCGTACGCGGGTGAGCGCGCGGCCCGGCGACGGCCCGCGCGGGGGCGCCCAGCCGTCCCGGTCCTTTCCGGCCGGGCACGGCGAGGCGGACCTCACCGCGGACCGAGCCGGGGCTTCTGTCCGTCGGCGCGGCCGGTCGGGGGCGGGCGGCTGCCCGCGCGGTACGGGAGGGGCCACGGCGCGCCGGGGCCGGTGTAGCCCTGTTCGGCCGCCGCGTGCAGGGTCCAGTGCGGGTCGTGGAGGTGCGGGCGGCCCAGGGCGCAGAGGTCGGCGCGGCCCGCCAGCAGCAGGGAGTTGACGTCGTCCCAGGAGGAGATCGCGCCGACCGCGATGACGGGGACGCCGACGGCGTTGCGGATCCGGTCGGCGTACGGGGTCTGGTAGGAGCGGCCGTACTCGGGGCGCTCATCGGGCACGACCTGGCCGGTGGAGACATCGATGGCGTCGGCCCCGTGGGCGGCGAAGGCGCGGGCGATCGTGACGGCGTCCTCGGTGTCGGTGCCGCCCTCGGCCCAGTCGGTGGCGGAGATCCGCACGGTCATCGGCCGCTCCCGCGGCCACACTTCCCGGACGGCGTCGAAGACTTCGAGGGGGAAGCGCAGCCGCCCGGCCAGCGAGCCGCCGTAGGCGTCGGTGCGGTGGTTGGTGAGCGGGGAGAGGAAGCCGGAGAGCAGGTAGCCGTGCGCGCAGTGGAGTTCGAGGAGATCGAAGCCACAGCTCGCGGCGCGCCGGGCGGCAGCCCTGAACTGACCGCGCACGGCGTCCAGTCCGGCCCGGTCCAGCTCTGCGGGGACCTGGCTGACGCCGGGCTCGTACGGGAGCGGGGAGGCGGCCGTCAGCGGCCAGTTGCCGCTCTCCAGCGGCTGGTCGATGCCCTCCCACATCAGTTTCGTGGAGCCCTTGCGGCCGGAGTGGCCGAGCTGCACGCCGATGGCGGCGCCGGGTGCGGAGGTGTGGACGAAGTCGGTGATCCGCCGCCAGGCGGCTGCCTGTTCGCCGTTCCACAGGCCCGTGCAGCCGGGGGTGATACGGCCCTCGGGGCTGACGCAGACCATCTCGGTCATGGTGAGCCCGGCTCCTCCGAGCGCGCGGGCTCCGAGGTGGACGAGGTGGAAGTCGGCGGGGAGCCCGTCCACGGCGGAGTACATGTCCATGGGCGAGACGACCACGCGGTTGCGCAGTTCGAGGCCGCGCAGCCGCAACGGGGTGAACATCGGCGGGGTGCCGGGCGGGCAGCCGAACTCCTCCTCGACGGCGGCGGTGAACGAGCCGTCGCGCAGCCGGAGGTTGTCGTGGGTGACCCGGCGGCTCCGGGTGAGCAGGTTGAAGGCGAAGCGCCGGGGCGGCTGGTCCACGTAGCCGGCCAGGTCCTCGAACCAGCGCAGGCTGGCGGCGGCCGCGCGCTGGGTGGAGGCGACGGCCGGGCGGCGCTCGGCCTCGTACGCGGCCAGGGCGGCGGGAAGGTCCGGCTGTTCATCGACGCAGGCGGCCAGCGCCACCGCGTCCTCGACGGCGAGCTTGGTTCCGGACCCGATGGAGAAGTGGGCGGTGTGAGCCGCGTCCCCGATGAGCACCGTGTTTCCGTGGGACCAGCGGGAGTTGACGACCGTGCGGAAGGCGAGCCAGGAGGACCTGTTGCCGCGCAGCGGGCGGCCGTCCAGGGCTTCGGTGAAGAACTTCGCGCAGCGGGCGGCGGATTCGGCCGCGTCGCAGGTGTCGAGCCCGGCGGCGAGCCACACCTCCTCGCGCATCTCGACGATGACGGTGGAGGCGTCCGCTTCGTACGGGTATCCGTGCAACTGCATGACGCCGTAGGGGGTTTCGGCGATCTCGAAGCGGAAGGCGTCGAGCGGGAAGCCTGCGGCGAGCCAGATGTAGCGGTTGCGGTGTTCGGTGAGGCCCGGGCCGAAGACGTCGGCGTGCGCCGCCCGGGTGGCGCTGTGGACCCCGTCGGCGGCGACGACCAGGTCGTGGCGGGCGGCCAGCTCGGCGGCGGGCGGCGCCTCGGTCCGGAAGCGGAGGTCGACGCCCAGACCGGCGCAGCGCTCGTGCAGGACCTCCAGGAGCCGACGGCGTCCGAGGGCGGCGAAGCCGTGGCCGCCGGAGGTGTGGGTCCGGCCGCGGTGGACGATGTCGATGGTGTCCCAGCGGACGCATGAGCGGCTCAGCGTCCGGTACACCTCGGGGTCGGCGTGTTCGATGCCGCCGAGGGTCTCGTCGGAGAGGACGACGCCGAAGCCGAAGGTGTCGTCGGGGGCGTTGCGCTCGAAGACGGTGACCTCGCGGTCCGGGCCCAGCCGCTTGAGGAGGGCCGCGGCGTAGAGGCCGCCGGGGCCGCCGCCGATGACCGCGATCCGGCGTACGGCCGAGGGGCCCTGCCGGGGGGCGGTGGCCGCGTCCGGGCGCGGTGCGGTCACGGGGGGCGAGGCGGGGCTGTCCCGGCACGGCGCGGTCTCGGGGGCCGGCACGGCGGCTACCTTCCCTGCCACTTCGGCTGCCGCTTCTCGGTGAAGGCGGCGTGGAACTCCGCGTAGTCCTCGCCGTGCATCAGGAGGGCCTGGGTGCTGGCGTCCAGCTCGACGGAGGCGGCCAGCGGCATGTCCAGCTCGGCGGTGAGCAGGGCCTTGGTCTGGGCGAGCGCGAGGGCGGGGCCGTCGGCGAGGCGGCGGGCCAGCTCGGCGGCGCGCTCGTCGGCCTTCCCTTCCTCGGCCAGTTCGCTGATCAGTCCGATGCGCTCGGCCTCGGGGGCGCGGACGGCGTCGCCGAGCATCAGGAGCCGGGTGGCGTGGCCGAGGCCGACGACCCGGGGCAGCAGGTAGGCCGCGCCCATGTCGCCGCCGGAGAGGCCGACCCGGGTGAAGAGGAAGGCGAAGCGGGCCGACGGATCGGCGATCCGGAAGTCCGCCGCCAGCGCCAGCACGGCCCCGGCTCCGGCGGCGACGCCGTGGAGAGCGGCGATGACCGGAAAGGGGCACTCCCGCAGGGCGCGGACGACCTGTCCGGTCATCCGGTTGAAGTCGAGGAGCTGCGCGGTGTCCATGGCCAGGGTGGCGCCGATGATCTCGTCGACGTCACCGCCGGAGCAGAAGCCGCGGCCCTCACCGGCGAGGACGAGGGCGCGGACGGACCGTTCCCGGGAGAGCTCGGCGAGGAGGTCGCGCAGATCCGCGTAGGCGCCGAAGGTGAGTGCGTTGAGTTTCCGGGGGCGTGCGAATGTGACGGTGGCCACACCGTCGTCCCGGGTCAGCCGCAGATGACGCCATTCCTCGGTGCTCGGGGCCGAGCTGGGAAACGGGCTCATGGAGGGGTCCCCTTCAGCGATCGGGCTGGTGCCGGCCGTGCGCGGGTCGCGTTCCGCCTCCGAAGTTATCACCCCCACGTGACCGCCGTCACGAGGTCGCAATACGTCATCCATGAGACCGTTGTGCCGAAAGTCCCGCTTTGCTCCGGCCGACCGCCCCTATGGCCGAGCCGGAGCGGTTCGTAAGGTTGAAACCAGGAAGTCCCGACACGAGCACGACGTGAACCCGAGATGTCGAGACCTCCCGCTTCGAGGAAGACCCGCTCCCGAACGGAACCCCGCCGTGCCGCCCGACGTCCCCGTCCCCGCTTCCTGGCGCATCGCCCTGCCGCACTCCACCGCGGCGGTGCCGATCGCCCGCGCTCTCATCCGTACGGCGCTGTCCGACATCGACGCCCCGGCCGACAGCGACACCGCCGAACTGCTGACCGCCGAGCTGGTGGCCAACGCGGTCGAGCACACGCTGGGCGGTGAGCCCATCGAGCTGGTGGTGGAGCTGCTGCCCACCGGCTGCCAGGTCGAGGTGCACGACCGCGACCCCGCCCCGCCGGGCGACCTGTCCCGGCCGCAGCCGGGCTGTGAGGTCGACCCCTGGCAGGAGCACGGCCGCGGCCTGCTGCTGATCCGGACTCTCAGCTCCGCGTGCGGTCACCGCACGACGGAGCACGGCAAGGCCGTGTGGTTCACCCTTCCGGCGATACCGGCGCAGCCGGGCCCGTCCCCGGGGAGCTGACCAGCCGGGAGCGCTTGCGTCCGTAACCGGCGTACAACAGGGAGCCGACGGCCAGGAAGACCGCGAACTGGACCCAGGTCGTCCAGCCGGTCCCGTACATCAGATACAGGCAGAACACGACGCCCAGGAGCGGGCTCACCGGGTAGAGCGGCACCCGGAAGGTGCGCTTCAGCTCGGGATTGCGGCGACGGAGCACGATCACCGCGGCGTTGACGGCGACCATCGTGGCGAGGGTGCCGATGGTCGTCAGGTTCACGACGACGTCGAGCGGGACGAAGGCCGCCGGGACCGCGAAGACGCAGGCGACGATCCAGGTGTTGGCGACCGGGGTGTGCGTCCTGGGCGAGACCCGCTCGAAGACGCGCGGGATGAGCCCGTCACGGGACATCGACATCAGGATGCGGGTCTGTCCGTACATCACGGCGAGCACCACCGAGGCGATGGCGACGACCGCGCCGAAGGCGATGACGCCGCCGCCGACCGTGGAGCCGGTGACCTGGTTCACGGCGATCGAGAGGGCGGCGCTCTTGTTCGCGACGGCGTCCGAGCCGATCGCGCCGATGGCCGAGAGTGCCACCGCACAGTAGAGCAGCGTGACGACGCCGATGCAGATCAGGATCGCGATGGGGATGTTCCGCCGGGGGTTCTTGACCTCTTCGCCGGCGGTGGTGATGGCGTCGAAGCCGATGTAGGAGAAGAACGCGAGCGAGGCGCCCGCGGTGATCCCGCCGAGCCCGTGGGTCGCGAACGGCATGAGGTTGTCGTCCTGGAACGCGCTGAAGGCCACCGCGCAGAAGGCGACCAGGATGCCGATCTTGAGGATCGCCATGGCGGCGGTGGCGGTCGCGCTCTCCCGGACTCCGCGTACCAGCAGCGTGGCGGCCATGGCGATCACGACGACCGCGGGCAGATTGACCACACCGCCGTCGCCGGGCCCGGAGGACAGGGCCTCGGGCAGTTCCCAGCCGATGACGCTGTTCAGCAACTCGTTGACGTACTGGCTCCAGCCGACCGCGACGGCGGAGACCGAGACGCCGTACTCCAGGAGCAGGCACCAGCCGACGAGGAAGGCGGTGCGCTCGCCGAGCGCCGCGTACGCGAAGGAGTACGAGCTTCCGGAGACCGGGATGGCGCTGCCCAGCTCCGCGAAGGACAGCGCGGTGAAGATGCAGGTGATCGCCGCGAGGACGAACGAGATCACGACGGCCGGGCCGGCCTCGGCGACGCTGTCGGACAGCCCGACGAAGATGCCGGTGCCGACGATCGCACCGACGCCGAAGCAGACGAGCTGGAAGAGGCCCATCGTCCGCTTGAGGCCGTGGCCCTCCAGGTCTCCGCCGGACTCGGCGATCAGCTGATCGGGACTCTTGCGGCGCGCGCCCGCCTTCGGGGGGCCGGGGCTCTGCGGGGTGCCGGAACGCGGCAGACCGGGGCTCATGCGGGACGTTCTCATCTCTGGTGGAGCGGTGGGGGGACGTTGCCCGGTGCGCACGGCGGCCGTGGGGGCCCCGGGCGACATGGGAAGGGGCCCGGGCATGTGCGAGCCCGAACCCCATCAAGAGGCGACATCGTAGCCACCACCACGCATGTTCACCCAATCGGGTGTATGAGCATGCGAACCCGTCCCCCGTACCCGTACGGGAGGGCCGCACCCTCCGCGGCGGCGGGCTACGCCCCGGCCAGGGCCGCCACCAGTACGGCCTTGATCGTGTGCATCCGGTTCTCCGCCTGGTCGAAGACGACCGAGTGCGCGGACTCGAAGACCTCGTCGCTGACCTCCAGCTCGGCCAGCCCGTGGGTGGCGTGGACGTCGCGGCCCACCTGGGTGCCGAGGTCGTGGAAGGCCGGCAGGCAGTGCAGGAAGGCCACGTCCGGATTGCCGGTGGCCCGCAGGACGTCCATCGTCACGGCGTACGGCGCGAGTGCGGCGATGCGCTCGGCCCAGACCTCCTTGGGCTCCCCCATCGAGACCCAGACGTCGGTGGCGACGAAGTCGGCGCCCCGGACGCCCCGCGCGACGTCCTCGGTGAGGGTGATCGTCGCGCCGCTGGCCTCGGCGAGCTCCCGGGCCCGTGTGACGACGGAGCGGTCCGGCCAGTACGCCTCGGGGGCCACGATCCGGACGTCCAGGCCGAGCAGGGCGCCGGTGATCAGATAGGAGTTGCCCATGTTGAAGCGGGCGTCGCCGAGGTAGGCGAAGACCGCCCCCGCCACGGGCCCCTCGCGGCGCTCGGTCATGGTGAGCACGTCGGCGAGCATCTGGGTGGGGTGCCAGTCGTCGGTGAGCCCGTTGAAGACCGGCACCCCGCCGTACGCGGCCAGCTCCTCGACGGTCCGCTGGCTGTCGCCCCGGTACTCGATCCCGTCGAACATCCGGCCGAGCACCCGGGCGGTGTCCTTCACCGACTCCTTGTGGCCCATCTGGGAACCCGAGGGGTCGAGATAGGTGGTGGAGGCGCCCTGGTCGGCGGCGGCGACCTCGAACGCGCAGCGGGTCCGCGTCGAGGTCTTCTCGAAGATCAGCGCGATGTTCTTCCCGCGCAGCCGCTGGACCTCGGCCCCCGCCTTCTTGGCCGCCTTCAGCTCGGCGGCCAGGGAGACCAGGCCGAGGAACTCCTCGGAGGTGAAATCCAGCTCCTTGAGGAAGTGGCGGCCGGTGAGGTCTATGGCCATGATGACTGCTCCTGGGTCGGGCGGGGATCGGCGCACTGCGCACGGGCGGACTGGAAGTCTATACGATACCTCGCATCTCTATACAGGACCGGGTCGCCGTCCGCAGGGTCCTCATGCCACCGGGTCCCGCTCGACCGGGCAGCTCATGCAGCGCGGTCCGCCGCGCCCGCGGCCCAGCTCACTGCCCCGGATCTCGATCACCTCGATGCCCTGCTTGCGCAGATGCGTGTTGGTCGTGGCGTTGCGCTCGTACGCGACGACGACGCCGGGCTCGACGGCGAGCACGTTGCAGCCGTCGTCCCACTGCTCGCGCTCGGCTGCGTGCACGTCCTGGGTGGCGGTGAGCACCCGGACGGAGTCGAGGCCGAGGGCGGCCGCGATGGCGCGGTGCATGTGCTCGGGCGGATGGTCGGTGACCTTCAGCTCGCGGGGGCCGCTGCCGGGCTCGATGGTGTACGAGCGCAGCATGCCAAGACCGGCGTACTGGGTGAACGTGTCACCGTCGACCATGGTCATCACCGTGTCGAGGTGCATGAACGCCCGGGCCTTGGGCATGTCGAGCGCCACGATCGTGCGCGCCGAACCGGCGTCGAAGAGGCCGCGCGCGAGCATCTCCACCGCCTGCGGCGTGGTGCGCTCACTCATCCCGATCAGGACCGCCCCCTGGCCGATGACCAGGACGTCACCGCCCTCGATGGTGGAGGGATAGTCGTCCTGACCCTCCGACCAGTGGTGGAAGGCGCCCGCCTCCGCACCGGTGAAGAGGGGGTGGTGCCGGTAGATGGCCTCGAAGTGGACGGTCTCGCGCTGCCGGGCCGGCCAGCGCATCGCGTTGATGGAGACCCCGTCGTAGATCCACGCGGAGGTGTCCCGGGTGAAGAGGTGGTTGGGCAGCGGGGCGAGCAGGAAGTCGTCCAGGTCCATCACGTGGAAGCGGACCGAGACCGGCTCGCTGTGCCGCTCCAGGAACTCCCGCTTGGTCATGCCGCCGACCAGCGCCTCCGCCAGCTCCGCCGGGGACAAGGTCTCGTAGGCGGCCCGCAGGTGCTCGGTGGCGAGCGGACCGTACTCCTTCTCGTCGAAGACCCGGTCGAGCACCAGCCGCCGCGCCACCGGGATGGCGAGGGACTCGCGCAGGAGATCCCCGAAGAAGTGCACCGCGACCCCCCGGTCGCGCAGGACGTCGGCGAACCCGTCGTGCTCCTCCCGGGCGCGGCGCACCCACAGGACGTCGTCGAACAGGAGCGCGTCCTTGTTCCTGGGGGTGAGCCGCTTCAGCTCCAGATCGGGTCGGTGCAGTATGACGCGGCGCAGCCGCCCGGTTTCGGAGTCGACATGGAATCCCATGCCTTCATCCTCACCGCGCGGAGCGCGGTTCACCCGGCGAACCGCCCACCGGTTCCACGGGGCGCACGCGACGGGCGCCCCTCCCCCGTCAGAGCCGGGGGTCCACCGGCTCCGACTCCAGGGCCAGGACGGCGAACACCGCCTCGTGGACCCGCCACAGCGGCTCGCCGTCCGCCAGCCGCTCCAGCGCCTCCAGGCCGAGCGCGTACTCCCGGAGCGCCAGCGAGCGCTTGTGACCGAGGAACCGGGAGCGCAGCCGATCCAGATTCTCCGGACGGGTGTACTCGGGGCCGTAGATGATGCGGAGATACTCCCGGCCGCGCACCTTGATGCCGGGCTGGACGAGCCGGCCCCCGGCGTTGCGGACGAGTGCTCCGAGCGGCTTGACGACCATGCCCTCGCCGCCGCGCCCGGTCATCTCCAGCCACCAGTCCACGCCGGAGCGCACGGAGTTCTCGTCCCCGGTGTCGACGATCAGCCGACGGGTGACCTGGAGCAGCCCCGTCCCGTCGTGCTCGACGAGCCGGTCCAGCCAGGCCAGTTGCTCGTCGTGCGGCACGGACGCCAGGGACCGGCCCTGGACGGCGAGGATCTGGAACGGAGCGATCCGCATCCCCTCCAGCCCTTCGGTGGGCCAGCAGTAGCGCCGGTACGCCTCGGTGAACGCGGCCGCGTCCTGCGCCCGGGCACGCTGGTTCCCGGCCAGGCCGGCCACGTCGACGCCCCGGGCCACCGCCTGCTCCAGGGCGGCGACAGCCGGCGGGAAGACCGCACCGGCCGCGGCGCCGACGGCGGCGTACTGCGAGCGCAGCAGCCCGCCGGCCTTGAGCGACCACGGCATCAGCTCGGCGTCCAGGAGCACCCAGTCGGTGTCCCACTCCGTCCAGAGTCCGGCGGCGGTGACGGCGGCGCGGAGCCGGGCCAGGACCGTCTCGGTCATGGCCGTGTCGTCCAGGAACGGCCGCCCGGTGCGGGTGTACAGCGCGCCGGTGGGGCCCGCCGTGCCGAAGCGCGCGGTCGCGGCGTCCGCGTCCTTGCAGACCAGGGCGACGGCCCGGGAGCCCATGTGCTTCTCCTCGCACACGACCCGCTCGACGCCGTCGGCCGCGTACTGAGCGAACGCCTCGGCGGGGTGCTCCAGGAAGCCTTTTTCGCGGGAGGTGGCGGTGGGCGCCATCGTGGGCGGGAGGTAGGCGAGGAGCTGTGGGTCGACGGCGAACCGGCTCATCACCTCCAGCGCGGCGGCGGCGTTCTCCTCGCGCACGGCGACACGGCCCATGTGCCGGGTCTCCACGACCCGGCGGCCCTGGACGTCGGCGAGGTCCAGCGGCCGGCCCTCCCGGCCCCCGGGCGCCTCGGTGGTCAGCGGCTTGACGGGCTCGTACCAGACCTTCTCGGCGGGTACGTCGACGAGTTCACGCTCCGGCCAGCGCAGGGCGGTCATCCTCCCGCCGAAGACGGCCCCGGTGTCGAGACAGATGGTGTTGTTGATCCAGGAGGTGCTGGGGACCGGGGTGTGGCCGTAGACCACGGTGGCGCGGCCCCGGTACTCCTCGGCCCACGGGTAGCGCACGGGCAGCCCGAACTCGTCGGTCTCCCCCGTCGTGTCCCCGTAGAGCGCGTGCGAACGGACCCGGCCGGAGGTACGGCCGTGGTACTTCTCGGGCAGTCCGGCGTGACAGACCACCAGCTTGCCCTCGTCCAGGACGTAGTGGCTGACCAGACCGTCGATGAACTCCCTGACCTGCCCCCGGAACTCGGGGTGCTCGGCGTCCTCGCGCTCCAGTTGCTCGACCGTCTCCGCCAGCCCGTGGGTGAGCTGGACCTTGCGGCCCGCGAGATAGCGGCCGAGCTTGTTCTCGTGGTTGCCGGGGACGCACAGGGCGTTGCCCGCCGACACCATGGACATGACCCGGCGCAGCACGCCGGGGCTGTCGGGGCCCCGGTCGACGAGGTCGCCGACGAACACGGCGGTACGCCCCTGGGGGTGGGCTCCGTCCACATAACCAAGGGTGCCGAGCAGGGTGTCCAGCTCGGAGCGGCAGCCGTGGACGTCCCCGATGATGTCGAACGGGCCGGTGAGGTGGCGCAGGTCGTTGTAGCGGCGCTCCAGGACCACCTCGGCGCTCTCGGCCTCCGCCTCGGTGCGCAGGACGTGCACCTTGCGGAAGCCCTCGCGCTCCAGGCCGCGCAGGGAGCGCCGCAGCTCGCGGCGGTGCCGCTGGATGACATGGCGCGGCATGGAGGCGCGGTCGGGGCGGGCGGCGTTGCGGGCGGCGCAGACCTCCTCGGGGAGGTCGAGGACGATGGCGATGGGCAGGACGTCGTGCTTCCGGGCCAGCTGGACGAGCTGCTTGCGGCTCTCGGACTGGACGCTGGTGGCGTCGATCACGGTGAGCCGCCCGGCTTCCAGGCGCTTGCCGGCGATGTAGTGCAGCACGTCGAAGGCGTCGCGGCTGGCGCTCTGGTCGTTCTCGTCGTCGGCGACCAAGCCCCGGCAGAAGTCCGAGGAGAGGACCTCGGTCGGCTGGAAGTGCTTGCGGGCGAAGGTGGACTTGCCCGATCCGCTGGCGCCGATGAGGACGACGAGGGAGAGGTCGGTCACCGGCAGGACGCGCGCCGAGCTCTCGGCGGCGGGCCCCGTGTCCGTGGCGGGTGCCGCCTCGGTGGCGGATGTCGCGCCGGTGGCCGATGCCGCCCCGGTGGCGGGTGTCGCGTCGATGGCGGGTGCCGCCCCGGTGGCGGGTGTCGCGTCGGTTGTGCCGTGGTCGCTGTTCATGCGGCTTCCGCCTCCTTCTTCCCGGTCGTTCCGCTGGTCTCTCTGGTCCCGGTGGTCCCGGTGGTTTCCGTGGTCCGGGTGAACACGGCCATCTGCGTCGGCGGCCCCACCTCGGGGTCGTCGGGCCCGACGGGCACGTACCGGACGGTGTATCCGTGTCGTTCGGCGACCTGGCCGGCCCACTCCCGGAATTCGGCCCGGGTCCACTCGAAGCGGTGATCCCCATGTCGGGCGTGTCCGGCCGGAAGCGTCTCCCAGCGGACGTTGTACTCGACGTTCGGCGTGGTCACGAGCACCGTCCCGGGCCGCGCCGCGCCGAACACCGCGTACTCCAGCGCGGGCAGCCGGGGCAGGTCCAGGTGCTCGACGACCTCGCTGAGCACGGCGGCGTCGTAGCCCTTCAGCCGCTTGTCCGTGTAGGTCAGCGAACCCTGCCGCAGGGTGACCCGGTCGGCCTGGCGCTCACCCATCCGGTCCAGCTTGAGCCGCCGCGAGGCGATGGTGAGGGCACGCATGGAGACGTCGACGCCGACGATCTCCGTGAAGCGCACGTCCTTGAGCAGTTCCTGCACCAACTGACCCTGGCCGCAGCCCAGGTCGAGCACCCGGGTCGCCCCGGCGGCGCGCAGCGCGTCGAGGATCGCGGTGCGCCGCTGTCCGGCGAGCGGGACCGGCTTCTCCTCCGTGTCGGTGCTCTCGTCCACCGCGTTGTCGACGCTGTCCACGTCGAGGTCGTCCGACTCCGCGAGCCGCACCAGCTCCAGGGCCTGGTCGGCCTGGCGGGTGAGCCCCCAGCGGTGGGAGAGATAGCGGCGGGTGATCAGCGGCCGCTCGGGGTGGTCGGCCAGCCAGCCCTCCCCCGCCCGCAGCAGCTTGTCCACCTCGTCGGGCGCGACCCAGTAGTGCTTGGCGTCGTCGAGCACCGGGAGCAGGACGTAGAGCTGCCGCAGCGCGTCGGCGAGCCGCAACTCTCCCTCCAGCAACAGGGTCACGTAGCGCGAGTCGCCCCATGCGGGGAACTCCTCGTCCAGCGGTACGGCCGTCACCTCGACCCGCGACCAGCCGAGCGGCGCGAACAGCTTGTGCACCAGCTCGGCGCCGCCCCTGGCGGGCAGGGCGGGTACTTCGATCCGCAGCGGCAACGGGCTCCGGGCCCGCTCGGGCATGGCTCGGCAGACGCCGCCGAGCGCTGACTTGAACACGGCGGCGAGGGCGACCGACAGCAGTGAGGACGCCGCGTAGGGGCGGTCGTTGACGTACTGCGCGAGCGCCGCGTCGGGCGCCCCTCCCCGGCCCTTGCCCTTGCCGCGCCGCACCAGCGCCACCGGTTCCACCTCCAGCAGGAGTGCGGCCGTGCAGCGCTCGGCGGACGCCTCTGGGTAGAAGACGTGCGCGGAGCCGTGCGAGGTGGAGAACGTCTGCGCCTTGTCGGGATGCTTGTGCAGCAGGAAGCCCAGGTCCGTGGCGGGACGTTCAGAGGTGCCGGTCGTACCGATTGTCAGGAACACCTGTCCGAGTATGGTCCTCGCCCTCTGCCCCGACCAGGCATTTTCCGCCGCCCCGGGCGGCCTCCCCGAGCTTCCCCGGGGACTCCGCCCACGCTTCAGCGTGCCAGCCGCCCGGCCAGCTCCGCGATGCGGTCCGGGCCCACCCGGCAGCAGCCTCCGACGAGCCTGACCCCGGCCCGTGTCCAGGCCCGCGTCCGCTCCGGATCGAAGGTGCCGCGCCCGGTCCACCGCCGCGCTCCCGGGTCCCAGCCCTCCCCGCTGTTCGGGTAGACCACGGCGGGCCCGCCCGTGACCGCCGCCACGCGCTCCACGGCCCCCGACACCTCCTCCGGATCGCAGCAGTTGACCCCGACCGCGAGGGCGGCGCCCCGCCCCGACGCCACCGCGAACGCCTCCTCCAGCGGCTGGCCGGCCCTGGTCCGGCCGCCCGCCACGCTGTAGGAGAGCCAGTACGGCAGCCCGGTCTCCTCGGCCACCCGGACCAGGGCCTCGGCCTCGTCCACGTCCGGCACCGTCTCCAGCGCCAGGGCGTCGGGCCCGGCAGCAGCCAGGGCCGCCACCCGGGGACGATGGAAGCGCTCCAGCTCCCGGACGCTCAGCCCGTAGCGCCCCCGGTACTCGCTGCCGTCCGCGAGCATCGCGCCGTACGGGCCGACCGATGCGGCGACCCAGACCTGCCGCCCGGGGTCGGCCCGGCGCGCCGCGTCGGCGGCGCTCCGGGCCAGCCGCACGCTCCGGGCGAGCAGGGCCTCGGTCCCGGCCCGGTCGATCCCGTACCGTGCGAACCCTTCGAAGGTGGCCTGATAGCCGGCCGTGATGAGCACCCGTGCCCCCGCCCGGAGGTAGGCGAGGTGAGCGGCCTCGATCTGTTCCGGCGCGTCGGCCAGCAGCCGGGCCGACCACAACGCGTCGGACAGGTCGCAGCCCTGGGCCTCCAGCTGGTTGGAGAGCCCGCCGTCCAGCAGGACGGGCCCGGCCTTCAGCGCGTCGGCGAGCGTGCTGCCGGTACTCACAGCCGCCTCCTCCTCGTTCGCCCGGACGGTCGAGGGCGAGCTTGATCGAGACTCCGCCCGGCCCCGCCCCGCCCCGTTCCGTCCCGGCTCGGTCAGGTCAGGTCAGGTCAGGTCAGGTCAGGTCAGGTCAACTGGGACTGGATCTGCGAGGAGATCAGTTCCAGATGGTCCAGGTCGTCCAGGTCGAGGATCTGGAGGTAGATCCTCGACGAGCCGATCGCCCCGTAGCTGCCGATCTTGTCGACCACCTCGGCGGGCGAGCCCGCGAGCCCGTTCGCCTTGAGCTCCTCCACGTCCCGGCCGATGGCCGCCGCGCGTCGGGCGACCTCGGCGTCGTCCTTGCCCGTGCAGACGATCAGCGCGTTCGAGTACACCAGGTCGTCCGGTGAGCGACCGTGCGCCTGCGCCGCGGCCCGGACCCGGCCGAACTGCTTCTCACTGTCCTCCAGCGAGGCGAACGGGATGTTGAACTCGTCCGCGTACTGCGCGGCGAGCCGCGGGGTGCGCGTCGCACCGTGGCCGCCGATCAGGATGGGCACCTTGGCCTGGGCGGGCTTGGGCAGCGCGGGCGAGTCCGTGAGCTGGTAGTAGGTCCCGTCGTAGCTGAAGGTCTTGCCCACCTCCGTCGTCCACAGGCCGGTGACGATCGCGAGCTGCTCCTCCAGGCGCCCCAGCTTCTCCTTCGGGAACGGAATGCCGTAGGCCCTGTGCTCCTCCTCGAACCAGCCTGCGCCGAGTCCCAGTTCGATCCGGCCGCCGGACATCCGGTCCACCTGGGCCACCTGGATGGCCAGCACTCCCGGAAGCCGGAAGGTGCCGGCGGTCATCAGCGTGCCGAGCCGGATCCGCCGGGTCTCGCGCGCCAGTCCGGCCAAGGTGATCCAGGCGTCCGTCGGTCCGGGCAGGCCGTCGCCGGAGCCCATGCGGAGATAGTGGTCGGAGCGGTAGAAGGCGTCGAAGCCCAGGTCCTCGGTGGCCTTGGCGACGGTGAGCAAGGTGTCGTAGTCGGCCCCTTGCTGGGGCTCGGTGAAGATGCGAAGATCCATGCCTCCATCCTGCCCCTCCGGCGCCCGGTCCTCCTCACCAGCCCGGCCGGGCCCCCTCCGCGTCGCCCCTCTCTCAGGGCCCCGCCGCCGACGGTGCGGGGCCCCGGATGCCGCCGTAGGGGCCGTCGCGCTCCCTCTCCCGCTCCGCCAGCCGCCTCAGCATCCCGTGCACGCGGTCCAGTGATTCGTCCGCCGCGTCCATGGCCTCGATGCACTGCCAGTAGAGACCGTCCTCCCCCGTGTCGCAGGCCACCCCGACCAGCGCGATCCCGGCCTCGCCCAGGAGCAGCGCCAGTCCGGCCAGGGCCGGACGCACATCGGCGATGCCCGTCAACTGGGCCGCCCTGGCACCGCCGGAGAGCACCGCCGGGTGATCCAGTGCGGAGCATCCGGCGCCGATCTCCCCGAGCGCCCGCGCCTCGCTCCGTAATTCCATCGGCCCGTACTGCGCCAGTCGACTGCCGACCGCCCGCGCGATCGCCTGTGCCTGCCACGCCTCCGCCATGACGTCCAGCGCGCCCCGGCTGCCCGCCAGCGACCGCCGCCCCGCTTCGATGAGTCGCTCCGCTTCCATGTGTCTCCCCCGTCCGTACGAAAACCCGCTCACCTCATTCATTACCCACAGTGAGGTAGACAGCACCGTAAGGCCAGAGGAAATCGGAAATCTGTGGACACGAAGTCGACTGTGAACATCTCGCTCACTCCGAAGAGTGACGACGGTGAGGTTCAGGAGCGCCCGGCAGAGGGAAACGCGTCTCGTTCCGTTGCATCTTGGCCACCAGCGCAGCCGCCGGGTCGATGCCCAACGCCTCGCAGAACTGCAGGAGATAGGCGAACACGTCCGCCACCTCGTCGGCGACCCGGTGGGCCGATGCGGGGTTCTCCATGATCGCCGCCGACTGTTCGGGCGTCAGCCATTGGAAGATCTCCAGCAGTTCGGACGCCTCGACGCTGAGCGCGGCCGCCAGGTTCTTCGGGGTGTGGTACTGCCCCCAGCCCCGCGCCGCCGCGAACGCGGCCAGCCGTCGCTGGAGTTCTGCCACCTCGATGTCTGTCACGCGCTCAGGTCTATCACCGGCCACCGACAGCGCCCGCCCGGCGCGGAGGACGGGGCCCGGAACCGGGAACGTAGGCCCGGCGCGGAAGTACGGGACCCGGCGCGGGCGTACGGGGACCCGGCACACGAAGCCGGCTCCGCGGGCGGAGGCGGGGCGGACCGCGGCCGGGGCGGCGGTCCGGTCCGGCTGCCGCCCCGACTGCCGCTTCCTAGGACTGGGCGAGGCCCGCGGGCGTGACCCCCTCGACCTCCATGCCGACCGGCGCGAGAAGGAAGACGTTGCGGTCGACGCGGTGCATGCCGCTGCCGAGGCCGAAGACCACACCACTGCTGAAGTCGAGAATCCGCTTCGCCACGTCCGACTCCGCCGCCGTCAGGTCGAGCAGCACCGGGACCTGGGCGACCAGGTACTCGGCGACCTCGCGTGCGTCCGCGAAGACCTGCACCCGCAGCACGACCAGGCGCCGCTGTTCGGCCGCGCGCTCGTCCGGGACGGTGCGGTGGTCGATCCGGGACGGCCACTCGTCGCGGCCCCGCAGCGGCACGACCTGCGCGAGTCCCTCCCACTGTTCGTCGGTGGCGTCGTATCTGTCATACCTGTCGTACCTGCTCACAGGGCCACCCCGTCGTCGAGCCGGACGGATTCGCACCGGCTGCACTCACTGTTCATCGGGCAATCCTCTCGCCCCTCACCCGTTCGGCGTACCAACGACACGGCGAAGCGTCGGTCCGTGTCGCTTCCGGTACCCGACGGACACCGGTTCATGACGCCCGCCCCTCCGACGCGACGGTGCGGGCCACGGCCATCAGACCGTGACGACCTGGACCCCCGCCTCGTCGAATCGGTCCCGCGCCTCCGCCGCGATGCGGGAGTCGGTGACCAGGACGTCGACCAGCCCCAGGTCGCAGACCCGGGCGAAGGCCCGTTTGCCGATCTTCGACGAGTCGGCCGCCACCACCACCCGCTGGGCCCGCTCCGCGAGCAGCCGGTTGACGCTGGCCTCGCCCTCGTGGTGGACGTAGGCGCCGCGTTCGATGTCGATGGCGTTCACCCCGAGGACGGCGACGTCCAGCGTGATCTCGTTCATCACGCCGACGGCGAGCGGGCCCGTCAGTTCGTACGACTGGGGCCTCGCGACCCCGCCCGTCACCACCATCTTGATCTGCGGCCGGATCGCCAGTTCGGCGGCGATGTTCAGCGCGTTGGTCACCACGGTCAGCGTCGGCTGTCCGCCCGCCACCGCCGTCTCCCCCACGATGTCCTGGCGTACCGCCAGCGCCCTGGCCACCTCGGTCACGGTCGTTCCGCCGGTCAGGCCGACCACTTCGCCGACGGCGACGAGGCCCGACACCGCGCGGCCGATCGCCTGCTTCTCCGGCGCGTGACGGCCCGTCTTGTAGCGGAGCGCCAGCTCGTAGGAGACCCCGTGCGCGACCGCACCGCCCCGAGTACGGGTGAGCAGGTGCTGTTCGGCCAGCTGGTCCAGGTCGCGGCGGATGGTGGCGGCCGAGACGTCGAGCGTCGCCGCCGCCTCCTCGACGTCCACCCTGCCGTGCTTGCCGACCAGTTCCAGCAGCGCGTCCCACCGGGCGTCCCTGGACAAGAGCGTCTCCTCACCGTCCGGCGCGGGCACCGCGCTTCGCGGGAACGCGGTCGCCGGTGGCCGGACCGCCGCAAGCGTCGCACAGAGGCCCCCGCGAGCCCTTCACCCGCCTACGACTTGCTTGTTTTCGCTCGATAGCCGCATGTAACGTTCAGAAATCTACAAACGGGCTCAGCCGGCCCCGTTCGGCCGCCGCTACGACCGGGTCGGGTTCTCCTTCCTCGGCCGGGGCTGGACGGTCGGCCTGGCTCACGAGGCGGCGCTGAAGATGAAGGGGGCGTCGCAGTCTGGACGGAGTCCTACCCGGCGATGGAGTACCGCCACGGCCCCATCAGCGTCTCCACCGCGGGCACCGCTACCTGGATGTTCGGTGAGGCGCCCGAAGGACTGCCGGAGCAGGTGCGCGCCACGGGCGCCCAGTGGGTGGACGGCGGCCTCGACCCGCTGGCCGACCTCGTACGCGTACAGCGCCTCGTACGCGTACAGCGCCGCGCCCGCGCGGCCGCACGCGGGCTCGACCCGGATCTCCCGCGCCACCTGAGCCGTTCGGTGGTGCTCGGCGGGGCCTGAGGGACCATGGACACATGCACCTGACCCTGTCGGCCGCCCAGGAGCCGCCGTCCGCCCCGGGGCCGCAAGGGGGCCTCGCCGGCTGGGCCGCCGGGCTGGTCGAGGCGTTCGGCGGCCCCGGCGCGGGTGCCGCGATCGCGCTGGAGAACGTTTTCCCGCCGCTGCCCAGCGAGGTCATCCTGCCGCTGACCGGGTTCGCCGCCTCGCAGGGAGTGCTCAGCATCGCCTCGGCCCTGTTCTGGACGACGCTCGGCTCGGTCGTCGGGGCGGTGGTCCTGTACGGCATCGGAGCCGTGTTCGGCCGGGAGCGGATGCACGCCTGGTGGGCGAAGCTGCCGCTGGTCAAGACCTCCGACCTGGTGCGGACGGAGGAGTGGTTCGCCCGGCACGGCGCCAAGGCGGTCCTGCTGGGCCGCATGGTGCCGGTGTTCCGGAGCCTGATCTCGGTGCCCGCGGGCGTGGAGCGCATGCCGCTGCCGGTGTTCGTCGCACTGACCACGGCGGGCAGCCTCGTATGGAACACCGTGCTGGTGATGGCCGGGTACTGGCTCGGCGATCAGTGGGACGTCGTCGGGACGTACGTCGGCGTCGCGTCCAAGGTCGTGCTGGCGCTGGCCGTCGTCGCTCTGGCCGGTTACGTCGCGCTGCGCGTCCGGGCCCGCAATCGCGAGCGGCCCTGACGGCGCTGCGTGCCGCCGCGCGATCCGGCACGGGTGAGCGTCCGGGGCGACGCGCCCGGTGCCGCGCGGGCGGGTTCCCGCCCGCGCGGCACCGGGCGGCTCAACACCCGCTCGGCTCAACACCGGCTCGGCTCAACACCGGCTCGGCTCAACACCGCGCGGCACGGCCGGAGCCGCCGTCCGACCGCCGGCCCCGCCCCGGTCGGCTGGGCCGCTCCGTCGGGGGCGTCTCGCGGCGGGCCGCTCAGGCCCCCTCGAAGTAGGCGTCCAGGACGGTGTCCAGCTCGGCCGGCCAGCCCTTGAGCTCGCCGCGGCTCCCCGCCTCGACCTCACCGTTGAACCACCGGCGGGTCGACAGGTGGACGGTCACGGTGAACCTGCGGCCGAAGCGGGCCGGGGTGGTCTCCACCGCGCCGATCTCGTCCCAGCCGAACTCGGCCTCCTGGTCGTCCAGCCGGAACCGGATGCCTTCCCTGGCCACCCGGATCGAACCACGCCGGTCGCTGACCTCGAATACGGGGCCCTCCTCGGCTTCGTCGCCCGCGGCATCGTCCTTCGCCGCCTCCGGTTCCCCGTCGGCGTCGCCCGTCGCCTCCGCCGTTTCGAGCCCGGCGTCGCTCAGCGGTTCCGCGTCCGGACCGGCGTCCTGCGGATCTGCCTCCGTTTCCGCGTCGGGCTTCCGGGTCGCGACGGGGGCCGCCAGTCCGGGCAGGGGGATGAACGCCGGGTCGGTGCCTGCGGCGAACTCGGGCTTCTTGTTGGACTCTATGCTCTGCTCCACGGCGGGCAGTATGGTCCACGAACCTGTACGTGACCAGTCGCCACCGCCTCGGCCCCGGCCCCGGCCCCCCGCGCGGCCGGCGGACCTCCCTCCGCGGAACGGCTGAAACCCCGCCCGGCGCCACGGAACGGGCATCCGTCAGAGCACGCCCCTGCGCCACTCCCGTACCAGCAGATAGCCGAGGTAGGCGCCGCCGATCGCCATCGTGTAGATCCCGACCGGCAGGTCGTCGAAGAGCGCCAGTTGCTGGGAGCACAGGTCCGCGAGGACCAGCAGCAGGCCACCGGTGAGGGCGGAGAGCAGCAGATGGGGACCGGAGCCCCGGGTGAGGCGCCTGGCGATCTGGGGTGCGGTCAGGGCGATGAAGGCGATGGGTCCCGAGACGCTGACCGCGGCGGCCGAGAGGGCGATGGCCAGGACCACGGCGAGGGTCTTGGCCTTCTTCGGCTCGGAGCCGAGCCCTTCGGCGATGTCGTCGCCCATCTCACCGATGTCGAGCCGACGGGAGATCAGCGCGGTCAGCGGGGCGGTGACGAGAAGGACCAGCCAGACGGTGCCGGCGTCCGTCCAGGAACGGGCCGTCAGGCTGCCGTTGACGTAGGCGGTGAGGACGGACGCCTTGTCGCGCTCCAGGGCGTAGACGACGTACTGGGTGACGGCCGCGCCCATCGCGGCGACCCCGATTCCGGCGATGACGAGCCGGGCGGGGTTACGGAAACCGGTGCCGGTGGAGACGTACACGAGGGCCATCGCGAGGATCGCGCCGATGAGCGCGCCGACGGCGACGGGGACCGTGTCGGGGAACATCAGGGCGCAGATCGCCGCGCCCGCGCCCGCTCCGGCGGAGAGCCCGATGACATCGGGGCTGCCGAGCGGGTTGCGGGTGACGGACTGGAACAACGCGCCGGAGAGGCCGAGGGCCGCGCCGACCCCGATGGCGACGGTGAGGCGGGGGCCGCGCAGCCGGTTGAAGACGAACCGGTCCTTGCCCTCCGCGTCCCCGGCGAGCGCGGCGGGCAGGTCGGCGAGGTCGATGCCGAGGCGCCCCCACGCCAGTGTGGTGACGGCGGCCGCGAGGAGCAGCACGAGGAGCCCCGCGCCCGCGAACACGGAGGCCCGGCGCATGGGCAGCGCCACGGTGCTGCCGACGACCAGATAGCCCCGGGGGGCCTTGCGGGCGGGGGCGTTCCGGCCGGTGGCGGTTCGGTCGGTGACGGTCATGAGGTGCCCCTCATCCTGCGGACGGCGATGAGCAGCGCGGGTGCGCCGATGAAGGCGGTGACGACGCCGACCATGAGTTCGGTGGGGCGCATGACGACCCGGCCCACCACGTCCGCGAGGAGCAGGAGGGTGGGACCCATCAGGGCGGAGAAGACGACCTGGAGGCGGAAGTCGACGCCGACGAGGGCCCGTACGACGTGCGGGACGGCGAGGCCGACGAAGGCGATCGGTCCGACGGCGGCCGTCGCGGCGGCGCTGAGCAGCGTGGCGGCGAGCAGGCCGCCGCCCCTGATGCGTCCGGGGTGCGAACCGAGGGCGACGGCGGTCGCGTCGCCCAGGGCCAGGGCGTTGAGGCCGGGGCCGAGGGCGAGGGCGAGCAGGAATCCGACGGCCGCGAAGGGCAGGACGGACCAGAAGACGTCGAGGTCCCGGCCGCCGAGTGCTCCGACGACCCAGTAGCGGTAGCTGTCGAACACCTGCGGCTTGCTGAGGGTCACCGCCTGGATGAACGCCATGAGGACGGCGGTCAGCACGGCTCCGGCGAGGACCAGGCGCACCACGCTCGTCCCCGTGCCGGCGGAGCCGATGACATGGACGAGGACGCCGGCGACGAGCGCGCCGGGCAGCGCCCACCACATGATGTCGGTGGCGCCGGAGGCCCCGAGCCAGGCGGTCGCGGCGACGATGCTCGCGGAGGCGCCGGCGTTGATGCCGAGGAGGCCCGGTTCGGCCAGCGGATTGCGGGAGACGCCCTGCATCAGGGTGCCCGCGACCGCGAGGCAGAGCCCGGCGAGGACGCCGAGGACGGTCCGGGGGTAGCGGCTCTCGATGATGACCGTGATGTTGGGGTCGGCGGTGCCCCGGAGGACGTCGACGACGTCACCGAGCGAGGTGCTGCGGCTGCCGAACATGACGCTCGCGCAGAGCGCCACGGCCAGCGCGGCCAGGCCGAGGAGCAGGAGGAACGCCGGTCGAGCGACGCCGGTACGGGAGGTACCGGCGCCGCTCGGCGGTGCGACCGTGGTGGTTGCCATGGGAGTGGAGTGTGCCTTGGTGCCTCGGAGGTCCGTGTACCCGGCCGGGGTTACTTGCCGGCGGCCTTGACGGCCTGGTCGATGATCGGCAGGTAGCGCTCGATCGTCCAGGGCACGGTCAGCGGGTTGATGATCGAGGAGGCGGTGACGAAGGAGTTGTCGTCGCTCGCGACGACGGCGCCCTTCTTGATCGCGGGGATCGCGCCGTACAGCTTCTGGCCCTCGATCTCCTTGCGGTTCTTCTCGTCCGTGTAGAACGTGAAGATGATGTCGCTGTCCTTGAGCTTCTCGGCGTTCTCCAGGCCGATGAGGGCCGAGTCGGTGCCGGGGGTCTCCTTGAAGCCGTTGACGACCGGGTCGACCTTCAGGCCGAGCGAGGAGACCATCTTCACGCGCTGCTCCTCCGGCTTGAAGACGCCGAGGGTGCCGGGGCCGGAGTTGTAGATGTAGGAGAAGGTGACGTCCTTGTAGCCCGGCCGGGTGGCCGCTGCGTCGGCGAGCTGCTTCTCGATCTTCGTCTTGAGGCCGTCGGTGTCCTTCGTCCGGCCGAGCGCCTTGCCGATGATGTCGATCTGCTGGTCCCAGTCGGTGCTCCACGCCTGGTCGGGGTAGGCGACCGTGGGGGCGATGTCCTTGAGGACGTCGTACTGCTTCTGCGTGATGCCCGACCAGGGGGCGAGGATGACGTCCGGCTCCAGCTCGGTGATCGCCTCGAAGTCGATCTCCTCGCCGCCCGCGAACTGCTTGGGCAGCTCGTCGCCGGACTTCTTGACGGCTTCGTTGATCCACGGGAGGTACCCGGACTTGTCGCTGCCCCAGGGGTAGCTCTCGATGCCGACCGGGGTCTCGCCGAGGGCTATCGCGGTCTCGGCGGAGCCCTGGCCGAGGGTGACGATGCGCTCGGGCTTCTCCTCGATCTTCGCGGTGCCGAGCGAGCTCTTGATCGAGACGGGGAAGGCGCCGCCGCTCTTCGCCGAGTCCTTCGCCCCGTCCTTGTCGCCGTCGCCGTCCGAGGAGCAGCCGACCAGGGCGACGGCGAGGGCGACGGTGGTGGCCGTCGCGGCGATGGTGTGGCGGCGCACGCGGGTGAAGCCGAGCATGGAGGGTCCTCAGGTTGTGCCGAGCGGGTGAAAGTTAGGTAAGCCTAAGCCAGAGGCGTCGGCACCTCAACCAGCCCCCCTCCTTCACCTCCCGGCCACACCGGCCGCACCTCGGGAGCCTCCCCCCGGCGAAGGCCGCCCCATTACCGGCGCGACCGGCCCCTCAGTGCTCGTGCCCGGCGGATTCCCCGCCCTTCGGCACGGACTCGCCGGCCGCCGCCCCGGCGTGCACGGTGAAGGCGGCCGTACGGACCTTCCCCTCGTGCCGGAAGTCGAGGAAGAGGCGGTAGGCCCCCCGGCTCGGGGCGGTCGCGGTGAAGGAGACCTCCGGTCCGGACTTCGTCCGCCCGTCGCCCGGCTCACCGTTCGGGTGGACGTGGAGGTACGCCAGGTCCCCGGCCCGGAGCGCGACGAGGTGACCGTACGCGCCGAGGTAGGGCTGGAGGTCGGTGACCGGTTCGCCGTCCTTCTCGACCTCCAGCCGGAGCTCTTCGCCCGCCCCGGCGCGCAGTTCCCCGTCGAGGGTCACCTCGTATCCGTCGACGGTCACCGTCCGCTCGGCGCGGGGCAACGGCTCGGGACGCGCGTCGCCCGACACCGCGAGGTCCGCGCCCAGGGTGAGCCCCTCGGCGTTCTTCACGTCCGGGGTGAAGTCGGCGAAGACCCGGTAGCCGCCGGCCTCGGGCAGCTCGACGGGGGTGGACCAGGTGCCGTCGGCGGCCCGCTCCGGGTGCAGGTGCCGGTAGGTGGCGAGGTCGTTCGACGCCACGATCAGGTGCAGTTCCCTGCCGTGCTCGGGGCGGAACGCGGTCACCTTGCGGGAAGCGCCCTCGTCTACGACCGAGAAGCGCAGCTCGGCGGGCACGCCCGCCTCGACACGCGGGGTGGCGAGGTCGAGGGCGAACCCTCCCTCGGAGACCTGTAGGCCGCCGGGAAGTTCCGGGGCCCTTCCCGCCGTCCCCTCCGCCGCCCGCCTTTCCGCCGCCGGGTCCTTCTTCGCACCGTGACCGTCGTGCCGGGACGGCTCCTTCGCGACGGCGGGGTCCAGAGCGCCGCCCACCGTGTACGCCGCCCCGAAGGTCGCCGCGAGCCCTGCGGCGAAGGCCGTGATCTTGAGACCGGTCTGCATGGCCCACTCCCTCGTCAAGGGTCGCCGGGTCGCGACCACTCTCCTCAACATACCCCCTAGGGGTATGAAGTCAACTGGGGAGCGATCTTGCGGAGAGTCGCCGGGGACAGAAGAATCGCGCTCACCGGATATGACCGAACGGCAGGGGAGCGGGGCCCTATGGGGACATTGGCGGCATTACTGGCCGGTCTGGGCGGGATGGCGGCGTGCTGTGTGGTGGTGCTGGTCAGACGCGGGCGGCGCGGGCCCACCGAGAACACGGACGGATTGCTGATCGAGCAGGAGGCCCGGCTCCGGGTGCAGCAGATGCGCAGCGACGGGCGGGACTTCCGGGCCCACCCCCACCACAGGCCGGGCTCCGGCTCAGGGCCGCGCCGCTACTGACCCCCGCCGCCCGCCGCCCCCAGGGAGCGCAGAAGCGCGTCCGTCCGCTCGTCCATCGGAAAGAACGACTCCACCGCGAGCTCGGAGAGGGTCACGTCGGCCGGGGCTCCGAAGGTGGCGATCGTGCTGAAGAACGCCATGTCGCCGAGGGGCGTACGGATGCGCAGCGGGACGACGATGCCCGCCGGGTCCACCGGCCCGGGGTCGGCGTCGAGATCCGGCGGAGCCGGGTAGGCGGACACCTCCTCGTACAGCTCCCGCAGATCGCGGTGGCCGGTGGTGTCGACCTGGTGCCGCAGCCGGCCGAGGGCGTGGGCGCGGACCTGGGCGAAGTTCAGGCACTGGGAGGCGAGCCCCTCCGGGTGCAGGATCAGCCGCATCACGTTGCCGCCCGACTCCGTCAAATGCGGTGGCACACCGCCGAGCAGGAGGGACATCGCGTCGTTGTGGTCGACGATGTCCCAGATCCGGTCGATCGCGGCGGCCGGGTACGGCTCGTGGCCGGCCAGCATCGCCCTGATCGCGGAGCGGACCATGGCCATCCGGTCGCTGTCGAGCGGTGACTCCCGGTACGCCGGGGCGTAACCGGCCGCCAGCAGCAGGCCGTTGCGATCCCGCAGCGGTACGTCGAGTTGCTCGGCGAGCCGGAGGACCATCTCCCGGCTCGGCCGGGCGCGGCCCGTCTCCACACAGGAGAGGTGCCGGGTCGAGGAGTCCGCCCTCAGCGCCAGGTCGAGCTGGCTGAGTTTGCGCCGGCGGCGCCAGGCGCGGAGCAACAGGCCCACACGGGGCGGCTCTTGGGTCTCCATGATCTCACCGTATCCGTGGATTCCCGCCCGTGGACCCGCTGCCCCCGATCCCGGCCCGTCGGATCGCCGCCGGATTCCCGTCCTCGGTCCCGTCGGTCCGCCGCCCGCTGTTCCCCGGCCGGGGACCATGACCCGGGAGGTCATGGAGTCCGGGACCGTCCGCGTGGCACGGTGTCATCGATCCGCCGACCGAAGGAGAACCGAGATGACCTGCGCCGCCCTCGCCCCGTCCGCAGCGGTGGCCCCCGCCCCGGACGCCGCCCGGTTCCTCCGTCTCGTGCTGCGTGTCGACAGCGTCAGCACCGCCGTGATGGGCGTCGTGCTCGTCGCGGCGGCCGTGCCGCTGGGCTCCGCGACCGGGATGCCGGTGGTCTTCTGCGTGGCGTTCGGGATCTTCCAGATCGGCGGGGCCGCCTCCCTCGCCCTGGTCGCGGGCTATCCGGTGATCCCGCCCGCCCTGGCCAGGACCGTCGTCGCGGTGAACTCCCTGTGCGCGGTCGGGTGCGCGGTGACGGCCTTCGCCGGCTTCGTACCGCTCAACGGGTTCGGGGTGGTCTTCCTGCTGATCGGCGCCCTGATCGTGGCGGTGTACACGGCGCTCCAGTACACGGGGCTGCGGCGGATGACCTCGGCGACGGCCTGACCGGCCGGGTCGCTCCGGCAGAGGGGGGGGGGGGGGGCCGCGGGGGGGGGGGGCCCCGCGGGCCCCCCCCCGGGGGGGGCCCCCCGCCCCCCCCCCCCCCGCCCCCCGCCCGCCGCGGCGGCCGCCC
>NZ_JBIVTR010000024.1:0-2918 GCF_044756785.1 Streptomyces sp. NPDC091649 | reverse complement strand
GCGGGGGGGCGGGGGCGGGGGGGGCGGGGGGGGGGGGTGCCGCGGGGCGGGGGGGGCCGGGGGGGCGGGGGGGGGGGGGGGGGGGGGGGGGGGGGGGGGGGGGGCGGGCCCGGGGGGGGCGCCCCCCCCCCCCCCCTCTGCCGGGCGCCGTGCTCAGGCGGTCCGGTAGCGGCGGAGGTACTCGCCGGTGGCGGAGCCGTCGGCCTCCAGCAGCTCCTTCGGCGTGCCGCTGAAGACGACCTGGCCGCCGTGCTTGCCGCCGCCGGGCCCGAGGTCGATCACCCAGTCGGCCTGCCGGACGACGTCCAGGTTGTGCTCGATGACGATGACCGAGTTGCCCTGGTCCACCAGGCTGTTCATCAGCCCGACGATGGTGTCGACGTCGGACATGTGCAGCCCCGTCGTCGGCTCGTCGAGGACGTACACGGACTTGGAGCCGTGCAGCCGGCCCGCGAGCTTCAGGCGCTGGCGCTCGCCGCCCGAGAGCGTGCTCAGCGGCTGCCCGAGCGTGAGGTAGCCGAGGCCGACGTCGGTCAGACCGGTCAGCTTGTCCAGGACCTCGCGCTCGGTGAAGAACTCGACGGCGCTCTCGGCAGACAGGTCGAGCACGTCGGCGACGGACTTCCCGCGCAGCTCGTAGGCCAGGACCTCCTCCTTGAACCGCCGGCCCTCGCAGGCTTCGCACCGGGTCCGGACGGGGTCCATGTAGGCCAGTTCCACGACGAGTTCACCGCGCCCGTTGCACTCGTCGCAGGCGCCCGCGGAGTTGAAGCTGAACAGGCCGACCGGCACGCCGTTGGCCTTGGCGAACAGCTTGCGGATCGTGTCCATCATGTCGAGGTGGCTGGCGGGCGTGGACCGCGACGACGCCCTGATCGCCGTCTGGTCGACCAGGATCGTGTCCGGGTAGGCGTCCAGGAACGCTCCGGTGATCAGCGAACTCTTTCCGGATCCGGCGACTCCGGTGACCGCCGTGAGCACTCCCATCGGGATGCTCACCGAGACGTTGCGGAGGTTGTGCAGGTCGGCGTTCTCCACCGCGAGCTTCCCCGTCGGACGGCGGACGTCGGCCTTCACGTCCGCGGTACGGCGCAGACAGACGGCGGTGAGCGTGTCGGCCCGCTTCAGCTCCGGGAACCCGCCCTCGAAGACGATCTCCCCGCCGTGGACGCCCGCCCCCGGACCCACGTCCACCACGTGGTCGGCGATCTCGATGACGTCCGGGTCGTGCTCGACCACGATCACCGTGTTGCCCATGTCCCTCAACTCCCGCAGCAGGCCGTTGAGACGGCCCACGTCACGCGGGTGCAGGCCCGTGCTGGGCTCGTCGAAGATGAACGTCATGCCGACCAGGCTGCTGCTGAGATGGCGTACGGTCTTCAACCGCTGGGCCTCGCCGCCGGAGAGCGAGAGGGTCTCCCGGTCCAGCGAGAGATAGCCGAGGCCGATGCCCTCGATGCGCTCGAACGCGGTGCGGATTCCCGCGGCGATCGGGGTGGCGACCGGGTCGTCGATCCCGTCGAGGAGCTTGATCAGGTCGCTGATCTCCATCCGCGTCCAGTCGGCGATGGTGCGGCCGTCGATGGTCGTGGCGAGCGCGGTGGGGTTCAGCCGGGTGCCACCGCAGCCCGTGCACTCCCCCAGGGTGATGAACCGCTCGATGTTGGCCCGGCCGCGCTCGCTGAGCGAGCCGAGGTCGCGCTTGAGGTTGGTCCGGGCGAAGCGCGCCACGACGCCCTCGTACTTGAGGGTCGCCGTGGTGTTGGCCGTGGACACCGTCACCGTGCCGCCGCTGCCGTGCAGGAGCATCTCCCACTCGGCCTCGGTGTAGTCGCTCAGCACCTTCGCGGTGTCGAAGTGCCCCGACTTCGCGTACATCTGCCAGTCCATCGCACCGGGCTTGTGCGTGCTGAGCTGGATCGCGCCCCCGTCGAGCGACTTCGTCCGGTCGAGCAGCCGGTCGACGTCCACCCGGCGCATCCGGCCGAGGCCGTCGCAGTCCGGGCACATGCCCTGCGGGTTGTTGAAGGAGTACGCCGAGGGCGGGTTGTACGGGGTGCCCAGGCGCGAGAACAGCACACGCAGCGACGAGTAGAGGTCCGTCATCGTGCCGACCGTCGACCGCGCGTTGCCGCCGACCGGTTTCTGGTCGACGACCACCGGAGCGGTCAGGTTCTCGATGACGTCCGCGTGGGGCCGCTGGTACTTCGGCAACTGGTTGCGGATGAACCAGTCGTAGGTGCTGTTGAGCTGCCGCTGCGCCTCCACCGCCAGGGTGTCGAACACGATCGACGACTTCCCCGATCCGGAGACGCCGGTGAACACCGTGATCCTGTTCTTGGGGATCCGCAGCGACACGTCCTTCAGGTTGTGCTCGCGCGCACCCGCGATGCGGATGTACTGCGCGTTGTTCCGGTTGCGCTCGACTTCTGTCATTTCAGGGCCTGTTCACGTGTTCTTCTGGGAGGGAAAACGCCGGAGGGACGTAGTTCACGCGGTGCGGTCGAGATAGCGGTGCCGTTCCGCGTACAGCTCGGACTCGCTCTCCGCGAGCTGCCGCAGTTCCTTGACGTGCGTCTGGAAGTCCGGGTGGCCGACGGCCGCGCGCAGCGCCCCGGCGTGCTCCCAGCGGGCGATGTTCACATACCGCTGGGGGTCCTTCACGTCCTGGGACAGGGTGTAGCCGATGATGCCCGGCTGCTCCTTCATGAAGGCCGCGATACGCGCGAAGGCGTCCTCGAACTCCTGGGGGCTCCCGGAGACCGTGAACCTGTTCACGAAGGTGACCTGGGGCTGCGGGGTGTCCTGCTGGGCCATGGTGCTCTCCGTAAGGTGTTAGGCGGCCCGGGAGGGCCGGATGTGGCTGATGGTGTCTTGCCATTTGTGGCTCCCAAGGAGTGGCCGTCCGGCTCTCCGGG